>NZ_AJLK01000117.1 GCF_000317205.1 Fischerella muscicola PCC 7414 | reverse complement strand
AAAACGCCAAATGAAAGTTCCTGCTGCGATCGCCACTGCAATCAATAGTCCCAACCACAAGCCAACGCCGCCTAAACCCAACTGAAATCCTAACCAATAGCCACTGTTTAATCCGATACACCAATAAGACAGGAAACTCAGTAGCATTGGCACACGAGTATCCTTCAAGCCTTGTAATGCACCGTAAGTAATTTTTTGTATCCCATCGAACAGATGTGCAATTGCCCCAACCCGCATGATTGTAACTGCAAGTACCACCACTGACGCATTCTCAGGAGCATTGATGTCAATATACAAGCCGATAACTTGTTGAGGAAATAACAGGAGTGCGATCGCAACTATTGCTGTCCACGCGGTTCCAGTACCGATACTGACAATGCCTGCTTGTCTTATTCCTGTAAGGTTTTTGCGTCCCAGCCACTGACCGATCCGCGCAGTTGCCGCAAATGACATTCCCAGTGGGATCATAAAGAGCAAATTAAAAGTTTGAAATACAATCTGGTGTGCTGCCAGTCCGTCAGTTCCCCACAATCCCATAAGATAGCTAACGGCTGTGTACACGCCAATTTCCAGCGCCGAAAACACGCCAATCGGCACTCCTAATTTCAGTAATTCCCACAGCAGTTGTGGTTTCAGTTGATGTAAGCAATGGAAGAATTGGTAGGTTCTGAGTTGCTTGTGTTGCAATAGGTAGACAACCAGTGCTAAAAACATTCCCCACAAAGTTAAAACGCTTGCTAAAGCAAGCCCTGCAAGCTCTAAGCGGGGAAATCCAAGTTTGCCAAATCCCAAAACATAGTTGCCCAAAATGTTAAAGAGTGTGCCTGCAATGACAATTATCATAATGGGACGAGCCTGGGACAGAGCTGAAACAACTCCTCGAAGCATGGCAAATCCTAAAGCAGGGAACAGTCCCCACAGCATAATATCCAGATACATATTTGCCAGCCTCACTATCGTCGCCGCTTGCCCAAGCTGACCCATGATGAAATCCAGATGAGCGATCGCGATCATCATCGGGATAGTCAGCAGCAAACATAACCACAATCCTTGGCGTGTAAATTGCTTAATGCGGGTTTTGTGACCTGCACCATAGGCCTCTGCAACTAATGGACTTATACCCATTACCACACCACTAGCGGTTACGAGAAATGAGAAAAAAGTGATCGAGGCTAAAGCCCCAGCAGCTAAAGTTTCTCGTCCCAGATGACCCATCATTACCGTATCAACAAAGCCCGTTGCCAGCTGGGCAACTTGGGCGCTGGCTAAGGGAATCGCAAGTTGCAAAAAAGCTTTGAGTTCTGTGCGGATACTCGATCTAGAAGGGTATAGGGTTGCCATGCCTGGAAAAACTTTCACGTTACAATTTATTAAAGTAGGGAAACTCAAAGTTCTCAGCTATCACAATCCTGCCAGCCTTGCAAAATCCTGCTGTAAGTTTTGAAGGAAGCGATCGCACTGATGACAGCATTTCATCCCTTGAACCACTACAATTCGGAATTGCCGATTGTCTCCAGTCAGGATTTAGGCTGGGAAACTCTTCTGATTGAGGAGTATCGGCAACCACCCGGAGGCACGGAAATGGAAGCTGAAGCAGATCCCGTGATTGTATTGTGTCTAGCTGCCCAACCTCATCGTATCCATCAAGTAATAGGCGATCGCCAATATACCGGACTTTATCGGCAGGGCGATATTGCTATCACCCCTGCTGGTGTTCCCAGTAGCTATCAAGCTGAGGGGAATGATCACTACTTGTATATCCAAATTCCCTCAGTGTTTCTCCAACAGGTTGCCGAAGAGGCTATGGAAATCAATTCTGATCGAGTTGAACTGCTGCCAGAATTTCGCGTCCGCAATCCTCAACTTGAGCAAATTTTGCTACTGCTGCAATCCGAACTGCATCGGGGTGGGTATATGGGGCGGTTGTACGTAGAGTCATTAGCGAATGCATTGGTAGTGAATTTACTCCGAGATCATGCAATTACCCGATCTCGGATCGTACAGTTCGAGGGCGGATTGAGCGATCGCAAACTGCTTCAAGTCATAGATTACATAAATGACGCTTTAGATCAAGACATCAAGCTTGCTGATCTTGCCCAATTATTAGGCATGAGTCAATCCCATTTCAGCCGCCAATTCAAGCGGTCAATGGGGCTGTCGCCTCACCAATACCTCCTCCAACAACGAGTCGAACGGGCAAAGCAGTTACTAAAACACACGAATCAATCCCTTGTTGAGATTGCCTTGGCTTGTGGCTTCGATAGTCATAGTCACCTCAGCAGGCAATTTCGACAGCTTACAGGTATGACACCCACAGCCTACCGAGCGAATTAAATCTTTTGCATGGTGCAGTAGCTGTCTAAAATCGCTTATGCAAGAGTAAGTGCAAAAACGGGTGTTGCTGCAAGCATCCCCCTGAGATCATCTAGATTAATTTGCCTTTGTGTCTTGGTGGTTAATATTTATCCTAGCCACCACAAAGACACAAAGACACCAACTTACTTACTCCCCGTAGTGACCGCCAGTGATCTTACCCCGGAACACAATATATTGATAAATGTTGTAGAACAACATCACGGGGATCAGCGCACCAATGAAAATAATCATAAAAACCAACGCACTCGGATCAGCAGCAGCTTCATAAATAGTGATTTGAGTGGGGATAATGTAGGGAAAGACAACCATTGCCAAGCCCACAAATGTCAGCAAGAAAATCAAAATTGTCCAGACAAAAGGCGCTCTTTCTTCTTTACGAAACAAGCTTCTAATCAATAGCGAAATCAACAAAACTCCCAACAAGGGAATCACAGCAAATAGGTAAACCAGCGGGCGATGAAACAAACGTTCTCTAGTGTAGTCGTAAAATATTGGAGTACCAATTGTAATCAAAATGGCTCCAATCAAAGTTGTCACAGCCGCAATTTTTGCTGTTTTATAGTGGGTATCTTGTAATTCACCTGTGGTTTTCCAAACTAAATAAGTGGAACCAATCAGGACATAACCTTGAATGAGAGTCAAAGCTACTAGTACAGTCTGCCAACTCAACCAATCCCAAGTCGTACCGATAAAGTGACCTGCTTGATCTACCTGAATTCCTTTGAGTACACCGCCAAGGGCGAATCCTTGACCTAAAGCTGCGAGAAAACTGCCAGCACCAAAGGCAAAGTTCCAGAATAGCTTGCGCTTAGCTTGTTCACGAAATTCAAATGCAACAGCACGAAAAATCAATCCAAATACCATCAACAAAATGGGAATGTAAAGGGCATTCAAAATCGTGCCGTAAGCAAGGGGAAACGCCCCAAACAAACCACCACCCATGAGAACTAACCAAGTTTCGTTAGCATCCCAAATATTACTCAAGCTAGTCATTAAGATGCCACGACGTTCTTCTGTAGAAGCAGTCAGAGATAAAATTCCTACCCCCAAGTCAAACCCATCCAGCATGACATAGAGGAAGAGGAAAAGAGCTAAAATACCAAACCATACCTGCGGTAAAAAATAACTTAGCGTCTCCATCCAACCTCCTATTGCTGTGCTTCCACAGGACGTTCATCAGGCATAAACTCTCCAGGAGTAGTTTCAACTGCGGGTCGGTCTTTTACGCCTGGTATTGGTAAATCTAGTCTGGGGCCTCTGCGAATAATCCTACTACCAAAATATAAAACTGCAACAAACAACAGGCTGTAAACTATAGCGAAGCCTGTTAAAGTTGTTAAGACATTACTAGCAGGGAGATTTGAGGCAGCATCAGCCGTGCGAATCAGTCCGTACACAGTCCAGGGTTGTCTGCCTACACAACGAACTATCCAGCCTGACTCCACTGCAATGTATCCTAAAGGAGCAGCAAAAATCCAGCCCAGCATTAACAAGCGCTGCTGGGAAATGTTCTCTGGGGAGAGTTTACCGCGTAGCCATTGAATAGTGCTGACTAGCATCAATCCTGCTAGGAAGAAGCCAATGGCAATCATGATCCGGAAGGAGTAGTAAATCAATCCTACTAAGTGTGGTCTATCGGCTGGTTGCCATTCTTTTAAACCCAGTACAGGTTCGGAAAGTTTTTGTTTGAATTCCAGAATGTAGCCAAGGGCGTTGGGGATAGTGATTTCCCAATCATTTTGTTCTGCTTGTTCATTGGGTAAAGCTATTAGACTCCAATCTGCTGGCTGTCCCGCTGGGGTTGTATGCCATTGTGCCTCCATTGCTGCTAGTTTGGAGGGTTGGTAGTGATACACTTGTTCACCACTCAAGTGTCCTACGTATATCTGCAATGGTGCAACAGCGATCGCAGCTGCTAAAGCAATCTTAAAAGCCTTGGCAAAGAAGCCGCTATGACGATTGTTGTAAATATACCAGGCACTAATTCCACCAATTACGAACAGTGAAGTTTCGAGTGTGCCTAAAAACATATGCGACACACTCACCGCCATAAACGGATTGAAAATACCCTGAAAGTAATCGTGGACGATGAACTTACCGTTGACCATTTCTCCACCCGCGGGAGTTTGCAACCAGGAATTAGCTGCCAAAATCCAGAAGGTTGATAAGTTAGCGCCAACAGCAACCAGGATCGTAGAAATAAAGTGAATGATTGGATGGACACGTTCCCAGCCAAATACCATAATTCCTAAAAAAGCTGCTTCTAGCATAAATGCCCAGGAAGCTTCAAAGCCGATGACGCTACCAAAAAAATTACCAATTGCTTCCGATAGAGGGGCCCAATTTGTGCCAAACTGAAACTCCATCGGAATACCAGTAGCGACACCGATACCAAAGTTTAAAATGTAGAGTTTTGACCAAAAGCGGGCATGATAGTAGTAATCTGGGTTACGGGTCTTCAACCATATTCCCTCTACAATCGCTAGATAAATTGCCATGCCTGTAGTCAGTACAGGCCACAGCATATGAAATATGGCTGTCAGCGCAAACTGCATCCGTGACAGCGCTACAGTGTTAGACAAAAATTCCATAAGTTCTTCCTTTCACTGCTTGAACAACTGTGTGTCAGGATTGTCACCCACTACATAAGCAGTGAATACGAGTGACTGTGACAATCCTTTACAAATTTTTAATGTATGACTTGTTGTCGTAAAAGTGTGAGGAAAGCGATCGCAGATACTGGGCAAAAATTAATCTTGATTTATTACGTCAAGATTACGTAGTATATAAACACGATCAATTACGTCTGAAGCTACCTACACTGACCTTAGAAGTGAGGCGTGGGATGAGTTGCAAAGTTAGCTAAAAAGTTCTTGATATTGTAGTTTTATCGTCTTCTTTGTCGTTGTTGCCAGAAGAAGACAAGATTATAAAGCTCAACTTAATATACTTCATCAAAATTTCGCTAAATCTAGTCAGAAAGTTAAAATTTACACTAACCTAGTGAAGAAGTATAATTTTCCTAAAGTCAATCTTTATACCCATGCCCAACAATCTTGTATACATCATCATGGATAGCTGTCGCTATGACAGCTATGCGGCTGCTGCAACACCCAATATTGATCAACTAGGAAAAGCAGAGTGTCGTTACAGCTATGCATCTTGGACTTCCCCCTCTCACTACACTATGCTGATGGGTATGATTCCACATCAAAGCCCGCGTGGTGTGTTCGCTTCAGAGGTGTACAAGCAAGAGTTTGTCAAATGGGTAGATCGTTTAAATATCCCAAACCTGTCTTTTAAAACTTTTGTTCCTTACTTATCTTTACCAAAAGTTTTACAGGACAATGGCTATAAGACGATCGCCAGAGTTTCCATGCCTGTTCTTAATCAATTTACCAACATTAATAAGCATTTTGATGATTATAAATTAATGCCAAATCATAATGATTTTCCATCCATGATTAATGAAATGGAATTTCCTGATGATCAACCTCGTTTTTACTTTTTCAATTTAGGCGAAACTCATTATCCCTACATGCTGAAGGGAGATGATATGCCTCGGATCTCAGGTGTACATGGAGTCTTTAAAAATATTGATGAATTTTTACTAGTTGGCGAAAAACCAGAAGAGAAAAGCTTTTTTGAACCAGAAGAAATGACTCGCTTACATCAGCAACAAATTAGTTGTGTAGAGTATGTAGATAAATTTATCGGTGAATTATTTAATAAATGTCCTGATAATACTCACATCATCATTACAGCAGATCATGGGGAATTATTTGGAGAAGATGGTTATTTTGGCCATGGACCAATTATGCATTCTAAGTGTTTTGAAGTTCCATTTTTAGAGGGAAGACGCCCGTAATTATGAATGTAAAAAATGACTCAGGTGCGAATTTTTAATCCAGAACCAAATCGAGGATTGAGTGAGGCTAATTTCCGTAAAATTTGCAAGAACGGTTTTGGCGATGGTAATAATGCTTATGCCCATTCGATGGCTTGGTTCAATGGACACTTATATGTTGGAACAACCCGCGCCAACCTCTGTCTTATCCGTAGTAGTATGCCTCATGTCAAGATTGATATGTGGCCTGTTGAGTGTCCTCATAAAGTCTATACCCCAGAGTTTGAAAGGAATTGGGCCCGGGCAGAAATCTGGCGCTACAATCCAGTCATCAAACATTGGGAACGAGTTTTTCAGGCTCCCATGACCTTGGCCAAGGAAGGAGATGAATTCAGCCGTGACCTTGGCTATCGAGGGATGGCAGTATTTCAAGGGAAATCAGACCCAGAACCAGCGTTATATGTCAGTACTTGGTCAAGGTCGCGGGCCAATGGCCCACTCATCATGCGTACAGAAGATGGCAAAAACTTTGAGGTTGTCTCTAAACCTGGATTAGTAGGTTTACCTGTCACCAGTTTGCGCTTACTAATTCCTTTCAAAGGACGCTTGTTTACTGCACCAACCAGTGCAACTGGAGGTAATGCAAATACTTCTGGAGTCGCTCAGGTATATGAAAGTAGTGATCCTGCGAAAGGAGAGTGGCGTGCTGCAAGCGATCGCGGATTTGGTGATCCAGAAAATCGCACAATCTTCGAGTTAAGAGGATTTGGAGACTATCTTTATGCCGGAACCGTCAATAATAATGGTTTTCAAATCTGGCGTACTAAAGCAGAAGGAGAACCTCCTTATCATTGGACTAATGTCATTACTAACGGTGCAGGTCGTGGTAGTCTTAATCAAATCGCTGCCAGTATGATGGTTTTCAAGGACGCTCTGTATGTCGGCTCTGGTATCCAAAATGGTGGTTACGATCACCTCAATAAAATTGGCCCTGCTGGAGCGGAAATCATTAGGATTCACCATGACGGTTCTTGGGATTTACTTATGGGAGATATCCGTGATGGCAGATACCCCTTAAGCGGATTATCAGCTGGGTTCAATAATCTATGCAATGGTTATGTCTGGAGGATGGGAGTACATGATGGTTGGCTGTATACAGGAACTATGGAATGGAGCGACATCATGTGCTACATCTCCTTAGAAGGGAGGCCAGACAAAACAGTTCGGATGCTCCAGCAAGTAGGATTGGAAGAGATAGTTAAATATCAAGGTGGTTTTGAAGTATGGCGTACCTTTGATGGCGAAAATTGGCTACCAGTAACTCGACAAGGATTTGGTAACGTCTATAACTATGGAGTTCGTAACTTTATTTCCACTTCTTACGGTCTGTTTATCGGTACAGCCAATCCTTTTGGTCCACGTGTAGCAGTTCGTAAAGAAGGAAAGTGGACATATGTAGACAATCCCAATGGTGGCTTGGAAATTTTGCAAGGAACTCTAGATTGGGATAGCCAACTAAAAACTGAAGTCTGAATTAGAAATGTTTATATCCTTGTTAATGGTCTTTAAACTAACTGTTAAAAATCAGTAAAAGTTTTCGTGTTATACCTGATTAGATAGTTAATATAAACTTTGTTTAATTTCAATAAATTATTTGGTATTGCTTAGATAGAAGTAAAAATAAAAAATGTCATTCTGAACTAGGTAGTTAAAATCTCTACAAAATATCTAATATATAGAGACTATTAGCTTCACCCCATTGCGTTCAGAATGACAAAATTATATCTTTGTATTATGTTGTCAATAATCACCAGATTTTAAAATGGAAAAGCTGGATTACACAGCCTCACATAAATGTCTCTTTGATTATCGGAAAAAGCTCTTCTACCGTGAAGTAATCTGGTATTATCAACCATGAGAATATCTCCTTTTTGCCATGCAACTAATTGGGTTAATCTGTCAGTAATTTCTTTGAGTTCATCAATTACATTCTCAGGAATTCGAGAATCATCCTCAAACCTGACAAGACTATTATTTCGACCCTGTGCTTCTTGTTCTATTACAGGTAAAATGTTGTTAAGAAATACCTTGTAATGACCACATCTACTGAGAACAATTGCAGATGTTATATACTCAGTAGTAATAGATTTTTCCGCTTCATTTACCTTCAGAAGCATATCATTATCATGACATACTTTCTCTACCATTGTTAAATCGTTAGTTTGATAGATTTTTGGCCAAATTTCCTGAGGATAGGTGCGAATATATTTTAAACGCTTGGAATGGAGTAATTCTTTAGTAGTTTGACTTAACTCTTTATAAACTTGAATGCCGTCACAAATTGTCGTCTCGCCATCACTTAATGCCGGAGTAGCACAGTAAAACCACATCATCTTTGGCTGTGTTTTCGTGTAGTACATTTCTCCATGAAAAGGAACAGCACAAGCAATTTTGTGACCAGTTACAGATAAGACTGTGTTATCTCCATTGATAGAATCTCTACTATAAGCACCGCCGACATAAGTCATAAAGCTAGTGCTATATAATTCTGTAAATTTTTTAAATTTATCTACGTCAGTTTCAAATCCCCTAAAAAGTATTAGGCTAGAAGACTTAAATAATTTAATAACCTCATCTATATCTAGATTCAGAATATTTTCATCGCCTATTCCCTGAATGGTAGTACCAAATTGTTCAGTAATGGGTGTTATTTGCATATTTATAGATGGCATAATTTTTGTCTGCAATGTAAGGTATTGTTACTCTAATTCATGGAGTACCCTGCAAGTTGTCTCTTGCAAATTGGCATTATTTAGCTTGCATCCTAAATTTTCAGCGTTGGAAATATTGTGGTAGTTAGACACCCAAACGCACGACGTGGTAGTAGCATAGCTAACTGCAAGTGCTGGTCATTAACTTGCGGATATGTAAAAAATATCTCCACTGTTGCATTATTACTTAAGTAGTAGGGTGAGAGCAAGAGCAGCTTTACTTAGACATAAATTACACAGCTACTAAGATATTTAAAGATAATCTGGCGATCGCATGGTTAATTGTCATTCTTAGGCAACATCTGACAAGAGTAAAAAATTTACCTGTAAATCTCCCTAAGTCATCTTCCTAACTTCTTAAATACTGTCTTAATTTTATTTTTATTAAATCTTTATAAAAAATTTACTTGTAATTTTTAATGCCCTAATCCTGCCAATTTGATTCCTGCTCGTTTGCTTTGGTTTACTAAAAGTGCCCAGTAGCGCCCTAATACCAATTCTAGCTGGCTGAAGAAGACATAAATTGTATATTTTTAAGTTGAAAATCTGAGCTAATCTGATTGGCTCAGATTTTTGATATGTAAATTTTGTGTTTTAGGATAGGCTGAGCAGACTCTGAAAGGTCAACACTGTTAGAGTAAAATTTCAAGTTATACCCAAGAAATAATATCGTGTCCGGATAATCACTTTATATTTCCACTGCGATGCTCCAAAGGAGCGGTCTTTGACCATCGCAACTATTGAGCTAAATTTGCTACGTATTTTTATCACTTTTTCATCAAAAATTTACTGAATTTATATAGTTTTTTGTTAACCTAACACTTAGATCTTTTAAGTAAAAATATCTACCAAAATTGAAATCTAGCTTGAAAATAGGGCTTGTGCGTCTACGTTGAAATTTTCATCCCTTCATTGTGTGATTTATCACATGACCGTCTAGCTTGCTCAGCAGGGTGTGGCTAGGTCGTCAAGAATTCGTGCAAAACTAGGAAATAGACAGAAAATGCGTATAAATTTAAGCAAGCTAGTGTCATTGCTAGCAGGGACTGCGGCTGTACTCGGATGTTTTTCAGGTAAAGCTGCCGCTAATTCTACATTCAAAGAAAATTTACCCCCCGGCTATCAACTCTATTCAGGGGCGCTTGTGGTTGGTCAATCCTGCTCTTGTGCAGATTTTGGCTTGCCAGGAGCGCCAAAAGCACCTCCGTGTCCTGAGACTACTGATGACATTTGTTTTGGCAGTTCCAATACTCGTTATGCTTGGGCTTACACTGATGTTGCTGGCATCAAGGGTGAAGAATGTGTCGAAAAACAGCAAGAAGGTCTAACTATTGGGCCTTGTTTTCAACTCGATGGTGACGATGCTGTGGTGATTTATGGCAAAACACCAGACCAGATTACCTACTACAGCATGACCCTATACAACTCTTTGGCATACAACCAATCTGCTGGTGATTATGCTCTGACCATGGCCAGCATCAATCTCGACCTGAACAACAGAAACCTACAGACCGCCAATTCCTCGCCATTCAACAGTAATTACGCGATTATCGTCACATCCAACACAGGCACACTCAACGCCGTTAGGAATGCTTTGATTAAGTCTGGGATTCCTGCCAAGGCCATCAATAACTATATCTTCCCAGCCAAGTATGCTAATGCTGCCACCAGTGCCACCCCTGAACAGTTATCGTTTTTGTTACGCATGACGACTCAAACAACACAGGAAAGACAACGAGTCGATACTTTTGCACAACAAACAGCACCAAATACAAAAGTAGTTTTTGTGAAAGCTCCCGGTACTACTGGTGATGTCACCGATGCTCAATTAAAGCATTGGGAAGATAATTTGAGAACTGACACCACAGAGTACCAACAACAGCTAGATAAGAAACTCGATTCATTACAAGCCAATGTAGTTAACTACTACCAACAGCAGGGCTATACCCTTAAACACACTATCACTGAGACATTGAAACACTCAGATCCAGTTGGTTGCAATACAAACTATAATTTTTGTGCGTATGATTCGCCAAATGCAATCTACACTTCCTACGTCTGCGATTTTGCTCAAGTTACAGTTTTGGGCTGTGCAATCTCTCCAAAACAAGGAGATTTTTTGATGCTGATTGGGGTAGACCACTCTAGTGTTGTCGCAGACCCTAACAAAGGGCTTGCAACTTATTTTTCCTATGAGAGCAAAGGAGCCAAAGGAGAATCATTTTCTTTTGTCGGACTTTACACTCAAGGTTCAGCTAATCGCTTCTTTCCCTTGGGTGATGGTTCCAATCTCTTCGCTATTCGGATCAGTCCCTACTCTTGTGGTGATGACCCCTACTGTGTCATTCCCTATTCCAAAGGCTCACCTGAAGATGAAAATTCCTTTTTCCTCTTAGGTCGTGTCTATCTTGATAAAGTCACAGCCACTGGTCCTAATCCTGCTAATCTCATTCCCGCCCGTTTGCTTTGGTTTACTAAAAGCAATCAGTAGTATGCCACACAAACTTTGGTGAATTAAGTAAACTCAACACGCACTCTGACAATATCTCTACTAAATTCAGAAAAGGTGACAATCTGTTTACCTAAGTGAATGCAAGCTACAAGAAATATCTTTTTGACAATCTGAGCCAATACAACTGGTTCAGATTTTTGTTAAAAAAACTCAGTTTCTCTTGATGTATGTTTGTGACATTTTCATTGAGGTTTACTCCATATACATTCCTCATATTCTGATACTACTGTTGATGTCACGGATGCTAATCTCAAGCGTTCGGAAGATAATTTAAGAAACGACAACACAGAATAATATTAGTACGCCACACCAAATTTGCCGGAAAAGAATTAGTGAAGTGAGAAAAGAGTGGAGGGGAAATATAAAACTACCCTTTGCTTTTTATTTTTTACTCCACAAAGTTTTTCATAAATCCTTGAGAGCAGATAGTCCAACAGCTTTCTAAAATCGCATATGTCAGTTCCTCCACCTCTATTTATCCTCGGTTCTCCGCGTTCTTTTACATCCTTAATTTGCGCTATGCTAGGTCAGCATCCCGAAGCTTACGGGATGCCAGAACTAAATTTGTTCATCACCGACACTTTGGAACAACTGTCAGAACGCATGAAGGGAATGCGTCAGTTTCAAATGCATGGTTTGTTGCGTACAGTTGCCCAACTCTATGCAGGCGAACAAACAATAGTATCAGTAGAAATGGCACGTCGTTGGGTTCTAACCCGGATGAATAAGACTACTGGTGAAGTATATGTCGAACTGTGCCGTAAAGTAGCACCACTACGCATTGTAGACAAAAGTCCTGCCTACTCAACCAAACTCGAAATTCTTAACCGGATGCGCGAAAATTTTCCCAATGCTTATTATCTGCATCTTATTCGCCATCCCAGAACCCAAGGAAAATCCATCATGAATATTGCTGATGGTTTAATGGCTATACTCGCCAACTCTATTGATTATTCAACAGATCCACCTACGGTTGATCCTCAGCTTTCGTGGTATAAAATGCAATGCAATATTTTGGAGTTTTTAAGTACTATTCCTGCTGAGCAACAAATGCGCTTGCGAGGAGAAGATATGTTAAGCGATCCTCGCTCACATTTTGAACAACTATGCAAATGGTTAAATCTTTCCTGGAATGATTCAATTTATGAAGTCATGTTGCATCCTGAAAACTCTCCCTATGCTTGCTTGGGCCCCTACGGGGCTCAATTAGGCAACGACCCCAACTTTCTCAAATCACCAGGTTATCGTGCCTCAACCATTAAACCTAGCCATTTAGAGGGGCCGTTACCTTGGCGTCCAGATAACAAAGGCTTTACCCCTGAAGTGATCAAGATGGCTCAAGAATTGGGATATGAATAATTGTAAACTTATACCATTTCACAAAATTCTTGATACAAATCCTCCACCTTCCCTTGTTCTCCTTGTCGCCATTTGAATTGTATTTTTTATATTCTTCAATGCCTGATTTGCTGCTTCCAAATCATAAGGAAATGGTCGCCCACGAGTTACATAATCGCGCTCTTGCACTGGTCGATGACGCAGTACAGCATTGACGACAACACAGGTTTCTGAACTCAAATTTATCGCTCCGTGCATGACTCCTGGTGGAATTGTCAGTACTACAGGGTAGTATTCACTTAAAGCAATGTATTGATATTTTTTATTAATTAAAGTTACAATCACAAACTCACCTTTGACTACCAGTAATTGGTCGGTTTGTGATTTGTGAACAAATAAATCATCGATTGTATGAGGTGGAATCTGCACGAGCATTGTTTCGTGACTAGCTTGGGGAGTGAAAAACTCAGCCATTCCCCCTTTAATTGATTCCAACTGCCGAATTCTGATTCCTCTTGCACTCATAAAAATATCCTAAAAAAGCATCCTAAAAATTGAAGTAATAAGCTTCAATTTAAGATGCTTGATTATGAAATATTGTTACAAGTGAACAATATTACACAAATTATGATATGGAAATTACTAAATCTATCCGCCGATAGAAAACTTTAAACTGCTGGGTTGACCAAGATTACCTTGCAATGTTACACCGCGTCCATTGGCATGAAGGTGTCGCAGAATTAGATAAATTGACTCGATTTTGTCTGTAGCACCTGTTTTTTGAGCAACTTCCTCTAAAGTGAGCGGTGTTTTTTCTTTTTGCAAAACTTCTACTACTTGTTTTTGCAATTCCAGAATTTCAGCGGCAGCTTTTTTACCAGCTTCTACCCCTGGTTGATGGTAGGCGTTGATGTTGATTAAGCTGGCATACAAACCAACAGCGCGATCGTATAAGGCAATTAATGCGCCGACAGTCCGGGAATTAACTTGGGGGATGGTAACTGTAACTGAATCGCGGTGATTTTCATACAGTGCTTGTCTGGTTCCTTGCAGAAAACCGGAAAGATAATCGCCTGATGTGATTCCTGGCTCGATTTCTGGGGATGGGCTGTGACGATCTTCTAAAACTTCGATGAAGGTAGCAAAGAAATTTGGTATACCTTCGCGTAACTGCTGGACGTATGCGTGTTGGTCGGTAGAGCCTTTGTTACCATATACGGCAATACCCTGATGAACAATATTGCCATCTAAGTCTTTTTCCTTACCTAAGGATTCCATCACCAACTGTTGCAGGTAGCGGCTAAATAAAAGTAGGCTGTCTTTGTATGGTAGGACAACCATGTCTTTTTCGCCTTTGCCGTTGCCAGCATAATACCAAGACAGGGCTAACAACGCGGCGGGGTTATTTTTGATATCGGGAACACGGGTAGCGTCATCCATTTCTTTTGCACCTTCAAGCATGGCGCGAATATCAATACCCTGCAAAGCTGCTGGCACTAGTCCCACAGCAGATAATTCCGAAGTGCGTCCGCCTACCCAATCAAACATGGGAAACCTAGCCAACCAGCCTTCAGATTTTGCTTGTTCATCGAGCTTACTACCAGGCATAGTAATAGCGATCGCATAATTAGCAAAATCTAAATTATGTCCGGCGTAAGCTTTTTTGACTTCCGCCATGCCATTACGGGGTTCTGGTGTGCCTCCAGATTTGGAAATCACTAATACCAAAGTGCTGCTCAGACGGTTTCGCACCTGAGTCAAAACCCGATCAATACCTGCGGGGTCGGTGTTGTCGATAAAATGAATCGCCAGTGGTGGAAAATCTGGGGCTAATGCTGCTGCAACAAATTGCGGCCCAAGGGCAGAACCACCAATGCCAATGGAAATAATATCGGTGAAACGGGGTGCTTTCGGGGGATGAATTGCACCTGTGTGGACTTTTTCGGCGAATACTTCAATTTGCTCTATGGTGCTGACGATTTCTTGTGTCAGTTCCGGAGTAGGAGCCAAATCAGGATTTCGCAGCCAATAATGTCCAACCATACGATTTTCGTCCGGGTTGGCGATCGCTCCCTTCTCAAGTTCCGCCATATCCGCAAAAGCCTGCTCAAACTTTGGCTGCAAACTCTCCACAAAGGCATCATCAAAGCGCATTCGGCTCACGTCTAGGTAAAATCCTAATCCTTCATGGAAATATAGCCATTTCTGGTATCGTTGCCAAAGTGCCGTAGCGTCCATAGGGAAATCTCAAGTAAAGTGATTTTCATTCAACAAGTTTAAGCTAAGGATAGAGCCAAGCTTTGTCCCTCTTATACAGTTTTAAGTCTTTACGTGACCCAGACTCTACACATCCGGCATTGGCCAGACTCTACACATCCGGCATTGGTATGACTCGCAAAAATTTCACAATTTCACCTCTTAGTTCAATGCCAATTAAGTAATTCTCCAGAGTCAAGCGGTAAAAAATACCTTCTCTATCTAGCTGTCGTAAATCTGGTAAGTAATGCAGTTGTCTTTTATCTGCAAACTCAATAAACACAAAATCATACACCAGCTGATAGGCAGCAGGTTCTAAATTTTTGAGGTCTACTAAAAAAGACCGTGCATAGCGTACTTCCATGGTGGGGTGGTGGGGAGATGGGGTGATGGGGAGATGGGGAGTAAACAACTAACAACTAACAACTAACAACTAACCACTAACCAACAACCAAAGTATTATGAAAAAGTTAACAATTGCACAGCTTCTTCATGGGTTAAGGTGTCCCAAGGTTGCTGCGATCGCTTGACTTCTTGTATGGCTTTGTGCATATAAAAATCACAATGTAAGTCGTAGACGGCATTCCAAACTTTTTCTAATTCTTCGTCGGCTAACTGTTCAATTAAATGATGGATTCTGATTCGCAGCAAGTTCATGTATTATCAATCAAAAATAACCAACATCTAGTGTTCCCATAAAATGAGGGAAAAGTTTGATGGGGAGGTGGGGTGATGGGGAGGTAAGGAGATGGGGTGTGAGGGGTGTGAGGAGAATAGATAGTAACTACTAACCTTTGAGCCTTGACTATTGACAAATGACTAATGACCAATGACAAATAACTAACATATGGCTGAATATCTAATTTTTTTAGCAATTTCTACTTCTATTTTTGCTTTGTTTGCTTTAGGGCTAAATTTGCAGTGGGGTTTTACAGGCTTAATTAACTTTGGTCATGTGGCATTCATGACGCTGGGAGCCTATACAACTGTATTATTGAGCCTTAAGGGTGTTCCTGTGCTGCTAGCGGCGGTGATTGGGGCTGTACTAGCAGCTTTGTTGGGTTTGTTAATCGGTTTTTCGACTCTGCGTTTGCGGGAAGATTATTTGGCGATCGTGACTATCGGTGTGGGGGAACTAGTTAGGCTGATACTCAATAACCAGGATTTACCTGTGGGTGATGCCTGGATTTCTGGGGCGTTTGGTGTACAAAGTTACCCTATTCCGTTAGTGAATTTGCAACCAAATTTGTTTGTCAGACTGATAATGATCGCGGTACTGACTTTAGTCGCTGGTATAACTTTTTATTGGTTATGGCGCTGGACTCGCCCGACATATGCGGCTAAACGGGTAGGTAAAAAGCAAGAATTTGTATCGCGTTTAGTGGTAGCAAGTTTGCTAGGACTGCTGTCAGCAGCGATTTATATTTCTGGGGTGATTGGCTTGTATAATTACAACCCGAAAGCAGGTTTAATGCTGTTGTCGTTAGTGGCACTAGCATTCGTTTTTTGGCGCTTAGAAGTCTTGGTGCGATCGCCTTGGGGACGAGTCCTCAAAGCTATCCGTGAAGATGAAGAAGTTGCGAAAGCGTTAGGAAAAAACGTTTTTTGGTACAAGTTACAATCTCTGATGTTGGGAGGTGCGATCGCTGGTATTGCAGGTGCTTTCTTTGCTTGGCAACTCAGTGCTATTTATACTGATAATTTCCAACCCCAGCTAACATTCGACGCTTGGATTATGGTGATATTAGGAGGTTCTGGTAATAATGTCGGCACGATTTTAGGGGCAGTCATTTACTTTGCTTACGATACCCTGACTCGTGAATTCCTACCCAGAATTTTTACTAACCTTACCTCTGATCAATTGGGCGCATTTCGCATCATGATTATCGGACTGATTTTGATGGTACTGATGATTTGGCGTCCTCAAGGTATCTTAGGTAAAAAGGAGGAACTTACCCTTGGTAAATAATCATTCTTCTTCCCAGGTTCCCTTATTAGCTGCCAGTGGGTTGTCTAAAAGCTTTGGCGGGATTAAGGCTGTTGATAATGCCGAAATTCAGGTTACAACGGGGAGTATCACAGGTTTAATTGGCCCTAATGGTGCTGGCAAAACGACTTTATTTAACTTACTCTCTAACTTTATCCGTCCCGACAAAGGAAAAGTCATTTTTGACGGCGAACCGATTCACCATTTGCCATCCTATCAAATTGCCCAACAAGGTTTAGTACGGACATTTCAGGTGGCGCGCGCCCTCTCGAAGTTGTCGGTACTAGAAAATATGCTATTGGCGGCGCAAAAGCAAACTGGCGAAAATTTTTGGCAGTTGCAATTTCAACCCCATGTGGTTGCTAAAGAAGAAAAGCAGCTGGAACAACAGGCGCTAGCCATATTAGAATCGGTGGGTTTAGCTCATAAAGCTGATGATTACGCTGGTGGTTTATCTGGTGGACAACGCAAGTTGTTAGAAATGGGACGGGCGTTGATGACTAATCCCAAGTTGATTTTGTTAGATGAACCAGCAGCAGGTGTAAATCCGAGACTAATTGATGAGATTTGCGATCGCATTGTCCAGTGGAATCGAAAAGGTATGACTTTTTTGATTATTGAACACAACATGGATGTGATTATGTCATTGTGCGATCGTGTTTGGGTACTTGCTGAAGGTAGAAACTTAGCAGACGGTGTTCCCGAAGAAATTCAGCGCAACCCAAAGGTTTTAGAAGCATATTTAGGAAAATAATTGAATTATGAATAACTTCTCCCAAGCAATATCATTTTTAGATTGTTGTATTTGAATTGATAAATCACTCATAGTTTTTTACTAAAATTTCGTCTACTTTACCTCTTTTTTTAGCATTTGAATTGATAGCTCTAATTGCCGATATTTTTATCTGTTTATAATCTTTATACAAGTCTATGATGAAGTTTGTGTAAGCATTACTCAACAGAACTTTACAACCTCTCCTGTCTAAATTATCAAATGTCTCTTTTAACCTAATTTGTTCATCTTTATTAAATCCATTTACATCATAGCCAGTAAAATAAGCGGTATCCGAAACTGGATCGTAAGGAGGATCAAGATAAACAAAATCTCCTCTTTTTGCATCTTTAAGAGCGTCTTGAAAATCTAAATTTAATATTGTAATTTGGTTGTTATTCAAATATTTACTTACAGCTTTTAAAACAGTTACATCTAAAATATTTGGATTTTTGTATTTCCCAAAAGGCACATTAAACCGTCCTTGAGAATTAACTCTAAATAAGCCATTGTAACAAGTCTTGTTCAGAAAAATAATTCTTGATGCTCGTTGTACAGGTGTTCTATTTTGAAAGCTTTCTTCCCTGTCCCAATCTCTAATAGCATAATAGTACTCCTCATTATTTTTATGAAATTTTAAATTATCAATTAGTTCATCAACTGAGTCTTTAACAACTTGATAACAATTGATTAATTCAGTATTACTATCATTAATTACAGCTTTTTTAGGTTGCAATGTAAATAAGAGCGCTCCTCCGCCAAGAAAAGGTTCATAGTAGGTTTGGTAATTAAAATTTTTAGGAATATAATTTTCTACAATTAATGGAACAAGTTGTCTTTTCCCTCCTGCCCACTTCAGAAACGGTTTTACTAGCTTATTTACTAAGACCATTTTTTTAACCTAAAAAATCATTAAGTAATAATCATAGTACTATTGTCTATGATATAGTCACCTCGCTCATAAATCTTACAGCTATTCCATATATCTTTTGACTTTAGTGTTTTAATAAAATAACATGAGTTCGACGGATTTAAAAAACTCTCCAAACCTCTCCCCTATAAGGAGAGAGACTTAAAAACTTTAATTTTTTGTTGAGAACCAAGGATATTTTTCATTAACAATTTCTCTCTACTAATCTATATAACGCCAATAAACTCCATCTTTTTTTTGGATTAGATTGTAACTAATCAACTCCCGCCTAAGATTAGCAAAATCAGGATGGTAGCGCTTGAGAATTTCATCAATCGTACTTTCTGAATACTGAACACCTACCTCCAATTTATTCGCTAACCATCTGAGAATTACTAAGCGTTTTTTACGACTAGAAGGAAGTTCTTTGAGGTGTTCTCCTTCTATGTAGGTTTGAATTATCTTTATTTCCCATGCTTCTGTATCTACGTCTTCAACCCAAGAAGCTATCTTCCCTGGTGTCAACATTTCTTTGCTGACACTCTCTAAAGTTCCACTCTCTAATTGATAAAGGTGGGTATTACCCTCAGGGCGCATAGTAACTAAATTTACTTCTCTTAATTTAGCCAAATGATGAGACACCGTTGGTTCCTTGAGTTGTAACAATACAGCTAATTCTTCAACACTACATTCTTGATTAGCTAGAAAACTCAAAATCTTTAGTCGACTTTCGTCCGCTAAAGCTTTGAAAAAACGTAGCACGATCTGAAATTGTTCCGTTTTCATAATCTGTTATAATCTAATTAGACAAAAATCTAATTAGTGTTCCGTCAAACTGAGTTGTGCAACATCCCTCCGACACAGCCGATATACTGTGTAGGTGAATTGTGTCTTTATGAGATTTTGTAACGTTTTTGTAAGAAAAGTTAAGTTTCTTAAGTAGTTTTTTATATTTCGCCATGCTTAGCCGCTTATCTAAATACAAAAGACAAAGACCCGGTTTTCTGAAGCGAGGTATCTCTCTTGTACAAGCAGCAAAGTTTTTAAATTTAAACCAAGCCAATCTATATATGGCTTTACAAAAAGGAGAAATTCCTATGTGTAGAACT
The DNA here is from genome assembly GCF_000317205.1 of Fischerella muscicola PCC 7414. Classification (GTDB taxonomy): domain Bacteria; phylum Cyanobacteriota; class Cyanobacteriia; order Cyanobacteriales; family Nostocaceae; genus Fischerella; species Fischerella muscicola. The sequence continues at coordinate 97,624 of NZ_AJLK01000117.1, read as the reverse complement.
AACGGAAGGACTACAGTCAGCGCAGGAGCTTTATTAGATTATCAAGCAAGAAAAAGATCAAATTGATTAGTATTTCCTAATCGACAAATAAGGAAATATTTAGGGAGATGAGGTGATGGGGTGATGGGGTGATGGGGAGATAGAGTGTGAGGAGTGTGTAGACGCGCTCATAGGCTTCCCGTAGGGTGGAGTGTGAGGAGTAACTAACCAACCAACAACTAACCACTAACCACTAACTCCTTGACGATTATGTGGTTTCAATAGATAACTTACATCGGGTCCACAGGGGATGATACCACCAGGATTGAGTGGAAAGAGGTTGCCGTAGTAGTCTCGCTTGACGCTATCTAAATCACAAGTGTCAGAAACTCCCGGTAGCTGATATAAATCGCGTAGGTAAGGCCCTAAATTTTCATAGTCTTGAATTCTGCGGCGATCGCACTTAAATAATCCGTAGTAGACTACATCAAAACGGAACAAGGTAGTAAACAAACGCGCATCTGCCAGCGTTACCCTATCTCCACACAGGTAGCGACTCTTTGCCAATGCGGCGTCAATTTCATCGAGAGTGGTGAACAACTCGTGACAAGCTTTGTCGTAGGCTTGTTGAGTTTGGGCAAAACCGCAGCGATAGACACCGTTGTTTACCGCATGATAAATTTTCTCGTTCCAATGGTCAATTTGCTCACGCAGTTCTTCTGGATAAAGATCAAGTTGGGGATTTTTGGCAAACTCGTTGAATTGGGAATTCAACATCACGATAATCTCTGCACTTTCGTTATTAACTATCGTCTTGGTTTGCGTATCCCAGAGTACGGGAACAGTACAGCGCCCTTGATAACCAGGTACAGCTAAATTGTAGAGTTGGGGAAGGGTGCGACAACCTTCTTCTTCCTGGTTAAGAACCCAGATACCTTCGTTTGGTGAAGGAGACACAATCGAAACTAGTATGGCATCTTCTAAACCTTTGAGCGATCGCACAACCAAAGTTCTATGGGCCCAAGGGCATCCTAAACCTATATAAAGGCGGTAGCGTCCCGCTTGGGGTTGATAAGGATTGTCTACTTGTGTGCCAATAAAGTTGCGAAACTGACTAGCTGGACGGATGTATTCTCCTGACTGGTTACGGGGGGCCAAATTCGACATCATCAGATGCCACATAGTAGTCCAGACAAATTTTCCCAACCGGATGATAATACCAGAAGGCAGTGACTTACCTTGCTTTTTGATTTTTTCGTTGTTTGGCTTCTTGTCCTGCACAACACTAACTCCTTAGTCTCTCCACAAATGCTTGATGTTCGGCTGTTTGCAATCCCTGCTGAAGAACCGCTAAAACCTCAGCCATATTACCTTCTCGCAAAGCATTAACCGCCAACCATAATCCAGGAAAAATCTGACTGCGAATTACTCCATCTGCATCTGGTTCTCGCAAAACATATCGTCCTTGTTCTAAGTTGAACCAATCTAGACGATTCTCGTAACTTTGCCAGACAATATACTCTTGTACTCCATTGCGACGATAGGCATTAAGCTTGTCATTCAGGTCATAAGCAGCACTACTAGCAGCAATTTCTACGATTAATTCTGGTGTACCTTCAATATAATCATCATCACTAATACGGGAATTGCCACCTACTTCTGGTTCAATTCGTAATAGAGCATCGGGTTGAGGTTCATTGTCAGCATCTAGGCGGACTGTGGCGTTATCTTGTAAATCTACTCCAGGTGTTGCAGCAGTGTAGGTTCCCAACCAAGTCATTATTTTCGCATGAGGTCTGCCATGACCTCTAGCACGTACAGGTGAAGCCAAATATACAACTCCTTCGATTAATTCTGCTTTTATATTCTGCGGCATTGCCTGATAACGGCGTTCAAATTCGTAACGAGTCAGGCGATCGCCACTTTCTAAAGGAGGAAGGTTAGTACTAGTAAATATAGCTGACATAGGAGGCAACAAACCTTTATTTTTTACATAGATATGTACATGCATATTAATATTAAAATCTATTAGGTAGTAGCTGGATAACTACTATTAATCAAAAGCAAAAATATAATCATCAATATAACTAATAAAATGCAAATTATTTTCTGAAGATTTATCGATTATTGAAGAAGAAAAAATACTAATATAAAGGGTTACAGCAGGATATTTTGTAGCTAAAGGTAATACAATTGAGGCTGAAGTTTTAATTTGAAATTTCCAAGTTTATGGATTCTCATCCAGCGCTGTGTGCTGCCATAGCTGATCGCATTGCTAATAGTCCTGATCAGCGAATTACTTTCGCCACCTACATGGATATGGCATTGTATCACCCTGACTACGGTTACTATTCTACCCAAGCTGTAAATATCGGTAAGCGGGGTGACTTTTTTACCTCTGTCCATCTTGGCCCTGATTTTGGCGAGTTGCTAGCTGAACAATTTGTCCAGATGTGGGAAATTTTAGGACAACCAGTGCCTTTTTCCCTAGTAGAAATGGGTGCAGGACAAGGGCATTTAGCACTAGATATTTTAAATTACTTAAAGTCACGCTATCCAAATTTTTTCGCTGCCCTACAATACATCATTGTAGAAAAGTCCCCCATTCTCAGGCAAGAACAACAGCAACGCTTACAAGAATTTACAGTTCAAATCAAGAGTAGTTTAGAAGAAATACTTAGTAATTCTATTATTGGCTGCTTTTTTTCAAACGAATTAGTGGATGCTCTACCAGTGCATCAATTTATTTTAGAACAAGGGCAACTGCGAGAAATTTATGTGACTCTACAGCAAGAGTCAATTGTCAATCGTCAATCGTCAATCGTCAATCGTCAAGGGTCAATTGTCGACAGTCAAGAGTTATTCACTCCCCCCACTCCTTACACTCCTCATACTTCCCCCACCCCCCCATTGCCCCTAATCCCCACTCTCTTTACAGAAATCACAGCCGAAACTTCCACCCCAAAACTAGCTGAATACTTTGATTTAGTAGGCATTCAGTTCTCAGAAAATGTTTATCCAGAAGGTTATCGCAGTGAGGTAAATCTAGCAGCGCTGGATTGGTTAAGTGTAGTAGCAGACCGTTTGCAGCGGGGGTATGTGTTAACTATAGATTATGGCTATCCAGCAAGTCGTTACTATAATCCCAGGCGATCGCAAGGCACACTCCAGTGTTACTGGCATCATCAGCGCCATAATAACCCTTACATCAATATCGGGCGACAAGACATCACAGCCCATGTTGACTTTACTGCTTTAGAACGATGGGGTGAACGCTGCGGATTAGCTAAAGTTGGTTTGACGCAGCAAGAATTATTTTTAATGGCGTTGGGATTGGGCGATCGCATAGCTACCCTCTCTTATACAAATCAACCCATCTCTGATTTACTGTGTCGCCGGGATGCATTGCGTCAGCTTTTAGATCCCTTTGGATTAGGTGGATTTAGTATTTTGGCACAAAGTAAAGGACTCAAGGAAACAGAAACATTTCAACAACTGAAGGGATTTACTGTACCAAAACTACCACCAACGTCCATTTGAAAAGTTAAAACTATATTTATTAATCTCACTTAGGTGATAGCCAATTTATGATTAAAGGCTGAAGTCAATATTTTTAACCTTTATCCTTCTTTAGTCAAAAGGTAACAATTATGACCACCCATGACTTATTGATGCTAATCGTACTACTCGTTCCTGGCATTTTACTGTCAGTAATGATTATGGTTACTTTTGCCGCAGGCGGCTAAAAAACTAGTTAGTGGTTAGTAGATGGTTGTTGGTAGGGAAGATAGCGATCAGGGATTGGGGATGGTTAACTAACAACCACTAACCACTAACAACTAACAGCCAACAACCAACAACTAACAACTAACTAATAACGCTCTACCAGAGGAACGTAAAAATGAAGGTAGCATTTCTGGGGACTGGATTAATGGGACTGCCAATGGCACAGAAATTGTTAGAAGCAAGAGTCCAGCTAATTGCCTATAACCGCACCCCAGAAAAGTTAGAACCGTTAAAACAAATGGGTGCGGAAGTAGCAGAAAAACCTTATCAGGCAATTAATGCAGCTGACTGTGTGATTCTCATGCTTACGAATGCAGCAGCGATTTATAGTGTCCTACTTTCAGATCGATCCTCACAAGCTGTAGCAGGAAAAAGCGTCATCCAAATGGGGACTATTACTCCTACCGAAAGTAGAGAAATTAGAGATGCAGTAGTTGCCGCAGGTGGAGAGTATTTAGAAGCACCCGTACTAGGTAGTATCCCAGAAGCAGAAGCTGGTAATTTAATTGTGATGGTGGGCGCGCATCAAGAACAATACCAACGTTACTTAGAGTTATTAAAACACTTTAGCCTAGAACCTATCTTAGTTGGATCAGTGGGAACAGCTGCGGCACTGAAACTAGCTTTAAATCAATTAATTGCTTCCCTAACAGCAGGCTTTGCCCTGAGTCTTAGTTTTGTCCAGCGTTATGGCATTGACGAAGACTTGTTTATGTACATTCTACGTCAAAGCGCCCTTTACGCCCCAACTTTCGATAAAAAGTTGCCAAGAATGTTGGATAGTAATTATGCTAATCCCAACTTTCCCACCAAACACTTAATGAAAGATACTGACTTCTTTATTGAAGAAGCAAAAGCCGCAGGTTTAAACGTTAACAGTATTGAAGGTGTACGGAAAATCTTGGAAATGGCTATGAAAATGTCATTTGCTCACGAAGATTATTCATCTATATTTTCTGTAATTAAATCAAGTGAAAATTAGGAGAATCGTTCACAATTCATCTCACCACTTAGTACAAAACTAAATAAAACCATAACTCTGCGTCCCTTTGCGTCCTCCTTTGCGATCCTCTGCGTTTGAAAAAGCTACGAATTAATCCACAACTGTTCTGAGATGAAATTAAATCAAATCTCAACTCAAGGTTTATTTTACGGCAAAGGAAATATTTGCGAATCAATCATTCGAGCTTTACCACAATGGTTCAGTATTGAGGAAGCGATCGCTCAATATACTCAAGAAATTGATGAGCTTCCAACTATATTAGCTTTTATAGATAACAAATGTATAGGCTTTCTGACTTGGAAGCAACATTACAAATATGCAGCTGAACTCTATATTATGGGCGTTCTTCCCCACTATCACCGTCATGGTATTGGTCGTACCTTAATTAACCGTGCGGAGTCCATTCTTCAACAGCAAGGTATTGAGTATTGGCAGGTTAAAACTTTAGCTTTCTCTCATCCAGATCAGTTCTATGCACAGACAAGAAAGTTTTATCTGGCGATGGGTTTTAGACCCTTAGAAGAAATTACACAAATTTGGGGAGAAGCTAATCCTTGTTTAATTATGGTTAAACATCTATGTAATCGTTGGTAAGCAGAAATATTATTACCTAAATTTCTTCCTACGTTCTTCATTCTTGCGATCGAACCAAAACCATTCCTCATCTGACATGTATTTTACAGATTTGATACGTTCCACCGCCCATGCTGCATATTCAGGAATAATCTCACAGCCTAGCCATCTTCTACCAAGTTGTTCAGCAACAACCAGCGTTGTTCCTGAACCAAAAAATGGATCAAGCACAATATCTCCTCTTGAAGATGAAGAAAGTATAAACTTTCTCACTAACTCCTCTGGCTTTTGAGTTGGATGTTTGGTTTTTTCATCCATTCCATTACATGTAGTTGGTATTTCGATCACATCTCTAGGTTTTGCACCCTTGGGATGGGGACGCCAAATTCTACTATCATTTTTACCGTTGTTGCCGTATTGACTTGTTTTTGCTTGGGGATGTTGTGGATATTTTAAAGTGTGTTCTCCATAAGGTATGCGTATATTATCTGGATTAAAATAAAAATTTTTTGTCTTTCTAAAATGTAATATGCTTTCATGAGAACGTCCCCAATCATTTGAAAGATTGGCTTTGTTTTTATAATGCCAAATTAACCACCTACACCCAGAAAAAAATTTCAATGCTGGCAGTTTAATATCAGCAATAATTTCTGAAAAACCGCAAATATATAGTGAGCCTGTTGATTTTAATATCCGAGAAACTTCTTCAATCCAGATTAAAGACCAGTTTACATAAGCTGCTTGAGATTCAAAACTATCCCATGCAGCTTTTTTGATATTATAAGGAGGATCTGCAAAGACTAAATCTACTGATTCCGAAGGCAGATTTTTTAGCCATTGAATTGAATCACCAGTCCATAATTCTCCATGCGGATGGCAATAAAAAGCTTGAGGTTTTTGTGAATCATATTTTTTGATGGTGAAATTTCCTTCTGGAATCACAAATCAGAACTGATAATTACTAAAGAGATAACTTCTACCTGCTAACTACAACTTTGGCAGAATTTCTGGTAGTAATTGACCAGGCACTTTAGATAAAGCTAGATTTTGTCCTTGTATGCCTAATTCACTGTGAAAAGCGCGGATAGTTTTTACTACATAATTCAAAGTTATTTGGTAAGATTCTGGTTTATTGCTTAATCCATTTAATGCTTGCAGATGGTTATCTAATGCTAATTCTAAATGTTGAGAACGTGCGATTTTATCGCCATTTAAATACTGATCTGTTCCAAGTTGATAGTGCGCTAATCCTAAGTTGTTGTGAGTAGCAAAAATATCAAAACTTAAATTAGCATTGTTCATTGAGTGAGCAAGCTTTAGAGATTCTTCATAAGCATTGATGCACAATTCTAGAAAATTCTGTTGTTCTTCTTTGCTGATTTGTGATTGGTTGGCTAAGTGCCAGTAAGCAGTACCAAGATTATTTTGTGTAGCAGCACAAGCGGCGGGAACATGTGCTGGTGTACGATATTTCAAAGCTTCCCCATAGGCTTCCACAGCCAGTCGCAGATTCTCTGCTGGATTTTCGTACTGTGCGAGATTCCAATGAGCAGTACCAATATTGTTTTGAATCATGCCATATTTAAGTGGTTCCTGCTCGGAATTGTAGTAAGCTAAGGCAAGACTGTAAGCTACGATCGCATTCTTTAAATGCTCCATCGGTTGATTGTACTGGGCCAAATGCCAGTAAGCAGTACCCAAGTTATTCTGAGTTGCAGCATACTTCAATGGTTCCATCTCGGCGGTACGGAAGCAGAGTGCTTCTCGATAAGCTGCAACCGCTTTTTGCCAGTTTTCGCCTGGATTAGAAAAACGTGCCAAGTCCCCATAAGCAGTCCCCAGATTATTTTGCACCCGTGCATAAGTTTCTGGATGGGTTTCAGGTGAAATTAGTTTTAAAGCTAACTGATAAAACTCTATTCCCTGTTCTATATAAGATTGTCCTTCTTCCGAATTGGGCGGTGTGCGGTATAGCATCCAATAGAGTGTACCTAAGTCATTCAAAATATCTGGCACTTGCGGCGAAGTTTCATCGTAGGTAATAGCCTCTTGGTATGCCAAAATAGCCACCATCAAGTTTTCTAAAGTAGCTTGTCCTTGTTCAATGCGGAGGCGATATAAGTTACCCAGGCGATGATAAGCTGCTGCTAGTGTTTCTGGTGAAGCTTTTGTGGAATGTAAAGAGTCTATTTCTTCTAGAAGTTGCTGTACTTGTATATTCTCATCTTGATCGTGAGCGATCGCAGTGTTAATAGTTGCTAGTACTAACTCTGTTAACTCTTTACTAATGTGCGATAAACGTGGTGGCGATGAAGTCTCGCTGATACGGACTTTATCGTTAGTTTCTTGCTGAAATGTTTCTGGAACAAATAATTCTGATTTGATTGGTGAAGGTTCTTGCGGTTGGTGTCCACGATTTACAGGTGTGTGAATCTGAAAATCAACATCTTCCACAGGAAAATCGTCACCAGAGACAGATTCTTCCCAGATTACCTGTTCAATATTTCCTAAATCTAAGCTTCTAGAACCAGAAAAGCGTTCTGGTGAGTTTTTGGTACGAGTTGTTGGTGTCGGTTCTCCAGCAAACACAAACACACCAGTACGACAACGCCAAAAGTGGGGTGCTGACTGCTGTATGGCGTACAGCCAAGGACGTGGTGTCCACAGTAATAAACTGGATTCCAGAAAACGGCTGGATTCTGGACTTGATAAATGCTGTTCAGTTAAACGGAGATAGTGCAAAAATAAACGTTGTATTGCTACTGGTTGTTTGGTTAACTGCTCAACACCTACAATCTGAAAAGCCGGTATTGGCAATGATCGCCCGGGATTATCTTTGGATACACCAACAATTGGTGGTGGATAACTCACCAACCATTGATTTATCTGTGCGATAGGGTTAGGATCACTTAAATTCAACCTCAGGGTAACTAATCGTGGATAGGCTGGCGTACTATCTTCCTGTGTATTTGATGGTTGATACAGCACTTGACCAACTGGATAAGCCAAAGTTGAATGCAGACGCGCTGCTACCTGATTTCTCAAGTTTAAATCATCACATACCGCTACAAAAATTTGTCGCCGCAAACCAAGACTAAGTGCAAGTTTTAGACGGTGGTAGACTTGGCGATTCCACGCAAATTTATCCGAATGTGCAGTATCATTCACGCTCATGGTGGCTAGGGAGCCGAAACGCAGTGTACATCCCTTCTAAGGGCATATGCAAGCAATCTGTAAATATGACTATGACTTCGATTTTCAAGTACTGATTGCTCTGCTCAGGATAAATCAAGGTTTCAAATAAGAATAGAGGAAGCGTATATTATTATACTTATATTTTGCACTTATTTTCTTGCAGAGCAGAAGCCCTCTGCCTTATTTCCAGATTAGACAAAAAAACCAGGTTCCCATAAAGTGTAGAAACCTGAAGAAATATAAAATAAAATTGATTTATCAAAGTAATTTTGATTAACTGAGATTAGAAACAGAGAAGGCCACAAAAATCAAACCACTGACCAAAATTATTCCCACAGCTCCCAAAATTATGAAATTGCGCTTTTGCTGGGCTGTCGGAGGCTCTGCTTGGTAAACTTTGGGTTCACGGGCGAAATTATTGAGGCGACCGCCTTCTTCTGTTGTGTAGGGCATGGACTAATTCCTTACTCTGCTTTTTCATTTTATGTTACATAAATGCAATAGACTACTTTTGTTATTAGAGATAATTCGTTACAAAAGTACATAGAGTTGATAGTTGCTGGTTGATAGTTGATTGTTTCAAACAACCACCAACAACCAACAAACATCTAATTTGTAATTGTTCCAGTCACTGGTGAAGAGGCGCTGGCGTAGTCTTTAATGGGCATTCTACCAGCGATATAGGCTATACGACCAGCAACGGTAGCTATATTCATAGCGCGTGCCATCAGGGGTGGGTTTTTTGCTAAAGCGATCGCGCTGTTAATCAATAAAGCATCAGCACCCATTTCCATTGCTTGTGCTGCTTGGCATGGTGAACCAATGCCAGCATCCACCACTACAGGTACATTGGCATTTTCGATGATAATTTGAATGTTAGCAGTTGTTTTCAATCCCTGACCAGAGCCAATGGGTGAAGCTAAAGGCATGACTGTGGCACAGCCTACTTCTTCCAAACGCTTGGCTAGCATCGGGTCAGCATTAATATAGGGTAAAACAGCAAAGCCTTCTTTGACCAATTGTTCTGCTGCTTGCAGAGTGCCTATCGGATCTGGAAGCAAATATTTCGGATCAGGAATTACTTCTAACTTGACAAAATTATTATCTTCCTGTCCCAGGAGTTTTGCCATTTCCCTTCCTAAACGGGCAACCCGAATCGCTTCTTCGGCGGTTTTACAGCCAGCAGTATTCGGCAGCATCCAAATTTTTGTCCAGTCTAGCGCTTCGGCTAAACCTTCGTGTCCGGGGGCTTTAGTTTGTACTCGTCGCACAGCCACAGTCACAATTTGACAACCACTCTCCACCACACTTTGCTGCATTTCTTCGATGCTGCGATATTTACCAGTTCCCGTCATCAAGCGGGAGGTAAAAGTTTTGCCAGCAATCACAAGTGGTGTGTCTGGAGTGGGTGCAAAGCTTTTTTCCGGAAATGCTTCACTTTTAAGAGTAAGGGAATTGACTTGTGCCTGATCTGGAGAAGCGGGGAGAGGGTGAGTCAGCATAACAGAGGAGGTAGATGATTTGTTCTGGAAGCGCGAGTAATGAAAATGCGACAGGAGGGGGTCAGATTTTTGCTCCCAAATCAAATCAGCAATTAGTGCTGCTGTTACGGGTGCAAGCAGAATCCCATTACGGTAGTGTCCAGTAGCCAAGGTGAGATTTTGACAGGGACTATTCCCCAGAATTGGTAACTCATCTGGGGTAGCAGGACGGAATCCCCACCATAATTCTTCTATGGGATAATCCTGAAGTTGAGGATAGAGACGGATGGCTGCTTGTAGTAAACTTTGAATGCCTGCTGGGGTGTTGTAAGGGGTAAAGCCAACATCTTCGATGGTAGCGCCAATGATAATTCGCCGATTGCGTTTTGGCACAATGTAAATATCCTGCCCAAATAAAACCCGTGTTAAGGGCAATTCTGCGATCGCTTCTGGTACACGCACGCTCAACATTTGCCCTTTGGTAGGACGTACGGGTAAGGGAAACAATTGATTTGTCCAAGCACCTGTGGCTAAAACATAGTGTTCGGCGTGTAAAATTCCAGCATTGGTTTGTACACCTACAACTTGCCCTTGCTGCTGCAAAATGCCTTCTACTGCTATTCCTTCTTTCAGTTCCACACCCAAAGATTGCGCTGCACCCAGCAGTGCTTTTGCCAAGGCTCGATTGTCTACTTGGGCATCTTCAGGATACCACCAACCACCAATTACTTCTTCTCCTAAACCTGGTTGATATTGGTGAATAGTTTCTTTGTCTAACCAATAGGTAGTAGAAGAGGATGGGGTGATGGGGTGGTGGGGAGAAATATTTCTCCCCATCCCCCTATCTCCCCATCTCCCCATCATCTTTCTCCCTATCTCCCTCTCTTCTTCAGAAAAGACTGGCGCTAAAATTCCACAAGGCCAGTAACCAGTGTTGCAGCTGGTGAGTTGTTCTAATTTGTGCGTCCATTCAGCATAAAGAGAACGCGATCGCCAACACAAATCTTGCATTGCTTGATTCGAGATGTTTTCCGCATCCGGGGCCAACATCCCAGCGGCAGCATGTGTAGCGGCGGCGTGAAAATCACGACTAGTCACAATAACTTTCGCACCACGCAGTTTCAGTTCAACAGCGATCGCTAAACCGATGACACCGCCACCGATAATTAAAACATCGTTAGTCATTAGTCAAGAGTCCAAAATCCATAGTCAAGAGTCAATAGTCAAGAGTCAATAGTCAAGAGTAATGGCTATCAACAATTGACAATTGACAATTGACTATTTGACACTCCTCGTCCTGAGGTCCGAGGATTCTTGCTTCTACGGGAGATCCAAAATGCCCCAAGGATGAATCCTGCCCAGCAACATCTCAGATTACTTTACCCTCAACAAGCATACAAGACCCGTGTGTCCCGCGGCTGCATGAGAAATTTAACTACTCTAAAAGCAAAGATTTTCTCAGGAAATACCGGCCATTGCCAGACAGCTTCCTCTTCCTTTGAGCGGGAACTCTGCCTGTGTTGCGGATAATATCTATTGTATCAAAGCCGTTCTTCTGGGACGGGACTTTAAACCCTTAATTTTTGGTAACTCGTAACTGTTTACTGATGATAGGCAACCACTACCACAAAGCTCGAATTGGTTCGTTATCCTGATTGGTATCATTTGATTGAGTATCGTCTGTGGTGCCTGTATCCTGAGCAGTTGTTGTTGTGTCAGTCATAGTGTCATCAGCAGCGTTGTTCTGGGCAACATTGGTTCTATTGGTACTGGTGTTATTTGTACCAGCCGCAGTGCTATTGACATTAATGTTAGCAGGGAGAACTTTTGATGTTTTACCTCCTGGGGCTTGGGCAGTATTTTGGCCGCCCATTGGAAAGCTAATCCCCAGCAACGTACCTAGTAAAATAGCCAAACCTCCAGCCATCAAAATGAGTGGTGTCCATCTACCCATGTTTTTTCTCCTTTTTAACCTTTTGGTGTCCAGACTACTTGAGAACCTTCTCCCCAAAATCCAGCAAATTTGGTGACTTTTACATCTCCCATAAGCTGAGTTTGACAAGCGAAACCCAGATTTTTTATCGGAGGATGAGGAGGTATTGAGCGCTGCCCTTCACGCCAATTAGCCTTTGAAGCTTTACCTTCTACTTGCAATTGCACAGAACAGCCCATTAAGCCACAGTTAACAACCTTAGCACCGCTATTGTAGAGGTCAATACCATTTTGCAGCAAAATTTTCTGCCGATTGGCTCTACGCATACACTCACTTGTTTTACCTTGAGCTAGCACCTTGGGCATTGCAGATCACTACACAAGTTTTAGGTTGTATTGTAACAATTTATTTTTGATATATAAAAAAGTATTTCATAATCGGATTTAAGTTATGAAACAATCACAAGAATATCCTTAAGGATTAGTTCATAAATCATTTAATCTTGCCATATTATTATGGTCTTGAAAAATAGTGAAGCGGTGTTGGTATTGGGAATATAGACTTTTTAATGTCTATCTTTAATCTAAAGTTGAATAATGGTATAAAGTCACCATCTGTCAGCAGATTTTCACTTATTGTAGTGTTGTCACAAACCACCTGGAAATGTAGTTGTTATGAACCCCAAGGGGAACCAAGCGTATAAACTCTTGACTCCCATTACAATTTTATATCCTGACATATCTTTTTTTATTCTATAGCCTGAACAATTGCTCATCTTATGACTGTTAACTGTTCACCTCAACTTTGGATATATGACACTACACTGCGAGATGGTACTCAGCGCGAAGGGTTATCTGTTTCCATAGAAGATAAGTTACGCATTGCCAGAAGGCTGGATCAACTGGGTATTCCCTTCATTGAAGGTGGTTGGCCTGGTGCCAATCCCAAAGATGTGCAATTTTTCTGGCAGTTGCAGGAAGAACCCCTCAAACAAGCTGAAGTTGTGGCTTTTTGTTCAACTCGACGCCCAAATACAAATGTGGCTTCTGAGCCAATACTACAAGCTATTCTTGCTGCTAGCACCCGTTGGGTGACTATTTTTGGTAAGTCTTGGGATTTGCATGTAACTGAAGGACTCAAGACTACTTTGACTGAAAATTTGGCGATGATCCGCGATACGATTGAGTACTTACGCGCTCAAGGGCGTCGCGTTATCTACGATGCTGAACACTGGTTTGATGGCTATAAGCGCAATCGAGATTATGCTTTACAAACATTAGAGACTGCGATCGCTGCTGGTGCGGAATGGCTAGTGTTTTGTGATACCAATGGTGGCACATTACCCCATGAAATTACGCAAATTATTACTGAAATAGTTAAAGTTCTTCCTAGCGACACTAAATTAGGTATTCACACCCATAACGATTCAGATACAGCAGTTGCCAATGCCCTGGCTGCTGTTATGACAGGCGTCAGGATGGTACAAGGCACAATCAATGGTTATGGCGAAAGATGTGGTAACGCCAATCTCTGTTCGTTAATTCCTAATCTCCAACTCAAGCTAGGATTTAAATGTATAGAAGAGAACCAGCTGTCGCAATTAACAGAAACTAGTCGCTTTGTCAGTGAAGTAGTTAATCTTGCTCCAGATGAACATGCACCATTTGTGGGTAGATCAGCATTTGCTCACAAAGGCGGAATTCATGTATCAGCAGTGGAACGTAATCCCCTGACTTACGAACACATTCAACCAGAACAAATTGGCAACCGTCGTCGAATCGTCATTTCCGAACAATCAGGAGTCAGTAATGTGCAAGCAAAAGCCCGCTCATTTGGGATTGAATTAAATAAACATGACCCTACAACCCGAAAAATTCTCGAACGGTTGAAAGATTTGGAGAGTGATGGATACCAATTTGAAGCAGCAGAGGCGAGTTTTGAATTGTTGATGCGCCAAGCTTTAGGAAGTCGCCAACAATTTTTTGAAATTAGGGGTTTCCAAGTCCACTGCGACTTAGGACAGGGAGAAACAAATACTAGCGCCTTAGCCACAGTCAAAGTTGCCGTCAATGGTAAAGATATTTTGGAAGCAGCAGAAGGAAACGGCCCTGTCGCAGCCTTGGATGCAGCATTACGTAAAGCTTTAGTAAATTTTTATCCCCACATAGCAGCTTTTGAGTTGACAGACTACAAAGTACGCATTCTCAACGGACATACAGGTACAGCAGCCAAAACGCGCGTCATGGTAGAGTCGGGGAGTGGTCATCAACGCTGGACAACAGTAGGAGTTTCCACAAATATTTTGGAGGCTTCCTATCAAGCGGTGGTGGAAGGATTAGAATATGGCTTATTGCTACACTCCCAAGCAGAAGCCGCAGTAATTGGTAATTGGTAATGGGTAATTGGCCTATTACTGAAATCTGTCTTGAAAATAGCGATCAGGGATTAACTTAACAGCAAACCCATGATCTATCTGTGTTCATCGGTGTTCGTTTCACTTTTCATGCCCTCGTTGTGGGCGAGCCTCCTTACGGAGGAGCTACGCTAACGCCCGTGGAGATATTGCACCTAGTCCTGGCGATTAGAAATCGTAGCTGTACAAACAAAGTCCGCCGACGCGGACTTTTAAACCCACGTAGGTGGGTTTTGTATGTGTAGCTACGACTTCTAGTCACCTGGTGCTTTTTGTAACTAACTATTTAGTTGTAATTGCGGATGATTTCACTTTTGAGGAATAATTGAAGCGTAATCCAAAATCTGTCCGCGTCAAAACTTAAATCAAGATATATCCTTGAGAGTTAGTAACTTGTTAATCACAAGTCTATTTCTTGCTTTTGAGTTGCTTATTAATTTTAACCTGCCAATTGCCAATCTCAATCCACACAATTTATACTCCCACACCACACAAAATGATTGGCAATGAATTTTTTTGTTGTCTGTTGTTTGTTGTTTGTTGACTACTCCAAACAACTACCAACCAAGAACTACCAACACAATCTTTGTTGTTTGTTGTCTGTTGCTTGTTGTTTGTTGACTATTCCAAACAACTACCAACCAAGAACTACCAACAAAATCTAAGAGAAACTTTCCCAGGCTTGGGCAACTACTTGACTCAGCCAACGTCGCTGCTGTTTATCTAGTAAAGTGTCTTCTGCTAGCAATTGAGCTGTTAATTCTTCTAGGGATTGACCTTGGGCACGGACAACTTTTATTACACCTGCGATCGCAGCAGCAACTATTTCTTCATCAACTGGCTTTTGCCTTAGGGCAATGATTTCTTGAGGGTTATCTGGAATGGGATAATTCATGGCGTAAGTTTAATGAAACAGAGAATGAACAAAAACTTTGACAAACTTTTAAAATTTCTTTATTGAATTTTTATTCAACAAGATAGGGCGGATTTTACCGTAAATAACCCTAGTTTTGGATCTGTCTTAGTGCATATTATGATTGGAGATTTGAAAAACGAATGAAAGAAATACTTTACATAGAAATCCCCACTCCGGACACAGCAGCAGTATGCAAATGGCTACAAACTGAGTTTGAACCAGGAAATGGGGAAAAAGTGGTGACACCGGATGGTTTTTGCCTGAGAATGATTGAAAATACAAATGATAGCAGAAATATTCCGGAAAACTTGCCCGTTGAACTCTCTATCTTTGTTTGGTCGGTACAACGGACTACTTACTTAAAAGCGTTCCGCTGGTCAGAGCAAGTTTTTCCTCAGGAAAAACAAATTCTCAAAAGGCTAACAACTGCGATTAGAAGCAGCTTTCCCCATCAATACCCAGAACCACCAACAATTGATTTATCCCAGCAATCGATTTTTGAAGCATTAGCTCCCTATTATCCCCTCACCGTCAAATATTTTCAAAAAATGCCCAACGGCGAATATGACCTCAAGCGAGTGTACTGGTGGGAGCAACGCTGGCGTCAAGGAGTGCGGAATCCACAAAAACCGCGTCAGGTAGTTTTCTCCCATAAAGGAGATTGGGAGATGGGGAACTCGGGGCCCCCACGACCCCAGGGAGTGGGGATTAGGGGTAAATGGGGAGATAGGGGGATAAGAGAAAATAGTCTCCCCACCACCCCATCACCCCACCACCCCACCTACGATTTAATCTACATCGGCGGTGCGCTTGGTGTAATTCACGCGGCTGTGATGGCAAAATTAGGCTACAAAGTGCTGTTAGTGGAACGGTTGCCTTTTGGGCGCATGAACCGAGAATGGAATATTTCTCGTGATGAAATTCAAAGTTTGATTAACTTAGGTTTGCTGACACCCAACGAAGTTGAATCTATTATTGCCCGAGAGTATAAAGATGGATTTAATAAATTTTTTGATGCTTATGTTCCCAAGCAACTAAAAGCACCTATTTTGCACACTCCCACAGTTCTAAATTTGGGGTTAGATTCCGAGAAATTGCTCCAATTATGCGGACAAAAGCTGCGGTTGGCAGGTGGCGAAATCTGGGATGAAACAGAGTTTATCAAAGCTGATATTTATACATCAGGAGTTGTTGTTACAGTTAAAGACTTAAAAAACCAAATAGACAAGCACGTAAGCGGACGAATGCTGGTAGACGCGATGGGAACAGCATCACCGATCGCTTGGCAGTTAAATGGTGGTCGTGCTTTTGACAGTGTTTGTCCAACGGTAGGAGCAGTAATAGAACGAGGATTTGAACCAGGAGTTTGGGATTCTCAGTACGGGGATGTGCTAAATAGTCACGGCGATATTTCGCGGGGAAGACAGTTAATTTGGGAATTATTTCCTGGTGCAGACGAAGAACTAACAATTTATTTATTTCATTACCATGAAGTCAATTCTCAAAATCCCGGTTCCTTGCTGGAAATATATGAAGACTTTTTCACAATTCTGCCAGAGTATCGGCGCTGCGACATGGACAAACTAGTTTGGAAAAAGCCGACCTTTGGTTATATACCAGGGCATTTTAGTGTGGGGAGTAGCGATCGCAAAGTAGCATTTGATCGATTAATAGCCATTGGTGATGCAGCATCCCTCCAATCACCCTTGGTTTTCACAGGATTTGGTTCCTTGGTTCGTAACCTAGAACGCCTCACTACTCTTTTAGATATTGCCCTCAAACACGACTTACTTTCTTGCCAACACTTGAACCGAATTCGTGCCTTTCAAAATAATATTGCTGTGACTTGGATGTTTTCCAAAGGCATGATGGTTCCTACTGGTAAATTCTTACCACCAGAACGCATAAACACCATGCTGAATAACTTCTTTGGTTTGTTAGCAGATGAACCCCTAGAAGTAGCAGACGATTTTATCAAAGATAGATTTAATTTGCTTACTTTTAATCGTTTAGCACTGAAAGCAGCCAAGAAAAACCCAGCATTGCTACTGTGGATTTGGGAACTAGCTGGTGCTAAAGATTTATTGCGTTGGTTAGGCAACTATTTTGACTTTATCCGTCATAGCCTCATTAGTGCTTTACTAAGTGGATGGCTACCGAATTTTCTGCACCGTAATCAGTGGTTGGAAAATTGCTCTCCAGCATTGTGGTTGCACCTATTAGCAATTAGCTATGCTTTGACCACAGGTAAGGGCAAACCAGAAATTAAAAAAGTTCACACTCAAGAGTCAAGAGTCCATAGTCAAGAGTCAATTGTCAAGAGTCCATAGTCAAGAAGGGGAAAGGGGAAGGGTTAATTATTAGTATTTATCCTTCTGCATAGCTCTGCCTTCTTCATTGAGTATTAGGGCGAAAATTCGGCAATTCTACAGATGCTAAAGACTTTCGCCCTTTGGGTGGTCGTTCGGGATAAAGCAAAGGTGAGGGTGATTTAGAAGACTCAGTAGAGCCTGATAATGACGGAGGTAATGGTGACACATCTAACCAGAAATCCTCATTCTCCTCAGAATCTGTATCAGCACTAACTGGAATGACAACTATTGGTTCTTTTGTATCCTCAACTGAGGTAGCAACCGTTTCCCAAATGGGTGTCACAACTTCATCCTCACTCTTTGCATCTTCCATATCTTCTGTATTTTCAACACAGGGTGGTGATGCAGATGTAGTTTGAGCTGCAAAAAATAACTGAATTAAGTTTTCTACTTGCTCATCCAAACTTAAGGAATCGGAAGATGAAACTATTTTTGGTTCAGTTGCATCATCAATTTCTGAGTTAGTAGTTAATTGCTCTGTTGTCGATGTGCTTTTTGGAGATGGAGTGTCAGCAGTCGACAATTGGTCAGAGGTGGGGTTTTCCCATGTATGCGGGGTTGATAAAGAAGAGTCTACCCAGAAACTACCTGTATCCTCACAAGAAGAATCAAGTTCTGCTGACCAAGGTTGAATTGGTTGCTGGTTGGGAACTAAAGAATGAGTCCGCCGATAATTTCTAACTTGTCTGTCACCTACATTGTTGGCATCAGCATGAGTATCTGTAGAATCAGAACTAGGAACTGGTGGTGTTTCCAGACATTTTTCTAGAGCTGCTTTGAATTGTAATGTCTGGCGTTGTTGCCGCATTAACCGAGTACGCAATTCTCGACAAGAATTTTCTGATTGTAATAGCTGGTGGGATTGTTCGTTATATTTAGTCTGAATTAAGGTACATTCTCGTTCCAGCAGGGCAAGACGTTGTTGGGTAATTTCTAGCTGTGCTTTATAGTTCTCTATAGCAGTTTCTTGAGTTTGAACTGTTTGGAGCGCAGTTTCCAATTGCTGAAATAAGGACTTTATTTGTTCTTGAGCAGCAGTCAGTTCTTGAGTCTGTTGGTTGAGCATAGCCTCTGCAACAGCAGAACGCTTTTTCTGCCATTGTACAGCGGCTTCTGACTCAGACAGAGCATTTTTTAAGCTTTCTACCTGTTCATATAAATCATTGTTGGCAGCACGCAATTCTTCATTTAATGCCAACAGTTGTTTAAATTCAGAATCAATCTGTACTTCTTTTTCTTTTTCAGGCTCCGCAACCCAATCTAGTTCAGGTTCTAAGTCTTCTAACTGCTGCTGATTTAACTCTAATACGCATTGAGAATTACTAATTACCTCTATTGGTTCGTTTGTTTCGGTCATTGAGTCTTGACAAGATGCATCTTCCTGACACTGTTTATCTTCTGCTGGTGCTAACAACGGCAATTGTGAAATTGTTCTGTTGTCAACAGGCAAAACAGAATAAAAAGGACAACTTGCTTGTTGCGGTTGTGACGCCTTAGCAGGATCTAGGGGTTCAATAAAAGCCCCGTTATTTGGGGTGTCTGCTTCATTCATGACTTTTCACCCACCAGCATAAACTTATCGATTGGTGACTGCGGCAGCATTACATAATAAATGCTGTCTTATCAAAATCTACTCCATAAGGCAAGTTTGTCACCTACCCAGGGAGAGTCATTTGTGATTATTTTGTTATAACTTTTCGCTACCCAAGAATGGGAAAAATTTTTCTCCTCCACCCTTCATACTCCTCACACCCCTCATACTCCCCCACCTCCTCATCAGGGCAACCAACGAGGATAAAACCCTGTTAAGGGCAATTGTTCTGGTTTAAGGTCTGCGCTGGACTGGGCATCCGCTATTGGTAATAATGGCATTAACCACAGGTTGCTAGTGGTAATGGTCTCTCCATCATCAGTTGTCAAAAAAGGTGCATTTGGTGTTGTAGTTGGGTTGGTTTGGGTCTGAATCTGGTCAAATAATAAACCTAAGCCATCAGGAGATAAACTCATCTGGACGTTTCGTTGGTCGGGCGGTAGCACCAATAATGGTTTCTGTTCCCCCGTTTTGATATCTATTGCAATTAAATATGGTTGTTCTTGATAATACTCTCCTGGTAGTAGCTGTGTTAGCAAGCAATAGAGTGTAGGGGAGGCAGCATCAAATTGACAATTAACTATAGAACCTGTGGTGGATAACAGTTTTTTCTGAACCCCCTGGTTAGTGACTAAAAACAAATCCCGTGTATAATCCGTATTAAATTTAACCATTGCGGCTTGGGAACCATCCCCGGAGAAGGCTTGTACCAAGCCAAATTGTGGGAAAAAATCTAGGGGTTTAGTGCCATCTTTTTGTAGAGGTAAAATGGCTGTCCCCTGGCCTTGGGCAAGCGCTACAGCTTTACTATCCGGTGTAATCATAAAATCTCCCCCCGGTTGACTTTGCAAGCGTTGAGGAGTCGGTTTTGTGTCAGAACTGTCACTGGTAACTGGCATAAACCACAACCCAAAGTCACCAGGATTATCTTTCTTCCCCCTTTGGACGACTATTGTTTGCCCATCAGGCGATACATCAAATTTCAAGTTTTGATATTCTTTATTGTCTAAAAGCAAGTCTACTTTAGCAGGTGGTTCTGCTTTGGTTTGATGGGGCGCACTAAAGCCAGTTGTGACTGTGTACAACTGTGCTGATAGTAAATCTTGACTATCGGCGGGGCGAGCCGAGAATAATATTTTCTGTCCATCTGGAAATGGCTTAAAGTCAGTAACGACTAAATCCTTGGGGGTAAGTATCTTTTTTTGTTCTTGGGTTAAGTTGTAAAGAATTAACCTTCCTTTGTCTTCATCGCTAGATCCGATATAAAGAATCACGCGATCGCGTGTGCTAAATGTTGTTTGAAATGGTTGTATGGTTTTATTAGTTTTTTCTTGGGTAGCAAATTTGTCTTTTGCCCCTTCTAAGCTCACTTTATAAGTTGTTCCATAGGGTGCTGGTGTGATGAAGCTATAACCCATGCGTCGCCCCGCCCAACTGAATGTACCTGCTAAGGGAGGCTCTATTTTCAAATTTTCCTCTACGCTTTTCGTATCCATAGGACGACTAAAAGTCAGGACAAAGGCTTTGTACTCTGAGCCAATTTTTTGGTTTTGGGTGGTGAAATTACTCACAGATATATCTTTTTCTTCACTTTGTAAGTGCTTCCAGGTGAATTCGCGGACACGAACTCTGACTACATCACCTTGGGATATGATTAGCCCAATTACCAAAATCAGCAATAACATTAATGCGAGCGCAATGCGATCTAAGGGTTGGAAAAAATATTTTTTAGTAGTCATTTGTAATTTGTTGATTGTTGATTGTTGGTTGTTGGTTGTGATTACAAACAACTAACAACTAACAACTAATAACTAACAACTAATAACTATAGGGATTTTTTGGTTGGGGAATTTTTTTCAGGGAACTGGCAGCAATGGTAAGTTGACGTTTGTCTGCGATTGTTTCTGTGGTCATTTCTCCCTCTACTTCTAGCCAGGTATCAGGTGGATACTGATCGCGGGTTTCTTTTAATTTGACTGGTAATCCTACAGGATAAGCATCGGCGGCACAGCAAGTTAGAACAAATCGCGCTAAAAAGAGATATTCTTTTCCTAAATCTGGTGGATGGATGACAAATCCTTGTACCTTGACTTTATTACCTTGATATCTATCGGGTTCTGGATAGACGTTAAGCATACGTACCCAGTCTACGAGCGATCGCTGCTCAGGAGCAACAGAGGCACGGAATGCTTGCGGTTTAACACGTGTGGAACCCAATAATTCACTGAAATCTCGTTGCAGTGCTTTATCACTAGCAAATACTTGTGGTGTAATGATAAATCCCAAAACTGCCGCCACTAACAGCAAAGCACTACCCCATCCAGGCGGAAATAAATTTATGTGTTGAAAGTTAGCAGTTACTTCATAGCGACGTCGCTGCCAAGCTTGTTTGATTTTGAAAAAACTGATAATTAGTAAGCCGAATGCAGCTGTAACTACTAATCCAAAATAATTGGGATGAATTAACAAATTCAGTTTGTTAGTTAGCCAGTACTTTAACAACAAAATACCCCAAGCAGTAATTGCTAGGATATCAAGCCATGAAAGTAACAAGTTTTTAATTTTTAATTTGCGATTTGGGATTGTTGTCATTGCTCCAGAGCCAAGAGTTTATTTATTCACAATTGACCATTTGCCAGTTTTTTAAATAAAGTGCAAATTCAGTATCAGGGTAAACAAAAAAGTTAATAGTGCTGCTAAAGCAAACAAGTAAAAGATAGCTCTGGGTTTAAATATTGTTAACATCAACCCCACGCCTTTAAGGTCAACCATCGGTCCAAATACCAAAAATGCTAATAAAGAACCACTAGTAAAAACAGAGGCAAAAGACAGAGCAAAAAAAGAATCAACAGTAGAGCAAATTGACACTACCGCCGCCAATACCAACATGGCAGTAATTGAACTAATGGGGCCTGAACCCAAGCTAAGAATTAATTCGCGAGGAGCGAGAACTTGAATAGCAGCTGCGATCGCACTACCAATCACTAGTACTGCTCCTAATTCCCGCAGTTCCTGCACGGTATTTTCTAAGACTAATTGGAGTTTAGCTCCTAAGGGTTTACTCTGAGGAGAATTTGAAGTTGTGGCTTCCGCAGCAGTTTCTAACCGCGTAGCTTGCCCTGCTCCTAACAAAAACGTTCCAGACTGTAATAAAGTCGGTACACTTGCTTGCTGCTGTGCTTGGGAAAGCTTTGGACGGCGTTTTGTTTGTGCAGTTGGGGGTGGGTTAAATTTCAAGTAACGAGCAAGCGCCGGTTGAACTATAGGAGTCAGGTCTTTTTGAAAACTAAAGACGAAGCCAATAATAGTTGCAATTAATAGGGAAAACACTACTCGCAATACTACTATTTCTGGCTGATCGCGAAATGCTGTCCAAGTCGCCCAAATCACAATCGGATTAATTGTTGGTGCTGCAAGCAAAAAGCCTATTACTACTGATGTAGGCACTCCCTGCATCAATAAGCGCCGTGCCACTGGCACATTACCACACTCACAGACCGGAAACAAAAACCCTACCATACTACCGAC
The DNA here is from genome assembly GCF_000317205.1 of Fischerella muscicola PCC 7414. Taxonomy (GTDB): domain Bacteria; phylum Cyanobacteriota; class Cyanobacteriia; order Cyanobacteriales; family Nostocaceae; genus Fischerella; species Fischerella muscicola. Next base: position 74,854 of record NZ_AJLK01000117.1, on the reverse strand, counting down.
CAAAGCCCCTAGTAGGGGATTTTTAGGCATTTTGTCTACCAATTTGCGCTCATCGACAAAAAATAGCAGCAAGCTGGAGAATAATACTCCCAATAGCAAAAAAGGCATCGCCTCGACTAGCAGACTCAGAAATAGAGTAAAACCATTGTTAAGTTTATTCATGGGCGTCGCTGTCAAAAGCGGTTTTTAGTTATAAGGTTCTGCCAAGTCATTTTATCGAAATGGGGATCAAAAACAGATAAAGACTGTATAAGCGTTCATCAAACATTTAGTTCATGATGAGTTTCTATGATTTGTTTTGAAACCTGGCAAACCATTACTAGTGATAAATAATTATTTCGATTTGGGTTTGTTTACTGTTGATGAATCTTATTCCTAGATAGCTGAACTACAAAAATAGTTCCAATTCTAGAACTTAATTACTTACCAGCACAATTTTTGATTACATTTTTTTATAATTACATTAAGTTTGCTTGATATGATGCTGTATTCTATGCTTTTTTATCAACTATTCATAGTTTGTTTAAGATACGGGGATCGCCCTTAGGTGTAAGTTATGCAGACAAGAGGGTATTTCTGTAAACTTGTGATTTGATTTTCTACTATAAAATTTTTAAAATTGCAATACCAAAAAGGAACAAATTTAATTTAGATAGATATAAAGAAACAAAAAAGCTTCTGCAACCAACAGTCTTAGCCAATCTTAAGTTAAACTTTCTGGATCTATACCTAAGGCTTTTAGCCGTTCCGCCAGCATTTGCGCCCGTCGTTCTGCTTCTTGAATGCGTTCTTCTGGCGTGAGCAATCTTTGCCCTTTCTCGTCATACCAGTACAACCACTCTCGTGTAATGCCTTGATAAGTTCCTCGTTCTCTGCCAATTCCTAAACCAATTTCGCTTAGCCAAACTGGGTTTCCTGGCTGTAAAATATATTCGCCATTCTCTAAGCGATACACCTCTAGAGGTGGTTTCTTGCGACGACGGGGATTGTAGACCACATAGTACAAAATCTCTAATTTTGCGTAGAGTGCTTTTTTAGTAGTGTACTCGCCCCGATACTTGTGAGAAACAACTTCCAAAACTAAAATGGGTAGTTTTTTCTCTTCCCACAGCACATAACTCAAACGCAAATCTTCATCTATAAAGCGCTGAACTCCCAAGCTGAGAAACCCATCAGGGACAATAGCAGGTTGATTCGGGTCATAATAGATACCCATATCAACCCCAAAGAACCAATCCCAACGATCCGACCACAGCAAAGCCAGTATTGCTTTTAATAAGCTAGGAATTAAATCTTGTAGTTCGTTATCCACAGGTGTGTCGTCAGAATCGGGCAATTCCTCAGAAGAGGGTAAGCACTTTAAAGGGTTGTAGTCTAGCATGGGAGATTTGCAGAATTAAGATTCTACTATAGATTGTAGAGAAGGATTCTGAATGATCTGATATGAGTAGCGATCGCACAGTGTCTATGAATGAAGTGAGCTTCCAAAAAAATACCCACACCTGGATAAGGTAGGGCAATACTACGTATATTGACAAATAAATGTCGTAGAAGTCATCTGTACCAATCAGCGAATAATCAAAATGTCCATTCGTGATTTGGATCGTTCAATGCAGCGCGAACAGATGTTAAATTGGCAAGGTCTTTGAATGGGCTGGATTTAGCTATTTCTGTAATTGAATTTAAAGCAAGGGCTAATTGCTCATTATTACCAGATGCGATCGCACTATCAACTACAGAAAATAAAGCGCGAAAGTTTTCTGCACGTTCATCAAACGAGCGATCAAGGTACGCCATTAGCAGTTCTCGCTGGGCGTTAATTCTGATGATTGTTTCTTTCTCCCAAGCTTACATGACGAGGGAACAATTCGAGATGCTCGTAGGTTTTAGGTGCAAGCTGGTTGGCATCCACCTGCTGATGATCCTCGTCAGCTAGCTTAAATACATTTCTACAGTCCCGAATTAGCACACAAAAAAGGGCAGGCATAGAACCCGCCCCTAAATCATCACTAAAGGTAAAAACTTTATTTGTTTTACCTTACTCAATCTCCGGCGCACTTAACGATACTTCCGGCGTAATTTGCTGTGCTAATGAAGGTACTGCATCACGCAACCTTTCTGTGAGCTGCACAGTTGTGGCATCGTAAACTTGAGTTAAAATCTTGGGATACAAACCAATGCCAACAATTGGTACTAACAAGCAAGCAATGATAAAGATTTCGCGGGGTTCGGCATCGATAAGTTTTTGATGAGAAACTAATTCCTTGTTTTCTTCACCATAGAAAATTTCCCGCAGCATGGACAGCAGATAAATCGGCGTTAAAATCACACCAACTGCCATCAAGAAGACCACGATTATTTTGAAAGTGGAACTATAGGCATCGCTAGTGGCAAAACCCACAAAGACCATCAATTCTGCCACGAAACCACTCATTCCCGGTAATGCCAAAGACGCCAAGGAACAAGTCGTCCACATAGCGAAAATCTTACCCATTTTCTTACCGACACCGCCCATTTCATCCAACATCAAAGTGTGTGTGCGGTCGTAAGTTGCTCCCACTAAAAAGAATAAACTCGCCCCAATCAACCCGTGGGAAACCATTTGCAGCATCGCCCCATTCAAACCCAAATCTGTGAAGGAAGCAATACCAATGGTGACAAAGCCCATGTGGGAAATCGAAGAGTAGGCAATTTTCCGCTTGAGGTTACGCTGGGCAAAGGATGTCAAAGCAGCGTAGATGATGTTAACTACTCCCAAAATCACCAATACAGGCGCAAAATAAGCATGGGCATCAGGGAGCATCTGGGCATTCATACGAATTAAGGCGTAACCACCCATTTTCAGCAGAATACCAGCTAGCAACATATGCACAGGGGCTGTAGCTTCACCATGGGCATCTGGTAGCCAGGTGTGGAGTGGGAAGATGGGTAACTTGACGGCGTAAGCAATCAAGAAAGCAGCATACAGCCATAATTGTAGATTCAAAGCGAAGTTTTTCGCTGCGAGCGATCGCATGTCAAAGGTGACTGTATCGCCGTAAAATGCCATTGCTAGGGCAGCTACCAAAATAAATAGCGACCCACCCGCAGTGTACAAAATAAATTTGGTCGCTGCGTATTGGCGTTTTTTACCTCCCCAAATTGCCAGCAGCAAGTAAACCGGAATTAATTCCAGTTCCCACACTAGGAAAAACAACAGCATATCCTGGACAGCGAACACAGCAATTTGTCCGCCGTACATCGCCAGGATTAAAAAGTAAAATAGCCTTGGCTTCAGCGTTACAGGCCAAGCTGCTAAAGTCGCCAGTGTGGTAATAAATCCAGTCAAAATAATTAGGGGCATAGACAAACCATCCGCCCCTACTGACCAATTCAAATCTAGTTGTGGAACCCAAGGGTAACTCTCAAACAATTGCAAATTGGGATTAGAGAAGTCATACCCAAGGTAAAAAGCAGTAACAATTAGTGCAAAATCTATCAGCCCAACGATGAGGGCATACCAACGCACCGTTTTACCGTCTTTATCCGGCAAGACGGGAATGAGCAGCGATGCTGCTATCGGTAACAGGATGATTGTAGTCAGCCAGGGAAAATTAGCTGTATTCATTGAAGTCGCTCTCAAGGTTCGGCTATCTGCTACTAGCTATTAACTAGCAGTTTTTTCGTGACTTGGTTGTTATTTGTTAGGTTGATTTAACAAAAGTCAAAAAAGATGAAGGCAGGTGAACCGATTGTCCTGCCTTCATCTAACTTCAGTTATCAGTTATCAGTTATTAGTTATCGGTTTGCATTGGAGGCAATGTTGGTGGGTTTAATCTACCAACATGAGGCTGTTTACTGATAACTGACCACTGTTTAGGTGACACCAAAGAATATCACTAAACCCAGTACGGCAGCGAACACAATCAAAGCGTAGAATTGGGCACGACCGTTTTCTAGGTATTTCAATCCTTCACCGCTAACCAGGGTGAAAAAGCCTGTGAGGTTAACAGCACCATCAACAACGCGGAAGTCAACTTCCATGACTTGTCTAGCTAGGCGACGCAAGCCAAGGACAAACACTTGGTGGTAAATGTCATCAAAATACCACTTGTTGAGGGATAGCTCATAAAGTGGCTTAATTTTGGCAGCGATCGCCACTGGGTTGATTTTACCCCACAAGTACATCAAGGAAGCAACAGTAATGCCAATCAGGGAAATTCCTACTGAACCACCTGCCATAATGTAAAACTCATGCAGGTCAACTTCAGCAGCTTTGACCAAAACTTCTTCAAGAGTTTCATTGGGAGAGTAAATAAACTCCTCAAAGTAGTTAGTAAAGGGTGTCCCCACTAATCCAATGAGCATCGAAGGAACTGCCAATAACACCAAAGGTAGGGTCATTGTCCAGGGTGATTCATGGGGATACTCACTGTGGCCATGACCATGACTGTGGTCGTTGTGCTGTCCGGCGTGGGCTTCTAGTTCTCCTTTGGTCATTGCACCAGGACCAAAAGCTGGAGTTCTTTCAAAGCCCGTCACAATGGCCATGCCAATCGGAGATTTGAGTTTTTTCCACAACTGGGTTTTGTTGCCCCGGAAGTTACCTTCAAAGGTAGTGAAATACATCCGGAACATATAAAAGGCGGTAATGCCAGCCGTTAGCCAGCCAACACCCCACAGTAGCGGGTTAGATGCAAACGCCGCACTGAGGATTTCGTCTTTTGACCAGAAACCAGCAAAGGGCGGGATACCAGAAATTGCTACACAACCAATAAAGAAGGTAATGGCTGTAATTGGCATATATTTCCGCAGTCCACCCATTAAGCGCATATCCTGCGCCAAGTCGGGGTCGTGACCGACAACTGCTTCCATGCCGTGAATTACCGAACCAGAACCTAAAAACAGCATCGCCTTAAAGTAGGCGTGGGTCATCAGGTGGAATAGTCCAGCGCTGTAAGCGCCTACTCCCATAGCCATCACCATGTAACCGAGTTGGGAAATGGTGGAGTAAGCCAAGCCCTTTTTGATGTCGTTTTGGGTAATGGCAATGGTTGCCCCTAAAAAGGCGGTGAATGCCCCAGTATAGGCGATTGTGTTCATTGCTGCTGGGACGTGTTCAAATACGGGGTACATCCGGGCAATGAGGAAAACGCCTGCTGCCACCATCGTTGCTGCATGGATTAAGGCAGAAATGGGCGTGGGACCTTCCATCGCATCTGGTAGCCAGACATGGAGGGGAAACTGGGCAGATTTGGCTACGGGACCCAAGAAGACTAAAATCGCAAATAGGGCTGCCAGTATGTTGCTGAGAGAACCCGTATGGACGAGTTCGGTAAGGCGATCGCCCATGATTTGAAAATCAAAGCTGCCTGTTGCCCAGAATAGCCCCAGAATCCCCAATAACAAACCAAAGTCACCAACGCGGTTAGTGACAAAGGCTTTTTGGGCTGCGTCTGCTGCGGATTTGCGATCATACCAGAAGCCGACCAGCAGGTAGGAACACATCCCTACCAGCTCCCAGAAGATATAAATCTGCACCAAGTTCGGGCTGACTACCAGACCCAACATTGACGAGCCAAATAAGCTGAGATAGGCATAAAACCTGACATAGCCAGGATCGTGAGCCATGTAGCCATCAGTGTAAACCATGACCAGGAAGGCTACCGTCGTCACAATCACCAGCATTAAAGCTGTCAAGTGGTCAATTGTGTAGCCCATGCTCAAGTGAAAATTGCCAGCCGCTGCCCATTCTAGGGTGCGAGTGTAAGGTGCGTGTCCTTGCAGTTGGCTCCACAATATGGCAAACGACAGCCCCATAGCCGCTCCCATCAAGGAAATAATCAAGGCGGCATTGAGCTGTCGTAGGCGGTTCGTCACCTGATTCAAAGAAATTAATCCCAGCCCTACCAGCGTTGCCCCAAGAAGGGGCAAGACCGGAATTAGCCAGGCATATTGATAGATTACTTCCATCACTGACGCCTACTTATAGAATTCTTCATGAGTAAAGGATGAAGGCTAAAGGATTTAAGGATGAAAGAATGGACTAGTTGCAAATGGCTGTTGAGAGTGCCAACAAAGAGGAACTTTCACGCCTTATGTTATGGCTAAGTCTGGTCTGTTGGGAACAGTACAAGTCTCTACATAAGCAAGCAACCAAACATTTTTTCATACTTCAACCTACCCTGTAGATAGACGTCTATTTAAGGCGTCTACATACTTCAACCTTTAGTTGACTAACTTGTCGGATCTGTTAATAATTGTGACACACACCCTTTAGGATAAAATACCCCACCTGATACTGATTAGGCGGGGTAATTTAAATATGGTTTTAGATTTTGTCATTTGTCATTGGTCATTTGTCATTTGACCAATGACTCTTGACCAATCACCAATGAGCTTTTTTCTAATCACCCTTTCTCCAATGATCAATGACCATTATGCCGAACGGCATCCTAAATCCGCTGTTGTGGGGGTATTGTACGAATGAGAAGACTTGTCGTAGCTGAGTTTGATTTCTTCCAATGCTTGCAGCAAATCTTCACGACCGCGAAAACCTTCCAAACGACGTCTGACAATACCATTTTCGATCAAAAGTAAAGTTGGTAGTGACTTGAGCCGATATTTGGTTGACAATTTAAAATTGTCGTCGGCATTTATATCAACCAATTTGATTTTCTCGTTGCATTGGGCTTTGAATTGCAACAGTAAAGGGTGTATGATGCGGCACAAACCACACCAAGGAGCTTCAAAATTTACTAAAACAGGAATAGGGGATTCTAAAACTTCTTGAGTAAATGTCCGCTCACTAACCGACAACACCATGATGCCTCTAATACTATAGGGTTTTTATATCCAACTTGCTATCAGCACAAGGGTAGCGTAAACTCAGTAACTGCCGATAGATGCCCTGGTAGGCAAACAGGAAGGTATGCAATCTTTCCAGCCTTGATTTGGTGAGTTTGCTGCTGGCAAATAAGCTAATGTAGCATTGACAGTGGCATTTGGGGATCTTGAAGTCCAACGGATGCCGCTGCTGGGGAGGGAAATTTAGTAGACCAGAAGCTACAACGCTTTGCTTTGGGGTTCCCACAGTAGTGGGCTTGGGGAGGATAGTAGTGTACCATGAGCAGTACTAATTTGGGGGTTCGCCCCTCCTGCTTCTCTTACACAGTAGGGCGTTTCCGTAAGGATAAGAGTACGCTTAGGGGGTTTTTCCCACCTTCGCGACCTGTCCGTAGGGAAAACCTCTAACGCACTGGCTCTGTTCGATATCACTTACTTTCAATGATGACTATTGACCAGCAACTACAAGGAAAAAATCTCAAATTGATTTAACCCACCCCCTCCACTGAACAGCTATTTCCATTCATCCTACATTGATTTGGTAATCACGAGATGAGCCTAAATTCTCATCGCTTGTCTATTTTGTGCTGTTGTAAATAGGGTTTGAGTCCGGACTTACCATTGTACCTTACTAGTCGCTACCAATAAAAGCGGATGCGACCACCACAATAGCAGCACAAATATAGCAACTCCAATATAAGCAGGACGAAGGAATTCTTGCCACCGTAGAGATTGACGCCCATCTAATATGGCTGCAAAGGGAATTATACTTGTACGCTGCTTCACTGCCATAAAAGCCTCGCCATAACGCCAAGCAAGACGGCGATCGCCATGCCATACCCCGAAGGCGTGATGTAAAATCAAACCCAAAGAAGTAACTAAAGTAAAAGTTGTACCCAACCACAAAGTATGAGCAATACACCAAATTATCTGTCCGACCATTTGGGGATGACGAGTAATGCGAATAATTCCTGTTTCATAGAGGTGGACTTGGGGCTTTTGAATGGCAGCAATTTCTAGTAGATTGAAAGTAGCTGGATACAAAAATAAAAAAGAAATTGCCGACAGTACCCAAACAAATGGTTTTATCCAAGGTAAACTTTGGACTTGCCAAAGTTGTAAACCATCATAACGATGGTTAAAAAAGTAAATAATCAAAATTACAGCCAAAGGTAAACTAACTAAGGCAAAGATAATCCGGTAAACTCGTGGGCCAATATATTTTTCTGCCCAAGGTCGCAAGGCGGCTCCGCCGCTATGAGCAATTGCAAAACCAAATTGTAATCCCAACATTATAAAATGACTGGGGGTCAACCACGTTGGCAGCATCATATACACAAGTGAAGTAATTTAAAGAAAACTTAATTCAGTACAATCAATACCACAAAGTATTCAAAGGGGGACTTAAGTCAAGATGTTGTGTTAATGTCTTTTTCGGATAAAGCCTCCGATTTTAATATGCAACAATTAATGTCCAGCCAGAATACTATGAATCGCTGGTTTTTTGCTAATGCTGCTCCTTTCTTGTCTGTGGGTTGAGCCTTATGTCTGACCTTCCATTCACACTAGATCAGTTACGGATTCTGAAAGCGATCGCACAAGAAGGGAGCTTCAAGCGCGCCGCTGATAGTCTCTATGTTTCCCAACCTGCCGTAAGTTTGCAAGTGCAAAACTTAGAACGGCAATTAGATGTTCCCTTATTTGACCGTGGAGGACGTCGTGCTCAATTGACCGAAGCAGGGCATTTACTCCTCAATTACGGAGAAAAAATCCTCAGTCTGTGTCAGGAAACCTGTCGCGCTATTGAGGATTTACAAAATCTCCAAGGCGGTACATTAATTGTTGGTGCTTCTCAAACTACTGGCACTTATCTTTTGCCCCGGATGATTGGGTTGTTCCGACAAAAATACCCTGATGTGGCAGTGCAATTACATGTCCACTCTACCCGCCGCACTGCTTGGAGTGTAGTGAACGGACAAGTTGATTTGGCAATTATTGGTGGTGAAATTCCTGCGGAATTGGCGGAATCTTTAGAAATTATTCCTTACTCAGAGGATGAATTGGCGCTGATTTTACCTGTGTTACATCCTTTTAGCAAATTGGAAACCATCCAAAAAGAAGACCTATATAAATTACAATTCATTGCCCTTGATTCTCAATCAACAATCCGTAAGGTCATAGACCAAGTGTTAGCACGTCATGATATTGATACACGGCGTTTAAAAGTAGAAATGGAACTCAATTCGATTGAAGCAATTAAAAATGCTGTGCAATCTGGTTTGGGAGCTGCTTTTGTTTCTACTTCCGCCATTGCTAAAGAATTGCAAATGGACGTGTTACATTGCGCTCCCATTGAGGGTGTTGTCGTCAAGCGGACACTGTGGCTGATTTTTAATCCTAATCGCTATAGATCCAAGGCCGCAGAAGCTTTCAGTCGGGAAATTCTACCCCAGTTTGCTGCGCCTGGATGGAATATAGATGTGTTAAAATCATCACACAATCATCGGAGCTTAGCTATCAATACCACACTGGAATTAGACACATCCCACTCAGATGAAAGTTAAGATTTAGTCAAGAGTCAATAGTCAAGAGTCAAGAGTCAAAAGCAGGCAGCCACTCCTTAGAAGATCACTATTTTGTAGCGATCGCCTAAAGCAAACTGTCTACTCAAAGGTCAAAAGTCACTTGTACTTAAAGACAGTTGACAATTGACAATTGACGATTGACAATTGACCATTAACAAAAAATGGAAGTTTACTGCACTCGTCCCGGTTGTCCTCGCCCACGCAACTATTTTTCAGATTTAGATGACCATTCCATTTTAAGAACTGTGCAGCAAAAATACTGTACAGCTTGTGGAATGCCTCTAATTCTGGTTGGGCGATACTTGCCGACAAAATTACTGGGACGAGGCGGTTTTGGAGCAGCGTTCTTAGCCTGCGATCGCTATACTCCAGGGATGCGCCAGTGTGTGGTTAAGCAATTCCAACCAGCGGGTAATCTCAGTGCAACTCAACTAAAATTAGCACAAGATTTATTTGAGAGAGAAGCAATAGTCTTAGAAGAGATAGGCTCTCAACACGAGCAAATTCCTGATTTATTCGCTTATTTCCCAGTTATAGTTTCTAGCTTTTCTCAACCAGGACAACAAGACCAATTTTTTTATCTTGTTCAAGAATATATAGATGGACAAAACCTAGAAGAAGAATTAAATCACAAAGGTAAATTCTCTGAACAAGAAGTATTAGATGTGCTGCAAAATGTTCTGAAAATCTTGCAGTTTGTCCATAACAAAGGCATCATTCACAGAGATATTAAACCTTCTAATATTATGCGCCATCGTAACGGTAAGCTTTACCTATTAGATTTTGGCGCTGTTAAGCAGGTAGCAAACGCACCCCCCGGAGGAGTTGCTTCTTCTACTGGCATTTTTTCTCTGGGTTTTGCACCACCAGAACAAATGTCTGGTGGACAAGTCTTTCCGTCCACAGACTTATATGCGTTGGCTGTGACAGCTGTAATGCTATTAACGGGTGAAAAAGACGTAACCAAGCTATTTGATGTTTATAGTAACCAGTGGAAATGGCAAGAGCGTGTTTCTGTCAGTCCTTTAGTGGCTAATACTCTCGATAGAATGCTTTTACCTGCTGCTAATCAACGCTTTCAGTCAGCACAAGAAGTTTTAGATGCTCTTAACTTAAATGTTCAGCCTGTAATACCAACACAAATCAATCCCCGCCAACCCACCCAATTACCATCGTCAATCAAGTCGCAACCACAGCCTACACCTACTCAACCTGCACAGCAAGCACCATTTTCGTCAACGTCACGTGTTGCACCATTGTCTACTTTAGAGTTATTGATGGGGGCTGGATTCAGCGGTTTTGAAGGCGGATTGATTGCGATCGCTTTGTATGGTGTGCTTCGTTCTCTAAATATTACTTTTGTTGCTGGTGCTGTGATACTGGCAATATTAATTTTTGGGCAAAAGCAGCGCTGGATTGAAAGAACCGAGATGTTAGTCTTAGCAGCAGCTACATGGGGAGTGATATTTTTTTTCCCTGTGTTGCGGGCTGGTTTAAGTATTAAGCAAGTAATTATTTTATCTGTGGCTGCGGGTTTAGTCGCGATCGCTGTTACAGCTTTATTCCGTCTGATTTATAAATTATTAACTCTATTTTTTTCCAATTAACATAAGGGAGTACCACTGAAAGTAGGGATAGCAAACGACGATAATAATCAAGAAGTTGCTCAACAAATTGCCAATGCATTGGTGATAAATCAGGAAGTACTGGGTGTAGTTGGGCCTTATGCTAGTGACGTCACTTTAGCCGCAGGCACTGTTTATACCCCCGGACAACTTGTGGCTATTTCCCCAATTAGCACTTCTGTGAAAATATCCAACTTTAGCCGCTATATTTTTCGCACGGTTCCTAGCGATTTTATGGCAGCCAGGGCCTTAGCTAAGTATATGGTAGAAAACTTACAGAAAAAAATGCGGCTGTTTTCTTCAATTCCCAAAGTAACTATAGTCAGTCTTTAAAGTCTGAATTTGTCTCGTCTGTTTCCCTAGAAGGTGGACAGGTGTCAAGTGAATTTGACTTATCTAAAGCCGATTTTAGTGCTGCTAAAAGTGTAGAACAAGCAGTTAAACAAGGTGCAGAGGTTTTGATGTTAGCGGCTAGTACAGATACTTTAGATAAAGCACTGCAAGTAGTGCAAGTGAATCAAAAACGGTTAAGTTTGCTGGGCGGAGATGATATCTACACGCCCAAAACTTTAGAAATTGGACAGCAACAAACAGTGGGAATGGTGTTGGCTGTTCCTTGGCATATTGATAGCAATCTCAATGCCGATTTTCCACAAAAGTCAAGACAATTGTGGGGAGGTGATGTGAACTGGCGTACTGCTTTAGCATACGATGCTACCCGTGCTTTCATTGCAGCATTAGAACGTAATCCTACCCGTATAGGTATCCAACAAACTCTTTCATCACCGGAATTTTCTACTAGAGGCGCTTCTGGTACAATTCGGTTTTTACCATCAGGCGATCGCAACGCCCCTGTACAGTTGGTGCAAATCGTCAGCAAAAATCCTTCTCGTTCTGGTACTGGGTTTGATTTTGTACCAGTTTCTACATCACGTAATTAAGGTAATAGTCACTAATTGTTACAAGTGACAACAGATAAACGACGAGCCTAACTAGTTAGCTTTATTTATACCATCTACTGAAAAAATCAAACAATTAACCACTTCTTAACCCACAGCGATTCATAAAAGTGAAAAATTGCTTTAAGAGCAATAACTAAAAATTTATAAATTTATTATGTCTCAAAAAAATGAAACCACAGTTTTGCTTTTAACTCTAGTCATTACATTAGGGCTTGTGGGTAGTGTCTTTTTATGGTTAGGTAATAGTTCTGGAATTAGATTCTTCAAGGCAAAAAATAATTTATCTGAACCGATTCAACCACCTACTGCTGAGACTTTTGCACAGTTACCAAATGTTCCTTCTGGCTTATTTAACTATGGTGGTAGCACTACTTGGGCGCCAATTCGTAAAAATGTTGATACAGCGATTCAAACTGTATTTCCGCAATTTCAACTACGCTACACAGATCCAACGATAGGGGCCCCAGGTTCTGGAAGTGGGATTAAGATGCTTTTAGACAATCAGCTAGCTTTTTCCCAGTCCTCACGTCCAATTAAAGACGAAGAATACCAAAAAGCACAGCAGCGCGGCTTTACTTTAAAAGAAATTCCAGTGGCGATTGATGGCATTGCAGTTGCAGTAAATCCCAATCTCAAAGTACCTGGTTTAACTGTTGCCCAACTTAAAGATATATACACTGGCAAGATCACCAACTGGCAACAAGTAGGAGGGCCAAATTTAGCGATTACACCTTACTCTCGCCGTTTGGAAGAAGGAGGTACGGTCGAATTTTTTGATGAAAACGTTTTAGAAGGAGAAAAATTTGGTGCGAATGTTCAATTCATTCCCACTACCACAGAAGCTTTAAAAGAAGTCGCAAAAAATCCAGGAGGTATGTATTACGCTTCTGCACCAGAAGTAGTCGGACAATGTACTGTTAAACCCTTACCACTAGGAAAAACAGCAGATAAATTTATTCCATCTTACAAAGAACCATTTATTCCTCTGCAACAGTGTCCACAACAGCGTAACCAACTCAATGCATCTACTTTTTTGAGTGGTGAATATCCAATTACCAGACGGTTGTTTGTGATTGTGAAACAAAATAATCAAAGCGATCAGCAAGCGGGAGAAACCTATGCCAATCTACTGCTGACAAACCAAGGTCAAGAATTAATTTCTAAAGCTGGATTTGTCAGGATTAGATAATTTATTATTTGTTGATTGTTGATTGTTGGTTGGTGTTGGGCTAAATTCACTCTTCTACTAATAAACAACTACGTAACTATCAACAGCTAAACTTTTAATTTGTTGGTTGTTGGTTGTTGTTTGTTGTTGGAAAGAACCAATAACTAACTACTAACAATAGGTAAATTACTATGTCACAAAAAAATGAAACGCCAATTTTAATATTATCTTTATTAATAACTATTGGGTTGATTGGTGGAGGCTTTTGGTGGTTTACCAGAAAAACTAGTTTTAACTTTAATCAAGTTACCAAACCTCAACCGATTAATTCCACTAGTCCTAATATTACTAAGCCAGAATCAAGTGGTAACAATTTTGCCTCTATTCAAAGTGTCCCCACAGGATTATTCAACTATGGAGGCAGTACTTCTTGGGCACCGATTCGACTCGCTGTTGATCCAGCAATTCAAGCAGCACGACCAGAGTTTCGTCTGCGTTATGTAGAACCAATCAGTGCTACTCCTGGTTCCAGTACAGGTATTCAAGCATTAATTGATGGTCGATTAGCGTTTGCTCAGTCATCTCGACCAATTCTGGACGAAGAACTAAAGCGTGCTAAAGAGCGCGGGTTTACTCTGCAACAAATTGCTGTAGCAATTGATGGCTTAGCAGTAGCAGTAAATCCTAATATTAATATTCCAGGACTAACAGTAGACCAATTACGGTCTATTTACACAGGCAAAATCACGAATTGGAATCAAGTGGGTGGCCCTAATATCCCTATAAAGCCATACTCGCGTCGCATCAGTGATGGTGGGACTGTAGAACTATTTGTCCAAGACATCTTGAGTGGTCAAGCCTTTAGCTCCAATGTGGAGTTTGTTTTCACAACCACCCAAGCCTTGCAAAAAGTGGCTGGTAGTATTGGTGGCATATACTACGCTTCTGCCCCAGAAGTTGTTCCCCAATGTTCAATTAAACCCTTGCCTTTGGGGCGAACGCAAGGGCAGTATATTGCTCCTTACCAAGAACCACTTGTCCTCCCTTCTGAGTGTCCTGGTAAACGAAATAAATTGAACATTGAGGCTTTCCAATCTGGAAAGTACCCAATTACCCGAAATCTGTTTGTGGTGGTCAAACAGAATAACCAAATTGAGCAGCAAGCGGGTGTCGCTTATGCCAACTTGCTGCTGACTGAACAGGGACAGGAATTGATTTTCCAAGCTGGGTTTGTCAAAATTCGCTGACACTGGTCATAAGCAGGCTACAAAGTGGCGATATTGCCAATAGACACCCCTAGAACCCTCTATAAACGTGCAAGAAATGATTGAAGGATGATTCTTGGGAGATTTACGCCTTCCCGTAAGGATAGCGGTGGTGGGCGCTATTCCTGATGGTAGGCGACTTCTCGTCAAAGAATTTGGCACATATGCTTTAGCCGGCTCTGTTAATCGACTCTGCTGGCAAGCAAATCAAATTATCTCCCTGCGTGAGGATTAAGCCACGCTGACGCAACTTACCCATCAAACGGGTGACGGTAACACGAGTCGAACCAATTGCACTGCCAATTTGGGCATGAGTGAGAGGGAAAGGTAGGCAATAGCCACGAATCACCTCAGGATCTGTTTCGCTCGTTGCCGGCTCTCCATATTCCTCAATCAACAATGTGAGAAATCCTAAGAGTCGGTCAATGGTGCGGCGTTGTCCTAAGGCACTCAGCCACAGCAGTTTGCGCTGGTGCTGATATCTAAAAAGATCCATGATTTCGCGGCGGAAGTGAGGCCAGTTATCTAAATCGTGCCAATACATCCACAACACTGCTGTTTGGTCAACGTGGGCATAAGCCTGGAGTGTGAATGGTGACTGGGCAACAATTTCAAACGGGTTTCCCGCACCAACAAATCCTAAGAAGGCTTCTTCTGGGGTTCTGTTAATGCGTCGAGATGTTAACTGGTTTGCTGTTGCACTCACTTGGGCGGTTCCTACCATGCGGATAGCACCCCTTTGCACCAAATACAGCAATCCAGGACGGGCTGGAATGCGCTCATCTTTGCTAAAGGTGCGGCAGCGGTAGTGTTCTTGAGCCCAATCAAGAATTCGTTGCCAAGTTAAGAAAGGCCGTGATGCCTCAGAAAAGGAGGATGGAGATTGCATAGGTAACAAAGAGCGTTCGGCTGAAGACAAAGACGTCATAACAAGGTGCAAGGAGTGTCTTCTCGTTGGCAGGTCAGGCTTAACACCTAACAGTGCCAGCCATGCAAAGAGAGGAATTTGAGTTCCTACTCTTTTGTTATACTACCTACTGTACAATGATGGTAGTAAAATTTACTCAGTTTCAAAAAAAATTTGCATAATTCTAATTTTTCTTTGCTTAGATTAAAGTTCTACCTAAAGACAGATGACAGAAAATCAATAGTTTTAACGGAGGAGCCTTTTATCAGTAAAGTATGTGCATAAAATGCTACTAGTAAGTAAATACACTGCAATTAAACAGTTAGTATACAGTTATTTAATGATTGCTTTAAGTATTTATACGGGCTACCCAAAAATTGAAAGTCTAGCAAATAAAAAATTTCCTCTATCTAAAGGTAGAAATAGTAATCAAGTTTTTTACATCACAGGGTTAGCATTACAGCTATCAAAATATGAGAAAATTCCAGCGATGGAGATTGCTGAAGCGATCGCTTCTCATTTATCGGCTAACTCGGCTAGAGTTTTTACTATTCGCATAGTCTCACCTGGTTGGATTCATTTAGAATTGACCCACCCTGTTTTGGCTGGCTGGTTGCAGAGGCTGGTTGAAGGACGGGGGGATATTGTGGCGCAGGAACACGGGGGCACGGGGGACAAGGAAGACAAGGAAGACAACGAGGAATTGGTTACTGTATTATTCTCCCCACACTCCCCATCTCCCCAATCCCCGATCCCTAATCAGCTATTCCCAATTCAATATGCCCATGCACGCTGTTGCTCCCTTGTGCAACTGGGTGAACGAGAGGGATTAATTACCTCTGAGGGCGCTATACCTTGGCTTAACAAACAACAAGAACTACGTTTTCATCATCCAAGTGAGTTGTGTTTGCTAAGTGAGTTAGTGCAAGTAGTTGATGAATTAGAGTGTTCGGACTCTAGTGATTCGGTGAAATGGGAAAAACAGGCGCTTTGTTTAAGTCAAGTGTTTGACAACTTCTGGCGCGACTGTCGGATTTGGGGCGAGGTAAAAGTCAACTCACCAGAATTAGCTCAAGCTAGGCTGGGATTGGTTATGGCCACTCAATCGGTTTTAAGAATACTGTTGGAAGAAAAGCTTGGTATTTTGGCTCTTTTGGAATTGTGAGGAAATCTTCATTTAAACAGGTAGAAATATGAGAGTTTAATGAAAGAAACCAAAACTTTTGTAACAAGTATTGACTGATCTAATCACCCAAGATATATTAGCTGGTGTGTGAGGAGCGAACCAGCAAGGGTGCCGAGACGAAACACGGCCAGTCGTCGGCGCCCTTTCTGATTTTTTATAAATTGTTGATCGATGGTTGTTGATTGTTGGTCGTTTCAAACAACTAACAACTAACAACAAACAACTACTGCGATAGCAACAACTTTTCAATTGCCACTGCTGCTCCATCTTGCTCAACACTAGGAGCTATCCAGTTGGCGATCGCTTGCACTTGTGATGGGGCATTACCCATAGCGACACCAATACCAGCATACTCTAGCATTTCTAAATCATTAAAGTTATCGCCAATAGTCATGACGTTAGTAGGTTGTAGCCCTAGCAGTTCTTCAGCAAGGTAACGCACAGCCACACCTTTATTAGCAAAAGGATTAGTCGCTTCAAAAAATGTGGCAACGGATTTTGTCAAATACAACTCAGCAGGGGTGTATTGACGGCTTAAAGAACCGAGTAAATTATCAATAATGTCTGTGTCATCGCACAAAGCTAGTATTTTTGTGGGTTCATAAGTGTTTAAAACTTGACGTAAGTCACCGACTGCAATAGGGTTAATCCCAGAACGTTCTGCATAAAGTTGAGTTTCGGTTGTGATTTCACGGACGTAGAGTTGATCGTTGATGTAAAAATGAACAGATAAAAGCGATCGCAATTGTGGTTGTTCAAAATAGTCTAATAGCTGTTGAGCCATTTCCCTGGAAACAGGTAAATGTTGGTACATTTGTTGAGAGGCTGGGTCTTGTATCCAGGCTCCTTGATAGGCTATTAAGGGTAGAGTAGAGCCAATGTCTTGATGGAAGCGCAAAGCAGAACGGAACATCCTACCAGTGGCGATCGCGACCTTAATTCCTTGTGCTTTTGCCGCAGTGATTGCTTCTTTGACAGGTTCGCTGATATTGTTAGATTCGCCGGCGATAGTTCCATCTATATCTAGAACCAGCAGTTTAATTTCTTTTGTAGCCATACCCGCAACAGCAGCTGATTTTATTTGAGTAGCAGATGCTTTGTGCATAAATTTGATGATCAATATACTTTGAAGTCCCAGTTCGAGGTTATCAGTCTCTGGTTAAGAAATCACCTGAAATCCTCCTACTGGTCAGATAAAGCAATGAAAGCTGCTGGCTAAAATATGTGTATGTCCCAAAAAACACCCTCTAATTCAACCGCAACACGTCCCACCTTCATTTTGATAGATGGACACTCCTTGGCATTTCGTTCTTACTTCGCCTTCGCCAGAGGAAGAGACGGCGGATTACGAACCAAAACAGGAATTCCTACCAGTGTATGTTTTGGCTTTTTAAAGTGTCTGCTAGAAGTTATGACAGTACAACAGCCACAAGCAATAGCAGTGGCTTTTGATTTAGGTTTACCCACATTTCGCCACGAAGCAGATGATACTTATAAAGCTGATCGCCCAGGTACACCAGAGGATTTTGTTCCGGATTTGAAAAACTTACATGAGTTGCTAGACGCATTCAACCTCAAAATTCTCACTGCCCCTGGTTACGAAGCGGATGATGTACTGGGAACCCTAGCACAAAAGGCGAGTGCGGCGGGGTATCAAGTCAAGATTCTCACAGGCGATCGCGATTTATTTCAACTTATTGATCCTGAAAAAGAAATTAGCGTTTTGTATTTTAGTCCAGATGCGCTGAAACGTTCTACATCGACAAATGGTATCAGTGAATTTGGAGAGGCAGAAGTTAAAGAAAAATTAGGGATTTTACCATCACAAGTGATTGATTTTAAAGCTCTTTGTGGTGATAAGTCAGATAATATTCCTGGTGTCAAGGGAATCGGTGAAAAAACGGCAGTCCAGTTGCTAAATACCTATGGTTCTCTCGAGCAAATTTATGCATCATTAAGTCAAATCAAAGGCGCGACTCAGAAAAAATTAGAAGCTGGCAAAGAAGACGCAGAAAAATCTCGATACTTAGCAGCGATCGTCCTTGATGTTCCCCTCGATATTGATTTAGAAGATTGCAAATTAAAAGGCTTTGATAGTAGCGTTCTAGTACCTATTTTAGAAAAATTAGAATTTAAATCTTTTTTAGGCAAAATTAACCAACTCCAGCAAAAGTTTGGTGGTACTGTAGCAGAAACTTCAGCTACAGACACAGAAGAAGTAGAGGCGAGTTATACACCCCTACCTGGTAGGGAAGATGAAGATTTGTGGTTTTTCAGCGCTGCGGATACAGAACAACAACAGCAACAAAATACTTCTACAATTCAACCCCGCATTATTGATACAGAAGCCAAACTCACTGAATTGGTGCAGTTATTAAAAGATTTTACTAACCCCAACTTACCCGTGGCTTGGGATACTGAAACCAACGACTTAGAACCACGAGATGCTGAGTTAGTTGGAATTGGTTGTTGCTGGGGAACAAACACAGATGAAATAGCTTACATTCCCTTGAATCATCAAACCGGGGAAAATTTAAACAAAGAAATTGTACTACAAGCCCTACGCCCAATTTTTGAAAGTGCTAGCTATCCTAAGACTTTCCAAAATGCCAAATTTGATCGCTTAGTTTTCAAGTGCCAAGGAATTAATTTAACTGGGGTTGTATTTGACCCCATGTTAGCAAGTTATGTCCTCAATCCTGAGAGTAGTCATAATTTGAGTGACTTAGCTCAAAAACATTTAGGGTTGACAATTCAAAATTATGTAGAGTTAGTTCCCAAAGGTAAAACCATCGCTGATATTGAAATTGATAAAGTAGCCGACTACTGTGGTTTGCAAGTTTGGGCTACATTCCAACTCGTGACAAAATTACGCACGGAAATAGACAAAATACCAGCTTTATGTCAGCTATTAGTGGAAGTGGAACAACCTCTAGAAGCTGTTTTGGCAGAAATGGAATACAACGGTATTCACATCGATACAGCTTATTTAAAAGAACTTTCACAACAATTAGAAACAGATTTAGCAAAACTGGAACAACAAGCTTACGAGATAGCTGGAGAAAAGTTTAGTTTGGGTTCTCCCAAACAACTAAGTCAAATATTGTTTGAAAAATTAGGGTTAAGTACTAAACATTCTCGCAAAATTCAAACAGGATATTCTACAGACGTAGCTACCTTAGAAAGATTACGAGAAGTAGACACAACAGGCATCATTGACACCATCATTGAATATCGGACATTAGCAAAATTAAAGTCTACTTATGTAGATGCTTTACCAGCTTTGGTGCGTGCAGATACAAAGCGAGTTCATACCGATTTTAATCAAACAGCGACATCAACAGGAAGGCTATCTTCTTCTAATCCAAATTTGCAGAATATCCCAATTCGGACTGCCTTTAGTCGACAAATTCGTAAGGCATTTCTACCAGAATCTGGTTGGTTAATGGTTGCTGCTGATTACTCACAAATTGAGTTAAGAATTCTCACTCATTTGAGTCAAGAACCAGTACTAGTAGAAGCTTATCAAAACAACGAAGATATTCACACCGTTACCGCGAGACTGATGTTTGAAAAACAAGATATTACATCAGATGAAAGACGGGTAGCAAAAACAATTAACTTTGGTGTAATTTATGGAATGGGTTCGCTGAAATTTTCCCGTTCAACAGGTGTAGATCGCAATCTTGCGAACGAATTTATCAAGCGATTTAACAAACGTTATCCGAAAATATTTGAATATTTAGAGGGATTGAAAAAACAAGCGATCGCTCAAGGTTATGTCGAAACAATTCTCGGTAGGCGTCGTTATTTTGAGTTTACCACCAATAGCCTACGTCAATTAAAAGGCAGCAATCCGGAAGATATTGATTTAAGTAAGCTGAAGAATTTAGGTAATTACGACACTGGTTTATTACGTTCTGCTGCAAATGCCCCAATTCAAGGTTCTAGCGCTGATATTATCAAAATTGCGATGGTGAGGCTGCATGAAATTTTGCAAAATTACCAAGCACGATTATTGCTACAAGTTCACGACGAATTAGTATTTGAGGTTCCTCCGCAAGAATGGGAAGAATTACAAATGCAAATTAAGTCGACGATGGAAAATGCGGTGCAATTAAGTGTCCCCTTAGTAGTAGATGTACGTGCTGGTGAAAATTGGATGGAAACGAAGTCATAAGTGGCTGTCTAGAAAGTAGAAAAACAGGAATTAACAGCCAACCCATAATCTATCGGTGTTCATCTGTGTACTATGAGCCTTGAACTTCAGTTCAAGGTGTACTCAGGGCGAGGTGCAACTCAGGTGAGCGAACAAGAAAACAATCTGTGTACTCTACAGCAAGACGGACTCGATATAAAACTCTTGATTTTTCTGGATTATCCCTGAAGTGTAATGAAACGCACCAAGTTTAAAAAAGACATACCTTTAGATAGTTGTCTTGCCACAATCCTTCCTTCTTGGGGAATTGAGATTATTAGCTAGAAAAACAGAAAAATATACTTTAGGAAAGTTGTTATTAGTACCTAAAGACTATAAGGTAAATGTCATTGGTTAATGGGCTTAAGACATTTTATTGGCTGTGTCGCTTTGCGTTAAATGCAGTGTTTTGAAACGCAAAGGAACGCAAAGTAACCGCAGAGGAGCGCAGAGTTTTTACTATAAAGAACTTGCTAGGAATTAAATAAATGTTGTACTTAGTGCTATTAACCTTTAATATACTTATCTCTAATAATTCATGAGTAGCTTGGAAAATAATAATTTTTGGTCTAGGTTAAATAATGTTGTTTTAGTCAGATTTTTACTTTTGGTCGCTTCTGGGTGGGCAATTGTAATACTTTTGGCTTATTTTGAACCAGTGATTGTAATTTTTACTTTTGCTGCTATATTAGCTTTTTTACTAAGTTATCCTGTCAAATGGCTAAAACGTTTTTTGCCCCATAGTTTAGCAGTAATTGTAATTTTTTTGCTGAGTATTGTGATTATTGGTAGTCTAACAATTACTGTTGGCTTAACTGTTGTCTCCCAAGGACAACAATTAATTGATAATCTTACAGCTTTTCTCAATTCATTAGTACCTTTATTAGAGCGAATAGAATCATTTTTTCGTTCACGTAATATTCAGCTAGATTTAACTGTTATTGAAGAACAAATCCGCGCCCAAGCCATATCTAGCCTTGTTAATAGCTTGGCTATTTTACAAACATTTTTAACTAATTTTGTGACTTTTATATTAATCGCAGTTATTGCTTTTTTTATGCTCCTGGATGGGGAAAAGCTTTGGTTTTTAATTCTCAAAGTAGTACCAAAGCACCGCCGTAATAGATTTAATAATATAGTGAAACGCAATTTTTTAGGATTTTTTCAAGGTCAATTGATATTAACTTTATTTCTGACTAGTTCTACTTTTATTGCGTTCTTATTATTAAAAGTTCCCTTTGCTTTAATATTGTCAGTAATAGTCGGTATACTTGACATTATTCCTGGTATAGGTGCAACTTTGGGAATTGGCACAATCACTTTGATTATATTATCTCAAGGTGTTTGGCTGGCTCTCAAGGTATTGGTAGTTTGCATTATACTTCAGCAAATACAAGATAATCTTATTGCACCTCGAATTATGCAAGGTGCGCTAAATTTGAATCCTGTAGTGGTATTTTTTGCTTTACTAGTAGGCGCAAGAGTAGCTGGTTTATTGGGAATTTTTATTGCAATTCCTATTGCTGGGGTTATAGTTTCTATATTTGAAATCGATGAAATGAAGTCGGAAGTTTAGTTTATTATCATTGGTAACACATTTAACTATTTAATATTTACATAACTAAAGTAATGATTAAAAACTCAATCTAAAATATGTAATTTTGTGTAAATTTTATCTAATATAGTAAAAAGAGCCTTTAATTAATGACTAATGACTAATCCAAATTTAAGAGCAGAATTAACAGAAAACTTAGATGAGGCAGAGTGGGAGTGGCTAATTCCCCACGCGCAAAGAGATGCAGTAATTGTGGTAGCAGTAGGATTAAATATATTGGATGTAGGTGTAGCTATTGCTAGTGATAATGTTTTAGAAGTCCAAAACTGGATTGATGAAGCATTGATTGCTAAACCATCTTTAGATCAATTGGGTGAATGGAATAGCGATCGCACTAAGCGATTTAATACTTTAATAGTCCAACCATTTGTATTGGTGCAAGAAAAATTGACTGCTTAAACAGTTATCAGTTAACAGTGAACAGTGATCAATAACTGATAACTGATCACTGTGAAAGTGTGTTTTTGCCCCGCACCCCAAAATTATTTGAGGGCGGGATGTTGGGTTAACTAAAGATTTATCTAAGGTTAATCAAACCCTTTCTCTATTTCTATGTCTTTGCGTTGCTGTGTTGTTCTAGATTCAAGATTTACTAGGGTCACAGTTTTATCGCCATTGGCAGTTGCTAGTATTTTCCCATCTGGGCTATAAGCAACACAATAAATTGCACCTTCGCCAACTGTAATATGATTAAGTTCTTCACCCGTATCTACTTGCCAGATTTTAAGATTTCCGTCGTAACTCCCACTAGCTAAATTTCTGCCATCAGGGCTAAAAGCGACAGCATAAACTTCGTCATTATGTCCTGTGATATTACTTATTTCTCTACCAGTTTCCACATCCCAGAATCTAATAATTTTATCTTGATGTCCACTAGCTAAAGTTGTGCCATCGGGGCTAAAACAAATAGAATAAATTCTCCCTAGTTTACCAGATTTACCTTTGAGAGTGAGAAATTTATCTTGAGTTAGATGCCAAATTTTAATAGTTTGGTCGCGTTCACCACCACCACTAGCGACTAATCTATTATTAGGACTAAAAGCAACGCATAAAATTTCATCTAGATGTCCTGTCAGTGTATATATCTCTTTTTGCTCTTCTATAGACCAAAGTTTAATAGTTTTATCTTGACTACCACTAGCAATAATTTTACCATTGGGGCTAAAAGCAACAGTATAAACTTTCTCTTTGTGCCCAATAAAATTACAAATTTCTCTTTCTGTATCTACATCCCATAATTTAACTGTTTTGTCGTCATGACCACAGGCTAAAATTTTACCATCAGGGCTAAAGGCGATTGAATTAACTTTCCCAGAAACTGTGAGAGTGCGGTTTTCTTGAGTATCTAAACGCCAGATTTTGATGGTTTTGTCATGACTACCACTAGCTAAAATCCTTTTTTCTGGATCAACAGAATTGGGATGAAAAGTAACAGAAACAACTCGTTCTGTATGTCCTCGTAAGCTAGAGAGAGATTTGCTCTTTTGTATTTGTGTTGTTGGTGGTGTTGGAGGCGCTATCTCAACTGGCGGTAAAGCTTGTGTTGTTTCAGTTTTTTCTGCTTCTGATGGTTGAATATGTAAAATTGTATTTTGTGGTTGAGACTTAACTGGTGTTGGAATTGTAATTTTTACTTGGGGTTGTTTGACTTTTTCAGCTACTTCTTGACTGAGACGTTTTTCTGTTTGAGTTAAAGACTCTGCTAAGTTCTGCATTTCGGTTTGCAGTAAAGCGATCGCGTATTTAAATTCTTCTAATTGTTTCTCAGTATTTTTATTAAAGCCTTGTGTATAAGCATTTAGTTGAGTGACATATTGCCTCAAGGGTTGAATTTGCTGTTGAGTATTTGTATTTATCTGTTTTGTAAAATTCTCAAGTTGTTCCAAACGTTGATGAATAGCATCAAGTTTTGTTATTGGCTGTTGGGAAGTTGTAGTGATTTTTTGGGTCTCAGCATCAAGTTCTCCCACTTGTTGTCTGAGTAGTTCAAATTGCTTTTGAGTACTGGCATTTAACTGTTGAGTAAAATTGTTGAGTTGGGCAAAATTTTGTTTGAGAGTTTCTATTTGTTGAACACTTGTATATAACTGTTGAGTGTAGGTGTTGAGTTGAGCAAAATTTTGTTTAAGAGGTTCTATTTGTTGGATACTTGTATATAACTGTTGAGTGTAGGTGTTTAACTGGGTAAGATGTTGTTTAAGAGGTTCTATTTGTAGCTCAGTCGCTTTCATCAACTGTTGCCTAAATGTATCAAATTGCGCTAAGCGTTGTTGATTAGAATCGGTATTTTGCTCCTTTTGATTTTGTCGTAATTCTTCTATTTGTTGTTGAGTTGTTTGACTTAATCTTTGTGTAAAGTCATCAAAGTTTTCTAAGCGCTGTCTAAAGGGATCAACCAATTGATCGAATTGGGCGATCACATTTTGTCGATATTGCTCGTTTAAACGCTTCAATCGTTCCCGATTCGTGAGATTTAAACCAAGGGCTACAGTTAAAGGAAATGCTGCGTAGACAACTTGTTGAGTGGCTGTAGCTGCCAAGGTTCCAATTGCAGAGGCGTATAAGGAAATATATTCAGTAACTTCTAGCCAGTGGAGTTTGGTCATATTTAGTGAACTGCTGTACTTGCGGCTGGGAGGTAAAACAGCTAGAACGCGCAACGTAGTTTTAGGAGTTATCTTCATCTTCTGCTAAGAAACTTCTCCAATCTGTGCCCAGAAATCCTCATTACCCACAACAGAATAAACAAAGGTACTGCTTGCGGCAGCAAATGACCACGGGTAATGTATCGGGCTTTTAGGGGTGTAAGGGTGTAGGGGTTCATCTTTGGCGATGAAACTTGCTTGATTGAGACTGCCAAGAAGTAAGTGCGATCGCCCATACTAAAAAAGGGTGTAAGGTTAGTTTGAATGAGGTTTCCTCACACCCTTCTCCTTTTACACTCCTAAATCTCTGTCAACAGAAATCATGCTTGGTTTTCTTAGCAATCCTTTTGACACCACCCAAACTCCTCACAGTGGTTATCACTGGGATCATAGTAGCCGTCGCTTTTTTGAAGGTTGGTACTACCGCGTTACATTGCCTGATGAAGATCAATCCTTCGCCTTTATGTACTCTATCGAAGACCCCATCGGCGGTAAACCCCATAGCGGCGGTGCAGCCCAAATTTTGGGGCCGAATGATGAGTATTTATGTCGTACCTTCCCAGAAGTCAAGAATTTTTGGGCAAAGCCGGATGTGCTAGCTTTGGGTCATTGGGGTCAAATTAATCTAGAAGGCAGAGGGCACGACGTCAACTGGCACAAACCCCCTTACGCCCGCCGGGGGGTAGAAGAGGCGGTCTTTGCAAAGCTGCGGGCAAACAAGGAGTGCTGTGGCAGAAGGGAAGAAAGTTTATTTCATAAACTTTTTAGTCCTTTTCAGCCAGATAACTATGTCCACCAAACTGCACCAGATACTCAACCTTGCTACTTGGAACCAGAAGAATTTGAACGGTATATTCAGCAAGGCTATCAAGCCACAGCTACCTTAAATCAGGGAGTAATCAGTGATCCCAGTACTGGTCAATATTGTCGTTGGCAATATGAAATTCAACCCGTGTATGGCTGGGGAAATCAACGCAGTATACAGCAATCAACCGCAGGCTGGTTATCATTTTTACAGATTTTTGAACCTGGTTGGCAAATCTTGATGGCGCATGGGTTGGCTAGCGGTTGGATAGACTGGAATGGCAAACGCTACGAATTTACCAACGCCCCTGCCTATGGTGAAAAAAATTGGGGTGGCGCTTTTCCCCAGAAGTGGTTTTGGGCAAACTGCAATAGTTTTTCAGACACTCCTGACTTAGCCTTAACCGCTGGCGGTGGTAGACGAGGGGTGTTGTGGTGGATGGAATCTGTAGCGATGATTGGCATACACTACCAAGGCAAGTTTTACGAATTTGTGCCTTGGAACTCACAAGTTAGCTGGAATATTCAGCCTTGGGGTAAATGGCAAATGCAAGCTCAAAATTCTCACTACGAAGTTGAATTAACAGGAACTACCGATTTACCAGGAACTCCCTTACGTGCGCCAACAGAAAATGGTTTGATCTTTTGCTGTCGTGACACTTTGCAAGGGCAATTAAATATAGAACTGCGAGAAAAAAAGGATAATCACCAAGAAATTATCCTGAAAGCACATAGTTCTGCTTGTGGATTAGAAATAGGCGGCGGGCCTTGGAATGATGCTTGGCAGTCTCATTAAAAGTGGTATCATGGAAAGTGATATCCATATATTTTGGGGCTGTAGCTCAGTTGGATAGAGCGAGCGCCTCCTGAACTATCGGGCACCATAGAGGAAACTCTATGAGTGAATGTGGTTAAATTCGGTGAACCCTAAAAAATGAGTAAACCGTCTTTGCATTTCATGGGAATACCGAGCCAAGCCTGAGAATTAAAACTATACAGTATATAGCTGTAAGTTTTCTCAGGAAGGTGTAGAGACTAGATAGCCACCACCTAAAGACTTACAGTCTATGGTGAAGGTATAGTCCAGAGAGTGGGGAAACTCACACAAATCTGAAGCGCTAGGTCGCCGGTTCGAGTCTGGCCAGTCCCGTTGTCTAAAAACTTTTATATAAAGTTGCATGAACACTTTGCATCTGCCCTAATAGCGGCTAAAATCTAGCATCGAGTCAGCAACTATCTATTGTTGCTAGGCTTACTTGATTGCTTGCAAAACAAGGAAATTACCCAAAAACATACTTGGGAAAATTTCTTCTGACTTTGCTGGTGTCAATTATTCTTTTTCAAGCAAAATTGTTGCAGCTGACGAACTGATAGAACCTTGAAAAAGCTACTGTTCAAAAATCTTTCTTCTCGGTTGATGATTCTCACCCTACCACTAATAACGTTGTGGGGTTATAAGGAAATCCAAGGCCAATTTACACAACCACAAGCGATTTTAGTCTTGGGTGGTTCTACAAAAAAACTAGAACGAGAAAAATTTACGGCAGATTTTGCCCGTAAGCATCCCAACCTACCTATTTGGATTTCTGGAGGTAGTCCACCAGCAGTGACAAGAAAAGTATTTACCAAAGCGGGAATTCATCATCAACGCTTGCACTTAGATTATCGAGCCAATAATACAGTAGAGAACTTTACAACTCTAGTAGATGAGTTAGAAAAAAATAATATTAAAAGTGTCTATTTAGTTACTTCCGACTATCACATGAGACGCGCTAAAGTCATCGGTGAGATTGTTTTGGGTAGTCGAGGAATTACTTTTAAACCAGTGTCAGTTCCTTCTGGTAGTTCCCAACCAGAACCAATTGGTAAATCTATCCGCGATGGTGTGAGATCCTTAGTTTGGGTAGCAACTGGTTACACAGGTGGAGATGATTTGTCAGACAAAAATTGAAGTAGTTGAATGTTCAGCGCTTAGGCAAAATATAACCAAATGGGGAGGTGGGGAGAGAATTTCTCCCTATTATCCCGTCACGCAAGCCCCACCGTCTCTTCGTTCAAAGTATAGGGAACAGGTGAAGAGGTATTTTCATACATGGTGGTGAAATTTTTTCATCGGGACTGACTTGAAAGAACCTCACCCCGTCAAGAGAGGACACCCCTCTGATGAACTCGCGGAGAAGGGGTAGGGGAGGGGATGAGGTTTTCATGCTGCAAAATAGAAGCTATTTATCTTGATGATGCTGAATAGCAATCAATAGTGACCGTCGAGAAGTTGTAAAATTTTTGTTAAATTGGCGAACATCTATATTAATTTATAGTTTCTCCATAGGCTTAGTAAGGTACTTAGCATGACGGCAACTACTTCCAAGGCAACTTCAGCGCTTCCCAATTTTTACGAAGGGATTCAATATTTTGGCGAAGCGTTACCGGAATTTGAAACATATGGTGCAACTCCAGCCATAGAGTCAGGAAAAGAAGCGATCGCCAATCCAGAAGAACCAGCAGCAGTATACCAAACCTTGCTTGCTGCCGATGCTTTGCGTTATCTGACACTGCAAATTACCGGAAGTAAAGCCTCTGGACATCCTGGTGGTTTCGCTTCGCAAGCGGAAGCTTATGCTGCTTTGGTCATGCTCGGTTACAAAAATATTATTACGGAAGTAGGACACCACGCCCCCGGTTTTTATAGTGCCATGTTCTTGGATCGCTCTTTAGAAGACATGGGCATTTATACAGTACAACAACTGCGCGATCGCTTCCGAGAAAAACATGGACTTTTGGGACACCTGTCTGGCTACATTCCTGGTATTCTCGCACCAGCAGGCCCCTTGGGACAAGGGCAACATTTTGCGATGGCTGCTGCGCTGTTGCATAAAGACAAATTATTTCCCTTCACCGTTGGGGATGGAGGACTGGGTGAACCCTATGTCATGAGTTCGATGGCGCACTTCCACACCGCCTATCCTGGTGTGACAAACTTTTTACCAGTGTTGGTGTGGAATGGTTATAGCCAGGAACACCATAGTATGGTATCCATCAAAACCAACAAACAGATGATGGCATACTGGCACGGTAACGGTTTTGAAGAAGTCGTGTTAGTAGACGCTAAAGATTTTGATGACAAAGACCAAGCGGGGGATTACGTAGATAGTACCGCTTTTTCTTTCGCCCAACGCCTCGCTTTCACCCAAGCAGTACTCTTAGGTATAGATGAAGCCGCGCGATCGGCTTTGAGTGGTAAGCTAACTGTATTCATCATTAAACAACTCAAAGGCGCAGGCGTCCATGCCCGGGGTGCAAAGTCTCATAACCTTTATCCCAAAGACACACTGGATGCACCCCATATTGTCAACGCACTGAAAGAACGTGCCTTACCTCTAGAAGCTTGGCAAGTCGTACGGACAAACTGTGAACGTGCAGGCGGAGGCCCAGCAGCGAAAACAGTAGTTACCGAATTTGAGTATCCTTTACCAGACTTAGGCGAATTGCCTTTAGAAGAGTATGCTGTAGGTGGCGATCCCAAAGTTTCCACAACCGCGATGGGACGTTTAGTGGCAAAAGTTGGACAAATCGATGAAAACTTCCTTGTCACCAACGCCGACGGTAACGAAGCATCAGGTATTGGTAACATCAACCAAGCCTTAAAAATTATCCACCCCACCACTGATAAGTTATACAACCAAGCACCAGGCGGACAAGTTTACGAACCCTTGAGTGAAGATGCTTGCGCTGGATTAGCTGCGGCTTTATCGTTGATGGGTGCTAGAAGTTTGTGGTGTTCCTACGAATCTTTTGCCATTAACGGTTTACCAATTTGGCAAACCGTCACCCAAGCAATGGCAGAATTGCGACGTCCCACTCCCTCGACAATTACATTATTTACTGCCGGCGCATTAGAACAAGGACGCAACGGTTGGACTCATCAACGTCCAGAAATTGAAGCTTACTTTGCCGCGATGATGCGAAATGGCAATGTCTTCCCATTGTTCCCCCCCGATGCTAACAGTATTCAAGTTTGTTATGACTGGGCATTGACAACTAAAAATAAGGGAATTGTCATCACTGCTAGTAAGTCGCCATTGCCAATTCGCACTACTTTTAACATGACTCGTCATGGGTTACAAGATGGTGCGGTAGTCTTGCAAGAAGTTGCTGGAGATAAGCAAGTAGTGTTTGCTGTGATTGGTGACATGACATTAATTCCTGTGTTTGAAGCAGCAGCTTTCTTAGAAACAGAAGGTATCGGGGTGAAGATAGTTTCTGTTATTAATCCCCGCCGTTTGTATCGTCCTCATGACACAAGTTGGGATACCTGCGCTGAACTTGATGGTGGTTTCATTGATGATCAAAAATTCGCTGAATTATTTGCAGGTGATGCGCTAATTGGTGTAACTGGAGGTGCGGCGGCGATGTTAGAACCCGTCATGCTGCGGAGTACAAGCAAGCGCGATACCTTTGCCTGGCGGCGTGGAGAAACAACAGCAAGTGCAGGTGAGTTAATGGCGTTTAATGGTTTAACTGCGGAAGCGTTGACGAAAAGGGCAATTGAATTAGTGCATTAAATGGATTTGTTAACTCGAGAAATATAAATTTATAACCGCAGATGTACGCAATAATTGTGCAGTCTTTATTGTTTGAGGCGTATATTTGCGGTTCTTCTTTTTAAGAAGTATTCGATAATTTCAAAATTCATAGCCCAAATCACGCCCCTAGTAGTCCACCACATTGATTTTGATGACCTGTGAGATCCTCGACTTTTTAAAAAAGTCGGGGATCTGGCCCCTCGCAAAGAGTCAGAACTTATGTGGTCTGGCAACCTAACTTTGAGGAGTTTAATTCGACTTTTGCAAGAGGACTAATTAAGGCTTGATCAGATTTTTCTCAGCGTGACGATATTTAGTTATTAATCTGTGGTACTTGATAGGTGGATAAAGTTGTTCATATAACAAGGGTATTCCTGTTACTACCAGTGCCGATATAGTAGCTGGATTGAAAAAGCCGCCAATAAAACCAAACCCCACACTCATTCCAAATGCTGCGGCGAGTAGCGACAACCAATCATTTACTAACTTCAAAATAGCCAAGATTACAACACTGCTTATAAACCCAATTATCAATCCAGCGATTCCGCCAACAATAAAAGCGCCCAAGCCTCCTACTATAATTCCCCATATCGACATCCCAATAATACCCACTAAATCATTGGGTCTAGATGAACTAAAAATCGTTCCATACACACCACCAATAATAATTCCCAGTACACCAGCAATCACTGCTACCGCAAACGAAGCTGTGGTTGTAGATTGCCAAGAATCATGTGAATATGAGTTAGAACTGTTTGATGTTTGCTTGTTTTGCTCAACAAGGTCGTATATTCCACCAATTACAGCACCTATTACAGCCCCAGCGATCGCTCCTACTGTACCAAAAACCAAAGCCCCAGAAATACCACCATCGATCTGAGGCACATTCCAGAATACGATATTGTGAGATGCTAAAGTGACAAAAATCCACGGTATAACTCCAATGAGTGTCACTGTGGCTGGTTTTGAGGTATCCTTATATGCTGTACGGGATATAATTGGAATTCCTTTCCATAGCAGTAATTGCACTCCCAACAATATCATTAATGCAGTGAGATTACGCTTCATAGAAATTCCTTTCACTTTATGCATTTTCATAAATCCCGCTCTAAGTAGGAATAATTAGTAGAAGCAAGTAGCAAAAGTACCAAATCACAGATGCAACAAACCAATTACCAACAAAACCAACCAGATCGTAAGTAATTAGACCGGACTTGATATAATTGCTATTCAGGATGAAGTGCCACAATATATTTACGACGTTACAAATCTTCAATTTTTCTTCGCGAGCTCAAGCTGAGTTAATCTTAGACAAGATAAATTCTTGATTTTTTGCGTAAGTACTGCATTTCATATATTAGATTTCTCCTACAAATAGTGTAGAGACGTGCCATGGCACGTCTGGTACAAGGATTTTGGGTAACGCATAATTAATTTCTGAAGATGTCTATATCATAGCGAATTCTCTTTGGATAGACTCTGCGTCTCTGTGCGCTTACTTTGCGTCTCTGGTGCGTTTAAGATCGCTAAGATTTTGTACTAAGTTCTGAGTAACAATCAGACTCATGGCTTTGAGGATGCACTTTAAATTCTCCCCAGAGCATTAACATATACAAAAATCTCAAAATTCATAGCCCAAATCACGCCCCTAGTGTTAAATCTAATATCGTTGAGCGGTGAAATATCAACGTGAAAGCACAGGTATT
Organism: Fischerella muscicola PCC 7414; assembly: GCF_000317205.1. Classification (GTDB taxonomy): domain Bacteria; phylum Cyanobacteriota; class Cyanobacteriia; order Cyanobacteriales; family Nostocaceae; genus Fischerella; species Fischerella muscicola. The sequence goes on along the minus strand of NZ_AJLK01000117.1, from coordinate 42,780 downwards.
TAGAGGCGTTAATCAACTTTCCTACGAAGAGATCCCTGTACCCGAACTGCAACCGGATGAAGTGTTGGTACAGGTGCGGGTAGTGGGTTTGTGTCAGTCGGATATCAAAAAAATTCGTTATCCCCTGTATGAACCACCACGCATTTTCGGACATGAAACTGCGGGAACCATTGCAGCAGTGGGTGCAGAGGTGAAAAATTGGCAAGTCGGACAACGGGTAGCAGTGATGCATCACATCCCTTGTATGCGTTGTGATTATTGCCTAAATGACAATTTTTCAATGTGCGATACCTATAAAAATATCTGCACGACAGCCGGGTTTGCACCCAGTGGTGGCGGTTTTGCTGAGTATGTCAAGGTTCCTGGTCACATTGTCCGCAATGGTGGGTTGATTCCCATCCCCGATAATATCAGTTTTGAAGAAGCAAGCTTTGTTGAACCTACTAACTGCTGTCTCAAAGCAGTGAAAAAAGCCCAAATTGCCCCCGGACAAACAGTTTTGATTACTGGTGCGGGGCCGATTGGGTTAATGTTTGTGATGTTGGTAAAATATTTTGGGGCAAAAGCGATCGCTACTGACCTCATTCCCTCCCGTATAGAAAAAGCTTTGCAGGTAGGCGCAGAAGCAGCTTTTGACGCCCGTGATGCTGATTTACCAGCTAAAATTCAAGCACTTACCAATGGTTTAGGTGTGGATGTCACTTTACTGGCTGTTCCCAGTGAAAAAGCTTTCTTCCAAGCCCTTGACTGTACGCGTAAAGGCGGTAAAATCCTCTTTTTCGCTGAATTTCCCGATGAAGTAGAAATTCCTCTGAATCCCAATATTCTCTATCGTCGAGAAATTGATTTGATGGGCAGCTACAGTTCATCCTACCGCCTGCAAAGCCTCTCGGCTGATATTGTGTTTAATAAACGCATCGATGTACAGGCATTAATCAGCGATCGCTATCCATTACAAAATTTATCTCAAGCCGTAGAACAAGCGATCGCACCAACACCGGAAACATATAAGATTTTGATTTATCCATAATATTGGGGATCGGGGATCTGGAGGACAACATAGGGAGCATTTTCACTCCCCATCTCCCCATCTCCCCATTACCCCTAATCCCCACGACCGACAGGGAGTGGGGGCCGGTGAGTTCCCCATTGCCCCCCAACCCCACAAAGTGGGGATCCCTAGCCCCCCATCCCCCCATCTTCCCATCTCCCCATGATCTTCATAGTCATCCTCCTTGCTTTCTATCTCGCTTTTAACCTTGGTGCTAATGACGTTGCTAATGCAATGGGAACTTCTGTCGGTTCCAAGGCTGTAACTCTTAAACAGGCATTGATTATTGCTGGTGTCTTAGAATTTACAGGTGCGGTATTGTTTGGACAGGAAGTCTCAGAAACTCTTGCAACAAAAATTGCTAATCCTGACTTATTTGCAAGTACACCACAGATGTTAATGATCGGGATGATCACAGTGCTGATCAGTTGCGGTTTGTGGTTACAGATTGCCACTGCACGTGGTTTACCTGTATCTTCTTCTCATGCAGTTGTAGGTGCGATCGCTGGCTTTAGTTGGGTAGCTTTAGGAGTAGGTGCGATCGATTGGTCGTCAATTAGTAGAATCACTCTCGGTTGGGTTGTGACGCCAGTAATCAGTGGTGCGATCGCTGGTTTATTTTACAGTCAGATCAAGCGTTGGATTTTAGAACAACCGCATCAATTATTACAAATGAAAGAGTGGATTCCCTGGCTAAGTGCGATGTTACTAGGGATTTTTGGTGTAATCGTTTTACCATCAGTTACTCAACCACTCGCAAATTTTTTGATTGAGGAAGTTGGTGTCAAAATACCCACTCATGATATTTCGTTATGTGTGGGAGGAATTGCCGCAGCTGGGTTGAGTTTGTACAGTTGGCGGGAATTGGAGAGGAGGAGTGAGGGACACGAGGGACAGGGGGGACAGAGGAGACAAGGAGGACATGGGGGACAAGGGGAAATGGTTAACAACCCACAACCAACAATCAACAACCAACAACCAACAACCAACAACCCACAACCAACAACCAACAACCAACAACCAACTGTTGAGCGTCTATTCGCCAAATTCCAGTTACTAAGTGCTTGTTTTGTGGCTTTTGCTCATGGTTCTAATGATGTTGGTAATGCGATCGCTCCTTTGGCGGCGATCGTCTATATTCATAACACTGGTACAGTACCCATAGGCGGGATCGCTATTCCCATCTGGATTTTAGTGCTTGGTGGTGCTGGTATTGTTGCTGGTTTAGCAATTTGGGGTAAAAAAGTCATTGCCACTATTGGCGAAAGTATTATTTCTTTACAACCGAGTAGTGGATTTTGCGCTGAACTTGCCACTGCTACCACAATTTTGCTTGCTTCTCGTTTGGGGCTACCTGTTTCTACTTCTCACGCACTCGTGGGTGGTGTAGTTGGTGTAGGACTAGTACAAAACCCTAAATCTGTTCAATTTAAGACTCTCCAAGGAATCGCCACCGCTTGGGTTGTTACAATTCCCGTCAGTGCAGGACTTAGTGCTGCGATTTTTAGTATTGCCCGGATTCTAAATTTTGGATTGGTTAGTGGGTAGTGGTTGCTGGAGGGAAAACTGATAACTGATAGCTAATAACTGTTAAAATGCTTTTCGGGCGATCGCAAAACTTTTAACTTTCACAAAATACTTAAAAATCAATTTTGAGATTTGTAGGCAAACTGTCATTAAATTTACATTCTTACATGGTAAATGTATTTCTAGGAAACTTTAATTACCAAAAGAATTTATTTAATTTTTATTTCGATCACATAAATCTCTGTAAGATTTTATTCAGAAAAAAATAATACCAGATAATGATTGATTGAATCTGAAAAGTTATCAAAATTATACAAAGCCTGAAGCCATATCAAAATTCTGCAATTAAGACTGGAACCTTAGGTCAGAGGTAACAAACTAATGGGGCGATTTGAGAAGCGGTCAGAAAACTCACGAGCAGGCGAGACGTTCACAGAAGCAGATACCGCTCTACGAGCTGTCACCGAGGAATTGCAAATCATCCAGCGGACTTTGCTCAAGTCTTTACAAGAAGATATCAAGCGTTTACAGACAGAAAGACTCCGCTTGGCTGACGATATCAAACGTCTGCAAGAAGAAAAAGAAGAACTACTACAAGGTAGGCAATTAAGCGAATTACAAGTGTTGTTGCGTCAACTAGCCAATATTTTGGCGAGTCATATATCCTCGCAACTGCAATCTTCTCTAGAAACCTTAGCCAAACAAGCTGTAAAACAAGCCGATGAGAGCAAAGACGAAAGCAATGCTGTTGTCAATCAGTTGCTTGGCTCTTTAGATGATACCCTCACTATCACTTTTAACACTCTCCAGCAGGAAGTAAAGAACTATCAAACTAATATTTCTCGACAGCTGTCTCAGATGTCACTACAACAACAGCAAGGGGAAGAAATATTAGCAGAGTTAGTAAATCGCCTGCGTGGAGAACTCATACGTGCAGAACTAGAAAAAACTACACAACGCTTCCCACAACAATCTCCCCCAACAGTCATCCAAACAACACCATACCCTGCCGACGAACCAACCCAACAACAGGAATCAACTTTCTGGGAAACACCACCCCATCGTGCTGACGAACCAACCCAACAACAGGAATCAACATTTTGGGAAACACCACCCCATCGTGCTGACGAACCAACCCAACAACAGGAATCAAGTTCCTGGGATGTACCGACGGAGATAGAAACAGATAGGATTCGAGAGTATCAAGAGGCAGAAATTAATCGATCAGAAGAATCTGAAGTTTTTGCATCAACTAAAGATAATCTTGTCGCAGTCAATTCTTCCCAAGACAGTGACACAATATTTTCTATGAATGGTGCATCACCAAGCGAACAAGTAACCGCAGCTGCACCATCCCGAAGGAGAAGAAATTCATCAGTTGCACCAATGGGTTTACTGTTGATTTTGGTGTCAACAGTGGTAATATCGCTTTACAACGTTGCGATCAAAGTTATTTTCAACTCAACTTCGCTAATTTTTGGAGTCTTTGAGGTAGAGGGTTTACTTGCGCCTACTCTTGGTAATTCTCTGTTGATTTTAATGCTCAGGATGCTGGTAGTTGTACCATTGATGTTGGTTTTAGCTCCTATACTGTATCCGCAAGTATGGCAGGATTTGCAAAGTCTAGTGGGATCACGGCGAACAAAATCTACCACTACTAATGCAAAAGCTAAGCAAGTATTGCTGCTGTCGATTGTCAGCGGATGCTTTTTATTTTTGTCTCAAGTCTTAATTTATATTGCTATTAGTCAAATTGCGACAGGAGTAGCGATCGCATTAATGTTTGTTTATCCAGCCATTAGTGGACTCTTGGCATGGTCTTTGCTCAAAGAGCAACCTACTTCTTTGCGTTTGAGTGCGATCGCCTCTATTTTTTTGGGGCAGATGCTGATTTTAGCAGGAGACACAAGTATTGGTACAGGTAACGCTTTTTTAGGCAGTATCACAGCTGTTGTTTCTGGAATAGCTTTTGCTTTCTACGTGATATTGACAAACATCTGTGCAAGCAAAGTGCATCCTGTCCCTTTTACTTTAATTAATTTTGCTACTATGCTCGTGTTGTCTTTCGTTGGTTTGATCATACCTTTACCCACCACCTGGAGCCTCCAAGTCAATTCTAATAAATTGCTGGAATTGATTTTAAGTGCCTTCATTTTAGGCGTACTGACATTATTTAGTCATGTTTTTAATAATGTCGGTATTCGCAAACTCGGAGCTACGCGATCGGCAATTTTGGGTGCTACTGTTCCGGTAATAACTGTGATTTTGGCCGGGTTGATTATTCAAGAAACACTACTACCTGCACAGGTATTAGGAGTTTTATTTGTGACGGGTGGTGCAGCCGCTGTTAGCTATGAAAAAATGCGGAATCGCACCAAAAGGGTGTAAGGGTTTAGAAAAAATCTTTTTCATGCTTGGCGGTAAACCCAAAGTTTAAAGAAAAACCAAAATTTTTATTAACAACTTTTAAGCAAAAAGCCTAAACTTGTAATTTAGCAAGCGATTTATGACTTTTTTAAAACGCTTCTAAATAAAACTTTTAGCATAAATAGCAAATTTGTAAATGTTTTTACATATGCTCAGGCTAAAAATTGCTAAAATCAGCAAAAATCTTGTTGAAAATAAAAAGATTTTTTGTTTTTTGAATTATTATCTTATCTTTTGAGGTCTATGACTTTCCCTCAAGCAGAACCAGCTTATCATCAGGACAGCATCATCCATTGGCAATTACAAAGCAGTTCACCATACGCTGCGTTTTTAATGAAACTGCTAAACATGCCTCCTTCATCTTCTTAGGCTAGCTCTCCAAATTAAGAGTACCCCACTAGCGGCGAATACTTCCAGTACGCTACGCGTAGACGGGTTCTCTTGCGGCTTCAAGGTAGAGTACGCCACCCTGCAATGAATGGAAAAAACAAGTCAAATCCGTCAAATCCTCTTCCCTTCTGCCACGCCACGTGCTTCAAGCCGGGGAACCCTTACTTTACAGAAGCCTTTACCTGCGGAAGCTGCTTCGCATCTACGCGTCTACGCGTCTACGGCAGTCGCTCATGGGGGACTCACCGGCCCCCTTTGGGGTTGGGGGAGGGAACCCCCCTTGGGGCGCGCTGCCTCACCAACGCAGTGGCTCCTCTGCCCTCTGCCTCCTGCCTTGTTTGTTCAGAGTTCCCTTTTTGTTTGTTGATAAAGTCTACCAACTAAGTTGATTCTGCCAATTTGCCAGAAAATACGGACTAAATGACAATTATGACTACCAAGAACACCCATACTTAACGCATAATAGATCATCTAAGTAAAGACATCGCCTTCAGTCGGGTGTATACTACATACTTTCCATTGACTGATTACTGTAAACGTGCTATTTAGTTGCCTGTTATATGAGTAACGACGTAGATCTGATCAAACGTCTTGGCCCCAGTGCGATGGATCAGATCATGCTTTATCTGGCTTTTAGTGCCATGCGGACAAGTGGGCACAGGCATGGGGCCTTTTTAGATGCAGCCGCAACCGCAGCCAAGTGTGCAATCTACATGACCTATCTAGAGCAGGGACAAAACCTGCGGATGACAGGGCATTTGCATCACTTAGAACCAAAGCGAGTCAAAGCCATTGTTGAGGAAGTTAGACAAGCCTTGACTGAGGGCAAACTGTTAAAGATGCTTGGTTCTCAAGAACCACGTTATCTGATTCAGTTCCCCTATGTCTGGATGGAAAAATATCCTTGGCGACCTGGACGTTCGCGCATTCCCGGTACAAGTCTAACTAGCGAGGAAAAGAGACAAATTGAGCAGAAATTACCCTCTAATCTGCCAGATGCTCATTTGATCACCTCGTTTGAATTTCTAGAGTTGATAGAATTTCTGCACAAGCGATCGCAAGAAGATTTACCCAAAGAACACCAAATGCCTTTGAGTGAAGCTTTAGCGGAGCATATTAAGCGCCGTTTGCTTTACTCTGGTACGGTGACACGGATTGATTCTCCTTGGGGAATGCCCTTCTACGCTCTCACCCGTCCCTTTTATGCGCCAGCAGACGACCAAGAGCGTACTTACATCATGGTGGAAGATACCGCTCGCTTCTTCCGAATGATGCGAGATTGGGCAGAAAAAAGACCAAACACCATGCGCGTCTTGGAAGAGTTGGACATTTCACCCGAAAAGATGCAGCAGGCCAAAGACGAATTGGATGAAATTATCCGTGCTTGGGCAGATAAGTATCATCAAGATGACGGAGTCCCTGTGGTATTACAGATGGTATTTGGTAAGAAAGAAGACTAATATCCCAAAGACAGGTATAGTCTTTAGATTTTCCTGGGCAAAATCCCAGCTAGTACCATCAACGACAGTCTCACGCTACACAACAAGTACTGAATAGTACAGTGTTGTTAGTGTGGGACAGATGCAAAACTAAATAGAAATAATTACTTGTAGATTGACACTCCCATGCATAGTTGTAGAAATAATCCTCGACGGATAACCGCGAGGGTACAGTCATCATCGGTTTTAGCAATAAGCGCATCTTCAATTGCTGACACCATACCATCACTGACTTCTTCAGGGGGTGCCTCATCCAACCAACTAGTAGTTCACCAAATTGATTTTGACAGTTTGGCTAGATCCTCGACTTTTTAAAAAAGTCGGGGATCTGACGTCTCGCAAGCTGTCAAAACTTGTGTGGTAGAGTACTAGCCATTTGTTCTACAGCCGAAGAAATAATATTTTTTTTCTACTCCATCCAAAGGGATAAATTAGCTCTTGGTGCAGATTATTTGAATACTCATTCTCAAAGTGGAGATGATGACTGGTTCCAAAATGGACTTAGCGACGAAGATTTATTGCGTGAACCAAATAATCAACCTTCACCGATGACAAGCGAGGACAGTTTCAACTACACCATTTTGACACCACAACAGCAACGAGAAGCGATCGCCAGAGTCGCTAATTTGCTGCAAACCCAACCAGAAACCGAAGCGCTTTGGGTGCAGTACCTCACCTTAGTTGACTCCCAAGGGACTTTAGAACAGCAACAAGCAGGGATTCGACAAACTGCCGCATGGCTAGAATCGCATTTTGAAGCGCCAGCAGTTCGGGAAAAATACCTAATATTAGTTAATAGAGTCGGGACAACTCAACAGCAGCAAGCAGCACTCGTGGAAACAGCACAGTGGTTGGAATCCCATCCAGAAGATACATACGTGCGCGAACAATACTTAGTACTTGTGGAAAATGCGGGAACACGCCAACAACAGCAACAAGCAATTAATCAAACTACAACTTGGTTGCAATCCCATCCAGAAGATAGATATGTGCGTGGGCAATACCTTGCCTTCATTGGTGAAGTTGGCACACAACAACAGCAACAGCGTGCAGTCGCTGAAACCACAATTTGGTTGCGATCGCACCTGCAAGACCAATATGTGCGTGAACAATACCTAGCATTAGTAAATAGATTAAGCCCCATCAATATTAGACAAGTTGAACCAACAAGACGTGTCAATCTCAGACAGTTGCAGCAGGTTCTGACCTCAATAGGAGATGTATTAGACACCTTGATCAGTAATACAACAGAAGCAAATTTAGCTTTTCGGTCAACTACTGGTACATGGCAAGAGTTAGACTTACAAGAATTTCCCCTGTACAGTCAAATAGTACAACTGAAAATTGCAACCAGATTAGAAGAGGACGAAAAACTCAGCGTCAGAGTGCAATTGCAAGCTACCAACAACGAAACTTACTTACCAGAAGGTTTACAGCTGATCTTACTGTCCCTATCAGGAGATGTACTGTATGAAGACCAAGCTGAGAGTACCAGGGAATTAATAGAAGTGATACTTCCAGATGGTGAACCAGCAGATAGTTTCACAGCCCAAATAATTTTTGGTGATGTCAGCATCGCCAAAGATTTTGAGGTTTAACTTGATTTAAGTTGACAGGAGAGCAATAGTGGCAAAGGTAGTTGTTCTAAAACTAAGGAAAGAGGGAACTCAACAGGATCTTGCAGTTAATTTGGCAATAGCCAATGATGGTGAGTTTCCCTTTGCTGAAGTTCTGGGCACTTTGCCTAAATCGCTAGAAGTTGACAGGCATCATGATAACTGGCAAAGTGCGTATCGAGAGCTAGATATACAACGCCGATTTGGAACCGCCCAAGCTGGAAGAACTAGCAAAAACCCCCAACAATGTAGCATCTCTGCTACAGCATTGAAAAACAGTATGAAGGATTGGTTTGACCATCCGCAGTTTGCCAAGGTTCGAGAAACGATATACAGAGAACTAAATCGCACCGATGAAATTCGCCTGCTGATTCAAACCGAGGATAGCAAGTTACGGCAGTTACCTTGGCATTTATTTTTTGATAGTTTTCTTGACCAGTACCGCCAAGCAGAAATTGCCCTCTCGTCGTCTGAGTATTACGAACCAACTCTTTTGTCAGCAAATCGCAGAAACAAAGTTAGAATTTTAGCCATTTTGGGAGACAGAACCGGAATTAATCTTGAAGAAGACACTAAAGAACTCAGAAATTTACCAGATAATCCAGAAATAGTTTTTCTTGCAGAACCACAACGTCATGAATTAGATGAGCAATTGCGTGATGAACAAGGCTGGGATATTCTATTTTTTGCGGGGCATAGTTCCAGTGACAAAGAAGTTAAAAAAGGTTACATAAATCTCAATAAAACGAACAAATTACAAATTCGTGAATTAAAGTATGGCTTAGTAAGAGCTTTAGAAAGAGGTTTGCAGCTAGCAATTTTTAACTCCTGCGATGGTTTGGGATTAGCACAAGAGCTAACTGAACTGCATATTCCTCAAATTATCGTGATGCGGGAACCTGTACCAGATAAAGTTGCTCAAGCATTTTTGAAGTATTTTCTCAGAGATTTTTCACGCGGCAAACCTCTATTTCTAGCAGTCAGAGAAGCCAGAGAAATCCTAACCGCTTTAGAATCAGAAACTCCCAATGCGAGTTGGTTGCCAGTTATTTATCAACTGCCACACAAATTACCTCCTACTTGGCGTGACTTATGTCGTGCAGTCAGCACTTCGACTCATCAACAAGCAAGTAACAAAACTGTTAAGACACCTGTACAAGCAAACATATCCACAAAACCACAAATACTAAACAAGCAGGAAAACGTCAAAAATTCTTCTCTTCAGACATCTGCAACTCTCAGCACACCGAAAACATCTCTATCACAACAACTAAATGAAAAAAATATTACAGATTACATTAAGAATTTACCCAAAGGCAAGGAATATCCGATTTATCAAATTTTTGGAGTAATTTGCAGCTTCTATCAGCATGACATCGCCACACCAGCAGAAATTCTGCCATTATGTTTACCCGAATATTCAAAACAAGCAATTCAAAATGTCGTTGATAGTATCTTAAATAACGAATTAAAAAATATAGTTATCATCAGCGCTAGAGGTCGATTTGAAAGACTAGCAATAAGTGATCCATTTTATCTGCAAAAAGCAATCCAAGTTTACCCATCCAAATCTTTAGAAAAATATTTGACTACAGCTATACCAAGTTTAGATGCAACTGAAGAAATTCATCAACGCTGGCTAGGCCATTGTTTGAGAAGCTTGGCTACCAATGGTGAAGATCATCTTGTTCTCAAAGTTTTGCAAGACTATCCAGAAAAAATTCAAACTCTCAAACCAAAGGATGACTCTAGCGAATGGTCAGTTTGGATAAAAATATATGAAGCATTGCGACAAAAGCATCCAGAAGATATCAAAATTCGCAGTCAACATTTAGGGCTGATTTCCCGCTTTGGCACAGAGGAACAAAAACGTCATGCCATTGATGAAACAAAACCTTGGCTGCTGAAAAATTCCGAAGATAGAATTATTCGTCGCCTATATTTAGCATTGGTTTCTCAGAGTGGAAATCAACAACAAAAAAATGATGCGATCGCTCAAACTACCACTTGGCTGCAAAATAATTACTCAAGCTTTCAGAATGCCCTCCCCCAAGACCCTAAAATCAGGGCTGAATTAATCCCCTTGCTACAAAAGTTCATTAATCTTGCCCTTGATAATTACCCCAAAAATCGCGATATATACCACATATTATTTAAGATTTTTGCATGGTTTAGAGAGTACTTAAACGATAAGCATTGTGACTCATTAGCAAAATTTATTACTCAATCCACATTAGATATACCAATCAATTATTGGGTGCAAATTATTAATGCTGCCAATATACTTCGAGATTTTCACAATGACTTCAATCAAGCAGAAAAAATTTACTTGCAGATTCTGAACACAGGTAAAGTCCAACAAAAAAAATTAGGTGCTAATCTCCCGGAACTGAATCGCATCATTCGATATGCAAATTTACATTACGCACGTCTTTTAATTCAACGACCTTCACCACAACCTGATGAAGCAATCAAATATTTAAAATATGTCATAGATGAGAATCCCAAACATGGACTTGCTAATTTATACATGGCTCAGTGTTATCAACGCAAAGGAGCAAATTTTTATTCCAAAGTGCGAGAACACTATCAGCGAGCAATATCTTTAGATAAAGAACAAACAGGATATTTTTGGTACGAGTTTGGTTGCTTCTATCGGTATATTTTCAAGAATGCTGCCCAAGCCCGCAACTGTTTTGAAGAATCACTCAAACAAAAGAAAAATCTCGGCGCATACGTAGAACTTGCAGATTTAGAAGCTGGAAATAATAACTTCTCCCGTGCAAGAGAATTACTGCAAAAAGGACGCAGCCTCGAACGCCTGACTCGCCGCGACAAACAACAGTGGCGTCAATTAGAACGCCGTATTCAAGAAATTGATTCTCGAATTGTCAGTCATTTGGGTAAATGAGCCAATCTTCACAGCTTCGCATTTCCAAATAACCAAAAATCTTTTATCAAATACATAGCCTGGAGAATATTAATGAGTAATCTTCCTATAAAAAAACCAGTATTTGAATATAAACACTTATTAGTATTTGATACTATCGCTTTGTTGAGTGCAGATAAATCAAATAGATTACAAGTATGGCGTAACAACGAACAACTTGGAGAATGCTATATACCTGGCGCCACCTATGCAGAAATCAGCAGGATATCTCAAGAAAAAGAGAACCCAGATTTTCACGCTGCTAAGGCATTTCTTGAGTTTGCAGGTAAAGGAAGTCGCTACAAAATTCAACCGAAGGAAGATAACCGCCAAATTCCTCTAGACAACGAAAAAGACCGACAAATTCTCGCTTGCGCTCATCGATTAGCGAGAGAAAATCCTAATAGTGTGATTATCCTTGTCACCTATGACCCGACAATGAAAGGTTTAGCAGGACAGTCTGGTTTACCGAACTTCTGCACACTAACCGCTAAAGACCTTTCAGATTGGTTTTTCCTTGATTATTACCGAGGCAAAGTTCCTCAAGCCGTTTCCGATGCTTACCAACGAATAAAACGGTTTCAATCTGCTGGTGGACAAAATCACAAACAAGCAAATCATTTTCCGAAACCACAGAATCAACCGCATAAAAACAAGAATAAACAACAACGCCAAATACAACCAACTCCCGAACCACGAAAGTTACAAGGCGCGCAATCACATCAAAATCAACATCAAAATCCATCAAAACCACAAAAAAAACAGTTTTTCAATCCTGTAATTATTGGTTTAGCCTCTGCCTTTGTTGCCGTAGTTGTTCTCTCAGCAATTAACAATTTTACAGGCAATAACTCAGCAACCATTGTCGCTCAAGAAGTAATTGACAACCAACCTGTGAAACCAACTCCACCAGATCTAATTGCTAAAGCTGAATCATCTATCATTCAATTTCAAAGTACTAAAGAACCATCTATTTTGAGACAGTCTTTGAATGCACTTCAAACCCTTAAAAATCAACAAGCATTGCGATTAGATAAAGAAGGTGAACAGCGCTTAAGTAGACTCAAGCATAAGTATGGGATTGAAGTACTAGCTTCATCTGGTCAAAAAGCAGAAGCCATTAAAATGCTAGAGGAAATTCCCCAAAGTTATAGCGATTATAAAAACGTTAAAAAGTCACTTAACAAGTTAAAAAATTGACAGAAGAAAGGCAGAGGGCAGTCCCGATGAAAAAACCTCACAAGAATAGCCCCTCTCCGAACCTGCGGAGAGGAACGTCCTCTCTTGACGGGGTGAGGTTACTTTTAAGTCAGCTATTCATGAACATTGGTACACAACAAACATGAAAATTATGCTTCCCTTATTCCCTGTTCTCTATTTTGAAATATGGGGTTCCCTTTCCCCTGTCTCCTTTCTCCTTTCCTCATCTTCATTCATTGACTGTTTTGGTTATTAGGAACCTGGTTGTTGGGAATTGGCTGAGTTGGAAAAGAAGGCTGAAAAATCGTGTTTTCTGTTCTATTAGCAGGTATAAAAGTAGGTAAATAGTTACTGACGTAATTGCTGGCATCAATACAGGTATTTATAGCTTGGGTGGGGGCTAAATTGTCGATTTGCAATCGCAAACCCACAACGCATTGAGCATAGCGCCTTGGTAACAAACTCAAACCGCAATTACTTAAAATTGTTCTGTTCAATAACTGTTTATCGAGAACTTGGTTTCCTGCTTCAGTATTTTTGCTGATACCAACTACACACGCGCCTACATCTTCAGGACGCCATGCTCGTATGCAGGTAGATAGTGCTTCCACTGCTGCTATTTCTGTCTCATCTTCAATTTCAGCAACACAAGAGGACAAATCTCTGGGACGCAATGCCCTTGCACAGACGCTTGCTGCTGCTTCCGCAGTGATGCCTGCCCTCAGGAGTCGAGAAGCACAAGCCCTATAATCACCTGTGGTGACAGCGATCGCATTTGTACCAGGTAAAAAAGTCATTCCTAACCATCCCATCACAACAAATGCTGGTGCGGCTATCCCAGCACTAAATCTTTGTTTAGTTTTTCGCATATTTTTGTATAAATAGTTACTTTTTTTCGGGAAAGGCATTTCCGTTCTACTCCAATCACGCAAAGTAATGCTATCTCATCTTCAAAGGTTGTTCTCACCTATTTTGGCAAGAAGTCTTGGATAGGGACAAGGAGGACAAGGAAGATTGGGAAGTGTGGGAAGTGTGGGAAGTGTAGGGAGAATAAATATTAACTTTTGACCAATGACCAATGACAAATTGACGATTGACCATTGACTAATCCCTGATCACCAATCATGGCTAATTGCTTGTATAATATCTTGTGGAGTTAGCGAAAATGTCTTGGCTGCTGGCATTTAGCGCTACCTTAGAGGCTTGAAACTCAAGCAGTGACTAACGGTAAGTCGCGCGATCGCAACTAAAAGCTTGAAAAAACAAGTACAGTACGGCGAGACACGCCGAAACTGACTCTGGAGCAATCAGAGTAAAAGCTTGGAAACAGAAGCAACTTCATGTAAATCAGTAAACAGTAATCAATACCTGATAACTGATAACTGTTAACTGAATAACTGTTAAATCGTGTGTTCTGGGAACCAAGAATCTCTAGCACTTTTGGGCAGGGAATGTCAAAATGATATGTCTGGGTAACAGTTGAAATTAGGATTAGATTAGGAAGCTCATGTCCCGATACAGAGGACCACGACTAAGAATTACACGTCGCCTGGGTGAATTGCCAGGACTAACTCGTAAAAGCGCCAGACGCTCTTATCCTCCCGGTCAACACGGTCAGAACCGTAAGAAGCGCTCTGAGTACGCTATCCGTCTTGAAGAAAAGCAAAAACTCCGCTTCAACTACGGTTTGACAGAAAAGCAACTGCTACGGTACGTACGGAAAGCCAGACGTGTAACTGGTTCTACCGGACAAGTGCTACTGCAATTGCTAGAAATGCGCTTGGATAATACGGTTTTCCGCCTGGGTATGGCTCCCACTATCCCAGCAGCACGACAATTGGTAAACCACGGCCATGTCACAGTCAACGGTCGCGTTGTGAATATTCCCAGTTACCAGTGCCGTCCGGGAGAAGTTATTGCTGTTAGAAATAGAGAAGCATCCCGGAAGCTAGTGGAAGCTAACTTACAATATCCCGGTTTAGCTAACCTTCCCAGTCATCTTGAATTTGACAAAAACAAGATGGAAGGTAAAGTCAACAGTGTCATTGAACGTGAATGGGTGGCGCTAAGTATTAACGAACTGCTTGTGGTTGAGTACTACTCACGACAAGCGTAGATCGTGATTTGTCATTTGTCCTTAGTCATTTGTCCTTAGTTCAGTTGCAAATGACTAATGACTCATGACTATCCACCTATTTGCGACATGGTACGAGTGTACGCACCTGTTGTGCCTGAATCACGCAACTTAAAGTTGATTTCTGGCTTAATGGCTAGTAATTCTCTTAGCTGTTGCCGAAGTTCAGCTGTACTAACCCCAGTTCGTAGGGCTGTTTTTAAATCTATTTGCCCAGTTTCATTTAATAAACACGGACGCAACCAACCATCGGCAGAAAGACGCATCCGATTACAACGATCGCAAAAACACTCAGACATCTGACTGATAAAACCCAGCGTCCCCTTTGCTCCCGGAATTTGAAATATATCGGCTGGGCCACTACCACAAACTTGCGCTTCTGTCAATCCCCACCGTTCGCGGATGCGTTGCCTGAGTTCCGCAGAAGATATCCAACCGCGATCACCAAATAATGACCTATTACCAATCGGCATAAACTCGATAAAGCGGACATGCCATTGTTTGTCAATAGTCAATGCTGCCAAATCCAAGACTTCTTGATCGTTAACATCAGGGATAACCACAATATTTAGTTTCAAGGGGTCAAATCCGACACTGTAAGCAGCTTGAATCCCATTCCACACATCTTGCCAACGAGAACGACCGCGATTACCAATAATTTGGTCAAAAACCTTAGGGTCGAGAGAATCTAAGCTAATATTAATCCGCCGTAAACCAGCATTGTAGAGACTTTGCGCCATCGGAGCGAGTAAAAAGCCGTTGGTTGTCATTGAGAGGTCTTGCGTTTCCCGAAGAGAAGCGATCGCCCTCACCAACTCCACCACACGTGGACGTAACAAAGGTTCTCCCCCTGTCAAACGAAACCGGGTAAATCCTATGGGTATAAAAACTTCTTGAATGAGGGTGAGCAATTCCTCATCAGTCAATAAATTTTGCTTGAGGATATAGTCTAGTTCTGCTCCCTCTGGCATACAGTATTGACAGCGGAAATTACAGCGATCGATTAAACTAATCCGGAGGTAATCTACCTGGTTCATGATTTAATAGAGTTATCTGATTGTCTCTATAAATAAAGACTTGACTTTGTCAAGATAAAATTTCTAGTTATTTTCTAAATTTTACTGACTTTCTTTTAAGCTGTCTTGAAAATAGGCGTGGGGGATAAGGCGTAGGAATGAGGATTGGCAAAATAAATCAGGGCTGTAAGGGTTATAAGTGAACGTAATAGCCAAGTTTGGTAGATAATCGATAACAGAGGTTTGTGATTAACGATTGAGAGCGACATGGAGCAAAATAATTAGCATCCAAGTCTTGGAATGGTTCTGGTTTAGACACAAGATGATAGACAGCATGTAAAATACGATGGGCGATCGCGAAATTCTTACCCCTTACCTCCTGTAAAAGTCACACTTTGAATAAAATATCGGTTGAAAAAGGCATAAATAGCTAAAGCTGGCAAAGTAAACACCATTGAAGCTGCCATGATGTAGTTCCAGTAGCTAATATATTGACCTTTAAAAGAATTCAACCCCAAAGGCAAGGTAAACATTTCTGGATCGAACAGTATCACTATGGGCAGCAAAAAATTATTCCAACTGCCCATAAACACAAAAACTGCCTGCGCTGCCAATGCTGGTTTTGCCAAAGGTAAAACAATACGCCAAAAAATGCCCAAAGGAGTTAAACCGTCAAGTGCAGCAGCTTCCTCTAGTTCTTTAGGAAAGTTAACAAAAAACTGCCGCATCATAAAAATGAAAGTGGCATTCACCATACTAGGGACGATCATACCTTGGTAGGAATTCAGCCAGCCAAACGCTTTTAAGATCAAAAATGTTGGAATCAGAGTAATTTGTGCTGGCACTGCTAGTACTGCCAAAATCAGTAAGAACCAAAAATGTCTACCCCAAAACCGCAATCTTGCCAAAGCATAACCAGCCATTGAGTTAAACAATAAGTTTAAAACAGTGACGCAAACCGCAATCACTACACTGTTGAACAACCAGCGCAGAAATAGGGGTTCTTGCAGAAAAATTTGCTTATAGTTGTCAAAAGTAAAGTTTTTAGGCAAAAAATTAGCTTCGCCACTGACTATTTCCGAGAGGGGTTTAAAGGATGCCGAAAGCGCCCACAAAAACGGGATGAGGGTAATGATAGCGTACAGTGTCAACAGGACATACAGCAGTCCCTTCCCTATTGCTACAGATTTCATTTCTCTTTCTTGATCCCCAATCCCTATTTTCAAAACACAAAAACTACTTCTAACTTAATTATTGCCCAGACAAAGCCAAGCGTAACTGTTTGCAAGTTGCTTCTATCGCATCTATGCTACCTGCATTCACGAGTCCGTGATAGTCAAAAATATAAACACGGTTGTTTTTGATAGCTTGTAATTGCTGCCAAAAAGCTTCTTTTTGCCAAGACTCTAAAAGTTCTGTTCGAGACTGAGGTTGAGGAGTATTAACTAAAATTAATACTTCTGGGTTTTCCTGTAGAATTTTTTCCGGAGAAAGAGTTACATAACCTCGGAATTGACTTTGTCCTTGTAAGTCTGCTGTGACATTTTTGGCTTGAAATTTTGTGAGCAAATCACCAGCCCAACTATTTTTATTCGGTGACAAAATTGGTTTAACACTCACTAACACCAAAGTTGAATATTGCTGAGCAGGCTTATTTTCTAAAAACGATTGGTAACGGTTTAACAAAGGTTGTGGATCAGCAGCAATTGATTGAGCAAGAGTTTTAGTTAGTTGTTGTAAAGCTTCCCAACTATTAAGATTATAAGTATAAGTAGCAATTCCTAGCTGTTGTAACTTTCCCATTTCTTGCACATAAAAACCAGTTGGAGCAACAACTAAATCTGGTTTGAGTGCAATAACTTTTTCTAAATTTAGTGGTGTTCTTCCCTCATTGATACGGGGGATATTTTGCAATCTGCTATTTTTATTAAACAGGCTACTGCCAGTCATGCCTACTAATTTAGATTGATCAAGTTGGGAAATAATATCAGCCGCAATTGCAGAAAGAGCAACAACTCTTTTGGCTGAATTTTTCGGCACTACTTGAGCAGGAGTAGAAATAGATTGTTGAGGCTGTTGATTAATATTTGTGGCACATGCAACTAAATTACCAATCAAGAATAATTGTAAACAGAATAATATCCAAGAGCGACACATTTTAAATTTCCTTATAGTCAATGAGAAGTTGATTTAATAAACCGCAAAGACGCAAAGCACGCGAAGGTCAGAAAAAGAGGAAGAAAATATTTTGTTCAAAAACTATTTAGAAAGACTGTATGTATGAGTTGGATTTTCCACGAATTACTTCCGCATTTTTACTGCTGCCTTCTTCAATAAGCGGTTGATGCTAATGGACAAATTTGTAACCCAACAGGTGTTTCGATAACTGCAATCTGTACACCTAAAACTTGAGCTAAATAGGCAGGTTTAAGAACAAATTCTGGTGTCCCAATAGTAAATATCTGTCCTTGGTACAGTAGGGCAATTCGAGAACTGTATCTGGCTGCTAAGTTAACATCATGTAAAACAGTTACTATAGTTAATTCTTGCTGTTGATTAAGTTTTTTAAGTAGCTCTAATAATTCTAATTGATAACGAATATCCAAATACGTAGTCGGCTCATCTAACAATAAAATTTGAGGATTTTGTGCCAAAGCTAATGCTAAAAAAGCTCGTTGACGTTCTCCACCAGAGAGTTTTTCGATAGTGCGATCACGAAAATTTTCCATTTGTGTTAGCCGCAAAGCCATCTCTACTTTGCTGCGATCTTCCCTATTTAATTCCCATTGCCACCACGCTTGATGGGATGTACGTCCTAAACTAACTAACTGTTCCACTGTTAAACCAGTCGGAATTGTTTGCTGTTGTGGTAAAAAAGCTAATTTTTGTGCCACCACTGTACTAGGTTGTGTGTGAATTGCCTTACCATCTAGCAACACAGTCCCCTGTTGTGGTTTTATGAGGCGACTGAGGAGTTTTAGCAGTGTAGTTTTCCCTGAACCATTAGCACCTACTAAACTTAACCATTCTCCTTTCGCAATAGTAATGTTGATATCTTTAACTATTTGTTGATTTGCATAACCGCCAGTAAGATTGTGAATTTCTACAGGCATAACATTGATTTTGGATTTTGATTATTGAATGAAAGAAGGCTTTCATCTTATGAGTACAACATTTCACGAATTCATAGCAAATTTTCTATAAAAAAACTCTGCGAACCCACCGAAGCTTTGAGCGGAGGTTTCCTCCGATCAAACTTCTCTCTGCGCTACCTCCGCGCCCCTCTGCGTTTAAAGCCGCTATCATTTTACGCAAACCTGCACTCTTTAAATGCTTGTTTGGCGGCCATAAAGCAACCAAATAAATAGAGGTGAACCCAACAAAGCAGTAACTGCACCTACTGGTAACTCTACAGCTGCTGAGCGAGAAACTACATCGGCAAGGGTGAGGACAAAAGCACCGCCAACAGCACTAAGTGGCAAAACAGCACGATAATCTGCACCTACAAGTAAACGGATGCCATGCGGTACAATCAAGCCGACAAAGCCAATTAATCCGCCGATACTCACCGCACCCGCAGCTAATAACGAAGCGATACCACCAATCAAAATCCGCGATCGCACCAGGGAAACTCCCAACCCCACTGCCAATTCGTCACCCAAATTCAACAAATTTAAGGTACGAGCTAGCAAACATCCTAATAGCAAAGATACGCAAATATAAATTCCCCCAGTTTTGACCTCACTCCATCCCCGTCCATTCAAGCTACCAATTAACCAATTCAATGCTGCTTGCACTTGCCCATCTTCAGCCATTAGTAACAATACCGATTGAATCGCACCAAATAAAGAACTGACTGCCACTCCACCCAAAATTAATCTTTCAACTGAAATACCATCACCTCTACGAGCTAAAAAATAAATAACGATAGTTGTGAATAAGCCTCCAATCCAAGCCGCCAGGGGAACCCACGCCTGTAATACCCCAAAGCTAAACATTGCCACAGCAACTAAACCTGCACCTGCTGAGATACCAAGGAGAAACGGATCAGCTAAACCGTTACGCAACATTCCCTGTAACAATGCGCCTGCTGTACCCAAAGCTGCGCCCACAAGCATTGCTGCCAAAGTTCTTGGTAGCCGTAAATCCCATAGAATTGTTTGGTAAAGTGGATCTCCTTGGCGCCAAATTGCTCTCCATAACTGGATTGGCGTTATTGGTACAGCCCCCAATGATAAAGAAATTCCAATCATCACTACCAACGCAGCACACAAGAGTAAAGTTGCCACTACTAGCCGGTTTCTCTCGATGATTTTTTGTAGAAACATTAGTATTTGGTTGTTTGTGGTTATCTGTTTCTAAGTAGAAGGCAGATGGCAGAAGGAGAAAGACTGAACTTATCTAGTTTATGGGCATAAGCATTTTACATTTAATTATGTCCACCTAATTAGCCGCTGTTTATCTTCAAAAAACCTAATGTAATGGTCATGGTTTGCAAAGACATTTTCACTGAGGTTTTTACGGTCAATATCGATGTCTTCATCATAACTTTATACATTTTAATGTCAGTATGAAGATGAAATCAAAATCATAATTGCTTGATAAATAAATCTAAAATATACAGCTTTAATGGTGTAAAAATAGCTTAGTTTTGATTTTTATCTAATACTAATGTACTTGTGAACCATGCGTTCAATCAGGTGTTTTGCACGTTTGATAAAGACATCTGCATTAATTGCATTTTGGAAGCAATTATATTTTTTTATTTTGCCAACAATATAGCTACACAGCCATACCACAGTAGCAGGGTTAAACATGCTTTTCAATCGAGAAAACGCGAAAAAAAAACAGAAGAATAAAATTAACTTATTTCAGTTAAAACTTAGGAACAATCTGCGTCTATCTACAATTCAAACCGAGATACTTGCAGGTGCAACAGTAGCACTAGCACTGATTCCAGAATCTTTGGCTTTTGCTGCGATCGCCAAAGTTAATCCAATGGTAGCTCTGTATACATCTTTTTGTATGGCAGTGGTCATTTCCTTAGTAGGAGGACGCCCAGCCATGATTTCAGCAGCAACTGGATCAATGGCGTTACTCATGACAACATTAGTTGCAAAGCATGGAGTAGAATACCTATTTGCTACCACCATTCTGACAGGAATTATTCAATTTTTGATTGGGGTTTTTAAGTTAGAAAGATTCTTTAGTTTTATTCCCCAATCTGCTATTTCTGGATTTGTCAATGCTTTGGGAATTTTGATTTTTATCGCTCAGTTAAGCCTATTTGCCGGAGAACCTTGGCAGATGTATGTCATGGTAGCTGTCACACTGGCGATGGTCTACTTATTTCCACGTATTACTAAGAGCATACCATCACCACTGATAGCAATTATCACTATGACTCTTGTAGCGATCGCAATGGATTTGGATATTCGCAGAGTCGGAGACATAGGAGAAATTACGCGCAACTTACCTGTGTTACATGTGCCTCAGGTTAGCTTCTCCATAGAAACACTCCTGATTATCCTACCTTACTCACTAACATTAGCGATCGTCGGTCTTTTAGAATCATTGTTAACAGCCGCATTAGTCGATGATCTCACTGAGACTCGCACCTCCAAAAACCGAGAAACAAAAGGTCAGGGAATAGCTAATGTAATTACTGGCTTCATGGGTGGTATGGCGGGCTGTGGCATGGTAGGACAATCTATTATCAATCACCGATGTGGTGCCAAAGGTCGTTTGTCTACCTTCGTTTCTGGCGCATTTTTACTGTTTTCTATCTTTGTCCTGCGGGATATTGTCCAGCAAATTCCTATGGCTGCATTGGTTGGTGTCATGATAATGGTATCTTTTGAAACCTTTGATTGGAATTCCCTCAAGATATTACGGAAGACACCACTACCAGAGGCATTAGTAATGCCTTTTACAGTCATAGTTTCACTTACAACACACGACTTAGCTCAAGGAGTTCTAGCAGGCGTAATTCTAAATTTACTAATATTTGGTTGGCAAGCAGCCCAAGTTAGGGCTACAGCAACTATTGCTCGCGATGAGCATAAAGTGTATTATATTCACGGTCAATTGTTCTTTGGTTCCGCGAACCACTTTGTAGAGTTATTTGACTATGCTAGAGATACAGACAAAGTTGTCATAGATTTTCATCGTTCCCATGTATGGGATCAAGCCGCAGCAAATGCGATCGCCAAAGTAATAAGCAAATATCATCGCCTTGGTAAGCATGTCACCATAGTTGGGCTAAACCAGGAAAGCCACAATAATGTTTGCAAATCTGGAGTTCCAGAAGATTTAGTCAATTTTGGATCAAGTTCTAGTCAAGTAGCTTGATTGGGGATCGGGGATTGGGCATTGGTTATTTCCCACGTCAGAGCATCCCCACGTCTTTCTGCTCCCTTGTCCCCCAGTCCCCAATCTCCGATCCTCTAGATTTAGCTAGCTAACAAAGTTTTTTCCAGAGGCATCCAACGGAAGGCGCGATCGCCACCTCGTTCGATTACGACTTTGACCCGTGGTTCTAGCTTGGGCAAGTTCGCTAAGTACTCGATTTCTTGATCCGAAAGAATATGCCCTTCAATTATCCACAATACCAACCCTTTGGACTTTGGTGGTAACTGCTCTAACTGATAGTTAACGATTGGTGGCACATAATATACGTAACCAACTGCCGCCCCGCTACCAGTACTTTTTTTGCCAAGGTGCGGAGGTCGAACTCCATGTACACCTGTCAGATAAGCAGCTAGATCACCTAGTCCTCTAGCAGTGATATCAAGAGTGATATAGCCTGCTGCACGTAGTCGGCGTCTATAGCGACCTTCAAAACCTCCTTCTAGAGGTACGTATACGCCAAGAGCGCCATTTTTTTCTAGATCGCGAATTAAAGTGTTACCAGTGGTAATTAGTGCCATAGGTTTTTGTCTTGTCCGACTTAGATATCTCTATTATTTACTTTTAGTTATGAAATTACGTTAAACGATTATCTTATCGATAGGATAAAGCAAATAGCATAATTTTCTAGAATGTAATACCAAAATTAGGGGACAGAGAATAGGGGATTGAGGATTGGGAGGACAAGGAAGATAAGGGAGACAGCCAACACGAGGAAGATGGAGAATATTTTTGAGATTCTCCCTTGTTTGGTACTCACCGCCTCACCGCATCCGGTATGTCTGTCTTCACCCGTCAATTTTGGGTTGCTCAACTACTAGCTTGATCGTAGGTTTAGATAACCTAGTTGGCAAATACCCAAAAGCGATCGCACTTTTTAAGATTCCTTTTCTTGAATTTAGGCAAAAAAGTGGTTTGATTAGGCGATCGCTTTGTTTTTCGTCTTCCTAATTCTCATTTCTCTAAAAAAGTTAATAGACAAAAGTAAATATTTGATCTATATTTTTAGATCGTGACCAAATTCTAGGATACCCCTTCATTGTCATTACTAGCTACAATTTAGTGTTTAAAACTAATAGCTCAATTCTCAACAGAATTAGCTGGCTAGAATAGACAAGAGACTGGTAAACTATAAAAGCTTTCAGGTCAAGGTAAAAGAGTAGAGTCAAAAACTCGAACTCACCCCAGTCAGTAAAACCGGTTCACTCTTGTAATAGAGCCAAAGACAGGCAAAACCTTAAAGATTATAGTTTAAGGTAATTGGAGGGGTAGAAACTGAGCAGTGATGTTGGTTTGTAGCATGGCGTAAGTCTCAGTTACAAGGATACTGGGTAGCTTGCTGCCTAAGTCCTGCTACAAGCAAGTAAAGTGCCAGAGCAATTGCTTAGATAGAAGCATTGTTGCACAAAGCTCCAAAGCCTTGTATTGAACCCAAACAATATACTTTCCCTAGTGGAAAGGTATTTTGGTTGTTCTAATCACATCTGAGTGAAAGCAAACGGATTCACGTAATTAGTATGGATGCTTGGTAAAAGACCGGGGAAGTTGGAGCCGCCATACCTAAGCCGCTCCTGACTTCAATAGGCGCCGCTCACCAGCGGAGAGTAGCCGCAACAGCTACTGTACCAGTGTCCTGAAGAATCCAATTTCCCAAGAAAAAAGTAGAAAGGAGAGCCAGTAACTGTGTCTGTAGGTATTATCGGCACCAAACTGGGCATGACCCAAATCTTTGACGATGCAGGAGTAGCCATTCCTGTGACTGTCGTTCAGGCGGGACCATGTACAGTGACTCAAGTTAAAACAAAACAGACCGACGGTTACTCCGCCATCCAAGTAGGCTATGGCGAAGTAAAGCCAAAAGCGCTAAACAAACCCTTATTAGGTCATCTAGCGAAATCCTCTGCCCCAGCATTACGTCATTTAAAAGAGTATCGCCTCGATAACTCTGGTGATTATGCCTTGGGTCAAGAGATTAAAGCGGATATATTTAGTGCAGGTCAACAAGTAGATGTTATAGGTACAAGCATCGGTCGTGGTTTTGCAGGTAACCAAAAACGCAATAACTTCGGTCGTGGGCCTATGTCGCACGGTTCCAAAAACCATAGAGCGCCTGGTTCCACTGGTGCTGGTACAACGCCCGGTCGTGTTTACCCAGGTAAGCGGGCCCCAGGTCGTTTAGGAGGTAGCCGCACCACAGTTCGGAAATTAACAGTGGTACGAGTAGACTCGGAACGCAACTTATTGCTAATCAAGGGAGCTGTCCCTGGCAAACCCGGGTCATTGCTAAATATTTTGCCTGCCAAGGTAGTTGGTAAGTAATAGTCAATAGTCACATTGGTTATTTGTTGGTAGTTGATCGTTGGTTGTACTTCCAAACAACAAACAACAAACAACAAGCAACATCAAACAGATGACAAAAGACAAATGACAAAGGACATTAACAATGTTTGAATGTGTAGTCAAAAATTGGCAGGGAGAACAAGTCGGGCAAAAAAGCTTTGACTTGCGGGTTGCCAAAGAAGAAACAGCGGCTCATGTTGTGCATAGAGCCTTGGTTAGACAAATGACCAATGCTCGTCATGGAACCGCCAGTACAAAGACTCGCTCTGAAGTCAGAGGAGGCGGTCGCAAACCTTGGCGGCAAAAAGGTACTGGTCGGGCGCGTGCCGGTTCTATTCGTTCCCCACTGTGGCGTGGTGGCGGTGTCATCTTCGGGCCCAAACCCAGAGATTATAACATCAAGATGAACAGCAAAGAGCGGAAGTTAGCATTGCGGACAGCGTTTGCTAGCCGTGTTGATGACTTGATTGTGGTAGAAGAATTTAGCGAACAGCTACAGCGTCCCAAGACCAAAGAATTAGTGTCAGCGATCGCCCGTTGGGGTGCTGACCCGGAAAGCAAGACACTGCTGGTCTTGTCCGAAAAAAACGAAAACGTAATCTTGTCAGCCCGTAACGTTGAGAATCTCAAACTCATCGCTGCTGATCATCTCAACGTTTATGATCTGCTCCACGCGGACAAAATAGTAGTTACCGCATCAGCCCTAGAAAAAATTCAGGAGGTCTACAGTGCCTAACTTCGACCCCCGCAAACTCCCTGACCTAGTGCGTCGCCCAATTGTTACCGAAAAGGCGACCATCCTCATGGAGCAGAATAAATATACATTTGAAGTCTCTCCCAAAGCAACGAAACCAGAAATAAAAGCGGCAATAGAAAGCCTGTTTGACGTCAAAGTGGTACAAGTAAACACCAGCAATCGTCCACGCAAGAAGCGTCGCGTCGGAAGATTTATTGGTTACAAACCCCAATACAAACGAGCCATTGTTACAGTGGCGACTGGGGATGAAGACAAGATCAGACAAGTTCTATTCCCCGAAGTGTAACTAGTGATTGGTTAGTAGTTAGTAGTTAGTGGATAGTAAGGAATACCTTGCGCCCGTAATTCGTTAGGGATGACAACCAAACAACTAACAACTAACAACTAACAACTAACCAATGTACAGACGTGCCATGGCACGTCTCTACAACAACCAACAACTAACAACTAAAATTATGGGTACTCGTTCTTTTCGCCCTTATACCCCCAGTACTCGCCAGGTAACTATTTCCGACTTTTCAGAAATTACCAAAACTGAGCCGGAAAAGTCTTTAACCAAATTTGTACATCGCGCCAAAGGCCGCAATAACCAAGGGCGGATCACCAGCCGCTTTCGGGGAGGCGGACACAAGCGGCTTTACCGGATCATCGACTTCAAACGTAATAAACGTGATATTCCCGCTGAAGTCATCGCCATTGAATACGACCCCAACCGTAACGCCCGCATCGCCCTTTTACAGTACCAAGACGGCGAGAAACGTTATATTCTCCAGCCCAACGGATTGAAAGTTGGAACAACAGTAATTGCTGGTGTCAATGCTCCCATTGAAGATGGTAACGCCTTACCTTTGGCAAACATTCCTTTGGGTACGAGCGTTCATAACGTCGAACTGACTCCTGGTAAAGGAGGTCAAATCGTTCGCTCTGCTGGCGCAACAGCTCAAGTCGTAGCCAAAGAAGGTAACTATGTCACCCTGAAGTTGCCTTCAGGAGAAGTCCGCATGATCCGTCGGGAATGCTACGCCACCATTGGACAGGTGGGTAACATTGATGCCAGAAACTTGAGTGCAGGTAAAGCAGGTAGAAATCGCTGGAAAGGCCGCCGTCCCCATGTTAGAGGTAGCGTCATGAACCCAGTCGATCACCCGCACGGCGGTGGTGAAGGTCGCGCACCCATCGGCCGCTCCGGGCCTGTTACTCCTTGGGGTAAACCAGCATTGGGTCTCAAGACACGCAAACCGAAAAAGCCAAGTAGCAAGTTAATTGTACGCCGTCGCCGTAAGTCCTCTAAGCGCGGTCGCGGTGGTCGTGAATCATAAATGTTCGTGGTTGTTTGTTGATTGTTGTTTGAACTAACAACTAACAACCAACAACCAACAACCAACAACTAACAACTAACACCAAATAAACTATGGGTCGTTCTCTTAAAAAAGGTCCTTTCGTAGCAGATCACTTGCTCAGCAAAATTGAGAAGCTTAACGAAAGCAATAGAAAAGAAGTGATCAAAACCTGGTCACGAGCTTCCACAATTCTGCCGGAAATGGTTGGTCATACCATTGCCGTTCATAACGGACGGCAGCACGTACCCGTTTTCATCAGTGACCAAATGGTGGGACATAAGCTGGGCGAATTTGCTCCCACACGTACTTTTAGAGGTCATGCCAAAGATAAAAAAGCAGGAAGGTAGAACGTAGTTAGTGGTTAGTAGATAGTGGACAGTAACTACTAACCAATAACTACTAACCACTAACTAAAACGGAGAAAACTATGGCTGTTGATACTACTAATGAAGTAAAAGCGATCGCCCGTTATATACGCATGTCCCCTTATAAAGTGCGTCGGGTACTCGATCAAATTCGTGGACGGTCTTATCGAGAAGCGCTGATCATTCTAGAATTTATGCCCTATCGCGCTTGTGAACCAGTATTGAAGGTTCTCAGAAGCGCTGCTGCCAATGCAGAGCATAACGAAGGATTGGATCGGGCAGATTTAGTAATTACTAAGGCCTATGCAGATCAAGGGCCAGTTCTGAAACGGTTTCAACCAAGGGCGCAAGGTCGAGCGTACCAAATTCGCAAACCAACGTGTCATATTACAGTCGCTGTTGCTCCTGGAGCCTCAGCTGAATAGTTACTTATACCCATAGCTGAAAGAAATTTTAGAGGAAAGCATTTCGTGGGACAGAAAATACATCCAGTTGGTTTTCGTCTAGGAATTACCCAAGAGCATCAATCTCGTTGGTTTGCTGACCCTAGCCGCTATCCAGAACTCCTACAAGAAGATCACAAACTTCGTAATTTTATCGAGGATAAACTGGGTAGATACGCTCAGAACAATGCAGGCATTTCGGAAGTGCGGATTGAGCGTAAAGCGGATCAAATTGATCTGGAAGTACGCACGGCACGTCCAGGTGTAGTTGTAGGTCGAGGTGGGCAAGGTATTGAATCATTGCGTACCGGACTTCAAGACCTGTTGGGCAGCAATCGTCAAATCCGCATCAACGTTGTGGAAGTACAACGTGTTGATGCTGATGCTTACCTAATTGCTGAATACATCGCTCAACAGCTAGAACGCCGCGTTTCCTTCCGCCGAGTTGTGCGTCAAGCCATTCAGCGCGCCCAACGTGCTGGTGTACAAGGTATCAAAGTCCAGGTTAGTGGTCGTCTCAATGGTGCGGAAATCGCTCGCACAGAGTGGACGCGTGAAGGTAGAGTACCTTTACATACCCTACGGGCTGACATTGACTACTCTTACTGCACAGCAAAAACCATCTACGGTATTCTTGGCATCAAAGTCTGGGTATTCAAAGGAGAAATTATTCCTGGACAAGAAGAAGCACCTCCCCCACCAACAACACGGGAGCGTGAACCACGTCGTCGTCAACAACGCCGTCGTCAGCAATTTGAAGACCGCTCTAACGAAGGATAGTTAGTGGTTAATAGTTAGTGGTTAGTAGTAACGACTAACAACCAACCCTCCGGGTTCGCAGTCGCTCATGGGGGACTCGGGGGCCCCACGACCGACAGAGAGTGGGGATTGGGGGAGAACCCCCAAGACCGCGCTGACTCACAACTAACAACCAACCCTCCGGGTTCGCAGTCGCTCATGGGGGACTCGGGGGCCCCACGACCGACAGAGAGTGGGGATTGGGGGAGAACCCCCAAGACCGCGCTGACTCACAACTAACAACCAACAACTAACACATCATGTTAAGTCCTAGAAGAACGAAATTCCGCAAACAGCAGCGCGGACGCATGAAAGGTCTAGCCACTGCTGGTAGTTCCCTGAACTTTGGTGATTTTGCTCTCCAAGCTCAAGAACCAGCTTGGATCACCGCTCGACAAATAGAGGCGTCGCGTCGAGCCATGACCCGTTACATCCGTCGGGGTGGTAAAATCTGGATTCGCATTTTCCCTGATAAGCCTGTAACAATGCGTCCCGCAGAAACCCGGATGGGTTCTGGTAAGGGTTCTCCCGAATATTGGGTAGCAGTAGTCAAGCCTGGACGAATTTTATTTGAAATTGCCGGTGTACCTGAAGCTACCGCCCGCGAAGCAATGCGCTTAGCAGCATACAAGCTACCTATTAAAACCAAATTCATTTCACGTTCTGAAATAGAACCACAGGAGCAGGAGTAAGTTATGCCTCTTCCCAAGATTTCGGAAGCAAGAGAATTAAGTGACGAAAAACTGGCTGAGGAAATTCTTGCCGTCAAAAAACAGTTATTTCAATTGCGCTTGCAAAAAGCAACTAGACAGCTAGAAAAACCACACCTGTTTCGACATGCCCGACACCGCTTAGCTCAATTGCTGACGGTAGAGTCAGAACGCAAACGGGCCGCAAGTCAAGCCGCAAAAGAACAAGAGTAGGAGATTATGGCAGTTAAAGAACGAGTTGGCTTGGTAGTGAGCGACAAAATGCAAAAAACAGTTGTAGTCGCTGTTGAAAACCGCGCTCCCCATCCCAAGTACGGCAAAATTGTGGTGAAAACCCGGCGTTATAAAGCTCATGATGAAGAAAATCGCTGTAAAATAGGCGATCGCGTCCGCATTCAAGAAACCCGACCCCTGAGCAAAACCAAGCGCTGGCAAGTCACAGAAATTCTGACTACAAAAAATACTTAATGGGTAATGGGTAATGGGTAATGGGTAATAGGTAAGACAACTAGTAATTACCAATTAGCAATTATCAATTAGCAATTACCAACCATAAGGAGAGTTATTGTGATCCAACCCCAGACTTACCTAAATGTTGCAGACAACAGCGGCGCTCGTAAACTCATGTGTATCCGTGTTTTAGGAGCAGGTAACTGTCGCTACGGTTTTGTGGGCGATAGAATTATTGCTGTTGTCAAAGATGCCCAGCCAAATATGGCTATCAAAAAATCAGATGTTGTAGAAGCAGTGATTGTTCGTACCCGCCACAATATTAAGCGGGATAGCGGTATGAGCATCCGTTTTGACGACAACGCCGCAGTCATCATTAATAAAGACGGCAATCCTAAAGGCACTCGCGTCTTTGGCCCCGTTGCTCGAGAACTGCGTGATAAAAACTTTACCAAAATCGTTTCTTTGGCTCCGGAGGTGCTGTAATGGCAAGCAAAAAAGAAAAGCCAAAGTTCTACAAAATGCATGTCAAAGCTGGAGATACCGTCCAGGTAATTGCTGGTAAAGACAAAGGCAAAGTTGGCGAGATTATCAAAGCTTTGCCTCAAGAAAGCAAAGTAATTGTCAAAGGCGTCAATATCAAAACCAAGCACGTCAAGCCCCAAGCTGAAGGTGAATCCGGGCGCATTGTCACCCAGGAATACCCAATTCACAGTTCCAATGTCATGCTTTACTCCACCAAGCAGAACGTCG
Source organism: Fischerella muscicola PCC 7414 (assembly GCF_000317205.1). Lineage (GTDB taxonomy): Bacteria > Cyanobacteriota > Cyanobacteriia > Cyanobacteriales > Nostocaceae > Fischerella > Fischerella muscicola. The sequence goes on along the minus strand of NZ_AJLK01000117.1, from coordinate 12,627 downwards.
CTAGTCGCATCTGCTACACCTTTACCGAAGAAGGTAAGAAGGTACGGATGCTCAAGAAAACAGGTGAGATTATCGATAAATAGTTATTGGTTGTCAGTTGGTAGTTAGTAGTTGATCGGAAAAATTAACAAACAACAACCAACAAGCAACAAACAACAAAATGCTATTTCCCTGACCAAGCCCAGGGACAACCAGGACAAAAAACTATGCCAACAAGACTTAAAAGTTTATACCAAGAAACAATAGTCCCCAACCTCACCAAACAGTTTGGATACACCAACGTTCACCAAGTACCAAAATTGGTGAAAGTAACTGTCAACCGAGGATTGGGAGAAGCAGCGCAAAACGCTAAAGCCCTAGAAGCATCTTTAAGTGAAATTGCTTTGATCACAGGGCAAAAGCCTGTAGTGACAAGAGCGAAAAAAGCGATCGCAGGCTTCAAGATTCGTCAAGGTATGCCTGTTGGAATCATGGTTACCTTGAGAGGCGAACGGATGTATGCCTTTCTCGACAGATTAATCAACCTGACTCTACCCAGAATTCGCGACTTTCGTGGTGTTAGTCCCAAAAGCTTCGATGGTCGTGGTAACTATACCCTTGGCGTTAGAGAACAGCTGATTTTTCCAGAGGTTGAGTACGACAGCATTGACCAAATCCGAGGGATGGATATTTCCATCATCACCACAGCTAAGAATGATGAAGAAGGTCGTGCCTTACTAAAAGAAATGGGAATGCCCTTTCGGGAACAATAAGTTCAATTAAACGAGGAGACGATGGCGACTAACGACACAATTGCTGATATGTTGACGCGCATCCGCAATGCCAATCTGGCGCGGCATCAAACTACACAAGTGCCATCCACAAAAATGACCCGTAATATCGCTAAAGTGCTTCGAGAAGAAGGTTACATTGGTGATTACGAAGATGTTGGAGAAGGAAGCAAGCGCAACCTAGTAATTTCACTGAAATATAAGGGTAAAAATCGTCAACCTATTATCACTACTTTGAAACGGGTAAGTAAACCAGGTTTGCGCGTTTATTCAAATAAAAAAGAATTACCACGGGTATTAGGTGGCATAGGCATCGCCATTATTTCTACATCTAGTGGCATCATGACCGACAGAGAAGCACGGCGTCAGAACTTGGGTGGTGAAGTACTTTGCTACGTTTGGTAGTCATTTAGTTAGTGGTTGTAGAGACGAGAGGTGGCACGTCTGTACAGTGGTTAGTAGTAAAAACCAACCCTCCGGGTTCGCAGTCGCTCATGGGGGACTCGGGGCCCCCACGACCGACAGGGAGTGGGGATTGGGGGAGAACCCCCAAGACCGCGCTGACTCACAACTAACAACCAACAAACAACAAACAACTAACAACAAAGATAAAGTTATGTCTCGAATTGGTAAACGCCCAATTACAGTTCCCGCAAAAGTCCAAGTAACTTTTGATAACGCCAAGGTGAGTGTCAAAGGCCCAAAAGGCGAACTTTCGCGCGAACTTCCCGCTAATGTGATTTTGTCCCAAGATGGGGAAATACTAACGGTTAATCGCCGAGATGAGTCACGTACTTCTAGGCAGTTACACGGTTTATTCCGTACCTTGGTGGCCAACATGGTTGAAGGAGTTTCCAAAGGATTTGAACGCCGTTTGGAAATTCAAGGGGTTGGCTACCGGGCGCAAATCCAAGGTCGTAACCTAGTTCTAAATATGGGTTACAGTCATCAGGTACAGATAGCGCCACCAGAGGGAGTTCAGTTTGCAGTTGAAAATAATACTAACGTAATTGTCAGCGGTTACGACAAAGAAGTAGTCGGGAACACAGCAGCTAAAATTCGTGCTGTTCGTCCACCCGAACCTTACAAAGGCAAAGGTATTCGCTACGCTGGCGAAGCAGTTAGACGTAAAGCTGGTAAGACTGGTAAGAGTGGTAAGAAGTAAATATGAAACTTACTCGTAGAGAATCAAAACAGCGTCGTCATCGGCGCATTCGTGGGAAAGTCAGCGGTTCTCCAGAACGTCCACGGTTGGCAATATTTCGCTCCCACCAACACATCTATGCTCAGGTGATTGATGATACCCAACATCACACCATAGTGGCAGCTTCCACTGTAGAACCAGAACTCAAATCCAAGCTCACCTTTGGAGGGAATATTCAAGCCTCAACTGAAGTTGGCAAACTAATTGCAACGCGAGCATTAGAAAAAGGTATAACCAAAGTCGTGTTTGATCGCGGTGGTAATCTTTATCACGGTCGGATCAAAGCACTAGCTGATGCAGCACGTGAAGCTGGGTTAGATTTCTAAATTTGTCAAGAGTCAATGGTCATTAGTCAATGGTGAGTAGTTAGTAGTTAGTAGTTGTTAGTTAGTGGTTGGTTGCTTCCAACAACAACAAACAACAAACAACAAACAACAAATAACGAGCAACAAATGACAAATGACAAATGACAAATGATAAATGACAAATGACACAGGAAATTAGACAATGGCAACAAATCGTCGTAAAACTAACCGCGTTAAAAAAGAAGAAACCAACTGGCAAGAGCGGGTCATTCAGATCCGACGTGTAAGTAAGGTAGTCAAAGGTGGTAAAAAACTCAGCTTCCGCGCGATCGTAGTTGTTGGCAACGAACGCGGTCAAGTTGGTGTAGGAGTGGGTAAAGCTTCAGATGTAATTGGTGCGGTGAAAAAAGGTGTAGCCGATGGTAAAAAACATCTGATTGACATTCCTATCACTAAGTCCAACTCTATACCTCATCCCGTTGATGGTACTGGCGGTGGTGCAAAAGTAATTATGCGACCAGCAGCTCCTGGTACTGGTGTAATTGCTGGGGGTGCGGTTCGTACCGTACTAGAGTTGGCAGGTGTGCGTAATGTTTTAGCTAAGCAACTTGGTTCCAACAATCCCCTAAATAATGCTAGAGCTGCTATCAATGCCCTCACTACCTTACGTACCTTCTCTGAGGTAGCTGAAGATAGAGGTATTGCTGTAGAGAATCTTTACATTTAAAAGTCATTTGTCCTTTGTCCTTAGCAAATGACAAATGACGAATGACCAATAACAAATGACGAATTTTGCTTAATTTATTGCTTATGAGACTCAACGATGTTCGTCCCCAAAAAGGGTCTAAAAAACGTGGTCGCCGTTTAGGTAGAGGTGTCTCTGCCGGTCAAGGTGCAAGTGCTGGTAAAGGTATGCGGGGTCAAAAAGCTCGCTCTGGTAGCAGCACCAGACCGGGTTTTGAAGGTGGTCAACAGCCATTGTACCGTCGCATACCCAAACTAAAAGGCTTTCCCTTAGTTAACCGTAAAAATTACACTACGATTAATGTAGAGAAGCTCGCCTCACTTCCAGCTAACACAGAAGTTACTTTGACCTCTTTACAAGAAGCAGGTATTCTGACTGCTGCCAAAGGGCCATTGAAAATTTTGGGGAATGGGGAATTAAATGTTCCGCTCAAAGTACAGGCCGCAGCATTTACAGGTACAGCTCGTAGCAAAATTGAGGCAGCAGGCGGAAGTTGTGAGGTTGTGTGAAGGTTATAGACGCCCTTTAGGGCGGCTTACCACAGGGTAGGATGAAGGATGAAGGATAAAAGATGAAAAACTTAATACTTCAAATTTCGTGCTTCACACTTCCACATTCTTCACACTTCTGATCTTCATACTTCATACTTCAAAGGTAGCCCTCTATGATCAGTCGAGATAAACCCCCAACCGCTCAAGAAACTTTTATGCAAATGGCGCAAGCAGCAGGGTTAAGAGGCCGGCTGCTTGTTACCATCGGTATTCTCATTTTGATTCGTCTAGGTATACATATACCTATACCAGGAATTGATCGACAGCAGTTTGCCGCAGCAATTAATAGTAATAATCAGATATTCAGCTTTTTGGATATATTCTCCGGAGGCGGTCTATCTGCATTGGGAGTCTTTGCCTTAGGTATTCTGCCTTATATCAATGCTTCGATTATCATCCAATTGCTTACAGCTGCGATTCCATATTTAGAAAACTTACAAAAAAACGAAGGGGAAGCAGGAAGGCGGAGGATTTCACAAATTACCCGCTATGTATCTTTGGGTTGGGCAATTTTACAAAGTGTTTTCTTGGCAGCATTTTGGTTAAGACCTTTTGCCTTGAATTTTGGCCCCATTTTCGTAATTGAAACAGCTGTTGCGCTTGTAGCTGGTTCTATGTTTGTAATGTGGGCATCAGAAGTTATTACAGAGCGTGGCGTTGGTAATGGAGCATCTTTGTTGATTTTTGTCAACATTGTGGCAACACTGCCTAAATCCCTGAGCGATACCATTGCTTATATCCAAGGTAGTGGTCAAGAAATTGTTCGAGAAAGAGTAGGCCCAGTAATTGTATTGGTTCTAGTTTTTCTATTCACAATTGTTGGTATCGTTTTTGTTCAGGAAGCAATTCGCCGTATTCCAATTATTTCTGCTCGTCGCCAAGTCGGTCGGCGCATTTTTGCTGAACAGCGTAGCTATCTCCCCTTACGTCTGAACCAAGGTGGAGTTATGCCAATCATTTTTGCGGCTGCAATCCTCAGTTTGCCACTGTTTATTGCCAATTTCACCAAAAATCCCCAGCTAGCGAATATTATCAACACTTATCTCAGTCCTGGTGGTTCTCAGTCTTGGGTATATGCCCTTGTTTACCTCGTTTCAATTGTATTTTTTAGCTACTTCTATTCATCTTTGATAGTAAACCCAGTTGATGTGGCCCAGAACCTGAAAAAAATGGGTTCTAGTATTCCTGGAATACGTCCGGGTAAAGCCACTAGCGAGTATATAGAGCGCATTTTGAATCGACTAACTTTTTTGGGTGCTATCTTTTTAGGCTTGATTGCGATCATCCCCACTGCTGTAGAAACAGCTTTAGGAGTACCAACTTTTAGAGGGTTGGGTGCTACGTCTTTGCTAATTCTAGTAGGTGTGGCGATTGATACAGCAAAGCAAGTCCAAACTTATGTGATCTCTCAGCGCTATGAAGGAATGGTGAAGCAATAGTGACGCGATTAATCTTCTTGGGACCGCCGGGTGCTGGTAAAGGAACTCAAGCTAAAACATTGGCCCTTGACTGCGAAATTCCCCATATTTCCACGGGTGATATTTTACGTCAAGCATTGAAAGAGCAAACTCCTTTGGGTATAAAAGCCCAAGCTTATATGGATAGGGGTGAGCTAGTTCCTGATCAGCTTGTAGAGGAAATGGTGGAAGAACGCCTCTGTCAACCGGATACCAAGTCAGGTTGGATTTTGGACGGCTTTCCTCGGACTGTGAAGCAAGCAGCTTTTCTAGGAGAATTACTGCAAAAACTAGAACAGCAGGGGGAAAAGGTAGTCAATTTAGATGTGCCAGATGATGTTGTAGTTAATCGTCTGCTACAACGAGGGCGTGCTGATGATACAGAAGAGGTTATTCGCCGTCGCCTGGAAGTATACCGCTCTGAAACTGCTCCCTTGATTGACTATTATGGCGATCGCCACCAATTAATCACTATCAACGGCAATCAGTCCCTAGAAGAAGTCACTGCCGAACTGAAAAAGGCTATTTCATGAAAAAGGGTTTAAGGGGATAAGCGTACATGGGTGTAAGACGAATTTATTACTCAAACTCACCTACACCCCCACACCCCTATACCCCTACTCCCCCAGTAGTAGGCAAATACATGTAAATCTTGGATAAGATATATTAATAAACTGTTGATATTTTTCTAAAAATATGTTCATTTGCAGACTATCAATAGCTGGAAATGAATGAAGAAGTGTTGAATTGAGGGAAAAATAAATTGTCTAAGCAAGATTTGATTGAAATGGAAGGTACAGTTACGGAGTCATTGCCCAACGCCATGTTTCGCGTTGATTTAGATAATGGCTTCAACGTCTTAGCTCATATCTCTGGCAAGATTCGCCGTAACTATATCAAAATTTTACCTGGCGATCGCGTCAAGGTGGAGCTAACTCCCTATGACTTGACAAAGGGCAGAATTACTTATCGATTACGGAAGAAATAACTCTATGTAATTTAATATACCACACCTTCAAAACAATTAGTTTTCTTCCTGTAATTTAACTCAATATTTATCGGAAAATGCTATAATTTAACATTTGGAGTCAATTAGCAAGCATGAAAGTCAGAGCCTCAGTCAAAAAAATGTGTGAAAAGTGTAACGTGATCCGCCGTCGGGGTCGTGTTATGGTGATCTGTTCCAATCCGAAGCATAAACAGCGCCAAGGTTAGAGCGAATTAAGGTACAACTCTTAAGACTTGGTGAAGTAAAACGACAAAACCATCGTTAAACACTAACTTACATCACTAGCAAGCAAATTAGGGAGACATTGTTGTGGCACGTATTGCCGGAGTAGACCTACCACGCGATAAGCGTGTTGAAATCGGTCTAACTTATATTTATGGAATTGGTCTATCGCGATCGCAGGAGATTTTAAAGGCTACGGGTGTAAATCCTGATACTCGTGTCAAGGATCTCAGTGATGCTGATGTAGCAGCCCTACGGGGAGAAGTAGAAGAAAACTATCAAGTCGAAGGTGACTTGAGGCGCTGGGAAGCGATGAACATCAAGCGCCTAGTTGATATTGGTACATACAGAGGGCGTCGTCATCGCATGGGTTTACCAGTGAGAGGACAGAGAACTCGCACCAATGCCCGCACCCGCCGCGGAAGACGACAAACAGTCGCTGGTAAGAAGAAAGCACCAGGGAAATAAATTTTTGGCAATGCTTGCTGTTAGCAAGTTTTACATTCATCCAATCACAACGATATGGCGCGACAACCAAGCAAAAAGACCGGGAGCAAAAAACAGAAACGCAACGTACCAAATGGTGTTGCTTACATCCAATCTACTTTCAACAATAGCATTGTCACCATTACCGATCAAAACGGAGATGTGATCTCTTGGGCAAGTGCTGGTTCTAGCGGTTTTAAAGGAGCAAAAAAAGGAACTCCCTTTGCAGCTCAAACCGCAGCTGAAAGTGCAGCACGCCGAGCGATCGATCAGGGAATGCGCCAAATTGAGGTAATGGTGAGTGGGCCAGGAGCAGGTCGGGAAACAGCCATCCGGGCGCTGCAAGGAGCAGGACTCGAAATAACGCTTATTCGAGATATTACCCCAATTCCTCACAACGGCTGCCGCCCTCCCAAACGCCGTCGAGTCTAAATACGACTTGTTGGGTGGTAAAGGTAGTCAGTGGACAGTGACCAGTGAACAGTGAACAGTGAACAGCAATTAATTAATCATTGATAACTGATAACTGATAACTGTTAAACTTACCTGTTTCCCTCACACGTATAGTGGCCGTCCGAAGTTCGTAAGCCCTAGTTGGTATAGAGGGCTGCTAAACTTCGGAAAACCTAAAAAATAGTAGCGCCTGTAAGTTGGTAGAGTATTAAACTTAATTGCTCATTAAGCAAAGTATTTAGTTTGCTCAACCTCAAACACAAGGCAAAAATCCAAATTTGTAGGCAGTCTATATCTGTCTACTAGTAAGACCTTAGAACAAGGGAGGCTACTCCGTGGCGCAGTTTCAAATTGAATGTGTAGAGTCTAGTACAGAGGAAAGTCGGAGCCACTACAGTAAATTTATCCTAGAACCTCTGGAACGGGGCCAAGGAACAACCGTTGGCAACGCCCTCAGACGGGTATTGTTGTCAAATCTAGAAGGTACGGCTGTCACAGCAGTACGAATTGCAGGGGTAACACATGAATTTGCCACCGTTCCTGGCGTCAGAGAGGATGTACTAGAAATCCTCATGAGAATGAAGGAAGTAATTCTCAAAAGTTATTCCTCTCAACCCCAAATAGGTCGTTTACTCGTCAACGGTCCGGCTACAGTCACATCAGCACACTTCGATTTACCGAGTGAAGTAGAAGTCATGGATCCGACCCAGTACATAGCTACTCTCGCCGAAGGGGGAAAGCTAGAAATGGAATTTCGGATTGAAAAAGGCAAAGGGTATCGCACCGTAGAAAGAGGTCGTGAGGAAGCCACATCTCTAGATTTCCTGCAAATTGACTCGGTATTTATGCCAGTCAGAAAAGTTAACTACAGTGTTGAAGAGACTCGTGGCGATAACGGAATGCCAAGAGATAGATTGCTTCTAGAAGTTTGGACAAATGGCAGTCTTAGCCCTCAAGAAGCTCTCTCTTCCGCAGCCGGAATTTTGGTAGACTTATTCAATCCCTTAAAAGATATTGATATCAGACAAACAGATACAGATTCTGATATCCCAGATGATCCTACCGCTCAAATTCCGATTGAAGAGTTGCAGCTTTCTGTAAGAGCTTATAACTGTCTCAAGCGGGCGCAAGTTAACTCGGTAGCAGATTTGTTGGATTATACCCAAGAAGACCTATTAGAAATTAAAAACTTTGGTCAGAAGTCAGCGGAAGAAGTCGTTGAAGCACTACAGCGACGCTTGGGCATTACCCTACCAACTGAAAGGTCTTCTAAACACGGTTAGTCATTTGTCAGTAGTCAATAGTCAATTAATGATTAGACTATGGACTAACTAATAACTTTCTTAGTAAGCGTTATCTTTAAATGGTTCATAGTTATGCGTCATCGTTGTCGTGTCAAAAAACTCAGCAAACCAGCTGATCAACGTCGCGCCCTGTTGCGTGCGCTCACCACTGAGTTAATTCGTCATGGTCGAATTACCACCACCCTACAGCGAGCTAAGGTAGTGAGAGCCGAAGTAGATAAAATGATCACTTTAGCTAAAGACGGTTCCCTGTCGGCACGCCGTCAAGCCCTTGGCTACATTTACGATAAACAATTAGTTCATGCTCTATTTGAGCAAGCTCCCACTCGTTACGGTAATCGTCAAGGCGGCTATACTCGTATCCTACATACCGTGCCTCGTCGTGGTGATAATGCTGAGATGGCAATCATTGAACTGGTATAAAGAAGGCAGAAGGCAGGAGGCAGGAGGCAGAAGGTAAAAAATTAGATTTTATACTTCATACTTCACACTTCAGCCTTGAGTTGATTCTATGTTAGAAAGCCACCAGCCTACACCAAAACAACGAGTCGCCCTGGTAATTCAATACCTGGGCACTCATTTTCATGGCTGGCAGAGGCAACCACATCACCGTAGTGTACAGGAAGAAGTAGAGAAAGTTTTAGCTAATTTACTAGGTCATTCTGTTACACTACACGGAGCAGGGCGTACTGATAGCGGAGTCCACGCCGCAGCTCAAGTAGCTCATTTTGATGCGACTGGTAAAATTCCAGCTCACAAATGGGCAACCGTTCTGAATAGTTACCTGCCCGAAGACATATTGATTTTAGCTTCAGCAGGTGTCAGCGAATCTTGGCACGCTCGCTTTAGCGCAGTGTATCGACGTTATCGCTACACCATATACACTGGAGAACAGCCGAACTTGTTTGTGAGGCACTTCAGTTGGCATTACTACCATGCACCCCTAGATGAATTTTTAATTCAGGCAGCATTAAAACCCTTACTCGGACATCATCATTTAGCTGCATTTCACCGTAGCAACTCAGCACGTAAGCATTCTTGGGTCGAGGTGCAAGCAGTAGAGTGTTATCGGAATGGGCCGTTTCTCCATATAGAAATACAAGCCAATGGATTTTTGTATGGAATGGTGCGGCTATTAGTAGGAATGTTAGTGCAGGTAGGAACAGGAGAGCGATCGCTTGCTAACTTCACTGACCTCTGGAAAAATGAACGGCGGGAAGAAGTAAAACATGCTGCCCCTGCCCACGGCTTATGCTTATTGCGAGTCGGTTATCCAGATTTTCCCTTTCCAAAAGCAGTCTGGTTTGACACTCAGCCACTTTTTGTCATTAGTCATTAGTCATTGGTCATTAGTTAGTGGTTAGTAGTTGGTAGTTAGTAGTTAACAATTGATTAGAACAACCAACAAATAACAAATAACAAATGACTAATGACAAACAACAAACAACAATCAACAAATAACAATTAACTAATGACAAACAACAAACAACAATCAACAAATAACAATTAACAATGAACAAAACATATCTTCCTCCTACTGATTCTATAACGCGTGATTGGTACGTCGTAGACGCTACCGACAAGCGTCTTGGACGCCTAGCCAGCGAAATCGCTATGGTTCTGCGAGGCAAAAATAAACCTCATTACACGCCTCACATGGATACAGGTGACTTCGTAATAGTAGTCAATGCTGATAAAGTAGCGGTAACTGGTAAAAAGCGTACCCAAAAGATTTATCGTCGTCACTCCGGTCGTCCTGGCGGGATGAAAACGGAAACTTTTGCCAAACTCCAAGGGCGTTTACCAGAACGAATTATTGAACACGCTGTCAAAGGAATGCTACCGAAAAATAGCTTGGGACGACAGTTGTTCACTAAGTTAAAAGTATACGCTGGGCCAACTCACCCCCATGATGCCCAAAAACCAAAAGAGCTAAAAATTAATACTATTCCAGGAGAACAAGATTAATGCAAGCAACAGATAACACTAGCGGTCGCGCTATGTACTGGGGTACTGGTCGTCGTAAGTCTGCGGTCGCACGAGTACGCCTAGTTCCAGGCACTGGACAATTGATTGTCAATGGCAAACCTGGAGATTTGTATTTCCAGTTCAATCCTAATTATCTTGGAGGCATCAAAGCACCTCTAGAAACTTTAGGACTGGAAAACGAATATGATATTTTGGTGAAAGCCGAAGGCGGTGGCTTGACTGGCCAAGCCAATTCAATTCGTTTAGGAGTGGCTCGTGCTTTATGCCAACTTGATCCTGATAATCGCTCACCTCTAAAGGCTGAAGGCTATCTCACCCGCGATCCCCGTGCCAAAGAACGGAAAAAGTACGGCTTGCACAAAGCTCGCAAAGCCCCTCAGTACTCGAAGCGATAAGGGATTGGGGATCGGGGATCAGGGATTGGGGATCGGGTATTGGTGTTTATTATCCTCCTTGTCTCCCTTGTCTCCCTTTCATTCCCTAGTCCTAATCAAACACCAAAGCTATAATTGTAGTATATTCACCACAAAAGGAACAATGGCTAAACCTGGTATTCATCCTGAGTGGTATCCAGAAGCTAAAGTTTACTGCAACGGTCAGGTTGTAATGACCGTCGGCTCCACCAAGCCAGAACTGCACGTAGATGTTTGGTCTGGAAACCACCCCTTCTACACCGGCACTCAAAAGATTATTGACACTGAAGGTCGTGTTGAGCGCTTCATGCGGAAGTATGGCATGAGGGGCGATCAAGCTTCTGGCGGCAAAAAGAAAAAGTAGCGGGTTGGCTCTGTTGCTGGTAATGACGACCCTGCATCTGCTGGGTCGCTTGTCATAAATGCTCAGGCCAACTTGTTATTTTAAGGAGCGATCGCACTCATCATGGCTGAACAATATTTACTGGAGAAACTTAGATCTGTTGAACAAACTTTTAATGAACTAACCCGTCGTCTTGCTGACCCCGATACCGCTAAAAATCCTGATGAGTATCAGAAAGTGGCAAAGGCGCGCTCAGGGTTAGAAGAAGTAGTTAATACCTATGAAACTTGGAAAACAGCCCAAGAAGAACTCACAGGGGCACGGCAAATACTGAAAGAATCTCAGGGAGATGCCGAACTGCAAGAAATGGCAGCCCTGGAAGTTCAAGAATTAGAAGAGAAAATAGAATACTTAGAAAACCGTCTAAAGATATTGCTGCTACCCCGCGATCCTAACGATGATAAAAATATCATGTTGGAAATTCGGGCAGGGACTGGTGGTGAAGAGGCTAGTATCTGGGCTGCTGATTTAGTACGCATGTACGAACGTTATGCTGGCACTCAAGGTTGGCGAGTTAAGCTAGTCAGTGAATCCCTGGCAGAGATGGGCGGCTTTAAAGAAGCAATCCTAGAAATCCAGGGAGACAGCGTTTACAGCAAATTAAAATTTGAAGCTGGGGTGCATCGCGTTCAGCGTGTACCAGTCACTGAAGCTGGAGGAAGAGTTCACACTTCCACAGCCACCGTCGCCATTATGCCAGAAGTCGATGATGTGGAAGTCCACATTGATCCCAAAGATATTGAAATGACTACAGCCCGATCCGGTGGTGCTGGTGGACAAAACGTCAACAAGGTAGAAACTGCGGTTGACTTGTTCCATAAACCAACGGGGATTCGGATTTTCTGTACTGAAGAACGCAGCCAGTTACAAAACAAAGAACGGGCAATGCAGATTTTGCGGGCAAAGCTGTATGAAATGAAGTTACGCGAACAACAAGAAGCAGTAACTTCCATGCGGCGATCGCAAGTAGGTACAGGGTCACGTTCCGAAAAAATCCGCACCTACAATTATAAAGATAACCGAGTTACTGACCATCGTCTTGGGCAAAACTTCTCCCTCAGCCCAGTTCTAGAAGGCGATTTAGAACAACTGATTCAGTCTTGTATCTCTCAGGATCAGCAAGAACGTTTGGCAGAACTTGCTGCTTCTGGGGCAATGAATTAATAGAGGCTGTTAAATCAGTGAACAGTCAACAGTTATCAGTTATCAAAGCGTGTGGTGTAGGGCTGTTACCCGCCACCAACATCTACCACCAATTGGTGTGGTGTTTCGCCAAGGATTTTACTGATAACTGATAACTGTTAAATATAGACCTC
>NZ_AJLK01000116.1 GCF_000317205.1 Fischerella muscicola PCC 7414 | reverse complement strand
TACGGGGTGAGGTTTTGCATTTAATTTGGTCGATTTTCTTAAAAATCCGTAACTGGATTTCCTGTTATTGTAGCTCACAAGAAATTGAATATACGCCCATAAGCAGTAACTAATCGATTGCCTTTGCGTCATCAAACACATGAACCAACGTGATGAATGCCACTTTAACTCTACACTTTTTCGGACTCCATACTGAGAAATTGCATCTGCATCATCTCCCGATCCAACATGGCAAATAGTAACCTGTCTTGCCATTCTCCTCTACTCCATTCGTACTCTCGCAGATAACCCTCCTGTCGCATCCCAATTTTAATCAACACTCGCATCGAAGCTTTATTCTTGGGGTGACACAAAGCAAAAATGCGGTGTAAACTTAGTTGCTTAAAACCAAACTCTAATAACTTCCGTGCTACTTCCGTTGCATAGCCTTGCCCCCAAAATTCCCTAGCCAAGCAGTATCCAATCGAACCTTCTTGCTTGTTGCGATCTGTTATGGAAATGTGACAAGAACCTATTAATTGTTTTTCTGACTTCAATATCACTGCAAATGCAAAATGCTCACGTATTTTATTCCGCCGCATTTTAATCTCTGTATGCAAATAGTTTATAGTATCTTCTTCGCTATTGGGGCCGAAAGGTAAATAGCGAACAACTTCTAGATCAGAAGCGTAGGCATGTACTGCTGGCAAATCTGATTCTACAAAATCTCGGAGGATTAAACGTTGGGTTTCTAAAAGCGGATGGATGCTGCTCATACAATTAGACATTAATAGTTAGGAGTTAAGAATATGACTTACTATTCACAACTCTTAACTATCTTCAGATGTTAAATTCTACACAAAATTGACTGAAAAATTTCTTCAGAGTCGTTCTTAATCACCCCATTGCCTTCTTGGCAATTGCTCTATTTTCTGGGAAAAAGGTAGAATTTGCAACAGGCGATCGCTTGGGCAAAGTAAACATGATGGCTGATTTTAGCCAATTCATCATCTTTTTCGCACCTGCAAGCATACGTTCTACAGTATTTGTTTTGGGAGGCTGATGCACAACCGCACTACGTGCCTTGTTAATGTTACGCACACTATCAATTAAATTAACAAGTGCATCAAAAATTGCCCCCACAAATGTTTGTGCTGTTCCTTGTTGTCGTATAACTAGATTTGGGGCAGTTTGAATCAGATTAACTAGATGCGATCGCATTTGTTGATCTGAAACTGTACCTGATTGATAGTTGATCACAATGGATGCGGCGGCTGGGTTAATACGGACATTAGTAACATTGGGAGTTGATTGGATAGCCGACTTGAGTTTCTCAGCGTACTCAGCATCTTTCCCAAGCCGAGGAATATGAAAACGAATACGTCCAGGAATTACATGGGCAACTTTATAGGATATCTTTTCGCGTGGTGCTGCATCCTTAGGTAAGGTAGAGTTTTTCTGTCGAGAAGGTTTAGATGGATTGCAACTAGTACTTTTGTGAGGATTAGACCGTTTTTTATCAGTCATATTACAGATTTATTTTTTATAAAAAAGAGAATTAAATTTTTATGTATTTTTGTTTTTTGTTATTTTGATTTTTATTTGTAATTGCAAGAAATCTATTTGATTTTATACTTTTTAATTAGATAAAAACTATGTATTTATCATCAACAAGTCATACAAATATTATTCAATTATTGATAATAAAAATTTTTCAAAAAAACACCATCTAACTTGAGGTATAGAAAATTTACGACATTGGATAATGTAGGTAGGAAAAATGAACTGCCATGACGCCAAGAACGCCAAGAAATTAGTTTTATAGTTTAAGGATTAAGATAAATCATTCTGCAAATATGCAATCTAAATTACCTAATTAATTGTGAATAAGCTTTGATGTGACTGTTGAAGCATACTCATATTTGATTTAGGGAAGGTTTTGATCATCCATCCCTAAAAAATATTAATTTCTCTTGTAAATAGCCAATGCTAAAGTCATATTCCTATGAATTGGAAAATTCCGCGCGCAATTGACTCACAACCCGATCTAGTCCTACGGAATGCGCTGCTTTAAAAAGAATGCGATCGCCTTCCTTCATTAACGTTTTCAATCTAGCCGCCAAATCTGCATGAGTTGTAAAACACTCGGAGGGGACACCTTTGGCACTCTGAGCGATCGCTTCGGCGTCTTGTCCATCAACTAATACCAACAAAGCATCTAAATTCAATTTCTGCACAGTTTCGCCGACTCGTTGATGCAATTGGCGCGATCGCTCTCCTAATTCTTTCATTGCACCCAACACAGCGATGTGTCGTTTGCCTGGGGTTTGTGCTAATAAATTTAATGCTGCTAGCATAGCTTCTGGTGCAGCATTATAAGTCTCATCTAAGATTACCACATCATTGGGCAATGCGAACCGTTGCGATCGCCCAGTTGGCATATCTACTGTTATCCCAGATTTCAGGCACGACCAATCAATACCTAATACTTGCGCCACTGCCAAAGCTGCCATGTAGTTAGCGGCGATGTGACGACCGGGCATTGGTAGAGGTAATTGCATATCTGCGACTGCCAAGGTATCGGCATCAATCAATTCTCCTTGAATGTCTCCGCCAGTGAAGCCAAAAGTTATTACCTTGCCTGACCAAACTTTTGCTGCTGTTTCAATTAATAAAGGATTGTCATAGTTGAGAATCGCCAGACTATCTTGGGGCATTTCTGCCAATAACTCACACTTGGCAGAAGCGATCGCTGCTTCGGAACCGAGTAATTCTATATGTGCTGTGCCGACGTTGGTAATGACGCCAATTGTCGGACGTGCTATTTGTGTAAGTTCAGCAATTTGTCCCTTACCCCGCATCGCCATTTCCACCACGGCGAAATCATGTTCTGCATTCAACTCTAATAAAGTTTTTGGGACACCAATTTCGTTGTTGAAATTAGCATGAGTTTTGTGAACTTTTCCTTGAGTTGCCAACACAGCAGCAATCAGTTCTTTGGTAGTGGTTTTACCTACAGAACCTGTCACCCCGATTACCGGGATATCAAAGCGATCGCGCCACCATCTGCCAATTTTTTGATAAGCCTGGAGAGTATCTTTTACCTGTAGTACGGGAAATTCCGGATTTGGGTAGGCAAAATCAACAATTGCTGCTAACGCACCTTTAGCGATCGCCATTGGTACAAATTCGTGTCCATTAAACTTTTCGCCGCGTAAAGCTAAAAAAACTTCACCCGGTTTGAGAATACGGGTGTCTGTTTGTATACCATGACTTAATTTTGCTAAGGCTGCATCCGATAAATTAGCTCCTTTGGCTGCAAGAATATCTATGAGTTGACTTAAAGTGGCAGAACAAGCCATAGTGAGAGATTTTTCGGTTTCCAAAATTTTGATCGTAAATGGTTAGTAGTTTACTACTACCTTTGTCAAAGTGGGTAAAATTTTTGGACGGAAAAATTTCTCTTTTCTCTTGGCTGTTGACTTTATGCAACAAAGCGGATAAGTTTAACCAAACCAGTGTGAAGGAGCTAAACCAGGGTCAACTTCTTCAGGTATTTGTAAACTTAACTGTTTTTCCCGCTTGTACATAATGTTCTCAATACCTTGGCGGATTAAATCATCTATGCAATACTTTTCCTTGAGCGAACAAGTCAAAGACCCTAAGTTCAAACATGGTTGTTGACCTTCTTCCGCAACCACATAGCAATTGGAGACTTGACTAAGAACATGTGCAATCAGTTCTTGGCGGAGATCGGGAATAGAGAAAGCTTGCTGATAAGGATGGTGAGGATAAGTTTCCAGAACATCCTCTATACAGCTCACAACTACTGGCAATGTTAAATTAAAAATACTTTTAGTCATGATTTATTAATCCTCAGCTTGTAATCTTCTTGTTTATCAAATTTATTGCCGATAGAGGTATGACCAGAGATCGGAAATAGATAGGTTTTGATCTTAAATTTAAAGAAAGAATTTGAGGAACTTGTGAGTATTGAACTATCAACCACTAACATTAAAAAAAGTAAAGGCTAATCGCCAATAGCAATTCACTATCAGCAATTAGCCAGAAGCACCAGGAACGTTTAAATGAGGTAATGATCAGCAATAATCATCATCTACACGTTCATACTGATATTTACCTCTAACATTTTCATTGAAAAATTTACCAATAGAATCAGCTTGATGCAAATCTTGCCAAGTATCTTGGTCTATGTCTGAATATTGATATACTGCACCGTTGTGAAACTCAATCTGTAAAATATTTGTGTTACTGTCATAGCCTATAGCATTCGCCATTGATGAATTCATTGGCAACATTGCAATTGATTGCTCATATGCAGGCAAATCTTTCGCTTCCGCAACAATTTCGTTTAAATGTTGCAGTCCTTCAAAGGCTGCGACTGGTGCAGGAATTTCTATAAACTCTAGCTCATTACCTAAATCAAGTAATAACTGTAAATGTCCCTGAGAGTGAGCGATCGCTACTACATTACTTAAGTCCAGTTTCGATAGCTTCATCTATAATTTGCTCTCCTATTGGCAAAACAGTTTCTATTTCTGGTAGATTTTTATGCAAGAGTAAATTTTAATAGTACAAAAATACTATATAAATCATCACTAGTCAAGCCTTTGTCAAAAAAATGTAGAGATGCACAGATACAAGGGAGGCGGGGACACGGAAATGCAGAGAGATTTGAATGATAAGTAATACGAAGTTACGCCTATACAGCCTACACTCTCTCCCCTATCCTCCTTGTCTCCCTTGTCTTGTTTATCCCCTTATTCCCCGTAAACAGTCACCATTATTTGGCGCTGGCGGGGCTTGATATCGCATTCTAAATGAAAGATTTGTTGCCAAGTACCTGAAACTAATCTGCGATCGCGCACCGGAACCGTGATTTCTGATCCCAACCATGTAGCTTGTAAGTGGGAGTGTCCGTTACCATCATGCCAGGTTTGCTCGTGTCCGTATTCGCGGCTGGGTGGAATTAGCTTGTTGAGGATATCTGGTAAATCTCGTTGCAGTCCGGGTTCAAATTCGATAGTCCCAATTGCTGCTGTACTACCAACATTAAACACATTAACCATACCGACCCTCACACCAGATTTTTTGACAATCTGGTTTACTTGATCGGTAAGGTCATGCATATCACCGTTACCTTTAGTTGAAATTACGATTTGCTCTTGGTAAACCATACTTGAAAAAGGGGTATAGGGGTGTAAGGGTATGGGGGTGTAGGATGAGTAAAATTTTTTGTTTTAGTGTAGACAATCGTTTCAGGATTAATTCATCCTGTTTAAGCTAGCTGCAAGCAAGGACACTGTTGCAAAAAACTCGCAGCTTTGCGTTCAGCATCTGGATCATTAACATGGGTTGGTGTAGGACGAATAATTCCAGCAAACAAGTCATCCAAACCGTAGGGAGTAAATCTAAACCAAACGAAAGATTAATGGGTAGCGGTAAGATAGATTGGGTTCACTAAGAACCCGAACAATAGCAATAATTGGCATAATCAAACTAACAATCCATAAACCAATCAGAAACGGAACACCAATAAGAATAATTGACAGCAATCCAAAAATGTTCCCATAAATATAAAGGTTGATGTGAAAATTTAGGGATTCTTTGGCATTTTCTTTGACTATAGGATCATTACTGATAAACAAGATTGCAATGGGTATGCCGATAGACACAATCAAAGAGCTAAAAAATATTGCCCCATGACTCAGCGCTGACAAAAGCTTGCGTTGGGCTAAATCTTCCATAATACAGCCTCTGAGTTTGCGTAGTTCTTGTTACTCTTCGATTCTAGTTGGTGTCGCCATTATTCTGCCAGAAAATATTTTTGTCTCATCTTGAATACAGTTCCAAAAAAAGCGATCGCTTTTTGAAGAGAACAGCAGGATAGGCTATTTAGAAAGAAGGAGTGCGATCGCAATTCTTGAATTTAGAAAATATTCCGAGTGTATCGTGCTAGCAATCCCGAACAACCGCAAGTGTATCGTCGTGGGGAAGTAGCGGAAGCTGAACCTGCTGTGCCAGGGTGGTTTATGCCAGTGGATGATTTGTTTGTTTAGGAAATGAACCACTAAGACGCCAAGAGAAGGGAGTGCGATCGCTTTTGTGTTTCAGTTAAAATTGCAACAAATTAGATATCAGAACAATGGCTGAAACTGGCAGAATCAGAGTTGCAAAAGATAAAGCTGAATTGGTAAAGGCTTTAACATCGGCAGATGGTGGTACGGGTCCTTTTCAAACCTTTGCTGATGTAGTTGTGTTTGCTGCTGCTTTGGGTGCAAAGCATAAAAAGCGAGTACCTTTAGGCGAAATTTCTAAAAGAGAACCGTCACCAATTCCTCAAGAACAGTTTATTGTCAGGGGATATGATACGGTAATAAATTTAATCGCGATCGTTGAAACTCAAGACATAAAAGTTTTATCTTTTCATGATGAAAAAAATAACGAAAAACGTAATTTACTCTTTGAAGAATACGCCAATGGTGGACTTGAAATATTACAGGCAGAATTGCGGGGTGCAGTAGACTATTCAGAAAGACTTTTATTGCTTTTAATGATAGAAAAAGATAACTATGAGGAAACAAAAGAGGAGTTTGATTTGAGCAAATTTCTTAATTATCAATAGAAGCATTACATAAGTAAAAATAATGGCAACAACTACTCAATAATTGTCTCTGATCAGCTTTCTGAAGAATGTTTGACTACATTAGAAAGTTTGAATGTAATACCATTGAAAAATTATCATGGGCACAAAATTGTTTTACCAAAGGAAGAAAAATATCGCCCACATCCTGAAGCGCTGCTTTGGCATCGAAAAAAGCACAGCATAGAATAACTACTGCTTGTTGCAAGTTCATAAGACAGATTAGATTTGTGGTATTGCGATATTTCTAAAATGAAAACATCCCTTTGACTCTGCCAGTTATAAAATTACTGGAAGTCCTACTTGTTTGGGTTCAACAAACTTACCGTCAAAACCTATTGTTTTATCTTCAATGGTTCTAGCATTAGCCAAAGCTTTGCGAAGTTCTGCACGTTCCATCTGATCTTGAATTCCACCCAAAATATAAATCAATAACTTCGCTGCCAAATCCCTTCCAGCCACCTGCACTCGCTTTTTATTTGGATCGTACAAAACGCCATACCACAGAGATTGCGGATATTCCATCCCACTAAACCCGCCCTGCTGGTCGAACTTTCGTAGTTTCTTAAAAATATCTTCCAGCTTAAATTCTTTTCGGAAAACCAAGATACCCAAAGCTTGTGCTAAAGCAACTTGACCAACAGGACGCAAAAGCATATTTCCTTCGCCTCCATCCTTTTCAAAGCTGAATCGTCGTAAGGCTGGTGTATCTTCATCTTCTAAAATCTTATAACTGGGTAGGCTTGCTAAATAATCAAACAGCTTGTGAAACTCCTGTAGTCCCTTCTCAAGTTCCTCATCCTCTGGACGCATGGGAATTAGACCCTTGTCTAAGGGTTTCCAGTGAGGGAACTTTTGCCCTAAATATCGTTCAGACATATCTTTGAGCGCTTGCAGTGTTGTCAAAACTGTTGACTTGGCTGCAACCGTCGCACTATTCCAATTCACGCGAGGTTTTCGGGTTTCTTGTTGTTCCAGAAGCGGATGCGTCACAGCGATTTTTCTGGCAACAATCGAAAAACCATCATCTTCATTTAGCTGTGCTAGCTGACCTTTAGTTAAAGGTGCAGCCATCAGGTTGACATGAACAAAGATGCTTCTCACCCGTCGTCTTGCCTGTTCGCGAGTTTCTCCTTTCTCAACCGCACAGATAAACTCAATACCGATTTTTTCTTTAGGCAAGCTTTGCAGATGAGCAGGCTGAACATGATACTGTTCAATCAAGTCAGCGACTTCAATAAAAGTGTCGTCAGGGCTTTTATCCTTCTTGTAGCGTTGGAGTTTGCCTGTTTTCAGTAACTCCATCAACCCTTGCACCCCCATCAGTCTGTGTTGACCATCCAATGCATAAATGGTCACATTTTCCTCAGAAATATTAAGTAGACCAACCTTACCTTCTTTATCTAGAGGCGTAAAATCTGTGGTAGACTTTACAGCGCATCCTTGCCTATCCCACTCAGCAGCTTGGGGATTATCCGCCCACGGTTGGTTAATCACTACTAGCACAGGCGGAAACTTGTGATTTTTCCGAGCTGCTAAATACTGCGCTAAGGGTAGTTGACGTGACCAATCAACCGGCCGCTGCTGAATCTCGTCAATACTTTCCGCGTCAATCTCGATATTCTCTGTTTGAGAGTTGTATTTTGGCTGAAGCAGGGGTAAAGCAGACGCAAAGCGAACCCGACCCGCAAACCATTCTAAGGTAACAGAGCCTACATATGCCTCAGTGCCTCCCATCTCAGTTTTTTGAACCAGAATCTGGTCTCTTTGGTTAAGGAATTTTTCTAGCAGTAAAGCCAATACCTGTTTATCCTTGTTTTCCCGTTCTAGATACTCGCTAGCAATATCAGCAGTTGGGTTAGCTGTGGTCTCTTTCATGTTGATTTTTAAAAACCTTAAATCATAGACCAAGTTATTTTTCTATAAAAATGAATCTAATGAACAAACTTTTTAAAAACCTTTAAAGTTTACAATACTGAGGTTGCAATTACAGTACATATAAAAAGGTGAATAAAATATTGCACCATCTTCCCCCCTCCTCGCTTGCGGGGAGGGGTAACACAAATCCAATAGAGGTGACAATTAACCGTGTCTTCAGAGGTAGGGAGAAATGGCTACAGCACAACAGCCAGAAACTAAAAATCAGCAACCGCGTACTGTGGCAGAGTTAGTGGAAGATATTCAAGCTCTCACCACTGAAATACAAGAGTTATACTGTTTAGATGAGATACCTTGGTGTATTGGATATAGTGGTGGTAAAGACTCGACCGCAATTTTGCAGCTGATTTGGAATGCGATCGCAGCACTCCCACCCGAAAAGCGGACTAAAACTATTTATGTTATTACAACAGATACTTTAGTAGAAAACCCTGTTGTTTCTGCTTGGGTACGCAACTCTTTAGAACAGATGAAGGTAGCAGCAAAAGAACAACAAATGCTGATTGAACCTCATCTGCTTTATCCAGCAGTCAAAGATACTTTTTGGGTAAACTTAATTGGAAAAGGCTATCCAGCACCGCGTAATAGATTTAGATGGTGTACTGAACGTTTGAAGATTCAACCGGCTGATAGTTTTATCCGTTCAGTAATACGTTCTAGTGGTGAAGTGATTCTTGTGCTGGGTACGCGCAAAACTGAAAGCGCGAAACGTGCTAGTACAATGGCTAAACATCGAGAGTGGCGGGTACGCGATCGCCTGAATACAAATCCTAATCGACCTAACTCGCTAATTTATCTACCTATCGAAGACTGGAGTACTGAAGAAGTTTGGATTTATTTGAATCAGTGGAAGAACCCTTGGGGATACAGCAATAAGGACTTATTCACTATGTATCGAGGTGCAACAGCAGATAGTGAATGCCCTCTTGTTGTCGATTCCTCTACACCCAGTTGTGGTGATTCTCGTTTTGGGTGTTGGGTATGCACAATGGTTAATAAAGATAAATCTATGGAGGCGATGATCCAAAATGACGAAGAAAAAGAATGGATGCAGCCTCTATTAGACATTCGTAATGAATTAGATGTTGATAATGACCACGATAAAAGAGACTTCCGACGCATTTGGGGTGAAGTCACACTCTTTGAACGCAATGTAGACGGAGAAACTTCAGTGGAACCAATACCTGGTCCCTATACCAAATATTGGCGAGAACATTGGCTAAGACGAGTATTAGAAGCGCAAACACAAATCCGGCGTACAGCACCAGAAAATATGTGCGACATCACTTTAATTACTCCAGAAGAACTGAGTGAGATTCGCCGGATTTGGCTAGAAGATAAACACGAATTTGATGATAGTTTACCCCGCATATATAAAGAAGTGACAGGAGAAGAATTTCAAGATCCGCGCCCTGGTGCTGATTATAGTCTCTTGGGTAGTGATGAATGGGCAACTTTAGAAGAAATCTGTGAAGGTGACGCCATGCACTTAGAATTAATGGCGAAGTTATTAGATACGGAACGTCAGTTTCGTAAAAAAGCCCGCCGCACAGGAATATACGATGCACTAGAGAAATGTTTTGAAACTAGTTCTCGCTCACTCGAGGAAGCAGTTAAAAATGCTTACTTGAAAAGAGATCTAAAAACAGCAGTGACTCAAGGCGATGTGGCGAAGGTGAAGCAGCTGACTTTGGGTGATGTTGTAGCTGAGGATACAAAAGATGCATCTTCTGCTGCTAAACCTAAGACTTGGGCAAGTATGAAGTTTCAAAATAAGGAAACAACGTCTTGAGAATTTAAGTACAGCTTTGTATAAATCAAAACGTACCAGGTAGCAAAGGAAAGCGCAAAGGGCAGGCAGCGCGCCCTTGGGGGTCTCCCCCCAACCCCACTACCGTGGGGACCCCAAAGCCCCCCGTTGTAGCGACTGCCGTCGCGCAGAGTTTATGCAATTTTGTACTAAGGCTGTTTCTCGTCATCAGTAGAGTTTCCCAAGTACAGTCTGATAAATTCTTGTGCTGCTGCTGGATTAATTTGTTTAAGCGCATCACGAATTTCTAGCACCGTTTCAGCAACAGGATCTCTAATCTCGTACACCCAACGGTGAACATTTGGTCGTCCTGTTCCCATTGTCACTGCTAACTGATTTTGGCTAATGCCATAGGTTTCTAATACCTGTTTGAGTGCTTTTCCTGCTTTTCCCATGCCTTTGATTGTGTCAAAGGCTCATGACTGAGTAAATGTTACCCATAGGTAACAAAGGGTGTAAGATAGTTTTGTTACCTATAGGTAACAAAACTTTTTAGCCACAAACAGGTAAATTCCTATGACTAAAAGCTTTTTAACAGATTCCTTTCACACTTCTACGCCTGCTGTTGACTCCAGCACTTCCCTAGAAAAAATTCCAAGTAGAGAATCTGTGAAGGTGGTAATATATGGTTCTAAAAAAGGAGTCAATAGCACGATTGTTAGTCTTTATAAGCTTGGTTTTGCCCAAATGAATGAGTGGAGTCCACTAGTACCTACTTCTAAGCCAGGTGAAGTGATGAGTATTTTAGTCGGAATATAATTACAAACTGAGCTTATAAAACAGGTAGCTAATATCTGTCTTAAAAATAGGGGGTGTGGGGGTGTAAGGGTGTAGGGGTGTAAGAGGAATTACTTAAGCAAAAATTACCGCCCAGATCCCCGACTTTTTGAAAAAGTCGGGGATCTAAATCCGGTGTGACTTTGTATGAGAATTAAATATAAAATATCGCTATGATTTTTCTTGAACTTGTTCTGCAAAATTTTGGCCCCTACAATGGGCGTCAAGTAATAAATCTTGACCCAAAATTTAACGATTGTACTCGTCCAATTCTTCTTTTAGGTGGGATGAATGGAGGTGGTAAAACTACGCTCATGGACGCTATTCGCCTGGCACTTTATGGACATCGTGCTGAATGTTCTACTCGTGGAAATTTAAGTTATACTGATTTTTTGACTCAGTGCGTTAATAGTAAGGCTTCACCTTATGAACAAACTCGTGTGGAATTAGTTTTTGAACATATTGAAAATGACAAACCAGTCAAATACAAGATAGTCAGAGCTTGGGAAAAAAATCCTAAAGAGGGCAAAGATTCTTTAGGCATTTTTGGGGATGATGATACATGGTCTATTGAGGCGTTAGTTAATACTTGGGATGATTATATTGAAAATATTTTGCCTTTAGGAATTTCTAATTTGTTTCTCTTTGATGGAGAACAAGTTAAAGAGTTGGCAGAGCAAGAAGTACCACCACCAATTGTAGTAGATGCAATTCGCGCCCTTTTAGGATTAGAACTGGCTGAACGTTTAGCAGTTGATATAGAAATTTTAGTCAATCGTAAACGTAAGGAAATAGCTGATAAAGAAGATTTGGCAAATTTAGAAGATATTGAAAATGAGCTAAAGCAAATACAAGAAGAGTTTGAAGTTAATAAATTAAGTTATGCAAATTTACAAGAAGAATTAAAATTATTTGAACAGCAATATCAAGAAGCTGAGAATAAATTTATTTCTGAAGGTGGGAAAATTGCGGCAGAAAGAAGCTTTTTAGATCAACAAAAGAAAGAAAAAACGGCAGAAACTGAGCAAATTCGTCAAGAAATGGGTCAATTGGCTGCTGATGTTTTACCATTAATGTTAATTCAACCGTTACTTACGCAGGTACAAACACAAGGAGAAAAAGAATTTCGCGCACGCCAAGCACAAATAGTACAAGATATTTTGTTAGAGCGAGATCAACGTTTATTGGATTTAATTGGGAAGTTAGACATTGCTAAAGAAAGTTTAGATAAAATCAAAGTATTTTTAGAAGAAGATGAATACAGGCGAAATTCATCTTCTCTCAAAGAACAACCTTGGTTATTAGCTGATGATGAAGCTTTGAGTCAATTGGGTAATGTGATTTATTACTTACACAATGCCGAAATTTCTGCTAAACAACTACTAGCTTCTCTGAAAAATAAAGAAGAAGAAATTCTCAGTATTGAAAGACAAATGCAGACAGCAGCATCACCTGAAGCATACGATCGCTTGCGTGATGCCATGCAAAAAGCCCAAAAGCAAGTGACTGAAGCTAAAGCTAATTGCGAAACAGCGCGTCGTCGTTTGGTTGAATTAGAAGCAGCTATTGAAAAGGCTAAAAAGAACTTAAAAGAATATACAGAACAAACTATTGATCGCAAGAATAGAGAGCATATTATTACGGCTTCTGCCAGAGTTCAAGAAACCCTAAAGCTATTCCGGGAACGCTTGACTTTGAGAAAATTGAATAAATTAGAAAATGAAGTGACTGAATGTTTTCGCTATCTGCTGCACAAATCAGATTTAGTGCATCGCATCGCCATTGATACCAATACTTTTAGCTTATCTTTGTATGATTTACAAGGTAAACCAGTTCCCAAGCATCGGCTTTCCGCAGGGGAAAAACAACTTTTGGCGATCGCTTTTCTGTGGGGACTAGCACGAGTCTCTGGTCGTCGTTTACCAGTAGCGATTGATACACCACTGGGAAGACTAGATTCTTCGCATCGCAGTAACTTAGTTGAACGTTACTTTCCCTCTGCTTCTCATCAAGTAATTTTACTTTCCACAGATACAGAAATTGGCGAGAAAGAAGTAGAAACACTGAGAAAAAACGAAGCGATCGCGCGTGAGTATCTTCTTAAATACGACTCATCTACGCGTCAGACGACTGTACAACCGGGTTATTTTTGGTAATGAAAGCGATCGGGGATTGGGGAGGTGTGGGGAGTGTGGGGAGTAGGGGAATAATTACTAACTACTAACCACTAACCACTAACCACTGTACAGACGTGCCATGGCACGTCTGGTACAACAACCAACAACCACTAACCACCAACAACCCTACCCTGACGGGAAGCCACTTCGTGTCTACGGGTTCGCCAGTCCCCCTACCCTTACCTTAAGCCACTTCGTGTCTACGTGACGGAGACCGCCTTTTTGGGGGGCTGGTCTCACCAACAACCAACAACCAACCCCTACACCACATCAACATAAATTTCTTTACCAAGCTGTCTGAATTCATCATCAAGGTAATATAACGAATTGCGGATGGCTTGGCGTAGTCTGCAAGCAGGTTCCAGACAATCACGTTGGTAGTCCATTAATGTTAGTTCTAAATGTGGGTAGAGAAGTTTGAGAAAACCTGATGCGGATTTGAGAATAGCATTTTGATCTCGTACTGTGACATTTTTATCAAAATGGGTGTGTTGCTGTGCATAGAACATAAAGCGATTGTCTCGGCGTAGAGATAATAATACCTCACCAAAAAAATCCATTTTTAAACCAATTTGAGTAGCAATCATTTCTCTTTTAAATTTGGGTATTTCCCAACCGGGAATGATGCCACAAAAACGATCTAGTAATGCTGTTTCATGAAAAAATTTGGGCAGATTCGCCACTAAATTATCTTCGTTGCGTGGTCGTAATTGCTCATCTAGTTCAATATTTGCTAACATTACTAACCCACAATCACTGGCAATATCAGCGAATCCAGAACGATTATAGCGACCATTAGCCAGATAATTTTTGAGTGTTCCTATGACTTCATCAGGATTATCAAACGTTAGACTTTGAACTTCATCTAAAACGACAACTTCATGACGCCCAAGTAAACCAATTTCTTTGGTTCTACCATTGACAAAAAGTTGAGCAGGGGTAATTTTACCACCACTAATTAGAGTAACTTTACTACTAATATTTTCAAATAAAAAACTTTTACCAGTACCTTTTGGTGCTAGTTCCATAATGTGGTAATTAGATTCAACCAAGGGCAGCAATCTTGCCAGTATCCAGGTTTTTACTTCCTCGTGATAACTGGGATGTTGGGGGTTAAAACCCATCGAACAAAATAGCAAATCTCGCCACTGTTGGGAATTGAATTTTGCTCGACATTCAGCGTATGTTTGTAAGTCAACTTGAGAACATTGAAAGGGTTCAAAGTCTATGACTTCGACTCGACCGTCGGGAAGCATAGAGAGGCTAATTTTTCCCCAAATTCCTTGACGCAGCAACATTTTATGACGTTCGACAATTTCTGTAGCAATGCTGCAATCAGTTAAATTCAGGGCTGGTATTTGTGCTAATGGTTCGAGAATTACTTTACCAGTATTATCTAATTTATTACGTACCTGCATCAAGGCAATAATTTTTCGCACTTCTCCCTGTGTCAAATCAAAAATGATTTCATTGCGGTCATCTTTGCGGGGAAATGCTTTTTTGATAAAGTTATTTATTTTTTCCAATTCTGTTAGCGTCATTGCTCCCACGCCAGGAACAATTTTATCTATAATCCACTCGGCAACAAAGCTAGGGATACCAGCATCACTTAGTCTACTTGATGGTAATCTAATTTTAGAGATACTCAAATTACCAAAAACGTTGCGAACTAAATCATTGTTATAGCTCACACTTTCATAAGAATTCATCTATATTAAATCCACTACTGAATAATTGGTTAATTTTAAGTTGCGAGTCAGAAGCTAGGGTTGTGCTTCCTGGTTCAAGATTGGCAAATCGAAAAGTTAATTCCCCGGAGAGAGATAAATAATTTCTCTCATGGCTTGGTGGTAATTCTGGTACTTCAGGAATTGTAATTGGGAAGTGAATTCGTTGATTGGCTGGAATTTGCTGTTCTAAGGATTTTCCAGAATTGAAAGCAGGTAATTCTGGTATATATAAACAAAGGTTTGTGAGTGGGACTGAGTTAGGGTTATCAATAGTAATTTCTAGTTCTCCAGGTTGTCTGGATTTGCCTTCACTACGACAAGAGATATATACTTTGGCACGTTGAATCGATTTTCGGAGTACGGATACGCCAACTACGACTTCTTCGGGGAAAAGCCCTCCGTGAGAACCGATGATTTGTTTGTTATTTGTGTAACTGAAAGCACCCAAGCTGGCAGCGCTGCGGACAATACTGATATCGTGGGGAAGATGGTAGCGATCGCACTCTAACACGACAAACCGGGGGTCATCAGTTTTACCAATAGCCATTCTCCCCTTGGGTTCAAGTTCAGGGGGACAATGGGAGATTTTGTCTTGTGTACCCATGACTTGGCCGTGATCGCTAGCAATGACAATTCTCAATTCTTCCGGCTTGGGGTATTGCTGCACACAGTAATTAATTTTTTTGGCAATGCCTTCCAAGGTGTGAGGGCGATCAAGGGTGTAAAGACTCTGCCAGTCTGTTTGGCTGTGATAAAGATTATCAAATGTATCCGTATCCCAACAGTACAGCTTGTGTGTCTTTTTTCGCAAAGCATTGTAAAGCTGATCTATTCTTCGATCTGTATAACGTTTGCCCATCCCCATTTTCGCAAAAGCTTTCCCAGCATCCGCAGCCCAAGCAGCGTCACTTGGTAAAAGTTGGGCGTACAAACTCCACTTGGCGTACTCTGTTTTTGTAGGTAAAATGCTAAACCGAGGTTGCGGGTCAGTTTCTAATGCCAGTTGATGATTTTGGGTGAGGTAAGACAAAAGTTCGAGATGATCTAACCACCCCAACCCATCCACTACCACCCATAACACCGGACTTTCGCGACACAAATTTTGCACTTTGGCGGCAACGCTGTAGTTGAGGTAAGAATTTTCAACTGAATCCACCGTCATTTGGGGATAGTGTTCCAACATCCAATTTACAAAACTATCTGCTAAGCGATCGCTGATTCTTTGATCTAAGGCAGGTTGGTTAACGATAATTTCCCAACGGCGGAAGGGGAGATACTTTTGTGTCACCCACTCCAGCGCTTCTGTTGGACTAGCATCAATAGGTAGAGATTGAGGTGGCGATAGGTTGCCTAATTCTAGCTGTTGCTGCTGGCCCAGATAAGGAGTAACTTTCGTTTCTCTGACTTTGTTGATCCAGTGTGGTCGATTTTGCAGGACTTTGTGGGCAATTTTCGCGATTCGTTCCATACCCACAACTTGAGTAGGTATGATATCTTCCAGGATTTTGCCTTCTGTGTTGTAGAGTAGTTCTTCCCAGTAAGCATCAAACTCTGTGCAGAGAAAATCAGGAATCGGCAGAGGATATTTGCCGAGATCGGGTATCACTGGTGTGGCGATACCTAACCAACGGCGTAGGAGTGATAATTTATCATCAGTTTGGTAATAGGTTGCCAACTCATGTTTTTGAAACTGCTGTTGCCAAACTAGTTCTAAAATTCTGTACTCCTGGGGTACTTGCATTGCCAACCAAGCAGCAAGATGGGAAATTGCAGGCTGAGCAAACCATATTTGTTCGTCACCTGTAATCTCTGCTAACAAATGGGCAACTGGATTTTGAGGATAGGAGTCTAATTTTGCTAATAAAATCAGTAGTTGGGCATCAGTCCATTCATCAGGTACAGGTATGGTGTCAAACAAAGCTGCAATACAACGGCGGGGGTGTAGCTTAATTTCCATGATTGCATCAGTTTTGTTCCATGCCCGCAACCATGCTTCTGCCCATTCACACAGGCGCTTTCCTCTTACCCAGTATCGAGAGTTAGTCACACCAAAAGATTTTATCCACTCTACTTCTGTGGTAATTGGGATGTAGTCGGGAGGAATATCGTATAGTTCAGTTGGGTCTAGGACGATATTCATCATTCCGCCTCATTTGCAAGATATTTCCCTAATCTTGCGTATACTTGTTGTTGTTGCGATCGCGCCAATTCTCTAAACAATACAAAAATCTGATTTGCGATATCTTTTTGCTGTTGGGCAATACATTGTCTCTCTATATTTTCTAGAGTCTGTATTTCTTCTGTTGTCAGTAAATCAATATACTGGTTTTTCTCGGCGCGAATTTCTGCCAACAGATTGTTTGCGGCTGTCAGCTTGGCTGTATCTTCGACTAATTGAGATAATTGAGTGCATTGAATTCTTAAATCTTGCAACCATTGCTGGGCGGCGGCTTGTGCTTGTGCCAGCAGCCGTGTTTTTTGTTCCTCTAGGTTTGTACACACAGAAGTGATGCGATCGCCTAATTTATCTGTTAGACTTTCTTGAGAATTTTGCCACTCTTGGATTCGTTCTATTTGGGCTTGGCAAGATGTCCATGTTTGTAAGTTTGCGGATTCAGCTATTTGTAATAGTTCAATTAGTAGTTTTAATTCCCAGAGAATTTTGTTATATTGTTCTTCCGCATCGGAGTTAGCATACCGTGCCGATTTTTTCAGTAAATTTTCGTGCTGTCTTTGCGCTTCTTTGGCTGTAGTTAAACGCTCTAAATTTTCCTCAACTTGTCGTAATTCTGTGGTGTAATCTTGGATTCTTTGTCGCAAATTCGCTTCTAAATCAGAGATTCTCTCTTGGAAGCGATCGGCATCATGCAGATGATTCCGATTATTTGCAATCATCTGTAAGGCATCGTGACATTTGGCAATATTATCA
The DNA here is from genome assembly GCF_000317205.1 of Fischerella muscicola PCC 7414. GTDB lineage: Bacteria > Cyanobacteriota > Cyanobacteriia > Cyanobacteriales > Nostocaceae > Fischerella > Fischerella muscicola. The sequence continues at coordinate 48,429 of NZ_AJLK01000116.1, read as the reverse complement.
GTTTGCGTCAGGCGATTTTCTATCTCTTGTAATCTTTCTAGATCCTCAGTTACTAAATTAATCTTTGCTTTGATATTTTGGTAACTTTGGTAATCAGCAGTATCTTTAAAGACAACATCCAATTCCGCACACTCAGTCATAATTTGATTCGCATCTCTAAGATGATTAACTGTAGAAACGCGATTTTGAATATTTGCTAATCTCTGCCGATATTCAGTAACTTTATTTCTTACCGCTTGCACAATTTGGTCAATTTCTCCAGCAAATTTTTCTGGTTCATGCAATCTATTTCTGTAATTTTCTACATCATGAATTGCCTGTTCACATAAAGAAATCGTATGGAGTTTTGTTGCAGATTGATATTGCCGGATAATCTGCATAATTTCCATATCTTCAGCCTGCCTTTGTTGTGCCTCAGCTTGCTGCCTAATTTCTGTAAGCTTCGATTCTGTAGCCTGAATAGCGTTTTGCAAACTTGCAACTAAATGAGGAGGTAAACTTGTGACTGTGGTAATCTGATTCAGCAGCGCCTGAATTTGTAACTTATAGGCATCACAAGCTTCTATTGTTGACAAAGACTGAAAACCCTGAATTGTAGCTGTCACAAGTTCTTGAATTTTTTCGTTGACGATCTGTAGTGCTTGAGTTTGACGCTGTAATTGTTGTGAAGTTGGTTGAACTAAAGATGCTGGTGGATTTTGGAGTAATTGTGGGTAAAGTTGCAGCCAAGTTTCCAAGTTTGTATTCTCAGATAGTGCCTCCACATCTACCACAGGTTGAAACCATTTATTAATTGATTCCACACCCGCACTCACCTGTTTTTTATGCTTATTTAATTCACCCACTTCTACATCTGCTGCATTCAACTCCAGAAATGCTGCAACTTCCGCTAGATATTGCTGTGCCTGTTCGTAATCTATTGGCGATGCTGGCAAAGTAGGTATTTCTGCTTGTTGGCGACGAATTAGTTTACCCTTGCGTTGCACAATCCAATCGCTGACAAACGTTGTGGGGTTTTCTAAGATATTACTATTTGCCCAATCTTTTAAAGATTGAGTTTTCGGTGGCGAAGAAAGAGTTTTTTTCTTCGCAGTTGAAATTTCTGCTACTCCTCTGAGAGAAACTTCTTTGCGGTGATATGCTAACCATGCTGCCAATAAAATCGTAAAGTTATACTCACTGTAACCGTAGGGTGGTGCGGATAAAGCTTGCCAAATTTTCTCTAACTCAACAGTCTTTTCTGATTCTTCTCCTAAATCAGTAATCTGGGAAATTACCTCCCAAGCAGCACGAATTTTTTCATGCTGAGGTTCTTGCACAAAATATTTCTGGGGAGTTTTCTTGAGTAAACCCCACAAACTAACAAAAATTTGGTCTATGACTGTTTTGTAAGATTCATTCAATAAAGCTTGAGGAGTTAAACTATCGGCGAAAAGCTGTTTTGCAGTCCATCCCACAATTTGTTTACCTGTCGCATGGTTGCTTCGCATTTTGTCCATGCCATTCACAGGAGGAACACAGTGATAAAGTTCTTGCAACAAGGCACTAATCACCCGTTGTTTATTATCTTTTCCTAGAGGCGAAATTTTTTCTGATTCTACACAGTGATAAGTACAAGATTTTAACAAGCTACTTAGTTGTGTATTCAGCTGTTCTTCCCAGCGCTGAAGAAGTTGTTTGTAAGCGGCACCAAGTAAACGTTGTCCAGCCGGATCTGTTTCTTCCAAAGTTTTAATCATTAGTAAAATCCGCGCTAAATCTCCTGTTTCCTGATAGGGAATAGCAACAGCAATCTTATTTTTTATTGCAGACTTAGACAAGTAATTATCTACATTGTTGCGAAACTCTTGTAACTCATCTTGAGTTTCTGCTAGCACAAATGCCAATATTCCCTTTTCTTTGATGTCTTTCTGAATGCGGTTACTCTCTAACCCTTGAATTAATTCATCAATGCGGTAAATCTTATACTCAAATCGCCAATCTTCACTCACTAATTTGTTATCTTGAACAAACCTAGTAGCGATAATCTTATCATCGCCTAGATATTCAGAAATTCTCTCCCGACAATATCTCACAACATCTTGAATTGATGTCGGCTTACCTTTGATTTTTTCCTCTATATCTTCTTGAATACATGTCGGGCTGACACCTTCCCAAAAGCGATAAGTTTTAGTTTCTGGTCGATAATAGATAATATCTCGTGTCTTTTCTAGTTTATCTAAAGCTAACTGGAGTCTAGATTTGGGTAAACCTGTCAAAGTAGCAAGAATTTCTTGATGGTTTTCTCTTTCTGATTTAGTCAGTTTTTCGCCGCAAGCATGAAACAGGAATAAAGCTTTCAGAACTATGATTTCATCTTCAGAATCAGCATAACCAGTAACCGTAGCCAGAGCTTGTTTATAAAATGCGTATATGGGATAATTGGAAAAGTTTTCAATAAAGCTATCTACTAAAGCAATTGGATATATATAGTTAAGTTTACTAAATTTTTCTGCTGGCTCAGTTTGGATAAATTTTTTCACATAATTTTTGATAAATTGAATCGCTGTCCGGTCTTGAGTAAAGTCAAGATTACACAGTAAATATGCAGTCAAAGGATGAAGTGGAAAACAACCTTTGCCAAGATACTGATAGAACTTTTCTAAAGTCCAACCTTGTTCTCGATAGATTTTAATTCTGCGCTCAAAGGCATCCCTAGCTTCAGCAAGTAGGGTATTATGCCAACGTTGAAAAAATTCTTGTCCAGCTAATTCTTTTTCTTTCTGAATTAATAAATTATTGAGTACTAATTCTAAACTAGAAGCTGGATTATCATAGATTTTATCATGCAGTCGGGAAGAAATTTTATTATAGCTTGGTAAAGCATTAGCAGAGATACCTACAGCCTTGTTGGGATGAAACTGAGCAAAACTAAGTAGGGCAATTTTACCTTTATAGTTGCTGCAAATATTGGTAATATTTTGTAGAGCAGTTCCACCTGCACCAATTTGATCAGCCGACCAAGATTGTAGATAATAATTTAATTCATCAAATAAAATGAGAATCCCTTGAAAGTGGGCATTTTCACCTGTGCAGTAATTCCTAATTATATCTTGCAGAATAGCTTCAATATCTACATCAGCAGCAAAATCAGGGGTAAATCCTGTGATTTCACGCGCAAGATTTTTAACTGTCGTGATTACCGCCGGATTATTTTCTCTCAATAGCCGGATGAGGGAATTTAAATCTCCATCAGAGTTACCAAGATTTTGCAGATATTGTTCTGCCTCTTGTCTATCTGCTGCATCCAAACTTTCCAAATAACGCAAAGGTTCACTACAGATATTTTGCGCTAAAGAATTGTGGATATTTTCATTTTCCAAAATCTTGACGAGTTGTTGCAGAAATTGCTTTTTAATATTGCCGACACTGTCACCACTCAAGCAAATTACCAAATGTCTTTTTTGTCTTTGCTTATAAAGCTTTAATCCTTCAGTAATCCCCTGATGATTTTTACCCGCAGTTGCTAATTCTATTTGATGTAAGATTCCTTGTACTTCTGGACTGTCAAAGGGTTTGTTAAAAAAGTTAGCGATCGCAACTGCAAAATGTGATTTACCTTTGCCATAATCCTGGATCAATAAATGAATATTTACCTCATTCCGACTATGGTAACTGCGTCTAACTGCATCTAAAATACCAACTGTCGATAACTCCGGTTTATTAGGGTCGTAATTAAAAATAAATCCCTCACACAGACGCAAATTTATCTCAGGAATATCCATCATGCCAAAGTTGACAGAGGGAGCAACACTACCCTTTTCATTAATTTCGACGAGTTGGTGGAGAAGCATAATCAATAAAAAATTAACAATTACATATCACATGAATTCAACTTGCAAACTAGTATACAATTTAGCAAAAAACTACTTATTTTCGTAATTATCCATCTGTGTTCGATTTTCAGGAAATTTTTGTGGCTGCAAGTTTCTGACTCGTCCAATATTTTTTTGGGAAGGCGAACACCGATACACACCGATGCACACCGATGATTTATCTGTGTCCCATGAGTGTCCATCTGTGTTCGATTTTCCCAACATATATTGTGTCCACTTTCAATTCAATCAAACATTGATTTCATTCGCATCGCCGGCCAACTTTTAGGTACTAACTGCTGAGGTAATATCACCCATAAAATTCGTTCTAACTTGCGAGTTTTTTCTAAATTGTTCCAAAACAAGGTAAGATGCTTGGGAGAGTAGACTTGCAAATAAGTAATTAGGCAGTCTAAACCCTCAAGTAAAACCATCTGTTCCTTAATTCCAGAACACATAAACTTGATCGCTGTCAATTCTCGCTCTAAATCATGATGAAGAGTCAGAAAGCGATCGCTTTGATTAATCCGTTGTAGCAAATTTTCTCGGTAGTTGACTCGTAAGGCATTGTTATACAAGACAATACGTACCAAATCATTTTCATTAGGTGTATCCCAAAGTAGCAGATGCACCTGGTTATCTGGTCTAACACCTTGCAAACAAATATTAGGATTCGCTGTCATACGCCTTCTCCAACAATGCCAAGGGTTCATCCCAACGCCGTATAACTTGGAAAGGAGGCACTGTCCTGCGCTGTTCGATGATACCGTATGCTTCCAAAGCATTTAGCTGTTCTTGTAGCGTTGTCGCTTTTACACCCAATACAGCAGCAAGTCCCATTTTTTGGTTCAAAATAGACTCAGTTAGAACAGATCCTTCCTCCTGAAAATCCCGTTGCCAAAGTTGTGCCAGAAAATACCCCACTAAATACGGGTTAGGCAAACGCGCATATCCAGTAACATATTTTTTATTTTCCTGAGTGAGAAACTTGCAAGATGCTAAAGCTTGAGAATCTGTATATGTCCGAAAGATAAATTTAATTCTGTCAGCAATAACTTTGCTTTCCTCTTCAAAAACAGTAGTGCAGTTATCTAAAAATTCTTCACTAGTAAATTTGCTATTCTCAGGCAAAAAAGAATAAACAAAATAACACCATCCTCCCCAATCTTCTGGCGATTTTGGTGTTGGCTGAATTCCTTGACCACCAAAACTTAAATAAAAGTGCATTAACCACTCTGTAACACTTGATTCCAAATAAGGATCGTGTCGCCAAACAATTTCTCCTTCGGGACTAAGCCGATGATTTTGAATTAACCCAGCCCGAATTGCCCAACTTTTTATCCGTCCAACTTTAGCGTTACCTAAACTTGTTTTTTGCATCAAATTAGGCAGAGTATCATTTAAACCATTTTCTTCACTCGCCGCCTGTAAAATTCTGCTGATTTCCTCTTTTTTAAAAGCAAAGGAACCATTAAAATATAATTGCAATTTAGCCATAAAATTATAAATACTGAAAATAAAATTCAACTAGTAAGTAGAAAGCTGTAAGTAATTAAAGGTTTGCCAAAAGGGCTAAAGCCCTTACTACAAACTTATTTCAAATCTCTAACTTTAATATATTGTACTTACCCATCGGTATGAAAACAAACCTTACTCCCGGACTAGTACTCTACCACACAAGTTTTGACAGCTTGCAAGACGTTAGATCCCCGACTTTTTTAAAAAGTCGGGGATCTGACCCCTCACAACTTCTCATAACTTTTGCGATAGACCACTAGTGGTCTATGTCATTAATTTTGATGGTTACATAACTTAATGAATTACCCTTTTCTCCTCTTCTGTTGGCGCACTTGGCGTCTACCCTGCCTTAAGCCGCTGCGCGTCTATGGTGGTTCGTTTTATACCCTCAAATGACATGAACCACTAGCCGACAATATACAATCTTGTAGACGAATATAATTCGCTACAACACAAGCAAAGTCGCCCTGTGTAGACTAATCAAAATATTATGGAAACCCCTATCGAACGCATCAAATTATCTCAAACAGCCAAAGACCAACTTACCAAACTCAAACGCCTGACAAAAATCGACCAATGGAACATCCTATGTCGCTGGGCGTTTTGTCGTTCCCTCGCCGAACCAACTGCACCTTCTCCAGTACCAATTCCCCAAGATAGTAACCTCGAAATGAGTTGGCGCGTCTTTGGTGGCGAAATATCCGATATTTTGCTGCTGGCACTCAAACAACGCTGCTACAACGACGGTTTAGGTACTGACAAAGAAACTTTGGTTACACAGTTCCGCCTGCATTTGCATCGTGGCATTGGATATTTAGCTGGTGATCCAAATATCAAGAAAATTGAAGATTTGATTGAATTAGCGACGAAGAATTGAAATTATAAATTTAGTTCTTTGTTAATGGTTGTTTGTTGGTTGGAAAACCCAAACAACCAGCAACCAACAACTAACAACACAAAGGTTGTTTGTTGGTTGGAAAACCCAAACAACCAGCAACCAACAACTAACAACACAAAAGTTGTTTGTTGGTTGGAAAACCCAAACAACCAGCAACCAACAACTAACAACACAAAAGTTGTTTGTTGGTTGGAAAACCCAAACAACCAACAACTAACAACAATCAACAAATTCAATTGCTCTTATGTCCGAGAGCTACGTAGAAATTGAACGTCACAGAGCGGCAATTTTCCGTATTGACTTGTCTCGCCCTGTGCGATTGGCAATAGAGTGGTCAATCCTCAACAAAGATACCACGTTTTTTGACTATGGCTGTGGCTACGGTGGTGATGTTGATCGCGTGGCAAATCTAGGCTACACCAGTGCAGGCTGGGATCCTTACTATTTTCCTGATCGCGATCGCATTCCTGCTGATATTGTCAATTTAGGCTATATCCTCAATGTGATTGAAGACACCGAGGAACGTCGGCAAGCCCTCTTAGAAGCTTGGTCACTTGCCCGGAAAGTATTAATTGTTGCAGCCCAAGTCTTAATTAATGCTCCTAGTCGCAATCTTATACCCTACGGTGACGGCGTTGTCACTCGCCACAACACATTCCAGAAATATTACCAGCAAGAAGAGTTAAAAAAATACATTGATGAAACACTGAATGTTGATGCTGTGCCTGTAGCACTGGGCATTTACTTTGTGTTTCAAGATGAAGCTGAAAAAGAAGCATACAAAGCCCTACGCTTCTTTTCTAAAACCTCCACACCCAGAGTCCGCATCCCCACCAAGCGGTTTGAAGACTACCAAGATATGCTTCAGCCCTTGATGGATTTTTATACCAAACGCGGGAGACTGCCAGTCAAAGGTGAATTGGAAAACGAACAGGAATTACTCAAAGAATTTGGTAACTTCCGCCGGGCTTTTGCTGTAGTTTTACAAGCTACCGACGAGGAAGAATGGGATGCGATCGCTTACCGTCGTTCTCTTGACATTCAAGTTTACCTGGCTTTGACTCATTTTGAAAGTCGTCCCTCATGGCACAAGCTAGCCCCAGAAATGCGTCACGACATCAAAGCCTTTTTTGGTTCCTACGAAGAAGCTTGCGAAGTTGCTGACGCCAAGCTGTTTAGCTTAGGAAAACCAGGGGTAGTAAAAGCTGCTTGTGAAAAAAGTAAAATTGGTAAACGTACTCGTGGCGCTTTATACGTTCATGTCTCTGCTTTGTGTGAAATGGATGCTTTGCTGCGAATTTATGAAGGTTGTGCTAGTCGTACAATCGGACGTGTTGATGATGCAACGCTGATCAAATTTGATACTGAGAAATCCCAAATTTCTTATTTGCTTTACCCAGAATTTGATACTGACCCTCATCCAGCATTAAAAGCAAGTGTTGTGATTGATTTAAAAACTTTATACATCACTCACAGAGACTATGCCAACAGAGCCAATCCACCTATACTCCACCGCAAAGAAACATTTGTGACTCCTAATTATTATCTATATGAAGAATTCTCTCAACTAACTAAAAAAGAAGTTGAATTAGGATTGCTCAAAGACAAAAGCAATATTGGTACTCGCGATGGTTGGGCAAAATGTTTAGCTGAACATGGGGTAGAAATTAGAGGACATCGGGTTTATCAATTGGGGATAGGGGAAGTGTGAGGAGTGTGGGGAGTGTGTAGACGAGGCAGTGCGGTGGACGGGTTTCCCGGCATAAAGCAGCTGCCGTGCGCTCAAGCGGCTTCGGTGCAGGGTGGAGGTGGGGAGATAGGGAGATGGGGTGGTGGGGAGAATAACCAATGTCCAATGCCCACCAACCAACAACTAACCACTAAACGATGTACAGATGCGATGTTCCTCGCGTCTGTACTACTAACTATTACCTATTCAAAATCCAACATTTAACAATGGTACAAGCCAAATTGGCACGAAATTACACACGAGTTATGGCAATATATTTTAATGCCTGATCAGGATAAACACAGACACACGCAAGTCATAGCTAAGAATAAAGAAATACAAAACTTCATCTTTAAATTCTCATTCTTAAAAGTAAATTAAATTCACGCCTAATGTGAATTAAAACTATGGTAAGAATCCTGTTTTTAAAATCGAACACAGATGGACACAGATACACACCGATAATCTATCTGTGTTCATCGGTGTACCCTGCCTTAAGCCTATGAGCGCACGGCAGCTGCTTTATGCCGGGAAACCCGTCCACCGCACTGCCTCGTCTACATCTGTGTTCGCTAATCAAAATCAACTTGGCAATTGCCAAAAAACCTTATGTTGCTTCTTCAATTCACACTTAGATGTAATTTTGATTCCTGATTAAGTTATACAAGGAACTTAAAATACTGTGCGACAAATCCAATCTGTACTCAAGGTATTTGAAAGCCGCAAAATGGCGGCTTTGTTATTGCTAGGTTTTGCCTCAGGTTTGCCCTTATTATTAATCGGAAATAACCTCAAAGCCTGGATGACTCAAGAACAGGTTGATTTGGCGGCGATCGGCTGGTTTAGCCTCGCTAGTCTTCCCTACTCATTAAAGTTTCTTTGGTCTCCGTTTTTAGACCGGTTTACACCTCCATTTTTGGGACGGCGGCGGGGTTGGTTGATTGTGACGCAGATCGCTTTAATAGTAGCGATCGCCTTTATGGCTTTTCAACAACCTAAACAAGCCTTACAGCTTTTAGCCATCAACGCTATAGTCATTGCTTTTTTGAGTGCGACTCAAGATATTGCTGCTGATGCCTACCGCACTGATGTTTTGACAGAATTAGAGATGGGGGCTGGGGCGGCAGTTTTTATTTTAGGTTATCGGATTGCGCTATTAGTTGCTGGTTCTTTAGGATTAATACTGGCTGACCGAATGCCCTGGTCTGCGGTGTATTTGTTTATGTCAGGAATAATGGTGATTGGGATTTTTGGTGTCTTAATTGCGCCAGAACCACGACAAATTAGCCCGCCAGCTTCTTTGGCTGAAGCTGTCGTTTTACCATTTGGGGAATTCTTTCAGCGCCAAGGAGTAATCCAAGGCTTATTGATTTTGGTGTTTATCACCTTATATAAACTTGGTGATGCCTTACTGAGTAATATGGCGACACCCTTTTTACTCACCATCGGCTTCACTAAAACCGATATTGGAGCAATACAGGTAGGAATGGGATTAATTGCTACTATTGTTGGCGCCCTTGTCGGCGGTGCAGTTTTAAGCAGAATAGGTATCAATCGTTCACTATGGGTATTTGGTGCGTTGCAGGCTTTAAGTAACATTGCTTACTTTATACTGGCTCAACCGCAATTTTCTCAAAATTACCAATTATTAGTATTGACTATTAACATCGAAAACTTTTGTGGTGGACTGGGAACCGCTGCCTTTGTTGCCTTTTTAATGAGTCTTTGCAACCAGCGATTTTCCGCTACTCAGTATGCATTGCTCTCCAGCTTAATGGCTGTCAGCCGCGATATTTTGGCTGCCCCAGCTGGCTCGATCGCCAAAAGCACAGGTTGGCCTACATTTTTCTTAATTACTATAATTGCCGCCGTGCCAGGGTTACTTTTGTTGCCTGTTTTCGCTCCTTGGAACCCTCAACCCATAGCAATGCCTAGACCAGGACTAGATGATGAGGAAGAAGATGTATGGGGCCAAAACTAATCATTATTATTGCTACAACAATCCTGTTATTTACAGGACTCCTACTTGGCTATGTGCTTTCCCAGTTAGTTTTAGGATTTCTTGGACTTAATCTCCTGACTTTTTTGGGGACATTCAGTTTAATTGTAATTTTTGGTACGCTTTATTACGTTTTATTTTGGGAATTGCGTAGGCAGTCTAACCAAATCAAAGGCAATAGACCACAGCCTGCAACCCAACCTGCAACTGAGTCAACAACCCAACCCACACTCAAACCAACGACTCCACGTGGTGCTGACAGCCGTCTGCAAAACAAGCTAATTTCAATGTTAGATGGCGACATAGCCGCAGCAGAACGCCTTGTCGCACAAGCAAGACAGAATTATCCCGGATTTCCAGAAAGTTGGTACTGGGAAAGAGCGATCGCTGACTTAGAACGCGATCGTAGATGAAATCAGTGAACAGTTATCAGTGAACAGTTATCAGGAACATCGCTAGAATAAATCATGTTAACTTCATAAATCTTCAGTCAAACTTCATATCTAATAAAATGGCTATATTTCGTCAATACATTGCCCCCCTACTCGTAGTATTGCTATTTTTAATTGCGCTAGTTGCTGTCAGCGCCCGTATATTTTTGCCTGCGGACATGGCAGCACCCGCACCCGTTGAGGAGAATGGGGAACTCGGGGCCCCCACTCCCTTAGGGGAGTGGGGATTAGGGGCAATGGGGAGATGGGGTGATGGGGAGACGTTTGCCAACAGAGAGAATAATTTCTTCGTGTCTTTCTCTACTCCTCCAATTTCTCCTACCTCAATATAAAATCTAAAATCCAAAATCCAAAATCCAAAATCCAAAATCGAATGACTTGTGGAACTGCTACCAGGTTACTGTATTCGGCATGGCTCCAGTCTAGATCGGTCATTGCTTGTTAAGTTTATGCAATTGACTTACCAAGAAATGTTTCCTGATGGAGATTTTTCCCATCTCGCACAAACAGTAGAACAATACTTCTCTAGCCAAACTCCTTTGTGGTGGGTAGAAGAACATGGGGAACTCGGGGTCCCCACTCCCTGTCGGTCGTGGGGATTAGGGGCAATGGGGAGAACCGGAGATGGGGAGAAAAATGATGGGGGGCTAGGGGTCCCCACTTTGTGGGGTTGGGGGGCAATGGGGAGAACCGGAGATGGGGAGAAAGATTTCATCCCACCACCCCACCACCCCACCACCCCACCACATCATCCAATAGCCTGTCTCTGGATAGGAAACGCTATTGACCAAGTTACAGGCGATCGCCATGCTCACATCTTTCTACTGTATGTTGTACCAGAACATCGGCGACGGGGTATTGCTACAGCTTTGATGCGATATGCAGAAGATTGGGCGAAAAACAGAGGCGATCAGCAAATGGGGTTGCAGGTGTTTCAATCTAACCAAGCTGCATTAAATCTTTACAGTCACTTAGGTTACAAAACTCAGTCTTTGTGGTTGAAAAAACTTTTATAACTCTAATTTGTTTGAACTTTCAATTTTAAATTTTGAATAAATTTGTAACTGGTAGTAGGGAATGGTACTTTTGATGTATGTATGACGAAGATGACCTCAGCCTACTTGATGCTGAAGTAGAGCTAGAAAGCCCTCTAGATAAAATGGAGCCGCTGACCGCAGAGTCAGAAGTGCCAAAACCCGATCCAGAGGAAATGCTACCACTACTAGAGCATCCCCAGCCGCAGCAAAGAATGCTGGCAGCACGTGCTTTCTGTGACATCGAAGATGCACGTGCAACTCCCCATTTAATTCGCTTGCTTACTGATACTTGTCCTCTGGTACGGGTCAGCGCTGCCTATGGACTCGGACGTAACCCTGGCCCCGACGCTGTAGAACCATTGATTAACCAATTAGGGCGAGATTGGAATGGATATGTACGCAAAGGCGTGGTTTGGGCCTTGGGTAACTGCCGCGATCGCCGTTGTTTAGCACCCCTAGCAAATGCCCTAAGAACTGATATTTCCGCAGTTAGATTATGGGCTGCTAGTTCTTTGGCCCAGATGGCACAAATTGGTTATGAAGCTGTGGTTGGGGCAATACCACCATTAATAGAAGCTTTAGTACAAGACCCTGTAGCACCAGTACGGAGTAATAGTGCTTGGGCGATCGGACAGTTATGTCGCGAACTGCCTTCTAATATTGTCTATGCCACTGCCATTGATGCCCTAATTCAAGCTTTCGCTGAAGATAAAGATTTGGGAGTCCGGGAAGATTCCAAAGCAGCGCTTTTGGGAGTTGGCGATCCACGAGGTTTACAGTTAATTGAAACCCTCGAACAAGAGGGATGGTTTTAAAAAGGGGCTTGCGCCCTACGATTTTTGGTCAATTAGAGTCCCTATTTCCTCAATTTATCCTGGATAGCTTGTCCCTTTCTTTATCCCGAACTCAGGTTTAGTAGTTAGTGGGATCACAAACAACCACCAATCAACAACCCTTCGGGTTCGCCAGTCCCCCATTGTGACGGAGACCGCCTTTTTGGGGGGCTGGTCTCACCAACAACCAACAACCACCAATCAACAATCAACATCCAACAACCAACTACTTCAAAATTGTTTCTAGAGCTGGTTGTAAATCAGGATATTGAAATTCAAATCCACTTTCAAGGGTGCGTTTAGGAAGAACTTGTTGCCCTTCTAAAACTACTACAGCTCCGTCTCCCAAAAGAGCTTCTATGGCAAAGTCAGGAACAGGCAACCAGGAAGGACGATGCATGACTTTGCCCATAGTCGTAGATAGTTCTGACATGCGGACGGGATGAGGTGCAGTAGCATTATATACACCTGACATTTCTGGTTTAGTTAAAGCTTGGATAATCAAGTTAACTAAATCATCTATATGAATCCAAGAAAACCATTGTTTGCCGCTACCAATAGGTCCACCAGCAAAGAGCTTGAATGGTGTAATCATTTTACCCAAGGCTCCACCCAAACCCAAAACAATACCGAATCGTAGAATTACTAATCTAACACCAGCTTCTGTCACTTTTGTTGCTTCTGCTTCCCAAGCTTGACAAACTTGGGCAAGAAAATCATTACCAGATGGACTTGTTTCGTCGAAAGTAGCAGTTTCACTAGTGCCGTAGTAACCAATAGCAGAGGTGTTAACTAGAACACTAGGTTTAGGATTAGCCTTAGCTATTGCCTCCACTATTTTTTGAGTAGTCAGTTTACGGCTATTGAGAATTTCTTGTTTTCGTTCTGGTGTCCACCGTCCCTCACCTATGGGTTCGCCAGTCAAATTAACAACACCATCGCATGTAGCGATCGCCTCTTGCCAAGTACCAGATACTGTCGGCGTATAAGCAACAATTTCTATATTAGAGAAAGCTTTGTTGGGGAAAACCTTTTGAGCATGGGTGATGTTACGAGTTAATACCAGTACCCTATGTCCAGCTTTGTGGAGCTGTTCTACCAAGCGACTACCGACAAATCCTGTTGCACCACTTACTGCTACTTTCATAATTTAACCTCTATCAAACCCTATATTAAAGTTTTTTATCGCACCTGAGAACAGAAGTTGGGGGCTGTGGTCTGTCCGATTAATTTTGCTAGGCTACCAGATCCCCGACTTTTTTAAAAAGTCGGGGATCTGGTAGCCTAGCAACCCCTTAGAACTCATGACCCAGACCACTAGTATCAAGCGCTTCCTTAATGAATCTATAATTACTTGCGTTTAAGATGGTTCGATATTATAGGATGGACTGAGTGTTACAAGCCTTGGGTCTATTATGGCTCGCTATACCTGTTCGTTTATTCTTTCTATTCCCATTAACCATCTCCAGCCGCTACTTGTAGAACTGCTACAAGACTGCAACTTGGATGTGCAGTATTCTACATTGGATTACATCATGGCGCGTGAGATTGTCGGTACTGTTTCCTACTCAAAAATGGTGACAGTAGAAATATTGATTGATAAAAGCACAGCCACCGAAACAGAAACTCGAATGAGCATTGTGATTAAAAACCAGGAACTGCCACTCCAGCTAGATAATCACTGTCGGCAGGTGTTTGAATATATCAAGCAGGCAATTGAAGAAAGCCGTCATTGGCATCTGATTGAAAGCCTAGCAGGATAGATACAAATGCTTACAGCAAGGGCGTCTGCTACAGCTAGCTTCGTGCCAATCTAGCTTAGAGCAAAACGCCAGAGAAAATATTGCCAACAAACTTTTTAGTCTTCTAAATCGTCTGTCATACCGGGGTTGATAAGCGTGATGTCATATTCACTAACATCAGCCTGGCCAGGGGGCATTGTATCACGTTTTAACAGGTAATAAATGGCACGTACCTGCGGACCAAAAACAACTTCATCTTCATTTTTAAGATCATGGGCTGGGAGTTTGCGCCCATTAATCATCAGACCATTAGAACTGGGCTTGCCTTTAGCATCGCCATCAACAATTCGATAATAATGACTGTTGCTGTTATCATCTCTGGGCAACCTTACTAAGGTAGCGTGACGACGCGAGACAAATTGTGAGACTAAACGGATATCACATTCTCGGTCTCGACCGATGGAATAAATAGGACGCTCTAGAATAAACTCCTTACGTCCTTGATCGTCTTCCACGATCAGTATATGGCTTTCATGGTTTTCTGCTGCCATTGACAAATCGTTACTAAAATCGGTTGAAGTCTTATCAATTAAGAATTGTTTAGAATTGTTTTCTGCCATTTTCTAAACCAAAGCCTTTAGTACTGCATAGTTATAACTAAGAGTAAAACAGTAGAGTATAGTTTTACTCTTAGTATCTACAGTGGCATCTACTGGCGCTCTGGGAAAAGAGTCAATGACTTTGTGAGATTTTTTAAACAGTGGCTTATCGATTTAGTTTAACCTGAGACAGGCAGAACGGATATTCACTCTTTTGAAATATTAGGAGCAAATATTCTACTAGTTCACCAAATTGATTTTGATAGGTTGGCTAGATTCGCAACTTTTTAAAAAAGTCGGGGATCTGACGCCTCGCGAAGAGTCAAAACTTATGTGGTCGAGTACTACTAGTGTAGTATTGCAAAAATAACTACACAGTGAAAATAAGCTAGAAAGCTTGATTTCCAAGCTTCATAGCTTTCTGCCTTCTTGTATTAACTATGAGAAAACCGCCGTAGTAGTAGGGAATTGGTAACAACACTAACCGAGCTAAAAGCCATTAGAGCCGCAGCGCCAGCAGGACTTAGAACAAAATGTAGACTGGGCAATAATATACCAGCGGCTAAAGGAATTCCTAGCGTATTATAGGCAAAAGCCCAAAATAAATTTTGGCGAATTTTGTTGAAAGTGGCACGGCTGAGTTGAATTGATGCGACTACATCGCTTAAACAGTTTCGCATCAAAACAATATCAGCTGTTTCAATCGCCACATCTGTACCAGTGTGTAAGGCAATACCAATATCTGCTTGAGACAAAGCCGGAGCATCGTTGATGCCATCTCCTATCATTGCGACTACGGATTTTGGATTGGTAATTCTGTCCATTTCTCCGTTTTGAAGAGATTGTATGACTTCTGCTTTCTTGGCTGGAGGTACACCCGCCATCACATCGGCAGTATCTAATCCTAGTTGGTTAGCAATAGCGAAAGCTGCTGTTGGTGTATCACCACTGAGGAGCATAACTCGCAGTCCCATCTGACGCAACTTGTCTACAGCGGTTTTCGCGTCTGGTCTGAGGGTATCTTGAATAGCAATGAGTCCAGCAACTATTCCTGCAATTGCTACTCCCACAACAGTTTTACCATCCTCTGCTAACTTCTGTGCCTGCTTGTGTAAATTTTCATCAATGACGATTCCGTGCCAACTCAACCAATCCCAATTTCCCAAAAGCACTAAATTGCCTTCAACTACAGCAGAAACACCAAGCCCCGGTTCTGTGTGAAAGTCAGTAGCTGATGGAATCGTTAACTGTTGCTGCTGTGCTTGGTTCCGAATTGCTGTAGCCAGAGGATGACAAGTACCGCTTTCTACGGCGGCGGCGAGTTGTAATAAGTATTGGGGATTAGGGATTGGGGATTGAGGATTAGTTGTTTTTCCCTTCCCTTGTCCTCCCTGTCCTTGTTGTCCCTCCAGTACCAAACAATCCGTTACGGTCGGATTACCACTAGTCAGCGTGCCTGTTTTATCAAAAACGATGGTATCCAACTGATGGACTTTTTCTAAAACATCACCGCCTTTGATTAATAGACCCCGTTCAGCAGCGATTGCAGTTCCTACGAGAATCGCTGTAGGTGTGGCTAGTCCTAAAGCACAGGGACAAGCTACCACCATGACTGCAATGGCTAACTTCAAGCTCACCAACAATGGAGAGTGATGAGTAGGTACGGGTACACTATCAGAATGATGGGCCATGTTCATGCCAGCCCAGATGGTAACATCGTGCCAAACATGAGTGCCGATAAAGTACCAAAACAAAAATGTCAATACAGCCGCCGCTAGTACACCGTAGGTAAAGTATCCTGCGACTGTATCTGCTAATTTCTGTACGGGTGCTTTTCTAATTTGTGCTGCTTCCACTAAAGCAACAATTTGTGCCAAAGTGGTATCGTTGCCTGTGCGAGTCGCTTCAATTGCGATCGCTCCCGATTGATTGAGTGTTCCCGCTGTGACCGTATCTCCTGTTTGCTTCAGCACTGGTACAGCTTCTCCAGTCAGCATTGACTCATCAATGGTTGTTTGACCATCGATCACTACGCCATCAACTGGAACTTTGTCTCCGGGCAGAACTTGTAACCATTCGCCTACACGTACTTGTTCGGCAGGAATTTCGATCACCTCGGTAAGAGAAGGTTGTGGAGATGCGCCACCTCTCGTCTCTACACTCCGTTTCGGGATCAATCTTGCTAACTGGGGCTGGAGATCGAGCAAGTTTTTAAACGCAGCGGTAACTCGACCTCTGGCTTGTTTTTCTAAAGTTCGTCCCAATAAGATAAAGCCCAACATCATCACAGGCTCATCAAAGAAGCACTCCCAGCCAAGCTGGGGAAACAGCAGAGCAATCAAACTAGCTGTGTAGGCAATCAGCGTTCCCAAGCCGACAAGAGTATTCATATTGGGCCCGCCCCGTCGCCAACTTACCCAGCCATCTATCAAAATTGAGCGGCCAGGAATTAATAGCGCTACCGTTGCTAATCCGCAGTGAAACCAGATGTTATGCAAAACAGGCAGTACAAACCCACCACTATTGCCAAAATGTCCGATTCCTGACAACACCAGTAGCAATGCAGCAATAATCAACTGCCTACGTGCAGACTGAATCTCTTGGCGCTGTCGTTCTGCTGGGTCAGATTTGCCTTGGTTTTCATCCGCCACTTTCCCACTTGCTTGCCTGGGTTGAGACGGGAATCCAACCGCCGTCAATTGCTGTGCCAGTGCATCTGCGTCTACCGCACTAGTTTCTAACTCTATGATCGCAATCTCTGTTGCCAGATTTACACTGGCGCTCTTTACTCCAGGATATTGAAACAGTTGGCGCTCTACAGCCTTTACACAGCCACCACATTTCATGCCCCCGACATCCAAGATGATTTTCTCGGTTGTCGGAGTTGGTTCTGGGGAAAGGTTAGTTTTTGGGACAAGTTGCATGGAATAGTATTTAAATTTGTTACGAACCTAGAAGTACGCCTCAGCGTACCCCTATTTCGAGAGTAGGCGAAATTCGCAACAATGACAGAACGTCATGGATATGAAGTTTTGTTAAGCTTATCCCCTGCAAGATAGCACGGAGGATTTCACGGTAATAGGTAATTGACCCATTACCAAAGGCGGCGGGTGGCGATTCCTCTCGCCCCGTCAATGAACGTTCCGAACCGCCGTCTTTATTGTGAAAAGGTATCAGTCGACTCTCTACGATTCCAGCGCAGATATGTCAAATAGATGATGACAACTAACTGGGTTGGCATCAAAGCTACCTGACTTCTTAAAAAAGGATTAATCTCTAAATGAGATATGGTAGTAAAATATACCAACCCTAATAAAGCTAAAAACACTAAAGATATATACTTACGCTTAAAAATTAACATATTGGTACAAGGGAGAAAGCAGAGGGAGTGTGAGAGGTGTGTAGACGAGGCAGTGCGGTGGTGAGGCAGCGCGCAGAAGGGGGTTCATCTCATGAGCATAAGCGCGAAACCGTAGACGCGCTCATAGGCTTCAAGGTAGAGTAGGGCTTAAGGTAAGGTGGGGTGTGAGGGGTGGGGGAGTAGTAAATAACTAATCAACTACTAACTACTAACCATCAACAAACAACCAACAACCAACTAAAACCAGCCTTGTTTGTTAACAAAGTAGGTATCCACAAATTGGTCGTAGGATTTGTTGAGGTAGATCATTCCTTCTATCAAACCTACAAGCTGCATAATAAATAGGGTTAAACCGTAGGTAAAATAACCTCCTACTAAAGAAATCATGAGCATGATAAATCCTTCTGTGGTATAACCCAGAACAAACTTATGAATACCAAGACCTCCTAGCATAATGCCACTGTACCCAGCTAATAGTTGTTTGGTGGCATGACTGGGGTTGAGATTTGCCATATAAGTACTACTCCTTTATTAGTAATGTATAAAATTGAAATTCTATATTTTTAGCAAAAAGTAAATCTACTGACTATCTTATTTACACTCTCTTTTGGCAAAATCAACAAATTTTTACTTTTGAGCCAGTATAAATACTGAAAAAGGTAAATATGTTGAACTTACGTTACTAGTGAGGTCAAGTAACGCTATTTTTTGAAGATATAGTGTTCAGAAATTGTCTGAAACTAGATATCTCCAGAAAACTATTTTGAATAACAATAAAAACCGCTACATATTATAGTTTTGAATTCTAAGCCAGAAACCTCTGTGTGACAGGATTAACGGCAAACACATTGTGTCATACATACTTTATACACATCAGACAGTATCATTTCCGGATTTTTTATTGTCACGGTAAATAATTAATGATACTGACTTAGAGTAAATTAGACACCGTATTTCAGCGGCTTTTTACACGTGGTTTTCTAAGTTTAGCCAAGCAAATAGCTACAAACTAAATTGTGTAAATTTCTCGTAATCATTAAATTGAAAACGGAAATGTAAAAGTTAATATTCCCAGACAAAAACTGTCAATATGCAATACTTAGCCATTAATGGCTAATTTGTTATTTATTTAACTAAATTGCTTGATTTTGTTATTAGCTATTTATTTTCTCTCAAGCTAGCATTTTTTTATGCTTAATATCAACATACTGTTGGTAGATTTTTGTGACGAAGGGGATTAGGGATCAGGGATTGGGCATTGGTGTTTCTTTTCTCCTGTTTCCCCTTGTCTTCTACTTTTGAGATCCCTATTCCCCGATCCCCGATCCCTTTAATTACTGCCACTACCAAGGATAAATAAGCTAAGTAGAGTGCCACTGTTCCAAAGGCTATGGAGGAGCATGGGAGCCAGGAGATTACGCGATCGCGTGTAAACTACTCCTAAGACAATTCCCAAGGCAAATAGTGGTAAAACTTCCGATAAACTCAAATGAGCGATCGCGAACAAAAAGCTACTGGCGATAATTGCCCACCACACCGACATATAACGAGTCAGAGAAGGTAACAGAAAACCGCGAAATAGGAATTCTTCAAACAAAGGAGCAGCGATCGCGGCAGTCAAGAAAAATATACCCAAAGCTAGAGAATCTTGACTTTCCAATGCTAACTGCAACAGAGGATTACTACCACCTTGTCCCTGCCATATTTGTTGATTGATCAAAGACACCACAACTACCACAGGCAAAGCTGCACAGTAACCACCAAATCCCCACAAAAACCACTTACCTTGTAGATTAAAGCGAAACCAGCCAGACTCTAGCGGTAAAAAACGTTTAATAGATAAATACAGTACCGATATCGCACCTGATGCCACTAATATGTAACTTAAGAATACATAGAATGCTTGCAGCCGTAGATTTTGGGCAGCACGGGGGATAGGAAGTAGGGATAACACTATGGGGATCAATACTTGTCCCATAAAGAAAAAGCCGACGACAAATACTTGCAAAATCGTTTCGCCATCCCAAGGTACTGACCAACCCGTATCAGCATTTTGTCCCAATAAACTAGCTTTACCCTTGACAACACGTTGAGCAACTAGAAAAATCAGCAGTCCTACACCAACAAAAGCCCCCAGCGCTGGAATGGTACCAATAATCGCTAATTTCACAAAAGCTTGTTCCGCAGCTTCTTGTTCTGCTATTTTGAGGTTTGCTAAAGCTTCTTGACGTTGCTGGAGTTGATAGAGTTGAGTCAAAGCAGTATAACGAAACCAGCCATCTAAATTATCTTGAATCAATTGTTGAGCATTGGGAAGCAAACGAGGCGGACTACTCCACATTCCAGTCAACGCCGTGGCAGTTTCGCGCAACTCAGGTTTAATTTGGGTATTTTGCTGCAATTGCTGCCAAGTTTTCAAGGCTGTATCTGTTTGTTTTTGCTGTGCTTGTAAAATTCCCAAGCGCAAATCTATCTCAGCAATTGATTTTTGCAGTTGATCAACAGTTTTTTGTAATTGTTTTTGCTGTACTGAACGAGAAGTATTAGTTGCAGGAGGAATTTCTGGTTGGGATTTAGGAGTTGTGGGAGTTGTAACAGGTTCAGAATTTAAGTCTGCCAGCTGCTTTTGAGCTTTTTCCAAATTAATTTCAGCCGATTTTCGTGCTTCTTGATACTGCTTAGTGGCGGTTTCTAAGGGTTTTTCACCGATGATTGCTTCTTTGGCTGCTTGAAAATCATTATCCTTGCCATCTGAGATTTGCCACTGGGAAGCTTCTAGGACAATATTTGTCTGATAAAGTTCGAGGCGACTTTGGAACTGTGGTTCTTTCCAACTGTTGAGTAAGGACGAACCTGCAACAAAAATCGCTAATAATGTTAACAAAAATAAACCCAACCGCTTAGGTGTCATTTATTCTCCTCTTGACTCATACTGAGTTGCACTTAATTCGTACTAACCGGGGAGGTAGGGGGGAGGGGAACAGCCATCACCACCCCATCAGTCTCCACGAATAAATACTACTTTTTTTATCAGCCATTTGGAGTGCTGCACCTAAGGGGAATTTGCGATCGCTCGTCAGCACCCAATGTAACTAAAGTTTTGCTTTCCCTATCTAACTCACGGATAGCTGTTTCTATCCTATTTTCTCTCTCACCCAAGCGCGAAAAGACTTCAGCAAAGCAATTTCTCCCATTGTTTTACTTTGCTCAATAAATCTATCAATATCATTTACCGAAATTATAGGAAAGGCAACGCTAAATTTGCGCTCTGTATATTGTCCCTCTACCAACTGATAAAATTTCAGAATTTCTCCATCATATCGCCACAGTTCTGGGACACCTAGCGCTGAATAAATCCTAAATTTATTAACTGAACTATTTGTAATATCAATTTCAATTGCTAAGTCAGGTGGAGGATCTGTTTCTAAATTTATTGTTTCCCTACCTCTAACTTTTGACTCAGTTTGTATATAAAAACAATTATCAGGTTCTATTCCTCGATTTGTGATACGTTTTTTTAAAGTTGTAGAACCAGCACTTTTAATTTCAATTCCTAATTCTTCAGCTAAGACTAAGATAAAACGGTCAAACTGAATTTTAGGATTTTCATGTTCATAAAGTGGGGTCATTATTTCTAAAGTCCCGTCCTCATAAGCAAAACGGGAACCTCTATCTTCTCCTGTTTCTTTCAGTAAGGTTTCAAAGGTTTCCCAGCTAATGTTATGCAGGAGTGTTCTTTGTTCAGCGAGTGTTGATGTGGTGACAGACATATTACCCAAATACCAAGCGATGATAAATCGCAGCTAATAAACAAAGTCCGCGTAGGCGGACTTAATTATAGCTTGAGGAGGTGTATTGCTCCCCGTCATTCATCACCAAACAACCCGCTAAAAAAGTCAATTGTTTCTTTCAAGGCTTTGATGAAGACATCAATTTCCTCACGGGTATTGTAGAAAGAGAGACTGGCGCGGGCGGTGGCCGGAATTTTGAGATAGCGGTGTAATGGTTGGGTACAGTGGTGTCCAGAACGGATGGCAACACCTTCTGTATCTAATAATGTTGATAAGTCATTGGCATGAACTTCGGCGGCGGTGAATGCAGCTAAAGCAGCTCTACCTTCACCTTGAGCATTTGGTTTGGGGCCGTATATTCTAATTTGGGGTATTTTTTCTAATTGCTGGAATAGGTAAGCAGTCAATTCTGCTTCGTAGGCGTGGATTTTGTCCATGCCAATTTTAGTAAGATAATCTACTGCTGCACCAAGAGCGATCGCTTCCCCAATCGCAGGTGTACCAGCTTCAAATTTATGTGGTAAATCTGCGTAGGTAGAATAGTCTAAAAACACCTCAGCAATCATCTCACCACCACCAAAAAAGGGCGGCATGGCTTGCAGTAATTCTAGCTTGCCGTACAAAAAGCCAATACCAGTAGGGGCGCACATTTTATGCCCCGAAGCCACTAACCAGTCGCAGCTAATTTGCTGCACATCAACAGGCATGTGGGGTACACTTTGGCAGGCATCAATTAATACTTTTGATCCATATTTATGTGCGAGGGTGCAAATTTCTGCCACTGGGTTAATGCAACCCAAAGTGTTAGAAACATGTACCACCGACACCAATTTTGTTTTATCCGAAAGCAGCTTTTGGAAATGTTCTAAATCCAATGTTTCTTCCGGTGTCAATTCCACAAACTTCAGTACTGCACCTGTTTTAGCTGCAACAAACTGCCAAGGAACAATATTGCTGTGGTGTTCCATCACCGACAGAATAATTTCGTCTCCTGGCTGTAAATTGTTCATTCCCCAACTGTAAGCAACCAAGTTGATCGCCTCAGTTGCATTGCGGGTAAAAACAATTTCCTGACGTGATGCAGCATTGACGAAGGCAGCAACTTTATCTCTCGCTGCTTCGTAAGCTTCTGTAGCTTTAGCACTGAGGGTATGTACACCACGATGGACATTAGCATTGTACTGCTCGTAGTAGTCCCGGAGAGTATCGAGTACGAACAGAGGTTTTTGGGATGTCGCAGCGTTGTCAAAGTACACTAAAGGTTTGCCGTTGACTTCCTGGTGTAAAATCGGGAAGTCAAGACGGACTTTATCAGCAAGGGTTCTTTCTTGGGTAAAAGTCATTTTAGTCATTAGTCATTAGTCATTGGTCATTAGTCATTAGTCGTTGGTGATTGACTGATAACTGTTGACGGTTTGCGTGAGTTTTTCACACAGGGAAGGAACTGGTACTTGGTTGATAATTTCCGCAGCGAAGGCATGAACTAATAAATTGCGCGCACTTTCTTCATCAATACCCCGACTTTGCAGGTAGAAGATTTCATCGTCTTCCAACTGACTAACAGTCGCACCGTGAGCGCATTTAACATTATCTGCGGTAATTTCTAGTTGGGGTTTGGTATCAACTCTGGCTTTAGATGATAGCAGCAAATTGCGATTCAATTGTGCCGCATCCGTTAACTGCGCTAGTTTAGGAACAAAAACTTTGCCATTGAACACCGCATGAGCGCGATCGCCTACGATAGTTTTGTGCAATTGCCGACTTGTACCATAAGGATAATTGAGAGCGATCGCACTGTGAGTATCCGCCAACTGATTACCACCGATCACCGTCAACCCATTCAAAGTGGTTTCCGTTTGCTCACCAGTTTGTAAAATCTCTAAATTGTGGCGCGCAACCCTACCACCCAAACTAATCGCATTACAAGTATACCGACTAAAACGCCCTTGCGTCACAGCAGTTTTACCAACATGAAAACCCTCTCTACTATCCCACTCAACCCGGGTGTGATTTACCTGAGCATTATCCTCGATCCAAATCTCCGTCACCGCGTTAGTAAAGTATACTCCCTCTGCGTTCTCTGCGCCTCTGCGGTTCCTATACTCTTCCACCAAACTCACCTGCGAACCACTTTCCGCCACCACCAAACAACGCGGCTGAGAAATAATCGGCTCCTCACCAGCAGCAATAAACACCAAATGAATTGGTGTTTCTACCACTACATTCTTCGGAACCCAAACCACCGCCACATCATTAATACCAGCAGTATTCAGGGCAGTAAACACATCCAACGCTCCCTCAGCTTGTGCCAAATATTTCTGTACACCAAGCTGACTTGCAGCATCCAAATTGCTAACTACTACCCCATTTGGCAACCCAGCGATCGCCGATAACTCTGGTACATAGGTACCATTCACAAACACCAAACGAGAGTTAGCAGCTTCCGGCAAAATATCCAGTTGTAGAGACGCGCCATGGCGCGTCTCTACATTAAATTTTACCTGCCGTAAAGCAGACAAATCAGTAAACCGCCATTCTTCATCCCGGGTAGTAGGCAAAACAGAATGACGCACCCAATTTGCCGCGCGATCACGCACCTCTTGCAACCAACCCTCTGACTTTGATACAGTCACCCGATTTAATAACTCAGTTAAATAAGCATCCCTATCTAACAGAGTTGCAGTCAAACTAGCTGCACTTGAGTTAGGAAGTGGACTGGGAGAAACTTGGATAGTCATTACACACCCACCTCAGCCGCAAATTCATCTAACAACCAGTCATAACCACGAGATTCTAACTCTAACGCCAACTCCTTACCACCAGACTTAATAATCCGTCCTTGTGCCATCACATGCACATAGTCCGGCACAATATAATTCAGCAGTCGCTGATAGTGAGTAATCATAATTGTGGCATTCTCAGGACTCGCCAATTGATTTACACCATTTGCCACAATTTTGAGGGCGTCAATATCCAAACCTGAATCTGTTTCATCCAGAATCGCCAGCTTTGGTTCCAGTAACGCCATTTGCAAAATCTCATTGCGCTTCTTCTCGCCACCAGAGAAACCTTCATTCACACTCCGGTTAAGAAAAGCCGAGTCCATTTTCACGACTTCCAGCTTTTCCTCTATCAAGTCGTCAAAATCAAAAGCATCGATTTCTTCCAAACCCTGCGCCTTCCGCTTGGAATTATACGCCACGCGCAAGAAATCTAAATTGCTGACACCTGGAATCTCCAAAGGATACTGAAAAGCCAAAAATATCCCACTCCTGGCACGTTCTTCCGGTTCCATTTCCAGCAAATTCTGTCCCTGGAAAATCACCTCACCGCCAGTCACTTCATACGCGGGATGTCCAGCCAAAACCTTAGAAAAGGTACTTTTACCAGAACCATTCGGCCCCATAATCGCATGAATCTCGCCGGAACGCACTTCCAGATTCACACCCTTGAGAATTGGTGTTCCATCAACTTCAGCCGTCAAGTCTCTTACCGACAGCACAACTTCGCTATTTTCAATAATCATGTTCTCTCTCTTTTATATTCTCTGCGCCCTCTGCGTCTCTGTGGTTTTTTTATTTCGACCACCGATGCACACCGATAAACACAGATGATTTATGATTTATCTGTGTGTATCTGTGTGTATCTGTGTTCGATTTACCCAACACTACCTTCCAACTTCAAACTCAATAGCTTATCAGCTTCCACAGCAAATTCCATCGGCAGGTTATTAAACACATCTTTACAGAAGCCGCTAATCATCATCTTTAACGCATCTTCCGTAGAAATACCTCGCTGTGCAAAGTAAAATAGTTGGTCTTCCCCAATCTTGGAAGTAGAAGCTTCATGCTCTACTTTGCCTGTATTATTTTGTACCTGAATGTAAGGGAAAGTATTGGCGTGGGCATTATCCCCAATCAACATAGAGTCGCACTGGGAGTAGTTTCTAGCTCCTTGTGCCTTCGGGTTAATTTTCACCAAGCCTCGGTAACTGTTACTAGAATTACCAGCAGAGATACCCTTAGAAATAATTGTGCTGCGGGTATTTTTCCCAATGTGAATCATTTTTGTACCGGTATCGGCTTGCTGCATATTATTAGTCAGGGCTACCGAGTAAAACTCACCCACGGAGTTATCACCCACCAATACGCAGCTGGGGTACTTCCAAGTAATGGCAGAACCAGTTTCTACTTGTGTCCAAGAAATCTTGGAATTTACACCCTGACATAAACCGCGCTTGGTGACGAAGTTGTAAATCCCGCCTCTGCCTTTTTCATCGCCGGCGTACCAGTTTTGGACGGTGGAGTATTTAATTTCGGCATTGTCAAGGGCAACAAGTTCGACAACCGCAGCATGTAGCTGGTTGCTGTCGTACATTGGTGCTGTACAGCCTTCGAGGTAGGAAACATAGCTGTCTTCTTCAGCAACAATTAATGTCCGCTCAAATTGTCCGGTGTCACCATTGTTAATCCGGAAGTAGGTGGACAGTTCCATCGGACATTTGACGCCTTTGGGAATGTAGACGAAGGAACCATCGCTAAATACTGCTGAATTGAGGGCGGCAAAATAGTTATCGGCAATGGGAACAACGCTACCCAGGTACTTCTTGACTAATTCTGGGTGTTCCTGCAATGCTTCGGAAATAGAGCAGAAGATTACCCCTTCTTTCGCCAGTTTTTCTTTGAAGGTGGTGGCGACGGAAACGCTATCAAATATAGCGTCTACGGCGACGTTCGCCAGTCGCTTTTGTTCTGACAGAGGAATGCCCAACTTTTCAAAGGTTTCTAGAAGGGTAGGATCTAGTTCTTCCAAGCTTTTCTTTTTTGCTTGTTGCTTGGGGGCTGAGTAGTAAATTATATTTTGATAGTCGATTGGTGGATACTTAACGCTAGGCCAAGTTGGTTCTGTCATTTTTTGCCACTGGCGATAAGCTCTGAGGCGAAACTCCAGCATGAATTCTGGCTCGTTTTTCTTGGCAGAGATCATGCGGATGATATCCTCGTTTAGGCCCCGAGGAATTGTGTCTGCCTCAATGTTGGTAACGAAGCCGTACTTGTAGGGTTGATTTACTAGGGTTTTAACAGTGGCACTCATCAGTGATTTTCTCTTGTGTTCGCAACTCTATACTCTTTAAGGATGGGAGAGGGATTTTTCACCAATTCCCAACTCGTGTTACCGAATGGTCACACGACTGTTACAATAGGGATAACTACTAAAACAACAGCTATGTTGTTTAACACATCTTCATTTTACGCTAGATTAACAACAATATTGTTGTCAAAGTGAAATTTAATCATGATTTTTTGGGACGACGATGGTGACTACCCAGCAGTCCTCAACCAAGCAAGATATCCTAGAATATCTAGTTAAACACGCTCAAGCTACGGCAGTTGAACTGGCCGCAGCTTTAGATATTAGTCCGCAAGCGATTCGTCGCCATCTCAAGGATTTAGAGGTGGAGGATTTAATTGTGTATTCGTCGGTGCAAGCGGGGATGGGGCGGCCGCAGCACGTTTATAAGTTAAGTAGTAAAGGACGCGATCGCTTACGAAGAGAAGCGGCTGATAGTTATGGAGAGTTTGCCGTTTCTTTATTAGATACGGTAGCCCAAACGGTTGGACACGACCAAGTCAGCAGTATTTTAAGAAAACAGTGGGAACGTAAAGCACAAGAATATCGCGATCGCTTGGGTAATGGCTCTTTACACCAAAGAGTAGAAACTCTGGTAGAACTCAGGAAAGCAGAGGGTTACATGGCGGAATACCACCCTATAGACTCCAATGAGTCAGAAAGTGGCGATCGCTTTATTTTAATGGAGCATAACTGTGCTATTTCTAACCTTGCAGAGTCTTTCCCCAGTATTTGTGGGCATGAGTTAGAAATGTTTGCAGCTGTTTTACCAGATTGTACAGTAGAACGTACTCACTGGATTATTAATGGTGAGCATCGTTGTGGTTACTTAGTGCAAGCGAGAAAAGTCAGATCATAAGAAATATATATAGCTTTTCATATTTAGTGTATGTCAAGGATAATGGGCAATTGGTAATTTGTTTAACGGAAAACCAATCATTTTGTTAACTCTTAGTTAATAGTCATTGGCTACTACAAGAGTACCAATTACCAACTACCAAATACCTATTTATGAATTCACTACCCCAACAACCATCAGAACAATTTTTAACTTTAGAAGAGTCAGCAAAAGTAGATGCTGCTTTGCTGTCTTCTTCGGAAAAATTTTTATCTCGATTGACTATTTCATCATTAAAACTCTTGAAGCATATCGCCCAAGAGTACAGTGTTTCTGTGGAAGATTTAACAACAGAGCAAGTAATTGCCTGGTTTGAAAAAGATGGCAAAATTAGGCGAGAACAAGGTGTAGAAGCTTCGTACTTGAAATGGTAAATGGTTGATAGTTGTTTGTTGTTTGTTGTCTGTGTAACAACTAACAACTATTAACTACCAACCATCAACTACTAACTACTAACTTTATCTGTAATTTGCTTGAGTACGAGGACTACGAGCGCCGACTGCCGCTCCAATCATAGCAGCAATTAAACCGAGTAAAGAGCCGAATACAAACCACCATAACCCTGAGCGTAAATTTGAAGCAATTTCACGAGCTTGTTGGGCAGTAACATTAGTTTGTGGTACATTTACACCACCTTGCTGTTGCAACTGATTAATTACTTCTCCTGCATTGGAAGCTGCTACACCAAAAGCACTGGATACACCGCTTGCTAGTAACCAAGAACTAACTGCTAAAGTTGTTGCCCAGAGAATTGCACCGTTGAGAAGGGCTGTGTTACGGTTCATAGGGCCACAGGCACGGGCTGTCACCCAACCACCAGTGAAAAGGGATATTAATAAGGCTATGGTTGACCAAATACCAACATTACCAGCAATATTGGGTGTAATTGTTCTTGGTCTGCCAGAAGCTTCAATACTACCTGCTCCCAGGGCAGCAATTATAGCGCTTAAAATTAATTGAGTTGCTATAGCTACTAATAGACCAGAAATAATAGGTCCCCAACGAACGCGATCGTGGTAATCAACTACTGGAGCAACTGCAACAGGTTCATTAATAACTTCACCAGTAGGACGATTTACATAGGACATAAACTCATTTCTCCTGAATAAAAATTTAAGGTTTCTTCTGCTATTTTGATAGTTATCTTCAAATTAAATTGCTATCTCTTGTTTTTAATATCTATCAACAGAAGGAGTTAATATGTCTACCTTGGGTATTAAGTTTATTTCACAGGTATACTATGTGAGATTTTGTGTGATTTTTTCTTGATATAAATAACAACATGAGCAAGTTACAGATCCTAAAATCTGTAAAAATAATTTTTTAAATATTAATAAATATATACATTTTTCCAACACGTAGCTGTTAAGAACTATGCATAGTAACGGGCAAGGAACTGTTTGCCGTTTACATGCATATTTTCCACTTTCTACTTAACGCATTTTCACAGCTGTACCTGTAGCTGTGATTAATAGTAATACTCCTGACTGGTCAACATTGATTGTACCTGTATCAATTTCAATGCCAATTACTGCATCTGCACCTAAACGTAACGCTCGTTGTTCTAACTCTGCTAGTGCTTTGCGTTGACCTTCTTCAAATAAGCGCTCGTAGCTACCAGTACGTCCGCCAATTATATCCCGTAAACCAGCAAAAAAGTCTCGCAGAAAATTACTACCATAGACAACTTCTGCTGTCACAATACCCAAATATGATTGGATTACAGCTCCTTGAATCACATCAGTAGTAGTTAAAATCATAAGTCTACCCCACAAAGATCAATATGTAATTTTATGTAAGTGGTTAGGCAAAATTAAAGTTAGGGATTAAGGCAAGGGAAATCTTAACAGGAAAGAGCTGAAAATCTCTTCCCACTCCCCGATCCCTGATCCCAATCCCTATTTTCCAGAAAATCCTATTATCTTCTGTGTAGGTTTGGCTCGTCATAGGTCAATAGTTAGAATTTTGAGTTGAAATTTGGGATTTTGTATTATTTATAACCAGTAATTATAGTAATACTTTGATTACCTATCTATTACTGGTAATTTTTGTAATTATCAAAGCAGATGCTGGAAATGAGCTATAAACCAGAAGATAAAAAACGAGAGAGCTTTTAAATATTTGGTAAAAAAGATGCATATGGAGTTTGCAAAATAGAATATTTTTGTTTTAATGGACAAGCAATCAGAGAAAATCTGTTCAATTGGCACAAACTTTCAGGTTGTTGGCTGTGTACAAAGGAACTTCATTCTTATTTAGTGTTCTGTTAATGGGAAGCATTGTGACAACAATGGCTTCAGTGACTCAGGCTCAGGTATTAGTAGTACAGCGTCAAAGTACCCAAGAAGTAAAAGAACTGTTGGAACAAGGACGTAGCTTAGTAGAAACAGGTGATTATGGTGGTGCGATCGCTGTTTATCAACAAGCAGCAAATCTAGAGCCAAAAAATGCTTCGATCTATTCTGGCATTGGTTATTTATATGCTTTACAAGGAAACTTTTCCGCAGCATTAACTGCTTACCGTCGGGCTGTTGCTCTTAACCCCAATAACAGTGATTATCAATATGCTTTGGGTTATATCAGTGGTAATTTAGGTAATAACAGTGGAGCTAAAGAAGCTTATCGCAAAGCAATCCAGTTAAACCGTGGTAACGTTAATGCCTATATAGGTTTAGCAACTATTCTGACACGATTGGGAGAATACACTAGCGCTCAATGGGCATATGAGGAAGCTGTGAAACTTGCTCCCAAAAATCCCCAAGTTTATGAGTTACGGGGGACAATGTTAAAAAGACAAGGTAAATCCAAAGAAGCGATCGCTGTTTTTAAAAAAGCCCGTGATTTATATGAACAACAAGGTAAGTTTGACAGTGTGACTAGAATGGAAGCAACCTTACGTGAATTAGGGGTATGAAATTAATCTAACTGGCGTCCAGTTAGTTCTACGAAAATATCTTCTAAGTTAGAGGGACGTACCATTATTCCCGTCTTATCTTGTAGCGTGTCTAAATAATTGTTTGCTTCACCCAAGGTGGGGAAAAAGAGATATTCCCAACGATCTCCTACTTGTTTGATTACCAAGCCTTCACCATGAGTGGAGCGCAATTGTTGTAAAGTTCCTAAAGAAATTAACTTACCATTATCCATGATGCCGATGCGATCGCATAGATATTCCACTTCTTCCATATAATGCGTCGTTAGCAGCATGGTCATACCCTGCTTATTTAAATCTTTGATAATTTCCCAAAGACGCCGCCTGGTTTGCGGATCTAGTCCCACCGTTGGTTCATCTAAAAATAGAACTTGGGGTTGATGTAACAAAGCCCTAGCAATTTGCAATCGCCGCTTCATCCCTCCAGACAGGGTTTTAACTAAATCATTACGTTTTGGAGTCAGTTCTACGTAATCCAGCCATTGGTTAATCAGGCGTTGGCGCTGTGGGTTAGGAATGTGATGTAGCCTACCATGTAATTCCATGTTTTCCCATACAGTTAAATCGCCATCTACACTGATTTGCTGTAACACTACACCTATACATTGCTTTACTTGTAAGGGTTGGCGTATGACATCATAGCCACACACCTGAATGTTTCCTTGTGTAGGTTTGGTGAGTGTGGTCAACATCCGAATTGTGGTGGATTTACCCGCACCATTGGGGCCAAGTAAGCCAAACATTTCTCCAGCTGCAATGTCAAAAGAAAGATAATCGACTACGGGGACTTTGTTATAAATTTTGTAGACGTTTTCGAGAGAAACGGCAACGGTCATGAGTAACTTGGGGTGTTGCTGAGAGCGCGTAAAGTTTTATTAACACTATTTATAATAGTAGGGTGAAAAATGCACGTTCTACACTATCTAGGGTTTTGTTTTTGACTGCTGTAGGGTTGACAAGGACGACATGAAGAAATTAAGCGATCGCCTTTTTTAAATCTAAATTAGGATTTCAGCGAAGCAGATAGCCTTGAAATAAATTTCAGGCTTAAAGCTTAAACCCGTTGAAACGGGTTAAATATTTTATTGAGCCTTGAAATAAATTTCAGGCTAAGAGCTTAAACCTGTGGAAATGGGTTCAATATTTGATTCAGCCTTGAAATAAATTTCAGGTTCAAAGCTTAAACCCGTTGAAACAGGTTAAATATTTGATTCAGTAAGCTAGAAGCTTACTTTAGCTTTTAGCCCCAACTTTAGTTGCGGGCAGATTAGATGTTTTTGACCAAAATTCCGTAAAATTCCCGTACTCAGGTAGTTTTAACAGGTTTTAGCTTGAAGAGATAAATTCGTATTCAAGCTAACAATGGCATTTTGGCGCACTTATTATCATCTCGTTTGGGCAACGGAGTCACGTAGTCCTTTAATTACTCCTGAACGGGAATCTCAAGTTTACGGTTATATCATTGGCAAGGCAGATGCCATTGATTGCATAATTCATGCTATTGGTGGTGTGGAGGATCACATTCACTTGATAGCTTCTATTCCTCCCAAAATATCGATAGCTGGTTTTGTAAAGCAAATTAAAGGTAGCAGTGCTTATCATCTCAATCACACTCCGTCTACTTCAGGTATTGGTTTTAGTTGGCAACATGGATATGGGGTTTTGACGTTGGGGAGTAAGCAATTGGAGACAGCAAAGGCTTATGTACTCAATCAGAAGACTCATCATTTAAATAGAACAACTATTCATGCTTTGGAATTTTGTGATGAGCATTGATAAAATCAGCCTTGAAATAAATTTCAGGCTTAAAGCTTAAACCCGTTGAAACGGGTTAAATATTTGATTTAGTAAGCTTTTAGCTTACTTTAGCTTTTAGCCCCAACTTTAGTTGCGGGCTTCCTTAACTACTTCGTCCTGTAATGGGCATCTCTCCCATCCCAGTGTGCTAAGGAAGGCGTAGGTATACTTCTAGTCTGATAAGTATTTTTAACAGCCAGCCAATTACTAGCAATGGGCATCCGCCATCCAGTACCAAAAGCGCGATCTGTAATTTTTAATCCTGGGGGTGCTTGTCGCCGCTTGAATTCTGCCCTAGCTACCATTTTCATGACTTTATCGACAACGGTTACATCGTGTCCAGCGCTGACAATTTGGGCGGGTGATTGGTGATCTTGAATTAGGCGTTGCAAGATGTCGTCGAGAATATCGTAGGGGGGTAGAGAATCTTGGTCAACTTGACCTGGTTTAAGTTCGGCGCTGGGTGCTTTGGTAAGAACGTTGTGGGGAATAATTTCGCCGTTGCGGTTTAACCAGCGACACAGTGCATAAACGCGGGTTTTGGGAACATCAGCTATAACTGCTAAACCGCCATTCATATCACCGTAGAGAGTGCAGTAGCCGACAGCCATTTCTGATTTGTTGCCTGTTGAGAGAAGAAGATGACCAAATTTATTGGATATAGCCATCAATAAGTTACCCCGAATTCGGGATTGAATATTTTCTTCTGCTAGTCCAAATTCAGTCTCAGCAAACAAATCTGCAAAGGTTTTGTCATATGCTTGCATTAAATCACCGATGGGTAAGGTATGAGTTTTGATACCAAGATTTGCTGCCAACGCCAAGGCATCAGTGATGGAATGTTCGGAACTGTGAGGAGAAGGCATGAGAACACCGAGGACATTTTCTTTACCAAGGGCTGCTGTAGCGATCGCAGCCACAACAGAAGAATCAATCCCGCCACTCAAACCCAAAACTACTTGACTAAAACCACATTTACAGACATAATCTCGCACGCCTAAAACCAACGCTTGCCAGATTTCTTCTTCCTCGCACTCATAGTTAGGGGCAATAAAACCTAAGTTGAAATCCCGTGCTTCTTCGTCAAATTCAATGATTAATAAATCAGTGACAAACCCATGCGCCCGACAAATAACTTCACCCTGACGATTTAAAGCAAAACTTCTGCCATCAAAAATTAAATCATCGTTGCCACCCACTTGATTAGCATAAATGATCGGTTGGCGAAAACGTACTGCACTGTGACTTAGCATTGCTTCGCGAAACCGTTGCTTGCTGAGGGTGTAAGGTGAAGCGGACAAATTCACTATCAAATCCACACCCAAAATTGCTAAGTCAGCAATTGGGTTGACAGTGTAACTACGTTTGCCCCAAAATTCTTCATCGTTCCACAAATCTTCGCAAACAGTGACACCAATATTAATGTCATCCAAAGTGAAATAATTAGCTTGTAAACCTGGTTCAAAATAGCGGTGTTCGTCAAAGACATCATAGGTAGGTAAAAGCCGTTTGTGAAAAATTTGTTTTACCTTACCCGCTTCTAACCAAGCGATGCTATTAAATAAAGTTTTGCCGCCAGTGGTTTTGGCTTGAAAATTTTCTTCTACAGTTCCGACTAATACTGCTAAATCAGGTGGCAAGTCTCTAGCTAATTGCTGCAAGGTAATACCCATTGCTTCAATAAAACTAGGATTTAATAATAAATCCCGGGGAGGATAGCCACACAAAGAAAGTTCTGGTGTCAGCAATAAACGGGCACCCTGGGCTACTGCTTGTTGTGCAGCTTCAAGGATTTTTTGGGCATTTTTTGGTAAATCACCAATGGTAGGATTAAGTTGAGCGATCGCGATTTTCATAATAGTCAATAGTTATTTGTCATTGGTTATTACTCAGAAGGCAAGAATTAAACCTTCTGCCTCTTGCCTTCTGCCTCCTGCCTTCTGCAATTAAATAAACACTAAAGGCTTATCTTTAAAAGGGGCAAATGCTTCTGCATCAAATCGATATAAACTTGCTGGACGCCCTGCACCCCGTGATACTTTAATACCCGTATCGCATAAAAAACCTAACTTGAGTAGACGTGCCCGAAAGTTAGAATAATCAGAAAAATTTTCTCCTAAAACGGTAGTGTACAGCTGATATAAATCATTCAAAGTAAAAGTTTCTGGCAGAACTTCAAAAGCTACCGGGCTATACTCTAATTTATTTTTTAAACGTCTGTGTCCGTATGCCAAAATTTCATTATGGTCAAAGGCTAATTGTGGGACTCGTTTAACTGGATACCAAGCGATTCCAGCAACTTTGTCAGCAATTAATTGGGCTTCTTCAAATCGCACCAAGGCAAAGTAACTGACGCTGAGATAACGCACCCCATAACTATCACTTGCTTCTCTTGGATCGCGATTGGGACCACCAAAAGTATACAATTGCTCTAAATAAAGATTTTTGACCTTGATTTTCTCAGCCAGAATGCGGTAAGCGGCGTCTTCTAACGATTCACCTCGACGTACTAAAGTACCTGGGAGACCCCAATAATTTAAAAAGGGTTCTTGTTGTCGCATTACTAATAGTACTAGCAGCCGGTTTTGGGCAGTATCCACTGAAAAAATTACATTGTCAACACCGACTTTGAAATCAGCCAAAGGTTGTTGGTTTAGCGTATCTGCAAGCTTTTTTTGGATGCGTCCTGGCATTTGTACAAATGCTGTTGATGAATGTAGTCAATTACAGGGGGCGTGAGAGCTTCGGGGTCTCCACTGTTACGATAAGCTGTAGAGGATACATCTGGAGCATGTAACTGGGCGATCGCTATTTTTGCTCCCAGATTTTCCACTGTCTGTAAACTAGATTGATCTATTACATATCCCGATCGTGGTACGACTAAAAGTTGGACTTGATGTAATAAATCTTCTATGCGATACCAGTGTGGTAGTTGAGGGAGTAAATCTGAACCTATGACTAAAGTAAACTCTGTTTCTGTTCCCCAACGTTGCTTGGCTTTATCCAGAGTTTCTAGGGTTCTTAAACTACTGAGTTCTTGTTCCAAACTGATATTATGCTGTGGCGCATGTATATCATCTATGAGTAGATGTAACATTGCTACCCGATGCTGCAAAGGTGTTTGATGGGATTTAAAGGGATTATCTGCTGCCCAAATGACTACACGATCATAATGTTGTGACAACCATTTGATAATCGCTTGATGTCCAGCAGTTGGTGGATCGGCACTAGTTCCAAATAAGGCAATTTTCATTTTTTGGTAATTGGTAATTGGTTACTAACTACTAACTAATGCTGGTTTTTTCTTGGTTTCCTCAGTTAATTTATGTAATTTATCAGAGATTTCCATTGCCACTGGTATAGGATTTTCTATATATCGAGTTTGTTGGGGTAAACTCGCTACAGAAGCGGTGGTACGCTGACGAATGGTTGCTAATGTTTCTGGTGGTTGCATCCGTTTACCTTGTTGCATAAATAGTTGCAATAAAGGTAATCCTTCCAGATTATTTTCATCTGCTAATCCTAAACAATCTGTTTTCAACTTACCTTCTATGAATGAACGGAAAACTTGTTTGCGTCCCGGATAAGTCATCTTGCCACTCGATTCTTTCATTACCGGAATGCCATCAATTTCTACTAATTTATAAACTCCATTTACAGGTTTTCCTGTTACTAGTCGGGTTCCGACGCCATAACTATCAATCTCAGCACCTGCATTTTTTAGGGAAAAAATTTCTTGCTCATCTAAGTCCCCACTAGCAACTATTGATACACCTGGTAGAAGCGATCGCGCTTTTTTTGATAATGTCACCAAATCACCAGAGTCTAGCCTCACCCCTGTCAATTTGATGTTTTCAGAGTTGACTTTAAGAGCTAATCGTTCGGCAGCAGCAATGGTATCGTAAGTATCAATTAATAAGGTTGCACCTGGAAAATACTCTTGAAATGCAGCAAAAGCTTGATCTTCGCTACCTTCAGTTGCCGTTAGTGCCATCACTAAAGCGTGGGCCATTGTACCACTGGGTTTCTCACCCAGTTGTAGCGCTGCTAATACGTTTGATGTGGCATCAAACCCAGCCGCTAACGCTGCCCGCGCCGCCCATAGCGCCCCTTGGGGACTGAATGCCCTTCTAGTACCAAATTCCAGCAGATTTGCTTGTTCACCTGCCACATCGCGCATTCTGGCTGCGCGTGTTGCAATCAATGTCTGGTAATTGAGGGTATTAAGTAAATAAGTTTCTACCAGTTGCGCTTGCCACAATGGTGCTTCTACCCGCAACAGTGGTTGATTAGCAAATACTGCTGTGCCTTCTGGTACAGCCCACACATCCCCGCGAAAACCTCCTGATTCTAACAGTGACCAAAACTGTTTTGGTGCATGAGCAAAAATTCCTGTAGATTGCAAAGCTTCTATATGGGCAGGAGTAAAGCGAAATTTTTCTAAATATTCCAGCGCTTGGGCTAGCCCCATTGCAATCAAATAGCCAAAACCTTCTGGTAATTTTCTGACAAATAACTCAAAGCTGGCTCTTCGTTGTTCTATACCTTCACCAGTGTAACAAGCTGCCATTGTCAACTGGTAAAGGTCTGTCAATAGGCTGTAATCTTCTGCACGCGGAATTAACTCCTGGTTCAATATTCCTGGGTGACACGTCATGCGATCGCCTCCCTTTGAGGATGCTTATTCATTTTATGGTAATTTTCACTATAAATATTGTCAATGTCTAGAAATGTAACGTCCCGAAAAGACTATATATAGAACTTTTACAAGAATAATCATATATTTTTTGTTAAAAATTAAATTATTTTAATGGTTATAATCAATAATAAGCTAGCCATTCATGAACATTGGTACACAACCAAACATGAAAATTTAACTCCTCCTACACCCTTACACCTATTTTCAAGACAGATACTATAAAGATAGAATTTCATCAACAATTTTATTTACAGTCAGACTCAAACTAAACAGTATTACTATTCCCTAAGCTGAAGCTCTGCAAACATTTATCAAGTAACATTGCCATAAATATCAATATGTTGAAGATGAAACTAAATCAAAAATTATAGACTTAGAGTATAGATATTCCTATAAAACTAATAAAAAAGAGGGAGTCTAATTATGAGGGCTATCTCGAATCTCATCGCTAGTGTCACTCGCTATATTACTGAAGCTGCGGTACGGATATTTGGCCCTAATGACGATGCTTATCCCAATATTGGCGTCCAACCCTACACAGGAGATGTTTATTCTGAATAAGCAAAAATTAATCAGTGATCGATAAAAGATATAAGATGAGTCATTCAATTCAAAATCGGTGGATATGATTTTTATTCACCGATTTTTTATGTATTAGTCCTAAAGATAAATAACCCGCTTGCAAACAAATCTATACAAGCGGGATAAATTTTTATCAACTTACGAAAATTTTGTTAAAAAGCAACAACATCCCGATTCTTCAGTTTTATCTTAACAGTGTCAGAAACCTCAGGCTGTTCTGATGGATGTTTTAGCATCCCCCTGGTGACTGTAAAGCAGGGGAAACGGCAAAAACCCTGCACCACAAACTGACTTAGGGGAAAGGAAAAGATATTGACAAAAGTCTTTAAACCTTTCCAATTGCATCTCCACACACCGCAAAAAAATAGTAAATTAATCGGTTGTGTTAACTAGTTGTTCTTATTTTAATCTACGCGATCGCTCGCTACCCTGACGCCGTTCTCCTTTGGGAAGCGATAAACAGGACAAACAGCACAACTCCTGCGTCGATCATGCAACATATATACCAGAGAAAGTTTAATAGGGAATAGTTGAGAGAATAATAATTCGTTTCTCTTTCACCGTTTACTTTCCCTCGCTTGCCAAAGTTACTTTGACAACAACTCTATTTTTTATATATGCTGCATATTTTTATTGTGAAATAAAACCTCGTAATTGTAGTATAAAGTACAAATTTTTTTTAAAAACTTGTTATTTTGCAACCTAATTAAGAAAGGCGCTAGGTGTTTCTTAGCGCCTTTAAATCTGTGCAAGAGATGATTGTTTAACTAATATGCAATAAATAGATATCTCTACTCAAGTGTTGTAGAGGTTCACACCGTTACTCCTTCTAACTCTTCATCTGTTAACTCATACAATTCCCGTAACTTTTGTAACTTGTCCTCGCTAGCTTGCCAAAAACCCCGCCCGTGTGCTTCCAACATCCTACCCACGATATTTCTAAAAGCTTCCGGATTGGCTTTTCGCAATTTCTCTGCCATTTCTGGGTCTAAAGCATACGTATCTGCTGCCTGATCGTATACCCAATCATCAATAAAATCCGTAGTACCGCCCCAACCAATTAACGCTGTCATCCGTTGGGAAACTTCAAACGCACCACCAGAACCCTGATTGACCATTGCTTCTGCCCATTTGGGGTTAAGCAACTTGGTACGATACTCCATCCGCAACAAATCATCTAACTTGCGGGGTGTGGTATCTTTCGAGAAACTTTCTACAAAACTAGCTGTAACTTTCTTACCACCGACTTTTTCCGCCGCCTTTTTCAAACCGCCCGTATTGGCGTAATATTCCTGAATGTCAGTTAAACCATATTCTACCGAATCAATTTCTTGCACAATGCGATCGCTCGTTTTTAACAACTGTGTCAGCACTTGGGGCCTTGCTTGTCCCCGATCTTGCCTGCCATAACTAAACACATTGCGACTTTGCCAAGTATTTGCCAACTCGTCGCCAGATTCCCAGTTACCATCCGTCACACGCTCATTCACCATTGAACCAAAATCACCCGCCGGGTTAGAAAATAACCTTGCCCAAGCATTCTCCACACCGTGCGCCTGCAAAGCCAAAGCATGTTTTCTAATAAAATTCTGGTCTTCCGGTTCATCCACCTGGGCTGCCCGTTGAAATAAATCATCCAACAACTCAATCACATTCACAAAACTATCGCGGAAAATCCCCGACAAATTCCCCAACACATCAATTCGGGGATGTCCCACCTCTGCCAAAGGCTTCAACTCATAACGCACAATCCGCCCTGTACCCTCTTTCACAGGTTCCGCCCCCACCAACTCCAACAAAATCCCCAGAGATTCACCCTTAGTTTTAATCGCATCCAATCCCCACAACATCACCGCCACAGTCTCCGGATATTTCCCGTGTTCTTGCAAATGCTGGGCAATAATCTTTTGACCAATTTCCCTTCCTCTCTCATACGCTGCCGGCGAAGGCATCCTATAAGGATCTAAAGCATGAATATTCCTGCCCGTAGGCAACACACCAGGACCATCCCGTAACAAATCACCACCAGGCGCAGGCGGAATATACTCCCCATTCAAACCCCGCAACAAATTCGTCAACTCATCAGTACTTCTTTCTAATAAATCTCTAATCTGTAACTCTTCCTCTTGGCGTCCTTGGCGTCTTGGCGGTTCATTCCCAAAATACGCCTCCAAATAAGCCGCCATCTCCTCCTCACCCGGCGCTTCTCCCAACGTATGCAACCCAGAAGAAAACAACCTACTCTCCAAAACTTGTAAATACTCGTACAACTTCACCAGATAATCATTAAAAGCATGGGCACTAAACATCCGCACATTCTCTGGCGTAAAAGGAATTCCTAGACGTTTCGCATCCTCAAACGGACAATCTGCATCTAAACCAGTATCAACAACCTTTTTACAAATCGCTTCCTTAAGAGCATAATTCTTCTGTGGATCTTCGCGATACTCCGCAATCAAATCCCGCAATACCACCAATTCCTTATATAAACCTGCACGACCATAAGGTGGTACATTGTGAGAAATTAATACCCCATAACCGCGACGCTTCGCCAAAATCGATTCTGAAGGATTATTTGCTGCATATATATATAAATTAGGCAAATCTCCCAACAAAATATCTGACCAAGAATATCCCGTATTGCCCAAAGGCGAACCCGGCAACCATTCCACCGTGCCGTGCATACCAAAGTGAACCACAGCATCAGCTTGGAACTCATTTTGCAGCCATTTGTAGAAAGCAGCATACTGAGGATGAGGCGTTAAATCTCGTTCAAACATTAACCGCATCGGATCGCCTTGTATCCCCAAGGGTGGTTGGACACCAATCCAGACATTTCCTAATTGCACACCGCCAATATGAAATTCATCGCCATAGGTTTTAATTCCAGTACCCGTAAGAGATTTCCATTGCTTTTCAATTCGGGAAGTGCGGAGATATCCCAACCATTTTGCTAGGGTTTGAGCGTTAACAGAGGTGGGGACATGGGGACGGGATAGGGTGATAAAAGAATTCTCCGCATCATCAAAAGCTTCATCTGCTTCTTTCACCTGCCAAATCAATTCTTCTCCATCTGCTGGCAAATCTCCGACGCTGTAACCTTGGTCTTTAAGCGCTTGCAGAAATTTCAGCAGACTGCGAGGTACATTCAATAAGGCAGCAGTTCCCACTGCACCATAACCAGGTGGGAATCCATAAAGAATAATGGCTATTTTTCTTGCAGATGCAGGTTTTTGCCGCAGTTTAATCCAGCTTTTAACTCTGCCAATTAAGCGTTGTACTCTTTCGGGAACCAGATAGATGTTTTCTCCCACCAAACCACCAAGGGGAACAGTGTCGATCGCTCCATCTAGTTCTGGGAGAGCGTATAAAACTACACTTTGCAGTCCACCTATCCCTTGACGTGTCCAGGAATAAATATCTTGAATTAATAGAGGTGCAGCAACGATATACGGAACATTCTTAGCGTTAAGGATACGTTTTGCTACTTCGACTTGCCGTCCAGCTTCCATTGAACCAGCAGGGCCACCCACCAAAGGAAAACCGATTGTCGAGACGATCGCATCCACTTTAACTGCTTCTGAAGACAAAGATGAAGTTTCGATATTACCTTGTTGACGTTGCTGAGTTTCGTAATCACTTGTCATCCAGTCACGGACAGCGACGTGTCCTTCTACACCGTTGATAAATATGGGTAAGGGGATTAATCCACCTTCCTCAAAACGGCGAATTAGTTGATTTATGTAGGGTTGTTTGGTGATGACATGTTTGCGATAGAGGAGAATTCCGACTATAGGAAGATGCGGTGATGGGGGGCTAGGGGTCCCCACTTTGTGGGGTTGGGGGGCAATGGGGGGATGGGGAGATTGGCAGAAAGATTTCTCCCCATCTCCCAATCTCCCCACTGCCCCATCGGGAAGTTCCCCTTGTCTTTTGCAATACCACTCCAAATACTCACGGGGAGATGCAAAATATCCCTGATAATCCGGGTGGAGTAATCCCATGTTCGGGGTTTCGATGGGTGGGGGAATCTCACCAACTTTTAACCCCAAGTATTTTTCTGCTAGTGTCCAAAATAAGGCAGCAACGTTTTCCGGTCCACCTGCGTTCCAGTAACCATAGATAATTAGCCAGTTGCGTAAGTCTTGGACTTTCTGTACTGGTACAAACTTTAACAGTTTTGGCCCGATTTTCAAAAAGCTGATGTAACCAGCGAGTCTATCTTCTTCTCGTCCTTGGCTAAATTTGTCGAGAATGAATTTTACTGGTTTGGGCATACCTTTGGGTTTGTCACCAATGGCAAACGCACCCAACTTGGTAAAACTCATCAATTCCAATGCAGACTCAAAAACAAGGCGGATGGGAATATTCGCAATGCGATCGCGTAACCATAACACCTGATCGTAATCAAACAGCAAGCTACCAAAAAATACGTCAGCACCAGCAAGTGCTGCTTCTACTTCTTGGCGCTTACTG
Organism: Fischerella muscicola PCC 7414; assembly: GCF_000317205.1. GTDB lineage: Bacteria > Cyanobacteriota > Cyanobacteriia > Cyanobacteriales > Nostocaceae > Fischerella > Fischerella muscicola. The sequence continues at coordinate 6,102 of NZ_AJLK01000116.1, read as the reverse complement.
GTAATGTCGCGATCGCTAAAAACTCTGATATCCAACTCTGGACAACTAGCGATCGCCATATCAGCCGCTTTGCGATACAAGTCGGCGTTGAAAGATTCAAACCCTGCTACCAAGACGATGCGTTTCATGTCCTTGAGCTACGAAATGTTTCTTCATCTCGATTTTAATCTTGCTGCTCAATATAAAGTAAATAACTGACTTCAGCTTTATTGCTCTTTTTTTTGGCAATACCACTCCAAATACTCACGTTTAGATGCAAAAAATCCTTTTGTTGTCAAGCATCCGAAAAATTATTGATAAGTCGCTCTTATCACGGCTATCAGCCTTTCAATGTCAAGTCCTGTTGATCTTTTGTAACAAAATAGTTATATTTATTTACATTACTAAATAAATAAAAAACAAGCTATGTACACCACAGTTAATGAAGAAGGTATTTTGAATAACTACGCAACTGAACCCCAGATGTACTACGCTGAGTACCCTGCAATTTGGCAACAACGTCGATACGTTTTCCAAGGCGTAGTTGCAACTATATTAGTTACCGCTTTAGTGTTGCTTGCTTTTGCGGTGAGCTAAAATTTTCTGATTTCGGTATCGGTATCTCCCATCAACATCGCAATTTCTCCTAATTCCCTCGGTTGATAGCCGAGGTTTTTTTGAGTATGTGCAGGGAAAAGGGAACAGAAAACCAGGGGACAAGGAGGACAAGGGAGAAAACAGAAAATAAATTACCAATTACCAATTACCAATTACCAATTACCAATTACCAATTACCAATTACCAGCCTACGCAAAATTATAAATATTCAAACGGATCAGAAAATTTTTATCTTTATCTTCCTGGTTTCATGCCTAACCTAGAGAAATATGAAACGTGCTAACTCTCACTTGCTGTATGAAACATCTATTTTTAAACCAGCGTGTTCAAGAACATAATACTGCTATGATTCAGGTGCTGCAAAATCTTGCAATGCAGTTAGAGGAGGAGCAATGCTGGCGACAAGGCAAGTTAATTGAGAATACAGTGAATATTTTGTTGCAGGCAGAGAATTATAAACAGCGAGTTATTGCTGTGATTGAGACAGAAATCAAGAATGCTCTTGATTCAGACTAAGGCAGTCATTAAATAGTGAAGTAAGTAATTAAAGTAACCTCTTAATTCTTCTGCGGCTTGACTTGATACTTGGTGTGAAAATTCCCAATCATTGATGTATTTGGTTTTAATGAGTTGAAATGCTTTCACATATGTCTGAACTGGTGGCTGTTGATGAGTAATGACTTTTTTATACAAAAGACGTGGTTCAATCTCGTTTTCCATGCAGCAGCCAAGTAGTTTGATATATTTGCAGATATTTCGGCAAAACTCTTCTGCTTGCGGATGCTGTGGACTCAATAATTTACTTGTTACTGCTTGCGCCAATTCTAATCGCCGAGATAGTAGCCATCTTCCCGCTTCAATACAGGCTGCTCTTTGTGCTTCTATATGGGGAATAGATGCATTCAAATTTTCAATATGTGCCAAAGACTGACGGAGTTTGTCTTGTTTTTTTTGAATTTCAGCAGTATTGATACTGGGTTGAGAATACTGCTTTTTATGCTCTAATTCATAGATTACATCTTCAACAGCTGGTTTAATGATTTGGTTAATGATATGCGCCTGTTCTTTCAGCACTTCTAGTACTTGATCACGCAGTTCGTATTTAATTATGTTTTCTAGCCGAGAATTTGTACTTTCTTGCAAACAATCTATCTGTTGCTGCAAGTCATGCATCACTAAGTCTTGAGACTCTTCCTTATCTAGCATTCCCTGATATACCCGGCGTTCTAATAGTTGTAATCTTCGTTCTAAGGGGTGAACAGATGCGCTATTTAACCAAGGATTAAAAATGAACTCTGCCAATTCGTGCAAAGTTTTTCCAACTTTGTGCAAAACTCCAATGTTTTTCGTATTTTCCCTCATGGGGTTATCCTTAATAGAAGAAGAGTGCTATAGAGTAAAATTACTCAAAATTTGTATACTAGAAAACATTTGTATCAACTTCGAGTAACCGGATGGTAAAGGGTAAGAGAAAAAGTAGAAACTCCAACTGTTTACCCCTAACTTTTACCTTTTAATATTCTCTCGGCTAATCATGCAAAACTGGTGTGATAGATTACTAATCTTTTGAAGTATTGTTAATGACCATATTTGGTTTTCCAGAAATTCTACCGATACTATTATTAAAGCGCAATTACACCTCATGATATTTTGCAAAGCTATGCAGTTACTTGTGCCAAGCGTCACATTATAATAAGCATTTTATCAATTTTATTACTTTTGATAGATGCGTTCTGTTGAAAAATATTATCTTCATTTGCTTTGAAATATATACATAAATTGCTGTATATCAAAAGCAGTATAAATTCCTCAACATTCCTTAACAATGGGAGAGAAAACCGTACATAAGAGGAGCTATATTTCTACCTGAAAAATCTGTGTGGAGATCGATAAGATCAAATTGCGGCTCGAGCTAATGTTATGTAGTTGTAAGCAAGAGTAAATAACTATGATAAACCAGGTAAAAACAGCCGCTTTGCTTGCTTTATTAAGCGGTCTTTTAATCACAATTAGTTATTGGGTAATTGGTGGTAGTACAGGTGTAATTGTAGGTATTGTTATAGCAGCAGTTACCAACTTATTTTCCTGGTATCAATCAGATAAAATTGCGTTAGCAGCTTATCGCGCTCAACCTGTATCACCACAAGCAGCACCAGGGCTGTATGCGATGGTAGAAAGATTATCCCAACGGGCTAATCTGCCAATGCCTAGTATATATATTGTTCCTTCCCAAAATCCTAACGCCTTTGCTACAGGGCGCGATCCACAACACTCAGCCGTTGCTGTCACTGAAGGTATTTTGCAGATACTACCAGAAGACGAACTAGAAGGTGTGATTGCTCACGAACTCACTCACATTGCTAACCGTGACACTCTCACCCAAGCCGTTGCTGCAACGATCGCAGGTGCAATTTCTTTCTTAGCTCAAATGCTAAGTTACGGGCTTTGGTTTTCACCCTACTCACGGGATGATCGCAACGGGCCTAATCCTTTGGGTTTACTATTAACAGTAATTCTTGCCCCAATTGCCGCAACAGTTATCCAGTTGGCTATCTCCCGCACCCGAGAATTTGCAGCAGATGCTGGTTCTGCCAGAATTACAGGCAATCCCCGCGCTTTAGCCCGGGCGCTGCAACGTTTAGATGCAACGGCGCGACAAATACCTCTCAATGCTAACCCTGCTTTTGAACCCCTATTGATTACAAATGCCTTCTCAGGGCAGTTTATGAGTAGTTTGTTCTCTAGTCACCCACCCACAGAAGCACGAGTGGAAGCATTACTGAGATTAGAACAAGAACAAAATTCACCACAAAGAGTCTTTTAGATCACTCAAGGGTGAGTGGGTAGAGACGCGATGTTCCTCGCGTCTGTACTCCCCATCTCCCCATCTCCCAATCTATACATAAAGGAGAAACGCAAATGACTTATAATCCTAACAATGAAGAAAACTTGGTTGTTGTGCAAGTCAGTTCTCAAACCAATGAAATAGTAGAAAGTGAAATGGCTGGTGAGACTGACGAAGTTAAGTCTGAAACCAAAGCGTTAATAGAAGCAATCAAAAGACGCGCCCAAGCGGAGGCAGAATCAGCAGGAACTCTCACTCGCGAAACTTATCTGAATGCGGTACGTCAGGCGCGTCAAGCTATTGAGGGTGATAAACTGATTGAGCGCGATCGCATTGAACATTCTTGGCTGGTATTGCAGCAAGAAGCTGAGAAAAACTGGCATTTATTGCTCAAACAAGTAGAACAATTCGGCTCTCGCTGTCAAGATGCTGCCAAAGCTGCTTGGGATGCTTTTAATGCCCCGCGTTCCTAATATTAGTACTGGTTTGTACTAATTTGTAGTGTTTTGAAACGCAAAGGATCGCAAAGGAGAACGCAAAGGGACGCAGAGTTTGGTTACATGCAATTTTGTAGCTAGTCTGTTTGATCGCCCTATATCTAGTAAGTATTTGTTACCCTTGAGGGGCGGGTTGGAAAACCTGCCCCTAGTTTTGTCAAATAATTTCATCTTTTTTTTACCGGAATCACAACAATCGCAAATGATGCTAGATAATTAGAAGGTTTGACTTTTACTTAATTTTGTCTAGCTTGGTAACTAAGAACTAACAACTATGCGAACTTACTATTGCGGCGAACTCCGAACAAAACATATTGGAGAGATTGTCACCTTGTACGGGTGGGTAGACCGTCGCCGCGATCATGGGGGTGTGATATTTTTAGATTTACGCGATCGCTCTGGGATTGTGCAAATCGTCAGCGATCCACAACGTACCCCAGATTCCTATGAACAAGCGAATGCCTTACGCAATGAGTACGTCATTAAAGTCACAGGTAGGGTATCGCAACGTCCAGAGGAATCTCTCAATAGCCGCATACCTACAGGTGAAATTGAAATTTACGCAGATAACATAGAGTTGCTTAACGCTGTGCGTAAGCAATTACCCTTTCAGGTTTCTAGCAGCGAGACAGATCCAGTACGAGAAGACTTACGGTTGAAGTATCGTTACTTAGATTTGCGACGCCCCCAAATGACGCGTAATTTACAATTGCGCTATCAAGTAGTGAAAGCGATGCGTCGCTATTTGGAAGATGTAGAAGGTTTTGTAGAAGTTGAAACCCCTATACTTACACGTTCCACCCCAGAAGGTGCGCGGGATTATTTAGTTCCCAGTCGTGTCAACCCTGGTGAGTGGTTTGCTTTACCCCAATCTCCGCAATTATTTAAACAGTTGTTGATGGTATCCGGCTTTGACAGATACTATCAAATTGCCCGTTGCTTCCGCGATGAAGATTTGCGTGCCGATAGACAGCCAGAATTTACGCAGTTGGACATGGAAATGAGTTTCATGTCCCAAGAAGAAATTATCGAACTCAATGAAAATTTAGTTTGTCATGTCTTTAAAACAATTAAAGGCATTGAGTTACAACGTCCCTTCCCGCGTCTTACCTACGCTGAGGCAATGGAACGCTACGGTAGTGATAAGCCTGACACCCGTTATGGATTGGAATTAGTAAATGTCTCTGATGTGATCAAAGACTGTGGTTTCAAAGTTTTTCGGGATGCTGTCACTAGTGGTGGGATCGTCAAGATTCTGCCCATTGCCAATGGTAACGAAGCGATTTCTAATGTGCGGATTAAACCAGGTGGCGATTTATTCAAAGAAGCTAGTGAAGCTGGTGCCAAAGGTTTGGCTTACATCCGTGTCAGAGATAACGGCGAAATCGACACAATTGGCGCGATTAAAGATAACCTCACAGAGGAACAAAAACAGGAAATTTTGCGTCGCACAGGTGCAAAACCCGGTCATCTATTATTATTTGGTGCTGGGGACGCTGCTACTGTTAATAAAACTCTAGATAGATTACGGCAAGTCATTGCCAGAGAATTCGGACTCATCGATCCAGATAAAATCAATTTACTCTGGATTACAGAATTTCCGATGTTTGAGTGGAATGCAGAGGAAAAGCGCCTGGAAGCACTCCATCACCCGTTCACTGCACCCCATCCTGATGACTTGGACGACTTGAAAACAGCACGCGCCCAAGCTTATGATTTAGTATTCAACGGCTTTGAAGTTGGCGGCGGTAGCTTGCGGATTTACCAACGGGAAATTCAACAACAAGTTTTTGATGCGATCGGACTTTCTAGTGAGGAAGCACAAAATAAGTTTGGTTTTCTCTTAGAAGCATTTGAGTACGGTACGCCACCTCATGGTGGTATTGCTTACGGTTTAGATCGATTGGTGATGTTGTTAGCAGCAGAAGAATCAATTCGAGATGTCATGGCGTTTCCGAAGACACAGCAAGCACGTTGCTTAATGACAGATGCGCCTTCGGGTGTAGACGCCAAGCAACTCAAGGAGTTACACGTAACTTCGACTTATAAGCCGAAAGCGTGACATACAGCACTTTGTACTTAAATAGAGTAGACCCCACCCTAACCAAGTCTGAAATAGCTGATAAATCCTGGTTTTACCCCACTCTAACCCTCCCCGTTTAC
>NZ_AJLK01000115.1 GCF_000317205.1 Fischerella muscicola PCC 7414 | reverse complement strand
GGGGGATTAAGGGGGGTAAATATAACTTGTGTACACCTGAGAAGGGGGTGCGCGATCGCGCCTTTGGGGTGCTGGTTATATCAAGTCTTTCCCATTACCGATTACCTATTACCTATTACCTACCCCAACGGATAATATTGGTGTTTAAGGAAACCTGATATTTCTCAGCAGAGTCTGGAAAACTTTCTAGCAAACATAATTCTTTGCCTGGAGAACTCCTGCTACTATATCCTTGCCTGGCATTTTTATACCGCTCACATTCAGAACAAAATCAGTATTTGGGTCAAAGGATTTATTCTGATCATTCATGGCTAAATAGGTACCACCTCGCCATTTGAATAAGACAGATTCGTCTTTATTCAATACCTGATCACCTTGAGTTTGCTGGTCTTTATCGTCATAGGCTGCTTGAATCGCAGCAGACAGATTATTCCCTTTCACCAAACCTGCATTGTATAGGTTTGCTCCTTTAAGTCCTTCTTGGGTAGATAATTTACCGTCTTTATCTATCTGGATGCGATCGCCTTGAATAGGGTTAAAGTTGGTGATTTGATCAGGCGCATTTACTGTTGATTGAGCAAATGTCTCTTGTTGATTTCTACCAGCATAGAGAAACTTATCTGCATCAGATCCACCTGTGAGTATATCAGCATTCACATCGCGCTTCAGGGGTTTCTCTGCTTCTTGAGTTAAGATTTTATCCGTTTCTGAAGTAGTAACAAGATTGTCATTATTTGTTTCCTTGGGTATGGGAGAAGCATTACTGACACCCTTGACTTCGCTATTGTCGCTGGAGTTTGACGCCACTACTTCTAAAGCACCAATATCAGCGATCGCACTGCCATTACTATCACCATCTTGGGGACGATCATTACCCTGTTGATCTTTCTTCAAAGTTGTGATGCTATTGAAAGCACCAGAACCAGCATCAATCGCAGGGCTGTCGGATTTGAGTGTAAAATTACCCTGGGAAGGGTCTACAAATTGTGGATCGTAACCCAAGATATTTTCCAATCCTTTAGCATTTGGATCATCTGAAGCCTTGAATTCATAATAATCGTCATAGTTGTAAAGCAGGTTGCGATCGAAAACCACGTTTTCAGATTCAAAGAGGCTATTGGGACGGCGATCAGATCTGGCGTGCATGATGTTGTTGTAAACACGCACATTTTTTGCCTTACCTACTGCAATCTCACCACCCGGGTCCATATTAGTGGCATTTTCGTAAGTGGTGTTGTTGACGATGTCTACATTAGAATAGCGGTAGGCATTGATTCCCGATGAACCATTGTTATAGACAATGTTATTGGCAACTAATGTCTTTCCTTTATAGACCTCACCAGAATTTTTACCATCTGTGCTATCGAGTATAATTCCGTTTCCTTCACTGATTTTGCCTACCCCAATCCACGGAATCAGATTTTGGTTATCATAAACCGTATTACCTTGAATGATGAACTTGTAGTCATTGGTGTTATTGTCCGTGTTGTGGTTGTAAATAACGCCTATTCCACTAGTGCCTAGAGGTGAATACCAGGAGTTTCCAGAAACGGTGTTATTCTCGATCGTGATGTAGTCTGCCTTTTCTGCTGAAATGCCTGTAGCTGTAAAGTCACGGACATTGTTGTCAGCGATGACAATGTGGTGAGAGTAACCATCTATCCCAGACGCATCATAGGATGGGGTAATGGCAATCCCAGAACTATTAGTTAAGGGATTTTTGGTGTTGTATTGCTCTTTTTTGGCATAATCTAGCGTCACTTCATTCTTGCCACCTTCCAAGTCCAGTCCTTCAACGCGTATGTAGGATGAACCAGAAATGTGAATCCCATAATCGGTGTCCTTAACTTTCAGCTTTGGCGTATGTCCTGGATAAGCTTTAATGGTTATCCAATTATCCTGTGAGCCATTTTTCCTGGTAATTGATAAAAGTGCTCGATCAGAATCGGTGGTGTAAGTCCCATCCATGACGTAGAGGGTATCACCTGGTTCTAGCCGATCTGCCCCTTCTTGCAGAGTTTTAAAAGCATCCTTTTCACTTAAGCCATTGTTACTATCATTACCTGTCTCAGCGTTAACATAGTAAGTACTAGCCATTATTTAACTCCCAAGGTGTGTAAGAGGAAGATAGTAGTGTCCCTTTAGCAAAGACCTTGAAGTTGCATTAGACCCGTCACATCTAGAAATTACGTCACGGTTCGTAACAGTGTAAATCCCTGTGCCTATTATTACTGGACAAAATGAGTACATTGTCCCATGCGGAATCTCTTCATTTCGCTAGGTTCACAAGATAAATGAATCACACTTGCATATATAGCAATGGCGATCGCAAATCTTAAACCTAGACCACTATCTAGTGTGGTTGTCGAAATGAATTTTTGATGAAACTTGGTAGACTTTACACCTTAACTTCAGGTAACTAAAGATTCAAAATTTTCAGTTGAGGTAATTCAAACCCTTTACGTAACTGAGCATTAAAAGTTACGTTTACAGTTACATCAATCAAGAGCAACTGAATAATGGCAGATGCCTATATTTGGTCATCAATCGCAAATGAAATTCAAATATTTGAATATTCTTGAACATTATACAGATATTTCACTTATTTTCAAATTATTTGTTTCTTGCTTAAGCTATATCGGCAATTCATGAAAATCTGTAGATGTTTATGCCTTAGGTATAAGGTTTTGATTTGCTCAATGATTAGAATCTTTTATCTTACTTAGGATAGAAGATAGATACATCAATAATATTTCTGTGGGTATAAACTTTTATACTAGTCTAGATGTATAAAAATTTAAGTTACTTAAAACTTTTAATATTAAGGTAACAATTTACCCAATAAATTTTTCAAATTAATATTGATATAGGTTATGTCTATTTCATTTTACATATCTGTTCGTGTCAAAACATACTCTCTTTCAAATTTGCTGAAGCGTCATCTTTTCCGAAGTGAGCATATATTATGCTATTAATTTCATTTGTGATCTTCCACAAAGCTGTGGCGATCGCCACATCTGAGTAATAATTCGATGCTCCCTTTCTCCCTGTTTTCTGCTGATTGCGCCATTGCTCAATTACTTCTTCGTTCACCCAGAACCTGATACTGCCTCGTTGTTTGAGGGCTGCATCATAAGCGTTCCAATTCTTCACTTTGTACTGGGCTTTCGTTTTCATCGTTGGGCGCTTGCGGCGAGAGAATATTAGCGATAGGTACAATTTACCATTTTGCCTATTCACGCAACAACGCCATTGACATTGGTAAAATCATACCTATGAATATACCTAGAGGCATAGATTATACTAGTTTTAAATAATATAGTTATAATTGACTATGTAAAATAATATCTATGAATATACCTAGAGGCATAAATTGTACTGGTTTTAAATAATTCTGTATAATGTTTTAATATTTTTTGTATACATATGCTGTATACTCCAAGATGTAAAATCCAAACGTAGATTTTATGAAAAATTTGAATCACCGTATACTGAAAAGTAACATTAATTACCCATAAAAAATGAAGTTATCAAAAGTTGAGGTAGCTATACAAAAATTCTATTACTTGACCAAGATTCTGATACTTAAACCTAATTTTGCGGTCACTGCAAGATTTGATCTATACAAAAGCAAAACAGTGTAAAAATTTTTACTTGTAAACCTAGAGGAGTGAAACATATCAGACACAACAACTTATGAAATGATCAAAGCACCTGCCGGGTTATAGATATTAGAATTTTTGAACTTTACAGTTGTAATAACACAGTTTTAGGTTGAAAGACCGGCGGAAGTGGCATGATTTGCATTCCATGCCAAAAACAGTGCAACTTTAATCTCGTGAAGGGATAATCAAAAAAATTGAATAAATGATTTTGATTTTATGGAGTAGGGCTTCGATGGTCGATTTTGATCTCAGTCCCTCCAACTAAACCATCTTGCTGAATGATTTATTTGTAGATCTTAGAAAGATGGCTGAATTAGCAGAGAAATTGTAACTACAATTAAATAAATTGCCTAAGCTATTCATAATTTTAAGGAGATTTAGCGATCGCTCATCGCCACATTTCATTTTGAATGTGTGGACAGAAGAGATAATTATTATGTGTTTGATTTGTATTTTTAAGGAAAATACTTTGCAGAATCTTTATAAAAAAATGATTAAATAATTGATTAACTAAAGTAAATTTAAACTAAACACTGAAATGCAAAGTGGAGATGAACTTAGACGGTCTAACTTGATCTCAGTTCCTCCAGCGCCAACTTCTTGCTCTACTGTGCATTCACCCAACAAGGGAGGTCAAAGTGCAAAGAAGATGTGATCGAAATAGAAAGCGCTCAAAACGACGAGCCATCTATTGTCCAATTCATGGATGCTATCTCGATAGTGTAAGTCAAAAGTATCCATTATTCGCTGATCGTCCAGGGCAGCTCCAGCAGCGAGGAATAGGGCGGCGAACCGCACTGTTTTTAGTAGCGAATAAAACAGCAGTACCCTTGGAAGGAGAATGGTTAGAAGCATTCTGGTGTGATCAGTGCCAACAGACAAAGTGGTATCACCTTAAAAAGCGTGACCGGATTTATGAAGTATTTGTAGCATCTCCAGAACTTTGGCAACAAGCAATCGGTGTAATTTACCCTGAAGGAAATCCCTCTGTAGGAGAATTTACTCGCAGACATGCAAGAATGGTTGGTTGTAAATCCAGCAAGGATTTCGGATTTATCAGTTAATATCAATTATTTTTGAACCTGTACAGAAGCTAACTTGTATAACTATATGCAGTTTTATAGAAATTTGGTATAAGTGACTTGCAGATCTAAATGAATGTGTGATTAGTTAAGGTCAATATCTGCCATGAAGGAATCAGAATTTCATGTTGAAGAGATAGATTTTCAAAAATACTTGCTTGTCCTGCAACGGCGTTGGATGACGGCAGTAGGTGTTTTTGGAGTAGTCGTCACCCTTGCATTGCTGTATGCATTATCAACTAAACCTGCATACACAGCACAAGCAAGTCTGTTGATTAAGACAAGTCGCACCTCCTCACTCACAGGAGTAGGAGAAGATTTAGGACGACTGGAATCTTTGGTGCAGGATAACAGCCCTGTAGACACGCAGGCGAAGATCGTTACATCTGTTCCTGTCCTTCAAGAAACCATTACATCCCTTAGCCTCAAAAATGATGAAGGTGAACCTCTAAAAGTCGAGGATCTTCAGAAAAAATTAAAGGTAGAGGGTGTCAAAGGTACAGACGTTCTGGAAGTTTCCTATACACATGAAGATCCCCAATTAGCTGCAAAAGTCATCAATAAAATAGTTGAAGAATATACTAAGCAGAACATCCAGGCCAACAGAGAAGAAGCAATCTCTGCTGGCAAATTTATGTTGCAGCAATTACCCAAAACTGAAGAAGCCGTTCAGAAAGCAGAATTAGCCTTACGTAGATTCAAAGAGAGAAATAAGATTATTGTCCTGCAAGAAGAAGCAACCGCAGCAGTTAATACAATTTCCAGGTTGGAAGATGAAATTGCCCAAGCACAAGCCCAACTAGTTGATGTTAACGCTCGTTTGGGGAAATTACAAACTCAGGCTAGGGTCAATTCACAAGAAGCTGTATCGGCAGTAGACTTGAGTCAAGTACCTGGAACTCAAAAAGTACTGACTGAACTTCAGGAAGCACAGTCGGAATTGACAGTAGCACGAACCCGTTATCAACCCGGACATCCCACAGTTGCTAATTTAGAAGAAAAAGTTTCTGCTCTCAGAAGCTTACTACAACAGCGAGTACAGCAGGTAGGTGGCAATAATCAGCAAATCTCTACAGCAAATTTACAAATGGGAGAGGTGCGACAAAAGCTGATTGAAGATTTAGCCAATACAGATAAAGAACGTGTCGGTTTGGAAAGACGAATTGCAGAACTGACTAATACGTGGTCTGTTTACAAACAACGCGCCAACATTCTACCTAAGTTAGAACAAACTCAGCGGGAGCTAGAGCGAAAACTGAAAGCGGCTCAAACAACTTATGAAACTCTATTGACAAGAATACAAGAAATTAACGTAGCAGAAAACCAGAATGTTAGTAATGCCCGGATAATTTCCCCTGCATTAGTACCAGATGAGCCCAGTGGTACTAGAAAAGCTTTGATTGCAGCAGGTGGAGGAGTTTTAGGTATAATGCTGGGAATAATTGCTGCCCTTGCTGTTGATTTGATAGACCGCTCTATCAAGACTGTTAAAGAAGCTAGAGAACTGTTCCAGTACACATTACTAGGGGTTATTCCTAGTGTAAGTAGGAATACTAAAAACAGCTATTCAGTACAAGGGTTAGATAGAGCAATCCCCAATGTGGTTGGTAGGGACATTCCTCATTTCCCCGTTGGTGACGCGTATCAAATGCTGCAAGCAAACTTGAAATTTCTTTCATATAAGCAGCTAAAAGCAATTACAGTTACCAGTTCCATTCCTAAAGAAGGAAAATCAGAGGTTTCTGCTAACTTAGCTGTCGCCATGGCACAAGTGGAACGTCGGGTGCTGTTGGTAGATGCTGATATGCGTCATCCCATCCAGCATCATATTTGGCAACTAAGTAATAATCAGGGCTTAAGCAATATCATTGTTGACCAAGTGCCTTTGGAGACAATTGTTCACGAGGTAATGCCCAATTTACATGTTCTGACTTCTGGGGTGATGCCTCCCAATCCAGTTGCTTTGTTAGACTCTGATCGTATGGCTACGTTAGTTGGTAGCTTTACCCAAAAATATGATTGTGTGATTTTTGATGCTCCACCTCTAGCAGGGACAGCAGATGCAGCAGTTCTGGGTAAATTAGCTGACGGCATTTTGTTGGTGGTGCGTCCAGAAGTAGTTGACTATGCAAGTGCTAATGCAGCTAAAGAGTTTTTAACTCAGTCAGGTCAAACAGTACTAGGTATGGTGATGAATGGCGTAAGTGTGAAGCGCGAACCAGATAGCTATTTCTACTATGCAAAAGATTCAGTGGAGTCAACGGGTGTGTCTAGAAAATCTATTTTGGTGAGAAATCATCGATAAAGTTCTTTTTGCAATACTTAGTTAGAGGTGCGATCGCTTTTGAGGTAGTTGCTTACAGTGTTAGAAAAGCATAAAAATGCTCAAAAAAATAGAAAGAATTACCCATCAACTCAGCCCTAACCTACAAAAGATTATTGGTAATACAGGTTGGCTGTTAGCTGATAGAGTCCTGCGAATGGGTACAGGACTATTAGTAGGAGTATGGGTAGCTCGCTACCTCGGACCAAAAAATTTTGGTATTTTCAACTATGCGATCGCTTTTACTGCGATATTCAACACAGTTGCCAATCTCGGGCTTGATAACATTGTTATTCGTAACCTTGTCCGCCAACCAAATAGTAAAGATGAAATATTGGGTACAGCCTTCTTTCTGAAGGTCTTTGCCCAAGTGACAATCATATTTGTGTCAATTGCAATAATTATCATACTTCGTCCTACTGAGACTCTTACCCACCAACTGGTTGGAATCATGACTGTAGGAATGTTTTTTGAATCTTATTACGTAATTGATTATTGGTTCCAATCCCAAATTAAGTCAAAATATACGGTTTGGTCTAAGAATATAGGTTTGGTGTTAGCTAGTAGTATGCGGATTGTATTAATCCAAATCCAAGCTCCATTACTTATGTTTGCTTGGGCTTATGCCGCTGAAACTGCTTTGAGTGCTTTAGGGCTTGTAGTCGCGTACCGTATGAAAGGTTATTTTATACAAGCATGGCAGTTTAGCTGTAAATATGCAATAGAATTACTTAAAGATAGTTGGACGCTGATTCTTTCGAGTTTTGTCATCATGATTTATATGCGAACGGATCAGTTAATGTTAGGTCAAATGATTGGTGATCAGGCAGTAGGAATCTACTCAGCAGCAGTAAAAATATCAGAGCTTTGGTATTTCATACCAATGGCCATAACAAATTCAGTATTCCCATCAATTGTGAAAGCCAGACAAGAAAGTCAACAGTCATATTATGAGCAGATACAAAAAGTTTTGGACTTTCTCACGATACTATCTTTGGCAGTTGGTGTAATTGTGTCATTAATATCTCATCAAATTGTCAATTTGATGTATGGTCAAGAATATGCAGACGCAGGTGCTATACTTGTGATCCATATTTGGACTGGAGTATTCGTTTCCTTAGGCTTGGTAAGTAGTCTATGGACAACAGCAGAAAACTTAATGCCCTTTGCATTTATCACAAGTGCTAACGGTGCAGTCATAAATATAGTTTTGAACTACTTCTTAATTAAAAGTTATGGTGGTGTTGGAGCAGCAATGGCTTCACTAGTTGCTCAATGTGTTGCTTCATATTTTTCATATCTATTTTTACCACAAACAAGAATAATTTTTATTAAACAAACAAAAGCACTTGTATTACCAAGCTTGTTTAAAAGATTATTGAATTACACCAGAGTATTTAGAAAAAAATGAGCTTAATTAGATAGTCATTCGTATTTTAAATGCATATTTAAGGGATGAAAATGCCTATGGTTTAGTTATTTTTATTTTGAAGCTTTAAAATATATATTTAAAATAATTAAAATAATATTGTACTTCTATATCCAAATAGATTCAGATAAAAATTTTGGGGTAATTTATAATGTCTGATTTTCGTCTGAAAACTCCAGTAGCTTTTATTATCTTCAAACGCCCGCATACCACCGAACCCGTGTTTGAAGCAATTCGCCAAGCGAAACCACCAAAACTATTTGTCATAGCAGATGGACCCAGGGAAGACCGTGCTGATGAATCAGAAAAGTGCAAAGCTACTCGTGCAATTATTGACCGTGTTGATTGGGAATGTGAAGTTATCAAAAATTACTCTGAGGCGAATATCGGCTGTGCAAAGCGTCTTCCTAGTGGTTTAGATTGGGTATTCAATCAAGTGGAAGAGGCAATAGTTTTAGAAGATGATTGTTTGCCTCATCCTACCTTTTTTCAATTTTGTGAAACCTTGCTTGAGAGATATAGATACGATCAAAGAATTGGTACAATTATTGGTCAAAATGTACAATTAGGGCGAAAAAGAACAGACTATAGCTATTATTTCTCTATTTATAATCGCTGTTGGGGTTGGGCGACTTGGAGACGAGCATGGCAAAACTTTGATTTTGACATGAAACTCTGGCCAGAAATTAAAGAAAGTCGATTCCTAGACGATATACTTATAGACTCAAAATCTGTTAAGTTTTGGCAGCAAATCTTTCAGGATACATACGACGGTCGCATTAATACTGTATGGGATTATCAATGGACTTTTAATTGCTGGCTTCAGAACCAACTAAGTATTGTCCCAAATAATAATCTGATTTCTAATATTGGTTTTGGCAATAATGCAACTCATACAAAGCATACCAAGGGTAGCTTTGTTAAGACTTATGCTAATATGCCCACAGAACAAATTAGTTTTCCTCTCAAACATCCACCATACATAATTCGTGATTTAAAATCTGACAGATTCATGCAAAAAACTTTCTTTGAATATGGAAATTTATTGACAACTATAAAGGCGGTTATTAAGAAAAAAATTATGAAGACTGAATCAAATAATTAAAGATAAAACTATAGATTTTTCGTCCTAATTTTGAAATCTTTAAGTATTTCCAAACTCAAAAATTTAAGCATGTGGAATAACCTGTTATTCCATAAGTTAAATCAATACTAAATCTAAAAACCTGGTACAGATAAAAATTGTGGAATCTAACGACAACAGTCGGAGTTTATAAATTGAAAAACAAATTATTGACTTCTCTGCTATTAAAGCTGGAAATAGCAAGCGTTATTTTCTTGCTTTTCTTTGCTGAAACAGTAGTAGTACCAGATGCAGTCAGAACTCTTACAAATGCCCTGAGTTATGGAATTGTAATTCTTTTAGTTAGTGTGCAATGGAAGCGTATTGCATATGTTGCTACCACAGACAAAACTCTAATGTTGTTGACTATAATTGGTGTATTTTCAGTGTTCTGGTCTCACAGTCCAGGTGATACAGTAGAACAAGTCAGAGCTTTAGTACGTTCAACTTTATTTGGTCTATATTTGGCTTCGCGATACACACCAAGAGAGCAGCTAAACTTGTTGTCTTGGGTAGGAATTATATCTATATTTTTCTGTATAATTGTTGGCTTTGCTGCACCTTCTGTTGGCACTCATGTTGTCAACGATGTAGTATCTTGGAGAGGTATATATGCTCACAAGCAACACATGGGTCGCTTCATGGGTTTTTTAGCTTCAATTTTTTTGATTAATATTTTAGACAAACGTTGTAATCGCTGGTTCGCTTCTATTTTACTGTTAATTTCATTAATTCTACTTGTGCTTTCTAATAGTAAAACAGGATTAATAGTTTTTCTTTATCCTGTCTTTGCTTTTCCAATTTACATGATTGTAAAACAAAGAAAAAATAGATTTTTTATTCTATTGATTGCAGTACTGCTATTAACTATTATATCTACTTTTATTTTAGTAAATTTAGAATCAATAGTAGTTAATTATTTAGGCAAAGATATTGAGTTTAATGGACGTACTCCACTATGGGCATTAACTATACAGGAAGGTTTAGAACGTCCTTTTTTAGGTTATGGTTATAATGCGTTTTGGACTAGTGATGCTTCTTATGATGTCATCAGTAATACGTGGTTACGGCATGAAGATATAGATCCCCAAAAACCTTTTCAGGCTCATAATGGCTTTATTGATCTATTTGTGCAACTTGGTTTTTTGGGGTTATCTCTTTTTGTATTTGACATGTTGAAAGTAATATACAGGGTAGTCAATATCTTGTTTATGACTAGAAAAATAGAAACCTTTTGGATGTTTATGTTTTTGGGAATTAATGTGCTAGTTAATACTAGTGAAGTGATTACATTTATGTCAACTAATAGTGTATTCTGGATTATTTATGTATCAATAGCCTTTTCATCAGCAGTTGAGTACAAGCAAATCAGGCGAGTTCAGTTAATTAGTTCTTTAAATCAAGCATAATTGCTACTTTAGCTAGCATTCTTTATTTGCAATCATCAGAATAATTAAGTACATATGATACGCGAAATAGAGTATACAAGACTGGCTGTGTTAATCACCTGTTACAACAGGCGAGATACAACCTTGACATGTTTGCAAAAACTTTATCAACAAAATGTGACTTTTGATGTTTATTTGGTTGATGATGGTTGTTCTGATGGTACATCGGATGCAGTCAAACAACAGTATTCTTCAGTAAAAATTATAAAAGGCAATGGAAATTTGTTTTGGGTAGGTGGAATGCGCTTAGCATTTGCCGCAGCTCTTCAAGAGGGTTACGATTACTATCTTTGGTTGAATGACGACACCTTACTTGATCCTAATGCCCTGACTAAGTTAATTACTAATCATTATGATCTTACACAACAAGGTCATCCTGATGCCATCATGGTTGGCTCGACTCGAGATCCATTAACAGGTAAAGCAACTTATGGAGGTGCTATGCGTTCAAAGCGTTGGTACTCAAATAAGTATGAGTTTGTAGAGCCAACTGGGGAACTTCAAGAGTGCGATACGATGTATGGCAATTGTGTACTTATTCCTAATTCTGTTGCCCAAAAAGTAGGTAATTTGGATTCTGCTTTCATCCATACATTGGGAGATATAGATTATGGACTCAGAGCGCGGAAGTTGGGATGTTCAGTATGGATAGCACCTGGGTACATAGGTACTTGCTCTAAAAATTCTGTTAGCGGGAGTTGGGTCGATACCAAGCTTCCGGTTCATAAACGCTTAACAAAACTGCTTCAACCTAAGGGTTATCCAATTAAAGCATGGACTGTTTTTACCAAACGACATTCTGGCCCATTTTGGTTTATTTATTGGTTCTTACCATATCTACGCGCAGTCATTGGTTACAGAGATTTAAGTGCATCTTCTGCTTTTTGTGAAGAAGTTCAACCGAAAATCTAAAAAAATTCGCTCTCACGTTTAACAATATTCACGACTGTATAAAATTCAATCAATTAAGACTCAGGGGCATTGGATTAGTTAAGCAAATTTATCAACCATAAAATTATGAGTAAACGCTTATTAATTGTTTCCACTCTTGATTCTAGTCAGCCTTTTGGTGCGTTTACAAGACCATTTTACCTTGGACAATATCTTAGTAAAGAGTTTGAGCTTTATCAAGTCGGCTTAGATTGTTCAGCAGTTAACTACGCACCTTCAGTCTCTATTGGCTCAAGAAGTATTCCTTCGTATGTCAAGACAATTAAAAAATGCATAGAAGAGTTTCGTCCTGATGTTGTATATGCACAAGAAACACTACCTGGAATAACATCTTTGATTGCATTGACTACCACAAAGCAGAAAAATTGCTCTCTTGTCTTGGATTTTCACACTTTTTCTGCCTATGAATACTGGAGTCGCTTATCTTCTGTTGCTAATCCTTTTAAGGAATTTTTCCAATTAATTAAGACATATATTGCTCAGGGAGTGCTGATATTTTCTGGTAATCCTATTATTGCCGCAGGTGAATCAACTCCCAAACTGATCCAGCAATGGTATGGTAGACAACCCAGTAAGATTTACTGTATAGGCAATGGAGTTGCTGAAGACTTACTAAACGAACAGTTTCCCCAGACCCCAGACCCATACCAACAAAGGCGACCAGCCAAGATAGTAGTTGTTGTTGCTCCTAAAACTTTTCAATTTCCGAGTAACGACATGTCTGTATCTATGGCTATTGAAGTTGCTAAACACCTGGAATCTCATGAGCAAAAGGTTCACTTTGTGGTGATTGGTCGTGATGTGAGTGATGTTGACCAACCATTACCAGCAAATATTACTTTTGTTGGTTTTTTACCAGAGCGAAAAGATTTTGTTAATTATATTAAGTATGCAGATATAGGATTGCTACCATTTCCCAAACAAGCTGTTGCAGGTGGAGCTCGCAATAAAGCATTAGATTTTTTTGCTAGCAAAAAATTAGTTGTATCAACTCCAGAGGGTTTGAGGGGACTAGAAGAATTCTGTAATCAAAAGCATTTGATTGTGACAGGATACTCGACTGTAGAGGTGGCTGATGCGATACTAGATGCAACATCCAACATGGAAAAATATCAACCGCTTGCAGAAGCTGCATATACTCTAATTAAAGAAAAATATTCGTGGTTAGCAAGAGCAAGAGCAATTGCTGAAATTTTGGAAGAGACGAGAGGATAAATTCAACATAGCTAAATAAAAGGCTAGTTGCTTGATAAGATTGTATAAACTTTAAACATGGAGATATCAAGAGTTTTAAAATATGGTTACTTAGTTATGCAAGAACTATAGGACTCCTATTTGATTTTTGAAAAAACTCCGTACATCTGAAGAGTAGCGAAATTAAAGGTAGTGTGTCGAATAAACCACTCAAACATCCACTTTAAATGAGAGAATGTTGGAATCAAGGCACAAAAACGTCTCACCCATGTTTTAGCCTGCAACCAGATATCTTCAATAGGATTTTGCTCTGGACAATTAGGAGCAAAACGAACGCAGTGAATTTTCCATTGTTCTGGTGGTAAACCTTGGTTAAGTTCGTCTAAAAAGGTTTGGATTTCTTTGGAACGGTGGTAAGTAGCACCATCCCAAAAAATCAGCAATCGCTGATCCCCAGACTCAGTTAGCAGATATTGCAGGTAATCGATAGTATTTTTTGAATTTCCCCTGTCGTAAGCTTTCAGCAGTAATTTTCGTTCAAGATAGTCAACCGCTCCGTAATATGTTTGCTTATCTCGCTCATTTACGACTGGAACTGTGATTTCCTGGTCAGTTCTCCCCCAAACATAACCGCTTAAGTCTCCCCACATTAAATGACACTCATCAATTAACAATACTCTCAAAAGTCCGGCTTCAATTTCGGAACGGTTACTTGCTAACAATGTTTCAATCTCTTTTTTTTTCTGCAACAGCATCTGGATTGGCTTTGGGATTTAGCTTTGTGGTTTTCTTCCAACTGATGGCAGCTGCATCAAATAAGTCGTAGTAACTTTGTTTTGACTCATAAACGATGTCATACTCAAAGGCTAGTTTATACTCCAGTTCTCCCAGTTCCCAATAGTCCTTCGTTTGTAACCAACTCAACACTTCTTCTCGCTGTTCGTGACTCAGATGGCTTTTTCGTCCTTTGTAGTTTAACCTGAGTCCATTGATTCCTTCCTGCTCGTAAGCTTGCTTCCAACCTGTGATCGAGCCTAAAGACACATCTAAAATTGTTTGAATCTCTTCGTACAAGTAATCTTGGTAAACCAACTTGACTGCCAAAGCTTTTCTTGCTTCACGGGCATCGCGACAAGCTGCGATAAAGTCTTGCAGTTCTGCGATCGCAGTTGCCACTCCCAGTGGCAGTGATGCAGTTTGTAGATGCTGATTTCTCATTGTCTACTCTTACACTTGTATACTTATCCGTATTTTCTCGTAATCTTTTTCAAAAATCAAATAGGATTCCTATATAAAATTAATAAAACAATAGGATGAAAATAAAGATATTTTCAGATCCGCGATATCTTCCTGAAGGAGTTTATCCTGTTTCTCTCATCCAACCTTTCTGGTCAGAATATACAAAAAATTTTCAATTAGAAAGCAGAGGCTATTATATTCCTCCTTGGGATAAATTAATTGCTAATTATGCAAAGATAAGTGACTCTTTTTTTGAAACTACTTCGTTAAAAGAAGCAGATTTTGCTGTTTTACCCTTTGATTGGTTAGACGTTTCTGGGAACACATGGACAGCGAAGAGAAATGAATCAGCATATGCTTTAGCGATTGAGTTTGTCCAAATGGTAAAGCAAGCTGGCAAACCAATTATAATTTTTTATTGTGGCGATCGCTCTCATGAACATATTCCTATTCAGGATGCTTTTATTTTTCGTCAGTCCCTCATAGGTGCTAGAAGGCAGTCCAAGGAATTTGTCATGACTGCATTATATGAAGACTTAGTAGAATATTACCTAAAAAACCAGCTGACCATACGCCAAAAGCAGGAAAAGCCTATTGTGGGATTTGATGGTTGTGCCGATCAAGGTAATTGGTCAATAAAGTTTAAGGACTTAATTCGTCAAGGAGCAATGCTGGTCACTAATGGAGAAACTTTTCCACCCTACGAAGGACATCGCTTGCGAAATCAAGCTTTGAAGTATCTTAGCAATAGTCCTTTAGTTGAGACTAATTTTAAAATTCGCGACAAAATGGCGTTCTTTGAAGCTAAAGAACCTGAGGAAAAACTAAAAGTGCGTCTCGAATACGTGCAAAATATGGTGGAGAGTAACTATATTCTTTGTTGTCGTGGTCGAGGAAACTTTTCTCTCAGATTCTACGAAACATTGTGTTGTGGACGCATTCCTATCTTTGTCGATACTGATTGTGTTTTACCTTATGACTTCAAAATTGATTGGAAAAAATATTGTGTTTGGGTAGACAGTAAAGACTTGCCGCAAATTGCTGAAAAAGTAGCAGAGTTCCACAATAATCTTTCACCTGAACAATTTGTAGAACTGCAATACGATTGTCGGCAGATGTGGAAAGATTGGTTATCTTATGAAGGATTCTTTAACAACTTTTGGCAACATTTTCAGCTTTGATCGCTAAGAAGTGTTACACCGTCCCACAAAGACGGTAATAAGATGAATGTTGAGGCTGTGACGTAATTAAATTTAATTACTTCACAGCCTTATTTTTGAAAATGTGATTAATTCATTCTGAAATATGAATCGACTGAAAAAATAGAAGTAGTTATGAAGCTAAAGATATTCTCAGATTTACAGTACCTGCCCAAAGCTTTACGCCCTGTCACTATACTTAAACCCTTTTGGTCTTCTCCTGCTGATCATGATGTAGCTCCTTGGTCAAAGTCTATAGTTCATTATGCAAACATTAGTCACTCTTTATTTGAAATAACTTCACTAGAAAAAGCAGACTTTGCCATTTTGCCTTTCGACTGGTTAGATGTTAGAGGAAATACATGGACTGCCAAAATTAATAGCTCGGCCATGTCTTTCGGTATTCAGTTTGCAGAAATGGTGAAGCAAGCAAAAAAGCCCTTGATTGTCTTTTTTGCTAGCGATTGTTCACATGAAGAAATTCCAATTAAAGACGCTTTTGTCTTCCGTCAATCGCTATTAGCTTCTAAAAGAGGTCCTGGTGACTTCGCCATGAATGCAGTTTATGAAGACTTGATTGAGCATTATCATGAAAATGAGCTTCCCATTCGCCCAAAAAAAGCACAGCCCGTCGTTGGGTTTAATGGTTATGCTTATAACACTAATTGGAAAGTTAAGCTTAAGGAAATTGTCCATAAGGGTGTAGTTTTGAAAAACGGTGGAACATCATTTTCACCATATAAAGGACATAGCCTACGAATGGAGGCTATAAAGTATCTAAGCGAAAGTCCAGAAATT
Source organism: Fischerella muscicola PCC 7414 (assembly GCF_000317205.1). Taxonomy (GTDB): domain Bacteria; phylum Cyanobacteriota; class Cyanobacteriia; order Cyanobacteriales; family Nostocaceae; genus Fischerella; species Fischerella muscicola. The sequence continues at coordinate 14,447 of NZ_AJLK01000115.1, read as the reverse complement.
GAGACAAACTTTGTAGTTCGAGAAAATATGGCATTCTTTGAAGCCAATGACCTACAGCAAAAGCTAAAATTCCGTATGGAATATTTACGTAACATTATTGAGAGCGACTATATCCTCTGCTGTCGTGGTCGAGGAAACTTTTCTATACGACTTTTTGAAACATTATGCTGTGGACGCATTCCTATCTTCGTCGATACTGATTGTGTTTTACCTTATGACTTCAAAATTGACTGGAAAAAGTATTGTATTTGGATAGATAGTAAAGATTTACCGGAGATTGCACAAAGAGTTCTGGAATTTCACAAAAATCTTTCGCCTCAAGAATTTGTAGATTTACAGTATGAGTGTCGGAGGCTATGGAAAGAATGGTTATCTACCCAAGGATTTTTCACTAATTTTTGGCAGCACTTTCCGGAAAGGTATTTCAAAAAATGATGTTAATTCTGTTATTAAATATTTCATTATAGATTATTTTTTTAATTTAAATCTGGTTAGTTGTTAACACAATTAACCAGATTTAAATTAATAGGCACAACAAAAAAGTATATTTTGATATATTCTTAATTGTTAGATATCAAGCAAATATTTATAGAGGTAATCATGAAGCAATTGCCCTACAAATTTCTAGGTGTACAATTAAATGCACTTTCTATTCCTGAACTCAATTCATTAATTACAGAATCTATACAACAAAATAAAAAATGGATTATTGCCAATCACAATTTGCATAGCCTTTATATTTACCACCACAATCCGAAAATGCAAACCTTCTATGCCAAGGCTGACTACGCCCACATTGACGGTATGCCTTTGGTGTTTCTGGGAAAGCTGCTAGGTTTTCCACTTAAGCGAGAGCAAAGAGTTACTTATGCTGACTGGGTGTGGCCGCTCATGGCGGAAGCAGCTAATCAAGGTTGGCGTGTATTTTATTTGGGGTCTAAACCAGGAGTTGCAGAACGAGGAGCTAAAATATTACGCGAGAAGTTTCCAGGTTTAGAAATTGCTGTTCACCACGGTTATATAAATATACGTCAAGGAAGTCAGCAAAACCTTGAGACTATAGCTGCAATTAATACTTACCAACCTCATGTGTTGATGGTAGGAATGGGTATGCCACGTCAAGAATACTGGATTTTAGACAACATAGAGCATATTCATACCAACGCTATATTGACTGCTGGTGCTTGTATTGACTATGTAGCTGGAGCTATTCCGACTCCGCCTCGTTGGATGGGAAAAATGGGTTTGGAATGGTTGTATCGCCTATTAAGTGAGCCGAAAAGGCTTTGGAGACGTTACCTAGTAGAACCTTGGTTCGTAGCTGGGCTATTTTTACGGGAGATTGTCAATGCCAAATAGAAGATTAGTAACTAGACGACAAGCCTTATGGCTCAGTTTAGGTACTCTGACAAGCATAGGGGCGATCGCAACAGCTAAGGCTGGATACGAAAGTCACCAGATCCAATCGCTCGATAACTCAAAAAGAAACTTTAAACTAACTGCCTATACGCCTTTAAAAAAGCGTGCTTCGGCTAAAGGAATCATCTATGGAGCAGCAACGAGACGGGATCTTTTGGAATCAAATCCAAAATTAGTAAGTAGTTTTGTTCAACAGTGTGGAATTTTAGTCCCAGAATGGGAACTCAAGTGGAATTTTTTACGCCCTACTCCTAATAGATTTGACTTTACTGCTGGTGATTGGTTAGCTAAGTTTGCCCGCACTCATCGGATACTTTTTCGAGGACACACTTTAGTCTGGCATGAAGCTTTACCTGAATGGTTTGAGGAAGTTGTGAATCGCCAGAATGCAGAAAAATTTTTGGTAGAACACATTACGACCGTTACAAAACATTATGCCGGACAAATCCATTCTTGGGATGTGGTCAATGAAGCAATAAAAATAGATCACAAACGCTCTGACGGCTTGCGAAACTCACCTTGGCTACACTTTCTTGGACCAAATTACATAGAGCTTGCTTTTAGGATTGCTGCTGAAACAGATCCAAAAGCCATGCTTATCTATAACGATACCGGATTAGAATATGACACCCCCGAAGATGAAGCAAAAAGAGGTGCAATTTTGAAACTGCTAGAGCGTTTAAAGTCTAGAGGAACGCCAGTTCATGGTTTTGGTATTCAATCACATCTATATGGTCACGAAACTCGTTTCAATCCTAAAAAATTACGGAAATTTTTAGCTGATGTTGCAAGTCTTGATCTGAAAATTTTGGTTACTGAACTAGATGTAAGAGATCAAAATTTGCCCAAAGATTTAAAAATTCGCGATCGCATTGTGGCTGCTGCTTATGAAGACTATCTTTCAGTGGTTCTAGATGAAAAAGCTGTGATTGCAGTATTAAATTGGGGATTGAGTGATAGTCACACTTGGCTTGCACAATATGCTCCCCGCTCCGACGGTCTAGCAATAAGAGCTTTGCCATTTGACTCAAACCTCAAACCCAAGTTGGCATGGAATGCGATCGCAAGGGCATTTGATCGAGCATCGAAACGTTAAATCAAATCCAACTTTCAAAAATAGGACTTACGCAAAAGTTGCCAAAAAGCTTAATTGATCGTAGACGCGCTCATAGGCTTGCCGTAGGCTACCGCCAAGACGCCAAGAACGCCAAGAATTCGTAGAGTGTGCATAAGTCCTGAAAAATTTAAAGTTAGGTTCGACACAACAGGGCGATAAGTAGGTCTGTTCCTAGTTCCATTTGTTAAGTGAAAATTTCTAATTTTCTATTCAATCCAGAGTGGTCTAATCAATTATGAGGAGGAACAGCAGCTATGACTACTAAATCTTTTTTGCCAGTAGTTAGCTTCAAGCCAGACTTGCGCTGCGCAAAAGCTACGAGGATACAGAGAGGATTAGCTATTAGATTTTGGCGAGTAATAACACTCATTTCTCTTGATATTACTGCCCTCATTTCAGCATGGAGCTTAGCCATAATTTATGGAACACCACTAGATTCTCCTTGGACAGAAAAACCTTCTTTTATAATCCTAACCCTGGCTTTGGTAATCGTCATGATTGCCACAAAAGGTCTATACAAAGCAGGTATTCAACGTCGCAACTATCCGGGACTAATCAAAGCCGTAACTCTATCACAGGTATTACTTTTATTCATTGCTTTTCTCTACGAACCAAATCACTACGTCTCCCGCTCAACTTTTTTGATTTTTTGGTTGTCATCCTTGCTATTTATCTGTATCGGTCGTTATTTATTTGATGTTGCTACTAAATTATTGCGTAAAAAAGGAGCAATTCGTCATCCCATATTTTTAATTACAGAAAGAGAAGACAAAGAAAATCATGTCAGAATCATCGAAAAAGAAAATTGCTACACAATCCAAGGTATCGCTGACTCTAGCTGCTTGGATTTATGTAACCGAGAGTCAACTTTTGAATATCTGCGTGAGCAAGGAATCGTAGAGGCTTTTGTTTCTTGGAGTGCAATTAAAAATCGTTTATATGTTTGCTGGAATTTCCATACAGCTGGTATTACCTTGCGCATCCTACCAACTGACAGTGAAGTTCGTCATCCTAAATCTATTTTTTGGATGATTGGTGAAGTTCCCTGTATGACAATTCCAGCACCGATTATTACGGGTAGTGATTTTTGGGTAAAACGGTGTTTCGACCTTTGTTGTTCTGTAATTTTGCTGTTGCTGCTTTTTCCAATTTACGCGTTAATTGCCATATTAATTAAATTAGATTCTCCTGGCCCAGTCTTCTTTAGGCAAGAGCGCATTGGTTTACATAGCCGGAAATTCAAGATTTGGAAATTCCGGACAATGGTTACTAACGCAGAAAAGTTACAAGCAACTTTAGAAGCCAAGAATGAAATTAAAGATGGTGTTCTTTTTAAAATGAAGGATGATCCCCGCATTACCCGAGTTGGTAAATTCTTGCGTCGTTACAGTCTAGATGAATTACCGCAACTATTTAATGTTTTTCTTGGAGAAATGAGCCTTGTGGGCCCCCGGCCTCTTCCTATGAGAGATGTCGAAAAATTCAAAACCAAACACTTTATCCGACAAGAAGTTCTTCCCGGTATCACTGGGTTATGGCAAGTTTCTGGGCGCTCTGATATAGATAACTTTGAAGATGCCGTAAAATTAGACCTGACTTACATTGAAAATTGGTCACTTTGGCTTGATTTAAAGATTTTACTGCAAACTGTTAATGTCGTATTGCACAAGACTGGTGCTTACTAGAAAGCTTTATAGTTGCACTTCAACGCTTATTGTTAGCCATTGGTGAAGTATCAAATACAGCATTCTACTAGCTTTTCAGCAGTAATGAATCTTGTCGTGCTTTATCCACAAAAGCAGCATATTGACTGCGTGCGATCGCTGTCAAAGGCCCTTTCAGGCTGTATTTGATCATATTTACCCAGTGAGTGTACCCGCATTGCTACACCAAGATGTTTGTTTGTAAATTTACTTTAATCAAGTTCGGTATTTTCTCACACATAATTTCTGATTGGTATATAATCAGTCAAACAACTAAAGCAGCAATATATTTCTATGTTCGCTAAAAAATATTAGCTTACAATTTCAATTTCACCTTGAACCAGACAAAAACAGCATAGTCCAAAGCTTTAGAAGCTCTAAAGCTTGTTTAGTCTTCTATCGCTTAGCAAAAGCTATACATTTAATTTTTATGTAAAGACAAAAGTTGATGAAAAGTCGTAATAATTTTCAGAGAAACTATATTATTGATACGATTTTAAAATTATATAGTCAGCTTAAATATCTATTTAAGCTTTATGTTCTATCAAAACCTCTTGCAAAAGGAGTTATACCAGTCAGCATTGATAATGTTGATGTGTATTTTGGTAATGACAAAGAGATAAAGATTTATAAATTAGTTCATCAGCAAGAGATTCCTATTCAAGAAGCTAAGTGTCTGGAAGGTGATTTTTTAAGAGTTATTACTCCTTTTAAAGATGAAATTGAAGCAATAGTAATAGATACTACAAAACCAGGGTTTTTTTTGTAACAATCACATACTAGATCCAAATCTAAATGTGATATATGAGAGAGATATCAGCCTGAATGAACTCCCAATATACGGACGTGAATTATCTGTCCATTTTACAAAATTAGAAGGAACAGTTGCCTATTTATCAAATGGCTCTCCTCAAATTTATGGACACTGGTTTATATATACTTTACCTATGCTTGAGGTATATTGGAAGTTTATAGATAAACAAGAAATCGATTATTACTACGTAGGCGAAATCACAGATTTCAAAATAGAAACCTTCGCAGCACTCGGTATAAAAAAAGAAAGAATAGTTGATTTTCCCTGTCAAGCTGACAGAGCAATAACTTGTATAATTAACAGAAAAATACAAAATGGTGGTCATCAATATCCAAGCAGTTTAGGCTACAAACTAGCAAGAAATCTCTTTTTGCCTAAGGAAAATTATTCAAATAGTAAATATCCAAAACGTTTATATGTAAAACGTGGTCAGGTAAAACATCGGGCGGTAATCAATGATCATGAAGTTATAGAATATTTAGAGAATATAGGCTTTGAAGCATTATCAATGGATGGTCGAACAATCCAGGAAGAAGCTGAAATCTTTTACAACGCAGATGCAATAATTTCAGTTTGTGGTTCTGCTTTAACAAATCTTCTATTTATTAGAAAAGGTATAACAGTCATTGAAATTTTCCCTTTTGGTTATTTAGATGGTCATTTTTATGCTCTAGCAAATTATTCTAAAGCTAATTATTTCTATATGATAGGTGAAAAAATTCCAAATAATTCCACAATTCCGCATTTCTCAAATGTGAAAGTTAATATTAATAAGTTAGAAAGAATATGTAAATTAGCAAATTTAGTGTAGAAAGATAATTTCATAATTGGTTAGGCAAGAAAAAAGTCCTCAAAGGATATTAGACTTTTTGCAAAAGTCGAATTCACCCCCCTCAATCCCCCCTTGATCAGGGTGAAGAAATCTTGCTCCCTCCCCGCTTCGCTTAGGGACGGGGAGGGTTTCTTTTTATTTTTGCAAGAGGTCTATTTTAATATTTTTAAATTTAGTCAATTGAGCCTTGGGTAATATCAAGAACAATATCTAAGGTGATGTTTTTTTAGTGTCCTGTACAGTAATTGATTGTAGAAGATGGTTAAGACTGTAGTAGATGTCATTGTAACTCATTGGAGTGATCCAACAGACCCAAAAGCTTGGTCAGGAACCTCAAGCAATATAATTAAAAATCTGGAGAAATTAGGAGTGAATACCATTGGTATTTCTACAGGCTTTAATAAATATCAACAAAAATTTCTTGAGTTTATCCATCGAATGCGTGGTTTGGGTACTGATTACTTTGGAGGGCCTGTTTTTCGGAACCAATGTTCTAAAATTCTTCAAAGAAAAGTAAGGTATTTGGAATGTCAGAAAATTCTGCATATGGGACAGTTAGACCTTCCTGTAAATGAAATTCCAGGATTGGAACATTATTTACTTCTGGACACTACTTCTTATATATGGCATCAGTACGATACAAAACTTGCTAATCGTAATACTGAAAAAGGCCGTAAGGTGCATGAACAATTGGACATCCAAGCTTTTAGTCATGTCAAGCACTTCTTTCCTTTTTCTCAATATGTTAAAGATTCTCTGATCAACCACTACAATATCAATCCTGATCGGATTACAGTTGTTGGATCTGGTCTAGGAAATATACAACCATTTTATGGAGAGAAAGACTACACAAATGGTCAAATTCTCTTCGTTGCCTCTGGTAGATTTGAAGATAAAGGTGGACAGCTATTACTAGAAGGATTCAAACTTGCACAAAGGAAAAATCCTGAGATCAAACTAATCATCGTCGGACAGGAAAATCACAAGCATTTGAATGACTCAATTCCTAATCTGACAGTATATGGAGAGACGAGAGGAAAAAAACTGCAAGATTTATTTAATCAAGCGGCTTTATTTGCTATGCCATCTCTGAATGAGCCTTGGGGACTTGTTTATCTAGAAGCCTTAGCTTGTAAAACTCCTATTCTTGCTCTTAATAGAAATGCTTTACCTGAAATCACCCAAAATGGTAAATACGGCTTTTTAGTTGATGAAACAAAACCTAAAGCAATTGCAGATGCCATTTGTCATGCTTTCTCTGAACCTGATAAATTAAAGGCTATGGGAGAAGCAGGTCAAAAGTACTGCCTAGAAAACTTTTCCTGGGAGAAAACTGCCACCAAAATTGCTGATGTAATGTTAGGAGTTTCTTAATTAAGAAAAAATTTTGTTTTATTTCCCTAAGCTTCTTTGAAAAGGACAAGGTGGTTTCATCTGAACCCGTGTTTGCAAGTTTTAAGGTTGGGTAGGTGAAGAGAGATACAGAGCAAAAAAAAGGAGGGGAGGGGAAATCTTTTTTTGCTACTGCCGCTTCCAACAATTAATGAAGGAAGCTTTCTCTCCTCACAGCGCGACACAGGTAGCACGGTTATAGGGATAAACAGATACTAAATCAGTACATCCGTGTTAAAAATACCTCTTGTGACACTACTTAGAGCGAACACTAACATTGAACACTACTAGAACTGTTGTTCTTCTTCGTAGAAGAAAAACTCTGCTAAAAGTGTCAAGCCAATAATCCCAAGAAAGCACAAAATAGAAAAACCAATAATTACCGTCATTGTTATCACCTTTACCTTCTGTTAATGTTTTGTTAAAAGATTGATGAGAGTGAATTAATTTGCTGGCAAAAAGAATTTAAACTGCAAAAACTAAGAAAGTCAAAATTTCCAGGAAAGCGAATTGCTCCGCAGAGTCAATCCAAAGTCTCAAATCTAAAATCGTGACAACAACACATCTACTCCCGCACATCCACCTGTAATTGCAATCCGTCATTACCGTTAGTATTAGACTGGGCAGGTTGTAAGATCAGTTCTGAACCACTTGTCTGCGATCGCGGTTTGAGAATTCTCTGTAACTGCACAGGATTATTGATTTGTTGAGTGGTTTGAGCAGTATTAGTATTGTTGTTAATTTGGCCAACTAAATTTTGTCCTTGGTCAAAAAATATTGCAAAGTCATTCTCAGCTGTTCGATCAGTGATTCCAGTCAGTGAATCACCTGATAAGGTATATCCCTGTTGGTTAGAACTAGATGATTGAGCTTGAACTCTGGTAGATAAGCCAGTCACAGTTGCTGCAATCACCAAAACAGCAAGAATTCTATTCATTGTGTTTATCCAAACTCTATGTATATTTGTAATGCAGTTGTATTAGATAGTGCCTGAAACTTGTAGATGATTTTTAGCTCAATTCTAATACGACATATATATAAAACTGTATTTCTACATACTTATTTTATTAAGTTTGATTGTTTTTAAATAAATTTAATATCACACAATTTAGTCAACGAGTGGTAAAAATTAAAACTTGACACTAGTTTAAGAAAATGTGTGAGTAGGTGAAATTAGTAAAAACTGAAAATTAAAAATTAGAAGTTGCGTCAGCCAGAACGTCAAATAAGATACTTTTCTTAATGTATATCTGTTTTTTATTTACTCAATAAATTAATTCTTCTGTATCTAGATTGATTATTACCTCAGATATATATACTGCTAGTGACTCAATTTTTGCCTATTTACAGGAATAGAGACAATAATGCGCTAACGTTAGAAAGTAGATAAAGCTTTTCAAGCCTGCCCCTTGAAATTTGTCGAGGAGAAATACTGAGGTCGTAGGCAAGCTCGAGTGCAGGAATTCGCCATGTATGAACTGATTCAAACTGTTTTAAGTAGTGACGAAAAAACGATTCTACGTCAATTAATCTCTAAGTTGAGCGCCTCGGGTAAGCGTTATTTCCTGAGAAATGAAATTTTGCAAGCTTTTGCTGACTACTGTCACCAATTCCAAAAGCCTGCCTACTTTTTTCACTCTTCTTCTTTAGGAACACTAATTCACTACACTCATGAAATAATCTTGGAAGGAAATGATATTTGGTTGCTGGTACGGCCCAGGATAGGTAGTCAAGAAGTTTGGCGGTTGTTATCAGCAGATACGAGTAACTTTGAACTGCAAACACCACAAGCACTGCTTGATGTATGTGATCGCTTTGTCGACCGCTACCAATCTCCGATTCTCGAAATCAACTTTCATCCTTTTGATAGAGGTATTCCCTCCATCGATGACCCCAGAAACATTGGTCAAGGTCTAGCATTCCTCAATCGTTATCTGTGCAGTCAGGTATTGCACGATCGCGCCTACTGGTTAAATGTATTGTATGATACATTACATCGATTGGAATATAATCACAAACAGTTGCTGATTGGCGATCGCATCAAATCAGGCATACAACTCTACAAAGAAATTAAACAAGCCATCAAAATCATCGGTGAAAGACCACCTGAAGAACCCTACGAAAATTTTCACGAACAACTACAAGCCCTTGGCTTAGAACCAGGTTGGGGTAACACCGCCTCCCGAGTACGTGAAACTCTAGAACTATTTGATCGGCTGATTGAGACTCCAGAACCAGCAATCCTCGAAGCCTTCGTGGCTCGTATTCCCGCAGTTTTTCGCGTCGTCCTCGTTTCCATCCACGGCTGGATCGGTCAAGATGATTCTGTAGGTAGACCGGAAACTCTAGGTCAAGTCGTCTATGTGCTAGAACAAGCGCGGAGTTTAGAACATCAAATTCGTGAAGACATTAAATTAGCAGGACTCGATTCACTAGATATTCAACCGCAAGTAATTATTCTCACTCGCCTCATCCCCAACTGTGAAGGAACCCAGTGTAACTTGCGCCTGGAAAAAATAGAGGGAACAGAAAACGCCTGGATATTGCGTGTTCCTTTCCGAGAATTCAATCCGAAAGTCACCCAAAACTGGATTTCTAAATATGAGATTTGGCCATACCTAGAAACATTTGCTGTTGATGCTGAAAAAGAACTTTTGACCCAGTTAGGGGAACGTCCTGATTTAATAATTGGTAATTACAGCGATGGTAATTTAGTTGCCTTTTTGCTATCACGTAGCTTAAACGTGACGCAATGCAATGTCGCTCATTCTTTAGAAAAACCCAAACATTTATTTAGTAACCTCTACTGGCAAGAACTAGAGCAACAGTATCACTTTTCCGCCCAATTTACCGCTGATTTGATCAGCATGAATGCAGCGGACTTTATTATTACCTCGTCTTATCAAGAAATTGTTGGTACACCAGACACTCTTGGTCAATACGAGTCGTATAAAATATTTTCCATGCCTCAGCTATATCACGTAGTTGATGGCATTAACTTATTTAGTCCCAAGTTCAATTTGGTACCACCGGGAGCGGACGAAAATATCTTTTTCCCCTACAACCAAATAGAAAGACGTGACGAGAGTCTACGTAAAAAGGTTAACGAGCTACTTTTTAGTAGTTCAGATTCACAAATCTTTGGTCATTTAGATGACCCTAACAAACGGCCGATCTGTGCGATCGCTCATATCACCCCAGTGAAGAATCTTTCTGGTTTGGTAGAATGCTTTGGTAAAAGTCAGGCTTTGCAAAAGCAATGTAACCTGATTCTCGTAACCAATAAGTTGCATTTATCTGAAGCTACTAACTCAGAAGAAGCAACAGAACTGGAAAGAATCCACAGCTTTATTAATCAGTACAATCTTCAGGGCCAAATTCGCTGGGTAGGAATGCGCCTTCCTAAACCTGAACTCGGTGAAATTTACCGAGTAATAGCAGATCGTCAGGGTATTTTTGTCCATTTTGCCCGTTTTGAAGCCTTTGGCAGACCGATCCTGGAAGCCATGAGTTCTGGTTTACCAACATTTGCTACTGAATTTGGTGGTGCAGCAGAATTAATTGATGATGGAGAGTGTAAATTTCATATCAACCCTACAGACTTAGAAGGTACGACTAAAAAAATTCTGCAATTTCTAGACCAGTGCAATACTCATCCTGAACACTGGCACGAAATTTCAGAACGGGTTATCCAGCGAGTCCGTAACAAATATAATTGGCAAATGCATACCAAACAATTGTTATTACTCGCTAAAATTTATAGATTCTGGGACTTTTTGAATAAAGAAAACCGCGAAGCGTTACTACGCTACGTGGATACTTTATATCATCTGGTCTTTAAACCCAGAGCCGAAAAAATCTTAGAAGAGCATATGCAAAGATAGGGATCGGGCAGAAGGAGGACATATCAATTCAAAATTCCAAATTCATGTATTAGGAAGAGAGTAAGGGAGTATAAAACACGGAAGAAATTCTCCCTTATCTGGTTTGTCTTCCTTGTCCCCGATCCCCGATCCCCGATCCTCTAACCACCCCTCAGTCTCCTAAGTAACAGCAGCGACGATGGATACAACAGGACGTTACCAGCATCTCACCTATACAGATTGGACTGTCAGGGAAACCCAGCTTGAACCCGATCAGTTTCGCTACCGAGAAACAGTTTTTACCATCGGTAATGGTTATTTAGGAACACGGGGTAGCTTTGAAGAAGGCTATTCTCATGCCTTACCAGCTACCTTTATCCACGGTGTTTACGATGAAGTTCCGATTGTCTATACCGAACTAGCCAACTGTCCAGACTGGTTGCCATTTGCCATTATGATTGATGGCGATCGCTTCCGTCTGGAAAAAGGCGAGATATTAAGTTATGAGCGCAAGTTAGACTTGCGTCGGGGAATTCTCAACCGCAGCGTGCGTTGGCGCAGTCCCAATAGCAAGACAATAGACATTCACTTTGAAAGGTTTGCCAGCCTTGCAGACGAACACGTTCTTGTCCTGCGTTGTCAACTTACCCCAGTTGATTTTGCAGGTGCGATCGAGATACAAGCTAGTATTAATGGCTACCCAGAAAACCAGGGTTTTAACCACTGGGAATGGTTGGATCAAGGAAAGACAGAAGCAGGAGTATGGTTAAACCTCCGTACCCGTTCCTCCCGGATTCAACTTGGTATGGCTACTGGTATAAAAATATCCGGAGTAGAAGCTTCGCTGCAAGTCACTAGTCCCCCTGGTTATCCTACACTCAGTGCATCTTTCCTCGCTTCCCCTGGACAAACTGTGACAGTAGATAAATTAGTGACAGTTTTTACCTCTCAACATCAGGAAAACCCAGTCACAGCTGCTTGTGATAAACTCGCCCAATTGCCAGACTACTCATTCTTGTTAACTGCCCATACCCAAGCTTGGGAAGAAGTTTGGCAAAAAAGTGACATAGTGATTGAGGGAGATGTGACAGCCCAGTTAGCTGTGCGTTACAACCTCTTTCAGTTACTGATCGCTGCCCCGCGCAATAATGATAAAGTCAGTATCCCAGCTAAAACACTTTCGGGGTTTGGTTATCGCGGTCATATTTTCTGGGACACAGAAATTTTTATACTTCCTTTCTTTATCTACACCCAACCAGAACTAGCGCGTAATTTATTAACTTATCGCTATCACACCCTGCCCGGAGCGCGGCGCAAGGCAGTACATTACGGGTATAAAGGAGCAATGTATGCCTGGGAAAGTGCTGATAGTGGTGATGAAGTAACGCCTCGATGGTTGCCCCCTAACGATCCTTACGGTGAAGATATTCGGATTTGGTGTCGCGATCGCGAAATTCATATTAGTGCCGATGTGGCTTATGCCATATGGTACTACTGGCAGGCTACCAACGACGACGAGTGGATGCGGGACTACGGCGCTGAGATTATTCTCGATACAGCTGTATTCTGGGGTAGTCGGGTAGAATACAACACCAAACACGAACGATACGAAATTCGGGATGTGATTGGTGCTGACGAATATCATGAATTCGTCCACAACAACGCCTTTACCAACCGACTAGTGCAATGGCATCTAGAAAAAGCACTATATATCTATGACTGGCTACACAAAAATTTCCCTGACAAAGCCACAGAACTAGAAGATAAACTGCAACTAAGTGCCGGCAGGCGATCGCGTTGGAGTGATATCATTACCAACATCTGGATTCCCTACGACGAGTCAACCGGGCTAATTGAGCAATTTGAGGGATTTTTCCAATTGCAAGATATTAATCTGGAAGACTACGAACCACGCACTAAATCTATCCAAGCGATCTTAGGTATCGAGGAAGGCAACAAACGGCAGGTACTCAAGCAACCAGATGTGTTAATGCTATTGTACCTGATGCGACAATCACAGGAATCTCCCTACAACCCCCACACTTTGCAAGCCAACTGGGATTATTACGCACCCCGTACCGATATTAGTTATGGTTCCTCCCTCGGCCCAGCAATTCATGCCATCCTGGCCTCAGACTTGGGCAAAACAACAGAAGCCTACGAAAGATTTATGCAAGCAGCATTAGTCGATTTAGAAGATGTCCGGGGTAATGCCCCTGACGGAATTCATGGGGCTAGTGCTGGTGGCATTTGGCAAGCAGTGGTTTTAGGTTTTGGCGGTATTCAAATGGGAGACAGCGAACCCATAGCCAATCCTCACCTACCCCCTGGATGGACACGCCTGAAGTTCAAGTTAATGTGGCGCGGTAAATGGCACGAGTTTGACTTGGGAATTGGGGATCGGGTAACTCGGGTAGGGACAACGGGGATCGGGGACGAGACGATAAAGGAAGGGGAACAAGGGAGAGAAGGGGGATGGTTAACAACCAACCAACAACAACCAACCACCAACCACCAACCACCAACAACAATGTCACCAGATATCCGAGGCTTTATCTTTGACCTAGACGGCGTATTAACAGATACAGCCGAATACCATTATCTTGCTTGGCAAAAACTGGCAGATGAAGAAGGATTACCCTTCAGCCGTGAGGCTAACGAAGCTTTACGCGGTGTATCTCGTCGGGAATCACTTCTACGTATAGTGGGGGATAGAAAGTATTCAGAAGAACAACTGCAAGAGATGATGGATCGTAAGAATCGTTATTATGTAGAATCTATCCAAAACATCTCACCGCAGGATTTGTTACCTGGTGTAGTCACTTTACTTGATGAATTAAAGCAAGCAGGAATTAAAATTGCCCTTGGCTCAGCCAGTAAAAATGCTCGAACTGTGATCGAGAAACTGGGTATTGCTAACCGCATAGATGCGATCGCCGACGGTTATAGTGTGCAACGCCCCAAACCTGCCCCTGACCTATTTTTGTATGCTGCCAACCAGTTAGGACTTGAGCCATCCCAGTCTGTAGTTGTGGAAGATGCAGAAGCAGGCATTGAGGCAGCTTTAGCTGGTGGGATGTGGACAATCGGACTCGGCCCCGCTTCACGGGTTGGTGCTGCTCACATTGTCCTACCAAGTTTAGCAGGCGTTCATTGGAGTGATTTACACGCCAAGTTGAATGAATTGGGCATAGGGGATCGGGGATAGGGGATCGGGGATGGGGGATCGGGGATCAGGGACAAGGAGGACAAGGAAGAATTTCTCCCCACCTCCCCATTGCCCCTAATCCCCACCAGGGGCCGGTGA
>NZ_AJLK01000114.1 GCF_000317205.1 Fischerella muscicola PCC 7414 | reverse complement strand
AGAATGCCTCAACGCTCTAATATAAAAGAGTGCGTATGTCTGTAGCAGTAGTAACTGTTTGGTTGGGGCAAAAATTATGAGTCAAGTAGCAGGGGCTAAAGCAGATATTCCACTGCTCATTACAGAAGACAGCGGATACTGGTATCGACAGGGTAAACGACTTGATAATCAAGAGTGTTATGCAGAAGCAGTTGGATGTTATGACAGAGCTTTAGTCAAAAGTCCGAATGCATACTGGATTTGGTATGATAGAGGTTGTGCCTTACGAGAATTAGGTGAGTATGAAACCGCAGTAGCCAGTTTTAAAGAGGCATCAGCACTGCGTCCAAATGATTACTGGGCTTATTACAATCAAGCTTGCATATTAATAGAAGATTTAGATCAATTTGAAGAAGCGATCGCTACCCTCAATCAAGCTGTAGCCATTCGCCCAAATGACTATTGGGCTTATTTTCGGCGTGGAGATGCCAAAAGGCACTTAAAACGCTACGAAGATGCAATTTCTGACTATGATCACGCTCTATCAATCCGTCCAAATGATTACTGGGCGTGGTTACGTCGTGGAGATGCTTGCAGGCATTTAAAACGCTACGAAGATGCAATCAACAGTTACAAACAAGCCCAAGCAATTAATCCACAAGATTTTTGGTCTTATTACAAGTTAGCAGATACTTTCAGATATACAGAAAACTTTGCAGCAGCTCTGAAAAGTTATCAAAAAGCCATTGAAATCAAACCCAATGATGAGTATGCCTGGTATAACTGTGCCTGCTGTGCAGCCAGAATAGGGGATATTTCCCTTGCGATGGAATACCTAGAGTCAGCCCTACTCATCAATCCTAAGTTTCAGGAATCATTAAAGCATGACCCTGATTTAGTTGTA
Organism: Fischerella muscicola PCC 7414; assembly: GCF_000317205.1. Lineage (GTDB taxonomy): Bacteria > Cyanobacteriota > Cyanobacteriia > Cyanobacteriales > Nostocaceae > Fischerella > Fischerella muscicola. The sequence goes on along the minus strand of NZ_AJLK01000114.1, from coordinate 71,684 downwards.
ATTCGCGATCGCGGATTATTAGGAGATTTGTTACGCGAAATCAATTGTTTAAATTGATCAAGAGGGAACAGGGAATAGGGAACAGACAACAAGTTGATTTCACACTTCATCCTTCATCCTTCATAATTGTTATCTGAAGTGTTTCAATAACAAACTATTGCCATGACTCAGGCTAAAAACGTCCTTGGAAAACCCCTAGAGGTTTGTTGTACCTCGCCCATGACAGGCTTTTATCGTGATGGACTATGCAGCACAGGTGCGGGTGATGTGGGTGTCCATGTAGTTTGCGCGCAAGTGACTGAAGAATTCTTGGCATTCACTAAGTCCAGAGGAAATGATTTAAGTACACCCGTTCCTGCGTTTGATTTTCCGGGTTTAAAACCAGGCGATCGCTGGTGTTTGTGTGCTTCTCGCTGGAAGGAAGCTTTAGACGCTGGAGTTGCACCACCCGTGGTTTTGTCAGCAACCCATGCTGCGGCTGTAGAATATGTTTCTTTGAATGAATTGAAGCAACACGCGCTTTGAGGGAGGTGGGGAGGTGGGGAGATGGGGGGCTAGGGGTCCCCACTTGTGGGGTTGGGGGCAATGGGGAACTCACCGGTCCCCGCTCCCCTAAGGGAGTGGGGATTAGGGGCAGTGGGGAGATGGGGAGTGTGAGCGGTGTCGTTTAGTTATCAGTGCTCAGTTATTAAATTCTATTACTCACTGTTAACTGTTCACTGTTCACTGATTTCTAACCACTAACTAACCCGTTTCCTGAATTTGCAGGCGAATAGTACGTTCCCCTGCACCACCAAGTTGTAATTCCATCACTTCACTACCTAGGGGTTCTAAGCAATCCAAGAGCGATCGCAACTCTGGTGTACTTGCACCAGTATCTACGTACAATCTGTCTGCTAAATTACCGATGCGCTTCCAAGTCATGTACAATTTACCGATGGTTTGTTCTAACTGGGATGCTTGATTTACTAAGTCAGCAGCAATGCTTAAACAACCGACTCTTTGTGCTTCTATGAGTGCGGTTTCGATATCAACTTCTTGTTCGTTCAACGCTTGGACTTGAGCAGCAGCTTTGAGATATTTTGCCAGACTCCGGGCTTCTGAAGTTACTTGTTTGAGAGTATCGAGGTCGGGATTTTGAGCTATTTCCTTCTGTAAGCTTTGTTGATGCGATTCTGGCAGTTTTTCCATTTCCTTGACCAGAGGCGCAATATAACGGGGAGGAAGAACGTTTTCTGCTGCTTTTTGCTTGACTGGTTCGGGTAACAATTCTGACGACATCGCTGTCCATTCATCGGTGAGTTGACGTACTTCTCTTCTAGTGATGCGATCGCCTTTTTGTGCTGCTTCACTCACCATCATTTGCACTTCAGGCGCTGATTTGGCGGTTTCTACAAAGGCGCGTTTACTAAAATTCTTAATAGCACTTGGATCTAGCTTGCCTTCTTCTAAAAGCGTATCAGCACTATTGGCAAGCTGAATCCAAGCATAAGCCTGACTTTTACTGATTTCCCGTTCTTTGAGCCATTTGAGAAATCCCGCACCCCTTCCGTCTCCGCCCTTTTTCTCTCGATCTCGGACTGCTCTTAAAATTCGCCCCCGCCAAATTTCTGTTTGCAAATCAAAGCGATCACACACTTGCCAAGCTATATCTACCTGCTGTTGAAATTCCTGCTCCGGAATTCCTTCATCTTCTGGATCAGGTATCTCAAAATCCAAATCTGCCGGCTGTTGTAAGGCTGCGGCTAAGTCATCAAAATTATCGGTTGCTTGCACGGTTGGGAACGTAATAGTGTATGCGATCGGTTTATTATTACACAATCTGCGAACACTAAGTGTTGCTTGTTATAGCTCTCCATTTAAACCTCCAAAAGACACAGGAGAGGGGGGAGACACAACAGACAAAGGAAGATTCTTCCTTGTCCTCTTTGTCCTTCTTATCCCCGATCCCTCCTAGACTTTCATCGGAAAATGAACTTAACTACGCTACTTCTTTCATTTCTGCTTTTACACTCGCATACGCCCAATCTAACCACGGTAGCAAAGCTTCAATATCTGTGGTTTCGACGGTTGCACCGCCCCAGATTCTGATCCCTGGAGGTGCAGCTCGATAGGCGGCGATATCGTAAGCCACTTCTTGTTTTTCCAGGATTTTAGCTAATTTTTTTGCACATTGTCCTTGTGCTTCTGGGCTTAAACCTATAAACCAATCATCAACAATCTTGAGACAAATTGATGTACAAGAGCGAGTTTCCGGCTTTTGGGCTAAAAATTCTGCCCAGCTACTTTGCTCTACCCATTTGGCCATGGCTGCAAGGTTAGCTTGACTGCGGCTAATCAAACCAGGAAGTCCGCCGATGCTTTCTGCCCATTTCAGACCATCTAATGCATCTTCTACACATAACATTGATGGAGTGTTAATGGTATCTCCCTGAAAGATACCTTCAATTAATTTGCCTTTTTGGCTAAGGCGAAATAGTTTTGGTAAGGGACGTAGCGGTTTGTAGGTTTCCAAACGTTCCACAGCGCGGGGTGAAAGGACAATGACGCCATGCTGCGCTTCTCCACCCAAGACTTTTTGCCAAGAATAAGTAACTACATCTAACTTATCCCAAGGTATATCCATCGCGAAAACTGCTGATGTGGCATCGCAGATGGTTAACCCAGTGCGATCGCCCTGAATCCAATCGCCATTTGGGACACGAACACCGGAAGTTGTTCCATTCCACAAAAATACTACGTCGTGGCTAAAATCCACTTGCTCTAAATCCGGTAAACTCCCGTAAGGTGCTTTGAGAATGCGAGTATCAGGTAACTGGAGTTCATCGACTACATCTTTTACCCATTCCTGGCCAAAGCTCTCCCATGCCAAAATATCTAGGGGCAGTTTTCCTAGCATTGACCATAGAGCCATTTCTACTGCACCTGTGTCAGAAGCAGGGACGATACCCAGGCGATAATCTGCGGGTACACCCAAAATTTTCTTAGATAGCTCTATAACTTCTTTGAGCTTTGCTTTCCCACCTTCAGAACGGTGAGAGCGCCCTACAAAAGCATCTTGCAGAGCAGAAACAGACCAACCAGGACGTTTGGCACACGGGCCAGAGGAAAAATGCGGACGGCGCGGCTTGGTGGTTGGAGGAGTAAGAGGTGCTGACATAAGTTGAAGTTGCAAAATCACAAATGGGGGACAAGAAACCCGGTTCCTATGAGAAACCGGGTCTCTACATATTCAATGAAAAATTAGAAACGAATGGAACGATCATGCCAGATTAAATACACGTTTGTTTAGAAGAATATAAGCAAAAGTATGCGGTGTTCGCATCATTAGTATTTTTATTGATCAAAGCCAAATTAGCAAACTACTCAACTTCAAGCTAGACCCCCATGGGCAATTACCCACAACCAGGGCGCGATCGCCCATCGTATTTTACGTGCTGTCTATCATCTTTTGTCTAAACCAGAACCATTCCAAGACTTGGGTGCTAATTATTTCCCTCCATGTTGCTCTCAATCGTTAATCACAAACCTCTGTTCTCGACTATCCAAACTTGGCTATCACGTTCACTTAGAACCCTTACAGCCCTAAGAAAGTTTTGCCAATCCTCATTCTTACGCCTTATCCCCCACGCCTATTTTCAAGACAGCTAATCACGGGAAAACCCTACGAACCTTGTCATGAAAATATCAATCTTCCTACACCCCTACACCCTTACTCCCCACACCCATTTTCAAGACGGATACCAGGTAATGCAAGTGTGATCGCAATTTCTTTCCAGTAAAAATACTCATATTTATATCTGTCTATTTTCCTGTCTCCCTACCCAGTAGTTAGGGCAACAAATTGGCCTCTTAACGTGATATTTGTATAACAGCGACTCTATCTATATCTGTCAGTTAACCTAGTTTATGGGTTGTGCAAACCTATTTATCACAAAGATACCAGCAGATTACACCCCTCTTAGAGGATGGATGTCATCTGTTTGCAACCAATATAGTTTAGTTCGTTGTGAGTGGTTGGTAGAACAAATAACAAACAACAAACAACAAACATTGACAACTGGCAGTTAACAACAAAAGATTGAGTATCGTGATATTTAGCTGTGTTGAGCGTCAAAATCTTTAAGGGGAAAGATGTTAAAAAGACTAATTGGCATTCTTGTAGTTACTGTGTTGCTGACTTTTCAGTTTGTTGTCGGTAGTGCAACAGCAGTGGAGTTGGATGAAGCTTCACGCACAGTAGCGTTAAATGAAAAGGGTGACACAGTTGTAGTCAGCCTGAAACAGCTTACAGAAGGCAAACGCTTGTTTAATGAAACTTGTTCTCAGTGTCATCCTGGTGGTATCACCAAAACCAACCAGAACGTAGGACTTGATCCTGAGGCTTTGGCGTTGGCAACACCACCCCGTAACAACATTGAAGGACTAGTGGACTACATGAAAAACCCCACTACCTACGATGGAGAAGAGGAAATTTCTGAGTTACATCCCAGCATTAAGAGTGCTGATATTTTCACAGAAATGAGAAATCTCACTGATGAAGACTTGAAGGCGATCGCTGGTTATATCCTAGTACAACCAAAAGTAATTGGAATTAAGTGGGGTGGTGGTAAAATTTATTACTAAACCTCCTTTAACCAACATAGTCATCATTTCTTAGTCATCAGTTGTTAGTCATTAGTCTTGTTAAGTAGTCTAAGATGAATAGACTACTTACAAAAGGCTAGTGACTATAATTTTGCTCGATTTTCTCAAAAAAACTTACATCTACGACATATTGTCATATTTAGCGTTAATTTTATCTAAAATGAATAGAGGAAAATAAAACTTGTTGATTGGAGAAGGTTATGAAATTGATTGCGGCCGGCTTGCGTCGCTTTGGTTTAGCAGTGTTAACAATTCTTTTAGTTGTTGGCAGCTTTGCTGTTTTTACTCCTAGTGCTGCGGCTGATACATACACAGTCAAACTCGGCAGTGATAAGGGAATGCTGGCATTTGAACCTGCAAAGTTGACTGTCAAGCCAGGTGATACTATTAAATGGGTAAACAACAAAGTTCCTCCCCACAATGTTGTATTTGATCCTGCTCAATCTAAAAGTCCTGATTTAGCTAAATCTTTGACTCATAAGCAGTTACTGATGAGTCCCGGCCAAGGATATGAAACTACAATCCCCGCAGATGCTCCCAAAGGTGAATATACCTTCTACTGCGAACCTCACCGTGGTGCTGGCATGGCTGGTAAACTCATTGTTGAATAGCACTCCACTCTAGTTCTACAAAGATACTTCTGTGGAAAACTGACAGTGCCAATTTTGGATTTTGGAGCCAACCAAATTTTGGACGCAAATCTAAAATCCAAAATTGGTTAGTTCCACCTTGAAAGCTTTTAGCAGCCATAGAATATTACTGAAAGGATTTTTTCAGGGGCTAAAAGCTTATCCCAAGGAGAATATTTTGAGAATTCTATTATTAATTTTGCTATTTGCGATCGCGCTGTCATTTTTTATATTTACCAGTCCAGCACAAGCAGCCGAAATATCTGATGCTGCCAAAATATTTAATTCTAACTGTGCTTCTTGTCATATTGGTGGTGGTAATATTCTCATCGCTGAGAAGACTTTGAAAAAGGAAGCCTTACAAAAGTATCTGAAAAATTACGACACTGACTCTATTGCAGCGATTATTCATCAAGTACAAAATGGCAAAAACGCTATGCCTGCTTTTAAAAGCAAGTTAAGCGAAGATGAAATTATCCAAGTAGCTGCCTACGTTTTTCAAAAAGCAGAACAGGGTTGGTAATCTCAAATTCAGTTATCAGTTATCAGTTATTTGTTAACTGATAACTGATAACTATTCATTGTTTACTGTTGATTTGAGTTTTGTCTTTGCTGTTTCAGTTGGCGCAACTGCTGTAATAGTTTTTGGTTGGGATTTTGACTGTTATTCACCTGCAACCGAGATGCCTGGGGTGTGGATTGAGCCTGATTTGTCCCCACTTGTACTGGTGGTGCTGTGGGTTTTACAGTTGCTTGTATGGGTTGCTGCTGTTGAGGTAATTGTTGATTTTGGGGAAGCGATCGCAAACGCTGCTGTAAATTTTGCTGTCCGCTTGGAGATGACTGTGTTTTACTTGTTTCCAAAATCGGCAATTTTTGAGGAACTAATACAGGCAATTTTGGTGGAGTAGCAGCTGCGGGAGTGATGTTACTATTTGGTAAGAAAGAGAGTCTAAATGGATAGTACTGAGGTTTACCATTGGTCTGCACAGGATTTTTTTGGAAATAATCTCTAAAGTATTCCCGTGCTGCGATTTTAAGGTTGGATGGAACTGAATTGTCAAGAAACTCTATCGACTCAACCTTACCATCTGTATAGACTAAACCACCTTCTATTTTTCCTTCCTGCCCTCTTTGACCACTAACGGTTTCGGAGATCAGTTTTTTGGTTTCAATGTTGGGGTATTGATCCCTTACTTTGCGTAATTGATCATTTAAAGAAGTGATTTTCGCGATTTGTTGTGCTGTCACCTGGGATGTTGTTAGTGCTGGTGGTGACAACTCGGGCTTCACAGGTGTAGGCTGTTGTGGTTGCCATTGTGGTAAGTTTGTACCCCCCATCGCTAAGTTGCCTCCTGGTTGCGGAGTGCCACCAGGAGCCACAAATTCCTGATTGGGAAGCCCTGGGGAAGTGTTAGAGTTATTTGAAGAGATAGAAGCCGGGGTGTTAGGCAGATTGCTGGGTATGTTAGTAGGCTGTAACTCAGACAAATTTTTGGGGATGTTAGCAGCCTGTAAATCTGGCAAATTTGTGGGGTATTGGGAGTTAGACGTGTTGACAGAAGATGGTAGCGGTTGCGGTTTTCCTAAGCCAATTTCATCTTGTAAACGAGTAATTTTCCTGTCATTAACACGCGGAATAGTTGTTGTGTCATTCTGGCTGACATCAAACTTCGGCTGAAGTTGGAAGTTTCGTGTTTGAGCTACCTGCAACTGGTTCTTCTGGGGTAAAGGCAGGATGCTAACTCGATTGGGAGATAAGGGAACAGGGGTTAGTGGTGGTTCAACAAGAGATGTTGGTGGTTGTGCTGGTAAGGGTGTGGATTTGAGCGCAAAGTTGGGGAAAGGAGGAACTTGCGCTTGTAGAGGAACTTGCCCAACTTGGGGCAACTGTGCTTGTAAAGGAATTCCTGGTTGCTTGGGAAGTCCAGATGTAGTTGTTTGCGGCAGACGATTTTGATCAGCCTGGTTTAATTCAACAAGTCCGACGCCAGTTTTTGGTGATTTTGTCTCTTTTGGTTTGGTTTCCAGCTGCATCCACGGGAGAAATAAGGCGATAACACCGTGGATACCAACAGAGGCTAGTACTGCTATCCCTGTTGGCTGACTAATTATTTCTGGTATGGTTTTTAATATGGAGACGTATGACATAGCTGTTCTCGTTCACTCGGCTTGATTGAAATAAGCTGAAAAACTTAGTTTTTGACTACAGTAATAACTTTAGTAAGGGCATTCCTCTACAAATAATAACTTCCTACACCATCAGGCAAAACAGGAAAGCTGCAACGTCTTAAAAAGTGATTTTATTAAAATTGATATAACATTGTACTAGAAATTCTGTTCTGTCAATGCTTATCTTCAAAAATAGTTATTTTTATGTACTCTACAATTCATTAGGATTGTCACAGCCAAAAGACATAATCAAGCTGAGATCGGGTAAGAAAGTCTAAATTAGCAGAAAAAGAAAAAGTTTTACTTTGTAATTGCAAATACAAACATACAAAGGCTCCTTGAGAATAACGGTTGTAAGAGGTACTTAAGTATAACTTACATATATTCAAGTTGGCTGAAAGAAAATAAATTAAACAAGCAGTTAGTATCAGTTCCAAACTTTACGCCTATCAAGTAAAACCTCTCCTTGCCTAACGGTGCTTCTCTCGTAGTAGGCTACCGTGTACGCAAGATATTGTTTAATCACTCCATACCTCGTTTTGTTATGCCACTGTCTGACTCACCATCCGGTGATTTTTGCGGTGTTAAGACTATGTCCATAACTGACCCTACCAAATTCTACAAAGTTTCATACATTTAGCCACCAATGAGATAAGGGGGACAAGGGGAGAATTGTATCAAGAATTTTGTGAAATGGTAGTGGCTACGAAAATCACCGGATACGTAAAAATTCTATCCGGGGAATTTCGCTGCCAATTTTTTAAATTTTGATTTTAAATTCTAAATTAGAAGTTTCCTCAGGTCAGGATTTGGCAAAGATACAGTCATAATACTGGCAGAAATAAAATTTTGTGGTTACATTAAAAACATTGTTGGTAACTAAGGTTAATTATTAATTACTAATAGATAATTGGTGATTGGTATCTTCCCATTCCTGATCGCCCCTCATCCCTAAAGGGAGCCTTGAGTTCCCCATTTCTCATTTTCAATTTCCTAAGTTGTACAATGAATCGCTTTTCTTCTGCTTCCAAGACATCAAGTTTTCATGCAGACATTCTCAAGGAGACTCAGATTGGTCAATTTTGTGGTTGTTCAAAATTATTTCGCGATCGCTACGAAATTTTACGCATTTTGGGTAGAGGTGGTTTTGGTGTCACGTTTTTAGCCAAAGATGCAGTATTACCTGGGAATCCTTTATGTGTGATCAAACTGCTTTGTCCGAAGGTGAAAAGTCGCCAAAGCCGAGAACGCACTTGTATGCATTTTAAAAAAGAAGCAAAAACTTTAGCTCAACTTGGCAGCCATTCCCAAATTCCCATGCTTTTAGACTATTTTGAAGTCAATGGAGAATTTTATCTAGTTCAAGAATACATACAGGGTGCGAATTTGGCATGGGAAGTAAAACGCAAAGGCCCCAAAAGTGAAGCTGAGGTGAAGCAGTTTTTGCGAGAACTACTATCAGTACTGCATTATGTTCACAAACATCATGTTATTCATCGAGATATCAAGCCTCATAACTTACTGCGTTGTGAGGATGATCAAAGATTAGTGCTGATCGATTTTGGTGCAGTCAAAGAAGAATTACTAGACGCCGCAGGCGCAATGACTCAAACCAACCATACACATTTTGTAGGAACGATGGGATTTGCACCACCAGAACAATTTTCCCTACGTCCTGTTTATGCTAGTGATATTTATGCTGTAGGCGTCACCTGTCTTTATCTATTAACTGGAAAATCACCTTTAGAATTTGACCAAGATCCAATTTCCGGTGAAATTAGTTGGCACAAACAAGTTAAAGTTAGCGAACATTTTGCTCTAGTCTTAAATAAAATGCTCAAATTTTCTTTAGATGAGCGTTTTAAGTCAGCAGATGAAGTGATGTGGACTTTGGGTATGGAATCCTACGTGCCAACTTTAACTAGCTGTTTAACTAACCAAAAACTAGGAAGTGGAACTAAAGTTAACAAACTTACTGATGCATACATCCCACCTGTAGCAAGGACTGCAAGCGCTATTCGGGAATGGCAAGCAAAACTCAAAGCCCGCAAATCTATTGAGCAAAAAAATATTTATATATCAAATTAATCTTTCAATAATATAAATTAATTAGAACTTACGCAAAATCATGAAAAAACGAACCACAAAGGACGCAAAAAACACGTAGACACGTAGCGGCTTCCCGTAGGTTAGAGAAGAGGCTTAGGAGAGTTTTTGCGTAAGTCCTGTTAATAAATAAATGAATGCGTACTATAGACACTAGTTTGAAATTGCTTGAGCAGCACTAATAAATAAAGGTTATTGATTGTGCTTAATTACTGACTACTATCAATTTCAATATGAATCTATTTTTTGGTGAAGCTGCGCTAAATTCTCTCCATACCTCTTCGTGTTCTTTGCGTCCTTTGTGGTTCGTTTTTATGTATCGCGCGTCAGCGCATTTTCATACAGGATTGGCATGATATATCTAATACATCAAGCTTTGACATCGCAAAATCCTGTGAGAACATAGCTTGATATTTACTGAGTCTATTAATCTACTAGCTTGCAGTCATAAAATGTACAAAACTTTTAATAGAATTTAGTATAATACAAGAGATTATTAGTCATATACAAAAATTTTCAGGGCATCCTTAACTTCATTTACCACGCAGTTGTACCTCTTGTAATCAATGATCTGCTGCTTAAATCCTGATTGCCCACATCCCCTCAATCCTGATGGAAAGGAGTTCTGCCAAACTTGTAACAGTCCACTCGTGCAGCTGTTACGGAAGCGCTTTCGTGTCATCCGGGTGCTTTCAGATGAGGGTGGATTTGGTAGAACCTATTTGGCAGAAGATATAGATAAACTCAATGAACGCTGCGTTATCAAACAATTAGCACCAAAATTTCAAGAAAGCTGGGCCCTTTCCAAAGCGATGGATCTATTTCAGCGAGAGGCACAGCGGCTGCAACAACTCGGAGAACATCCGCAAATACCAACTTTATTGGCTTACTTTGAAGAAAACACATACCTGTATTTGGTGCAGCAGTTCATAGATGGACAGAACTTATTAAAAGAGTTGCAACAGAAAAGAGGGTATAGTGCTAAAGAAATTCGAGAAATTTTGTTAGATTTACTACCTGTTCTCAGATTTATTCATGAACGAGGAGTGATTCATAGAGACATCAAGCCACAGAATATTATCCGGCGTAAAAGTGATGGGCGTCTATGCTTGATTGATTTTGGTTCTTCTAAGCAATTAACGGCGAAAGTACACATACAAATGGGTACTTCTATAGGTTCACACGGCTATTCAGCAATTGAACAAATTAGAGACGGTAAGGCCTACCCAGCCAGCGATTTATTTAGTTTAGCGGCTACTTGTTTTCATCTGCTTACAGGAATTTCTCCTTTTAAACTTTGGACAGAACATGGCTACGCCTGGGTGCAAGATTGGCAACAATATTTGAAGAGTCCGATCGCTAATGAACTGGCTGAAGTTATTGATAAACTATTAGCAAAAGATGTGCAGCAGCGCTATCAATCAGCTGAACAAGTGCTGAGAGACTTGATGCCGAAGCAGCTATCAGCTCGAAAAACAGAAGTTGCTAACTCATCGGTGATATTACCACCCACCCAACCGCCATTTATACCAAGAAAATATGCACTGCTGAGAAATTCATTCTTGGTTGGTTCTTTCGTCATGGTGATAGTGTTGGGTGAATTCTTTTATCGGCAGTCTCACAACTTTAACATTTCTGTTTCTTCTCGTTTTGGTCAAGCGGACGACACATCAACAAATACTGAAGCTATTCTTCCCCAATCTTCTAAACTACCATTGGGGAATTTTTATTTAGCGCATACATTCAAATCGCCTTCCAAATCGGTTTTGTCTGTTGCGATTAGCCCAGATGGTAAGACAATTGTCAGCAACAGCGGTGACAGTATTAAACTCTGGAGTCTAGCCACTGGACAGGAGATTATTACTCTTAAAGGGCATAGCGATCGCGTTAATGTTGTTAGCATCACCCCAGACGGGCAAACCTTAATCAGTGGTAGTGAGGACAATACCATCAAACTCTGGAATCTGGCCAGAGGACAGGAAATCCGAACTTTTGAAGGACACACGAATTCAGTTCATACCCTTGCTATTAGCCCAGATGGCAATATTTTAGCTAACGGTAGCGATGACAATACGATTAAACTGTGGGATTTAACGACAGCCCAGGAAAACCACACTCTCAATGGTCATACTTCTTGGGTACGAGCGATCGCCTTCAGCCCTGATCAAAAAACTTTAATCAGTGGTAGTCGTGATCAAACTATCAAAGTTTGGGATGTGACAACTGGACAAGAAATCCGTACTCTTACCGGACATACTCAAACTGTAACATCGCTCGCCATCACGCCGGATGGGAAAACCCTGATCAGTGGTAGTGATGATAAGACCATCAAAATTTGGGATTTGACAACCGGAAATCAAATCCGTACCCTCACAGGTCATTCTGGAGGAGTTCGGTCTGTTGCCCTTAGTCCAGATGGTCAAACTCTAGCTAGCGGTAGTGGCGACAAGACTATTAAATTGTGGAATCTAAAAACAGGCGAAGTAATTCGCACCCTAGCAGGACACGGCGACGGAGTTCAGTCTTTGGCTTTTAGTCAAAATGGCAACATCCTTGTTAGTGGTGGTTTTGACAACACCATCAAAATTTGGCGAGTCTCAAGTTAACCATTTTTTTACATATAAAAAGTAATGTTAAAGATTCGCCAATAAATCTGAAAAGTCATTCATCCAATGGGTAAATAAATTTATCCCCACAAAAATATATACAATCTCTGGTTTGTGAATTTCACAGCATGAGACGTAAGCAACTGCTGAATTTGCAATGTCTGTACAAATGAGTTACTCAAAAATAAAAATTTTAACGGGTGCGGCGATCGTGCTTTTAGGAGCTGGAGGAACTTGGCTGTGGCAGTCTGCCCCAGGCGCAACCAGCTTATCTGTTCAAAGCGCTAATCAGCTAGATAAATCGGCGTGGGTAAATGTTGGGATTGGCGACGCTCTCACCCTAAAAGGACATGCCAACTCTGTTTGGTCTGTCGCAATTAGCCCTGATGGTAAAAAAGTCGCTTCTGCAAGCACAGACAAAACTATCAAAATTTGGGATCTGGCAACAGGAACAGAATTACACACCTTGAAGGGGCATTCTCAATGGATCAATTCTGTTGCTATCAGTCCTGATGGCAAAATGCTTGCTTCCGCCAGTGCAGATAATACCATCATTCTTTGGGATTTGCCAACAGGAAAATTAATTCGTACCTTAAAGGGACATTTAGCTTCGGTTCAGTCTATCGCCTTCAGTTCAGATAACAAAGCTTTAGTAAGTGGCAGTTGGGATCAGAGCATTAAACTGTGGGATGTCACCACAGGCAAACAAATTCGCAGCCTGAAAGGAGATTGTGATGTCGTAGATGCGATCGCCATTAGTCCCGATGGTAACACGGTTGCTAGTAGTAGCTATTTTGACAACGCTATTAAAGTGTGGAATTTAAACACAGGAAAACAAATTCGTGTGTTGAGAGGTCACGAGCAGGCAGTTCATTCCCTTGCTTTTAGCCCAAATAACAACACTCTAGCAAGTGGTAGCTGGGACAACACGATCAAACTATGGGATTTGAGAACTGGTAAAGAAACTTACACATTCACAGGGCATACCAACAAAGTCTGGTCTGTCAGCTTTAGTCCGGACGGCAACACTTTGGCTAGTGGCAGTTGGGACAAGAGCATCAAACTTTGGAATGTGAACACTGGGCAAGAAATTCGCACCCTTACCGGACATGACGACAAAGTTTGGTCTATCACCTTTAGTAATGATGGCACTTCTGTTGCAAGTAGTAGTCTTGACAAAACGATCAAGATTTGGCGGGTGGCGCAATAAAAATGGTTGGTAGTTGTTTGTTGATAGTTGGTTGGAAAACAATCAACTACCAACAAACAACAATCACCTAAATCAAAAAACAGTCAATCGATATGTACCTGTTCGTTGAGGAACAGAAGAAATCACTACAACATAGTAAGTGCCATCTTCAGGTAACTTAGCTCGATCAATCAGCGCTGTGTATCTACCATCTTTGTCATTATCTGCGGCAATTACTTGACCTTTAGAATTGAGGAGGACGATATAGGGGGAAAATTGTTCTAGGACGCTATCTACACGTATGCTTACAAGTTGGTCTCTTTTGCCTTCAAAGCTAGAAACATTGTAAGGGCTGCCATTCTTTCTCAGATTGGAGCCATTTGCTGTTAATTGCTCTGATTCATCAAGAGTGTAACTAGCTCTGTCGTTCCTTAAAGCCAAACTATAGCGTCCTATTTCTCCAGGATTACGGCTAGTAACTGCGATTGTATACACACCTCTAGCAGGTAATCTGACAAACAAAAATGCATCTTTAGCTTCCCCATTACTACCAGTTTCCCCACTACTTCTTTTAGCCAGAACGTTATTGTTGGGGTCAAGCAAAATCATGAACGGATTGAGGTTCAGATTACTAGAACGGCGTTGGTCAGCACTACCCACAAGTCTAATTTGAATTAATTGATTTTCTCGACCCTCAAACTGATAAAAGTGAAAATACCTGCCTTGGGATTTAAAGTCACCCGGCGCTAAGACACCTAATTGAATGTCTACAAAGTTAATTGATCTGGCGTTAGGTATTTTGCTTCCAGAAACAGGTGAACCACCAGAATTCCTGTTATTGTTTGTACCCTGATTGTTGGTTGGCTTGGGAGTCCTAGAACGTGTAGAATTCGCAGGACGATAATTCGGCTGTGGTGCTGGTTGAGTATTGGTTGGTTTAGGTGTATTCGGTGTAGAAGGACGGTAAGTAGGCTGTGGTGCTGGACGAGTAGTCGGAGGAGAAGGACGGTAAGTAGGCTGTGGTGCTGGTTGAGTACTCGCAGGAGAAGGACGAGAGGTTGGCTGCGGTGCTGGCTGAGTACTCCCAGGAGAAGGACGGTAAGTAGGCTGTGGTGTGGGAGTTGATGCTGGAGTTGGAGTCGGTGTTGGGGAACCAGTACCAGAAGGTTGTGGCGTGGGTGTAGATGCTGGAGTTGGAGTCGGTGTTGGGGAACCAGTGCCAGAAGGTTGTGGCCTGGGAGTTGATGCTGGAGTTGGAGATGATGTGGGTGTGGGGGGAATGGGAGACTCTACTGGTGGATTAGTTTGAGCAGGTGGAGACGGTTGCGTAACAGGAATTTGCTCAATTGCTTGTTTTACTGCTTCTGGCTCTCTCTCATCTGGTGTTTTGGCAATTTTGAATTCTCGCGATTGTTTTGGAATTTCTAAGGCATTGATAGGCAGAGGATAATTTGTAATTAACAAACTGCTACTAAGAGAAATAATTAAAGCCAAATCAAATTTATGCCAAAAAATTTTTTTGCTTTTTCTTTTGAACATATCACTCCTCAAATTTTCGATTCATAATATAGTTAAAAAAACTCAATCTTTTATTTTGAAGCCGCTAAATTTTTACTAAAGTTTATTTATATTTTGAGATTAATTTTAGAAATAATTTGAGTTTCGCATTACTTACTAATAAGTTATGACTTTAAATAAATACCTCCTGTTTTTACTACTTTAGATAGTTGTTTTTATAAAATTTGAAATACGTAAACTCTACATCAGAGCTTGTATTGTTTTTGCATAGTCTTTATCATACCAAAGTGGTATTTAGGAAATTTTTAACAGACTTGTGCCAATGTTCAGTTAAAAATTTCGTTTACGTGCTTCTTTCGCAGTATACAATTTGGGTACACAAGCGCACTTATCGCAGCGGCTGTTCTGCTAGTAACCATGATGATAGAAAAATGTCTATACTTTAATTTTAGATTGCTTAGTTACCAGTAGATTTCTTTCTAAGTCAGAAAGTTTATTTTGGTAACTTAATAGCAAAATGATACGACATGAATTAATATATACTCAAGCTGCAAATTTATTTTTAGTATGATTTGCTGCCTGAATCCCGAGTGCCAACATCCTTTAAATCCTGATGGTAGCCAATATTGTCAGAATTGTAAAACACCACTAGTACCTCTGCTGAGAGGTCACTATCGTGTTATCGAAAGATTGTCTGTAGAAGGTGGATTTAGTATCACCTATCTAGCGGAGGATATCGACAAACTAAATGAAAAATGTGTTGTTAAGCAATTAGCGCCAAAAGTCAAAGATACGGGGGCGCTAAAAAAAGCGGTTCAGCTTTTTGAACAAGAAGCCAAACGATTGCAAGAGTTAGGAGAACACCCACAAATTCCTCATCTGCTAGCTTACTTTGAGCAAGATAACTACTTATATTTAGTACAGCAATATATTGATGGACAAAATTTACTCAAAGAATTGCAGCAGCGAGGTAGATTTAGCGAAAGAGAAATTCGAGAACTTTTATTAGATTTACTGCCAGTTCTTAAATTTATCCATGATCGCGGAGTAGTTCACCGAGATATCAAGCCTCAAAACATTATTCGTCGTAAATCTTTGCATCCTTCTTTAGAAAGAGATTCAAAGGGAGAGCTAGTGTTAATTGATTTTGGAGCCTCGAAGCTGCTGACAACAACAGTGCAGCCAAAAATGGGAACAACTATCGGTTCACACGGCTATACTCCCATTGAACAAATGCAGGATGGAGAAGCTTATCCAGCGAGTGATTTATTTAGTTTGGGGGCTACTTGTTTTTACCTGCTAACTGGAACTTCTCCATCCAAATTGTGGATGCAACAAGGTTATGGTTGGGTATCATCTTGGTGGCAATATTTCAGTACTCCTAGTAGAGGTGGACTTGCCCTTTCTATGGAGTTGGGTAGGGTTTTAGATAAGCTGCTAAAGATAGAGATTCAAGAACGCTATCAATTAGCCGATGATGTGATTAAAGATTTATCACGTCAACCACCGCTATTACCAGAACTTGATGAAACCATACTGTCAGGTTCGCCAGAAAATAGAGGCGGATTTTTTGCAAAATCAAGTAAGAAACTGAAAAATCGCCTGTTAGTTAATGCTGTGATTGTCATATTGGCATTAGCAGGGGTTTGGTATTTTCAGTCTCGCCAACAGGCAACTCAGTCTTCTGATTTTGTTCCACCTCAAGATATTATTGTCCAAAACTCTGACGAACCTAGCACTTTAAAAGGACATGCTAGTGATGTTAATTCTGTGGCTTTTGACTCGGATGGGCAAAAGCTGGCTAGTGGTAGTGATGACAAAACTATTAAAATATGGGATTTAGCAACCCAAAAAGAAATTCAAACCTTGAAAGGACATTCCGGCTGGATTTGGGGTGTGGTATTTAGTCCAGATGGGCAAACTCTTGCTAGTGCGAGTGCAGATCAAACAGTCAAATTGTGGGATCTGGCAACTGGCAGGGAAATTCGCACTTTTAAGGGACATCAAGCTGGGGTTACTTCTGTAGCCTTTAGTCCAGATGGGCAAACTCTTGCTACTGCTGGCTTAGACAAGACAATCAAACTGTGGAATGTGGGAAGTGGAAAAGAAATTTGCACTCTTGTTGGACATTCTAGGGCGATCGCTTCTGTAGCTTTTAGTCCCGATGGGCAAACTGTTGCCAGTGGCAGTTGGGACAAGACAATTAAACTATGGAATGTCAATACTGCTAAGAATATCCGCACCTTGAAAGGACACTCTGATTTGATTATTTCTGTAGCTTTTAGTCCCGATGGTACTAGCCTAGCTAGTGGCAGTAAAGACAAAACTATTAAACTGTGGGACTTGGCAACAGGAAAAGCAACTCTGACTTTAAAAGAGCATACTGATAAAGTCAATTCCGTTGCCTTTGTACCTAACACTGCTAAAAATAAGTCTTTAGATACAGTCAGACTTGTAAGTGGTAGTAGTGACAATACGATTAAACTGTGGGATCTAAAAACAGGAAAAGAAATTCGTACCCTCAAAAGAGATTCTGGTTATATCTATTCTGTTGCTATCAGTCCAGATGGGCAGAATGTTGTTAGTGGCGGTAGTGCGGACAATATTATTAAGATTTGGCGAGTGCAGAATTGAGTTTGGGGATTGGGGATTGGAAAGGGACAAGGGAGATGGGGGAGTGTGGGGAGACAAGGGAGAAAACAAACAACTAACCACTAACTACTAAAGAACAACCAACAACCAACAACTAACAACTAACAACTAACAACTAACAACTAATTCCAGTCTTAAATTTTGTCTGGATCAATTCCTAATTCCCGCAACTTTTGCGCTAAATGTTCTGCACGTTGTCGTTCTTGTTGTGCTAATTCCTCTGGTGTGGGTAATTTTCGTCCCTCTTGGTCATACCAGTATAACCACTCTCGTGTGCGTCCTTGATAGGTTCCCTGTTCTCGCCCAATTGCCAAACCAATTTCTGGCATCCAGACACGCGCACCTGGTTGTAATACATAATTTCCCTCAACTAAGCGATAAACTTCTAGAGGTTCTCGCTTGCGTCGATAGCGGCGAGTTGGTACGTAAATCGCGTAATATAAAATTCCTAATTGCGCATAATCAAGCTTTTTCTGTTCGTACTCGCCACCGTAGGTTTTGGAAACAACCTCTAATGCAAAAACTGGGACAATACCATCCTCTTCCCACAGCACATAACTTAAACGCCCATCTTCGTCAACAAACCTTTCTACCCCCAAGCTGAGAAACCCATCTGGTACTAAGGGCGATTGACTGGGGGCATAGTAGATAGCCATATCTACACCGAAAAACCAATCAGTGCGCTGACTCCATGCTAAAGCCAAAATTGCTGCTAATAAGTTTGGAATCAGATTTTGTAGTTCGTTATCCACTGGGGTGTCATCAGAATCGGGAAGTTCTGCCGAGGATGGCAGACAGTCTAAGGGATTGTACTGGAGCATGACAGCCCTCGTCTAGCTTGCTAGGTCTATTTTAGGTTAGTCGAATGAGTGTTGAGGGCGATCGCTCAAATCTTGCACCTGCCCTATTTCCCGCCAGAGAATAAATTTTCTGGCTAATAGCCCAAGTCTACTTAAAGTAGACTGAATAAATCAGCCCTTCAACCTACTTGGAGTGGGTTTTAACTATTAGCCCCAAATTTATTTGAGGGCGGGATGTTGGGCTAATGAAATCTATCGAACTCACATTAATTGAGTAAAACTTGCACTTCTTCTCCTGAAGGAATCAATGTTTGCCCCACAGCCATCACAGCTAAAGCGTTAGTTTGGGCGAGATTAATTAAATTACCAGAACTTTGACTGCCACCAGCAAGCTGAAATTCGTAAATTCCGTTTTGTAAATGTAATTTGCCCCAAAAATAAGTTTCCCACTTACCATTAGATCGCAATTCCTGATGATTTAATGCTTTAATAAACTTTGGTTGCCAACCATCTACCAACCCAGAAACTTTTTTGATAGTTGGTTGTACGAATCGCCAAAATGTCACCAATGCTGATGCTGGATTTCCTGGTAAACCAAAGTAAATTACTTGATCTCTAAATGTTGCAACTGTGAGGGGTTTACCGGGTTTCATTGCCACTGCTTGAATCTGAATTTTCCCCTCTAAAGACTTGATAATTTGCTCAACATAGTCATAATCTCCCACAGAAACACCACCAGAAGAAATCACTATGTCGGCGTTGGATACTGCATAGGCGATCGCTTTTTCTAAGGCAGCTGGTTCATCTGGGACTATGCCTAACATTAATGGTTCTGCCCCACTCTGCCTAACTAAAGCTGCTAAAGCATACTGGTTAGAATCGACGATTTGTCCTGGTTGCAGGGGGTTTTCTGGGGGGACGAGTTCATTTCCTGTAGAAAAAATTGCTACTCGTGGACGGCGATAAACACTGACTTGTGTACACTGGGCAGTCGCTAAAACAGCAATTTCTGACCCATGTAACATAATGCCTGGTGGTAATAATTGTGTCCCGGCTTCATAGCAAGCTGCACGTTGTCTAACAAATTCTTGTGGTTTTTGAGGTGCTGTCAGGATTAATACACGCTTTTCCTGTCGCTGCGTATTTTCCTGCATGACCACAGTATCCGCACCTGCTGGCATGACTGCACCAGTAAAAATCCGCGCTGCCTGCCCTGGCCGAATTGTAGATTGGGGTTGATACCCGGCTGGAATTTCTTCAACAATTTCTAAAATTACAGGCTGTTGTTGAGTCGCCTGCTGTACATCAGCGTAACGTACTGCGTAACCATCCATCGCGGAATTATCCCAATAGGGAAAGTCCAACTGACTCGCAACCGCAGAAGCAAGAATGCGACTATCTGCTGCTAACAAATCGACAATTTCCATATCCTGCTGGTTATCCAGAGGTGATACTAAATTGAAAATAGTTGCTTCTGCTTCACTAACTGAAAGCATTAGAGATAGCTCCAACTAAAAAGAGTACACCAACTTCAGACTAAAACCAAACGAAATAATCTATCCGTGTACATCTGTGTGCATCTGTGGTCGATTTCTTATACATAAATTTTGCCGTGATATGAAATTACGACTCAAGCATTAATAGAAGTAGGATTAGTTCGGCTGTGAATTATGAAAAGTCGTCCATTGGTTTACGACCTAACGTAAAAAATATAGTTATATCGTTCCAGATTCCTTTTCCTGTAACTAGTGCCTCTAGTTGTGCATCATACTCAGTTTTAGCTTGTGCTTCATCGTAATGATGACTTCTAAGGCTATATAAATCAGCAGTTTTGTGCTTGTATTCGTTTAGCATTAACCATTCACATCTATTTCTGGCCAAAGTCTTTCCAACTGGCGTCGCCAAGCAGCTAGAGTTTCTTCTCTTGCTTGCGAAGTTTGGTTTTCATCTCCCATTAATCCTTCGGCGTAGAAACGTTCCAGGTTTTGCATCGTCGATTCTAGGGACTGACCTTGGAGTTTCGCTGCTATAATCACCTGGCGGATGCGACTTTCTACTAGCCGATTAAAGGCATCATCTAAACCAGCAGCATGTAAAGTAATGAGTCTGGCGATCGCATCTCGAAAATCTTCTACAACCAAGCTGTTGCAGCCATGTTGAAATACTCCCCAAACTACACCTTGCTGTAAGGCATAACGTACTTGCTGAGTATCATCAAAATTTGCTTCTAAAAACTGTTCTAAAAAAGGTTGGGCTTGTTGTGCTGGTACTATCGGTATCAAAAGTCGCAACCAACTTTCATCATCTGAAAGTAGTACCAGTAGACGAAAGGTAGAAGTTTCTACTTGCCAAGAACCGGGTGCGATCGCCTTGACATCTGCTTCACCAAATAATTCTGCTAGCGTACTTGCAATTTCTGAAGGCGTCATAGTGTTTTTTTTGATCCACCCTCTAGCCTAGCGCAGCTTTGGTATTAGTTGGTTGTTGGGTGTTGGTTGTTGATTGTTGGTTGTTGATTGTTGATTGTTGGTTGTTGATGGTTGGTTGTTGGGTGTTGATTGTTGATTGTTGGGTGTTGATGGTTGATTGTTGGGTGTTGATGGTTGATTGTTGGGTGTTGATGGTTGGTTGTTGGTTGTTCAAATAACTAACAACTAACCACTAACAACTAACAACTAACCACTAACTAATCTTTTTTATAAATCAAAAAATAAATTTTCTTGTCATAGTACAATCTAGGAGACTGACCACCATCAAATAAGATACCTTCTTGAATATTCCCTAAGCAGTTATTGTTAGCAATTCCCGTTAATACATCATCGAACATATTTGGTAAAAGCTCTTGATTTAAATCCGATACTTCTATATCTGAATTTGCTTTTAAGTCATTTACTAAAAGAATTACATATCCTTGGTTGGTAATAGCTGCTATTGAACGATTTGTGGCTTGCTTACAAGCAAATTCACCTAAATCTTTACAAATATCTTTAAAGCGACCGTTACGATAAAATCTGCCATTTCCACCTACAATATTATAGTTGAGAATATTATTACTTCTTCTACCTGCTTGGATGGTAGCTAATCTTTGTTGTGGTTTTCCTCCTGAAATTCCAAAAGAAGAACGCTTATTTTTAAATTCTCCTGAATATTCTACACCTCTGGAAATATTTAAACCTTGTGGTTTATTATTAATATCTATATAATCGGCGTTGATTGCTGCTAGTGGTTCTAGCCCATTTAATTTAGAATTATTATCGCTAATTAATTCATGAAACATTTTTGGGACATATTCTTTACGTAGTTTACCTCTGGCATCTTTCGCATAAAGTTGGTGAGCTAAACCAACATTGACCTTAAAATCTAATACTGCTGATTTAGGATTAAAGATAATCACATGATTAATTCCTCTTTTATCTTCCTTACCTCGATTATTGGCTTTCAAAAAAGTAATACTAAAATTTTTATCCTTGCCAGGGCATTTTGTAACTACTTTGGTATCAGCTTGAGATTCAAGTTGTTTGCAACCAGATAAACTAACAACAGTAATTGTCAAGATAGAAATTAAGAATAAATATTTGGTGTACATAAAAAAATTGTTGTGAGCGTGAATTCTCTCAAAAAATAACTCAAAATTTGAACGAACACTGTCTTGGAAAGCTCGATCGGAGGAAACCTCCGCACCCTAACGGGAAGCCGCAAAACGTCTACAGACTTTCCGCAGATGCACACAGATAAACACCAATAGATCATGAGATTGCTGCTAAGTTAATCCCCAATCCCTGTTAAGACTTCCCTATTTTCAAGATAGATTTCAGTTAATTGAAAATTTATTGTTTTAATTGTGTTTATGAATAAACCTGTGATCTGGGTACACGGAGACTGCTTGAGTCCGCATAACCCCGCTTTGCAAGAATATCCAGATGCACCTGCTATCTGGGTTTGGGATGATGCATTACTAGAGGAATGGCAACTTAGCCTCAAACGCATCGCTTTTATCTACGAATGTTTGCTAGAGTTACCTGTAATTATCCGGCGTGGCGATGTAGCAGAAGAAATTTTAGCTTTTGCGAAAGAAAATAATGCTACCAAAGTAGCGACAGCAGAAAGTCCTAGTCCCCGATTTGAAAGTATTTGTCAGCAAATAGAACGTTCTATAGATTTGGAAATTTTTGAATTAGAACCATTTTTTGATTATGACGGTTATATAGACCTGAAGCGCTTTTCTCGTTACTGGAAAGTGGCAGAAAAATATGTTTTTGATTAAGCTAACTGCAAAGGCAATCCATCTTGAAATGTTAGTAATTCACCTGGTTTGATGATTGTCCAGACTTCGTTGTCGGTAAGGGGTGTGGTAGCAATAACGGCGACGCGATCGCTTGGTTTTGTCAATTCGCTAAAATCTACTGTTAAGTCTTGATCAATCAGGTGGGCAGCAGCAAAGGGCGCTTGCCTGATGATGTAGCAAAGTTTGGTGGAACAGTGACTAAAAAAGTATTCTCCGTCTGACAATAAGTAATTAAAAATACCTAATTCAGAAATTTTATCAGTAATTTCTCTAAGAACAGGATATAGTTTTTCCAAAGAAGGTCTACCTTCAGGAAAACTTTGACGTATCGTTTCTAAAATCAAGCAAAAAGCTTTCTCACTGTCAGTATTGCCCACAGGTTGATAATATTGCATAGCAGTAGGATGAAATTCTGGTAGATCACCGTTGTGGGCAAATACCCAATACCTTCCCCACAATTCCCGACGAAAGGGATGGCAGTTTTCTAGGGCAATTTCACCTTGGGTAGCTTTGCGGATATGGGCTATCACATGGGTGGAATGAATTGGATAGTATCGCACTAACTCTGCAATGGGAGAACTAATCGAGGGTTTAGCATCGATAAACATTCGGCATCCCTTACCCTCAAAAAAAGCAATACCCCAACCATCACGGTGATCATCTGTTTTTCCCCCCCGTGCCGCAAAGCCTTCAAAAGAAAAGCAAATATCCGTCGGGGTATTGCAATTCATTCCTAGCAGTTGACACATGGCGTATTTCTGGGCTAAAGAGTAATGGTTATGGGTTTAACCTTTTTTATATCATTGACTGTCCGCCCAGAGAGTACTCAAAATTGCGATCGCAATAAAGTTATTAGTTATTGTCTAACTGAAAGTGAGCTAAAAATATCTTTTCCTTCCCAGTGTGCCTACTGTGTATATACAATTTGAATTTACCCCCCTTAATCCCCCTAAGATTCGGGGAGAAAACGGAAATTCAGCTCCCTCCCCTTTGCAAGGGGAGGGTTAGGGTGGGGTAAAACCCTGATTAATTAGCTATTTCCGACTTGTGTGTACACCTTAGCCCAGGTGCGGGGGGTGTTAGGGCGGGGTTCAACCTTAAAGTTGCTTCACCTCAGAAACTAGCTTTGACACCATGTCTTTGGCACTACCAAAAAGCATCGTGGTTTTATCTTTGTAGAACAACTCATTATCTACGCCAGCAAAACCTGCACTCATTCCACGCTTAATTACAATCGTGTGCTTTGCCCTATCTACTTCCAAAATTGGCATTCCGTAAATTGGACTGTTGCTATCACTGCGTGCGGCTGGATTGACTACATCATTTGCCCCAATTACCAGCGCTACATCTGTTTGTTCAAACTGGGGATTGATATCATCCATATCGTGCAGTTGTTCATAGGGAACGTTTGCTTCTGCTAGCAATACGTTCATGTGTCCGGGCATTCTGCCAGCTACGGGGTGGATGGCATACTTAACATCAACACCCATGCGTTCCAGTTGATCTGCCAATTCACGTACACTATGCTGTGCTTGCGCTACTGCCATTCCGTAACCGGGAACAATCACTACAGAACGAGCATAACCCAGCATCATTGCGCCTTCTTCTGGATCGATGCTGCGGACAGTTTGATCGGTTGTACCACCACTAGCAGTACCCGCGACTGCACCGCCACTGCTGCCAAAAGCATCAAACAGTACGCTGATCAAAGAACGGTTCATCGCTTTACACATAATTTCGGTGAGGATGATACCAGATGCTCCCACCAATGCACCAGCGATGATTAGCATGTTGTTCATCACCACAAAACCAGCAGCCGCCGCAGCTAAACCAGAAAATGAGTTTAATAGCGAAATTACTACTGGCATATCGCCGCCGCCAATGGGGATGACAAACATCACACCCAAGACTAGAGAAACTGCGACAATTCCCAAAAATACTGGTAGGTTATGTGGTTCCATAAGTAAAAAACCACTACCTACTACATAGGAACCCAACAACAAGGCGTTGAATGGTTGCTGCAAGGGAAATGTAATTGGGGAACCGCTGATAATTCCTTGTAATTTGGCAAATGCCAGCATACTACCTGTAAAGGTGACACCACCAATTAACACATCCAACAACATGGAAATGTTGGCATCTAAGGGTACTGTTTCAGCGTGTTGCAACAACCGCCAAAACTCAGCAACGGCAACCAAAGCAGAAGCAGCACCACCTAAACCGTTGAGTAAACCCACCATTTGGGGCATTTCCGTCATCTGGACTTTATAGGCAGCGATCGCACCTAGTACCGATCCAATTGCCAATCCCAACAAAATCATCTCGTAGTTCAACACATGCTGATCCAACAGTGTTGCCACAATTGCCAACAGCATTCCCACAGCCGCAATCACATTGCCTTGTCGTGCTGTGGCGGGTGAACCCAGTTTTTTCAATCCCAGAATAAATAAAGATGCAGCGACCAAATATGTCAACTGAATGCCAGTCGGAAGAAAATCAGTCATAAGATAAGCACAGTAATTTGTTGATTGTTGATAGTTGATTGTTGGAGGTTGATTGTTGGTGGTTGATTGTTGATAGTTGATTGTTGGTGGTGAGTCCAGCCCCCCAAAAAGGCGGTTCCCGTCACGATGGGGGACTGGCGAACCCGAAGGATTGATTGTTGATAGTAGATTGTTGGTTGTTAACTATTCCAAAGAACAAACACCAAACATCAAACAACAGGTGCTAACTTGCCTTCTTTTTAAACATCTGCAACATCCGATCTGTGACTAGGAAACCACCCACCACGTTGATGGTTGCTAGTACCACGGCGATCAAACCGAGAATAACTGAGATATTCCACTCTTTCGCACCGGAAGCTACAATTGCCCCTAATACGGCGATGCCAGAAATCGCGTTTGAGCCTGACATCAAGGGCGTATGCAAAGTAGGCGGTACTTTGTTGATCACTTCAAATCCGGTAAACGATGCCAAAACAAATACGAACAAAGCCGCAATTAATGCTTCTGTCATGTTGACAAATCCTTATGTATTGGGGAGAGGAGGATGATGGGGAGGTGGGGATAGGGGTGATGGGGTGATGGGGAGATGGGGTGATGGGGTGATGGGGAGGTGGGGGAGTGTAGGTAGACAAAGAAGAAAGACTACTTCCTTGTCCTCCTTGTCTCCCTGATCCCTGATCCCCGATTCCTTTTAACTCACTGCTGAAGTTACGGTTTGTAACGCCTCTTTTATTCGTGTGGAGCGAATTTCACCGGCGTGGGTAATGCAGGCTGCATCTATAATGTCGTCGGCAAAGTTAACATCTACAGTTTTGTCTTTAATCAGCAGTTGCATTAAAGATGTCAAGTTCTTGGCATATAACTGGCTAGCATGGACTGGGAGGGATGATGGTAGATTAATCGGCCCAATAATGGTAACGCCGTGGGCAACAATATCTCTACCGGGATCAGTACAAGCGCAGTTACCACCTTGTTCGGCGGCGATGTCTACAATTACTGAACCTGGTTTCATTTGCTTTACCATGTCTTCTGTGACAAGAAGAGGTGCTTTTTTACCAGGAACTTGAGCTGTGGTAATGACGACATCAGCATTTTTGATGTGTTCGGTGACTACTTCTTGAGTGCGCTTTTTGCTGGCTTCGGAAATTTCTTTGGCGTAACCACCGGCGGCGGTTGTTTCTTCATCCAATTTGATTTCTACAAATTTCGCTCCTAGACTTTGTACTTCTTCTTTGACGGCGGGGCGAATATCAAAAGCTTCTACCACTGCTCCCAGACGTCTGGCGGTGGCGATCGCTTGTAAACCTGCAACGCCAGCACCCATGATAAATATTTTGGCGGGGGCGATCGTACCAGCAGCAGTTGTCAGCATGGGGAAATATTTTGGCAGTGAGGCAGCGGCGATGAGTACGGCTTTGTAACCTGCGATCGATGCTTGTGATGATAAAGCATCCATGCTTTGCGCCCTAGTGGTACGGGGAATCATTTCCATACTCAAGGCTGTGACTTTGCGTGCTGCCAGTTTCTGGGCTATGACTGGATTCCCCAAAGGATTGAGGAAGCTAATCAGTACAGATCCTTCTTTGAGTAAGTCTATTTCTGAGCGTCCGTCTTCTCGCTCTTGTGGAGGGCTAACTTTGAGGAGAATGTCTGCTTCTGACCATAATCTATCACTATCGGCAATGATTGTGGCTCCAGCGGCTTCGTAGGCAGCATCATTAAAAAATGCTCGTTCACCCGCACCAGCTTCTACCCAAATCTCTAAACCTTGTTTAACCAACCGCGCTACGATGTCGGGAACTAATGCCACACGACGTTCACACACTTCGATTTCTTTAGCAACTGCTATTCTCATGTAATCTCCTTGAGATTAAATACTTAATTTCTGGTGCAAGTTGTGAAATTTTTCCCATGAGTATTTCGACGCACTCCTGGTCTACGGGTGGGGCTATCAGCTATTGGCTTTTCCTGTTAGTTATTCCTACGCTTTCCCACTCTACCTACCTAGACAAACCCTAATTGTGCCGCTCATGGATGTTGCAATACATATACTTGCATTTATAGGTTATTTATTGCACATCCTATGCTGATCCCCGGAATTTACATCTATGTCTTCAAATTCTTTTAGGTATTGCAAAATATTGTTGTGTCTTGTTTACATAGTGCAATATCGATTAATTTCTCACCAACTAATTCCCCTAATTATTAGAATTTTTGCTGCTGTGAGTAATGCTTACTGCCACCAATCTAGCTTAAGTTTGCTAGCGATCGCCTGTTCAAGTCGCTTAATTTTTATAACAAAATTCTTAATTTTAGATAAACTTGTACATATTTAGAAATACAACTCAATTTCTAGGGCGTTTTATATCTGGTAAAAATATCAATAAGTTAGTAAGCATGAGAACTTTCTACCCCTCCACTGTTCGCTAGCTCATAAGTAGGCTTGATGTCAAATAAAATACCAAATTTTCAGTAAAAAATTACATACACCTAGACAGTATGGCACTTTTGTTGAGGTTTTGACGTCTAGATTGAATAAAGTCAGTAGTAAAGTTTAGTTACGAACCTTTACTTCCAGTTACTGAAACAACACATTTATTTCTGCCACAGGAGCTTGACTATGCGACGTTTATTTTCTGCCTTAGCGGTGACTGGCTTTTTACTGACAAGCCTCCCAGCCGTTAGCTGGGCGCAGAGTTTGCCAGGGTTTACGCTGTTCAGTGGTGTTAAAAGTGAAAATCAACTGCCTTTCCGATTGGATTTTGGTGGACAAACCAATGCTTGGGATAGATATCGTTTAAGAATTCCTGCCAAAAAAATGAAAGTCGCTGCTTCTGAATTTGTTGTCAGCTACCCCAACTATTACAAAGGAAAATTCGATCCTAAAAAGATTGAGGTACGGGTAAGAGACAAAAAAGTAGCACTGACAGAAGCGAAATGGGATAGAGAAAATGGTGTAATTATGATTTATCCCCAAGAGCCTGTGCCAGCAGGTAGTAATGTGGAAATTGTGCTTTCTAATGTCAAGAATCCAGCTTTCGGAGGCATTTATTATTTCAACTGCTACACTGTCAGCCCTGGTGATGCAGCTGCGTTGCGTAGTTACATGGGAACTTGGATTCTTAGTGTTAGTTAGTAGTGTAGAGACGTGCCATGGCACGTCTGTACATTGGTTAGTGGTGTTGGTAGGATTGCACAAGTGTGCGTCTGTACATTTAGTTAATGACAAATAACTAATGACTTCTTTTGGCTAAAAAGTGATATAATTATAGATTGTGGCTTTTTATAAAAAATTGCTGAAGAGGACAAAAATATGCGGAGAACTCTAGAGGGAACAAACCGAAAGAGGAAGAGAACATCTGGTTTCCGTGCCAGGATGCAAACACCAGATGGTAGAAATGTGATTCGAGCCAGAAGAAAAAAAGGACGTTATCGCCTAAGCGTATAGGGTAAGGAAACTTAGACAGCAGTTGTGGCTTTGCCCAAAGCAAATCGGCTAAAATCCCGAAAAGATTTTCAGGCAGTTTTCCGGGAAGGTACTCGCCGTCATGGTTCTTATTTCACTTTGAGAGCCTTACGGCCATCATCTATGAAAAAACCTTCTCTTGATACTGCCCACGATAATGTACAATCAACAAACTCGGTACTTTTTCCAATCAAAATTGGTATTTCGATTAGCACTAAAGTCAGTAAACGGGCAGTAGTTCGTAACCGCCTCAAGCGGCAAGTATCAGCAGCTTTGCATCAATTGTTGCCTAACTTGTCTCCAGGATGGCGGCTAGTGGTAGTTGTAAAACCAGCGGCGGCAGAATCTAAGTGCGTAACCCAACAATTTCTGCAAGAATTAGAGCAGTTGTTGGCACAAGCTGAGGTATTAAATGGGCATTCGTGAAGAAGTTTATTTTGAAGGCGGCCCCCACATTGGGGATTTAATAATAAACATACTAATTGGCTTAACGATTGTGGGTATACCACTAACGGTAGGAGCAATTGTTAGGGCATTGTGGCTGCGTTTTCGGATTACTGATCGCCGAGTTTCTGTGACAGGGGGTTGGATGGGACGCGATCGCAGTGACGTTATTTACTCAGAAATTGTCAAAATCGTCAAAGTTCCCCGTGGTATTGGCTTATGGGGAGATATGGTGTTGACTCTCAGAGATGGTAGTCGCCTGGAACTGCGGGCTGTTCCTAAGTTCCGCGAAGTCTATGATTACATCACTGAACGAGTCACTGCCAAAAATCCCAATTTTAATGCTGCTGCGAAGAAGTGATGGGGTGATGGGGTGATGGGGTGATGGGGTGAAAGTATCTCCCCAACTCCCTACCTCCCCACCTCCCCATCTTCAATAAATGTGCGGCTATCCGTAGTTGAATTACAGTCGCAGACAGATCCTGATTTCGATAAATTATATTCAGTCAGCCGATTTTTAAATTCTGGTTGGTAGTTGCTGGTTAGTTGTTGTAGAGACGTGCCATGGCACGTCTGTACATTGGTTAGTGGTTGGTTGTCAATAATTCTTCCAAACAACAACCAACAAACAACAAACAACAAACAACAACCAACAAAAAACCAACCTAAAATCGCTAGTTAATTTACATTACCTCAGGTTGAATTCAGAATAATGGATTTTGGTATCGGGTTTTTTTCCAACAACGTCATGTTGCCAATCATAGACTTGTTCTATAGCATTGTGCCAAGTTATGGTTTGGCGATTGTTGCTTTGACGTTGATTATTCGTTTTGCACTATACCCTCTAAGTGCTGGCTCAATTCGCAATATGCGACGGATGCGAATCGTCCAACCTTTGATGCAAAAACGAATGCAAGAAATCAAAGAACGCTATAAGGACGATCCGCAAAAGCAGCAAGAAGAAATGCTCAACGTCCAGAAGGAATTTGGTAATCCTTTAGCTGGATGTTTGCCATTACTGTTGCAAATGCCAGTGTTATTAGCGCTATTTGCGACATTGCGAGGTTCACCTTTTGCCAGTGTTAACTACACAGTTAACTTACAAATCTTTCCCGCCGAACAAATCGAACGAATTCAACCCCAAGCTTTTCTCACTGCCCCCCAAAACATCTATGTTGCGGATGGGGAACATGTTAAGGTAACTGCGATTTTACCGGGAGGTAACAAATTAGCAGTAGGAGAACATACCAAGATTCAATATCAGACTGTTGACGGTAAGCCATTTCAAGAAGTATTGGCAGAACACCCAGATAGTAAGTTAGTTCCCCAATGGAAAATTACAAAAGGGGAAGACAGGATCAAAATTGATGCTGAAGGTAATATTGAAGCCCTCCAGCCAGGAGACGTTACTATAACTGGAACAATTCCAGGATTAGCAGCAGACAAAGGATTTTTGTTTATTGATGCCTTGGGCAGAGTCGGGGCAATTGATCCTGATGGCACTATTCATTGGGATATTGTCACAATGGTAGTGTTGTTTGGCGTTACCCTTTACGTCAGCCAAGTTCTTTCTGGGCAAAATTCCAGTGGTGGCAACCCACAACAGGATACAGTCAACAAAATCACTCCCGTAATCTTTTCCGGGATGTTTTTGTTCTTCCCCTTACCGGCTGGGGTGTTGATGTATATGGTGATTGGTAATATTTTCCAAACTCTACAAACTTACATCCTTTCTCGTGAACCTCTACCAGAGGAATTACAAAAAATTGTAGACACCCAAGAGAAGCAGGCGGAAGCACAACAAAAAACATTGCCGTTTGAGCCAAAAAGTTCTAAGAAAGTTGAACCAAAGAGTTCTAATGAACCAAAGAGTTCTAATGAGCCAAAAAGTTCTAAGAAAGTTGAACCAAAGAGTTCTAAGAAAAAGGCTACAGGTTGATGATGACCGATTCTCGGATGGCAAGAGGGCAGCAGTGGTTAAAAACATTGCTGCAACTTACTGGGATAAATACTGAAATTAAAGGCGATTTAGAAGTAGCTGCGATCGCTGAGGGTGATTCTCAAGAACCAGATAATTACTGGTTGACTATTGATCATACAAATTTGACACCAGAACAAATGCAGGTTTTGATTGGGCCTGATGGTGTAGTGCTAGATGCTATTCAGTATCTGGCAAATTCTACTCTCAACTTAAATCAACCTCATGAGGAGCAAGCCTCATACACGGTGGAATTAAACGGCTATCGTGTCAGGAGACAAGCAGAAATTCGAGCGATCGCTGAAGCTGCTGCTGAACAAGTCCGGGCTACCGCAACAGAAGTGGAAATAAAATCCCTCAGTTCGGCTGAACGTCGCCTAGTCCATACCTTTTTAAAAGAGTTTAGTGATTTAGAAACCTTCAGCCGGGGTAAAGAACCCCATCGTAATTTAGTTGTACGCCTGGCATTGCCTGAATAGTGAAATTGTTGGTAGTTAGTTCATTGTTGGTGGTTGGGTGTTGATTGTTGATTGTTGATTGTTGGTTGTTGATTGTTGGTTGTTGTATGTTGGTTGTTGGTATTCACCACTAACCAATGTACAGACGTGCCATGGCACGTCTGGTACAACAACTAACCACTCCTAAACTTGCACATTTTATAAGCCTTATATAACAAAGCTTTTAGCCCTCCTTTGAAAAATGTGCTAGTTTCATTTGTTGCTAGCGGCAAAAAAACGCAGCTAGTCGGGCGCTCACAACTAACAACTAAGAACTAACAACTAACAACTAACAACTAACTACCCAAAAAAGTTAAAATAAAGAAATATTATCGGCAAAATAGCTGATATATAAAGATCATTTTTCGTGAGAATGTCTCACAAATCCTATGGACGCAATTTATATTCCGCAGCTAACCAAAGCACCGGAGCGGACAGAGGAGATTCAGGTTAAAGAGTTTCTGTCTGGTTTGGATACCTTAACACCAGTTCGCGGCCGTGTTCGTGTACAACATTGCGGTAATTATTTAGAAGTATCTGGTCAAGCAGAAACTATCATTACTTGTACCTGCAACCGCTGCTTGCAAAATTACAATCATCGCCTTGTAGTTGATACCTCCGAAATAATTTGGTTAGACGAAACCGTAGAGCAAGAAGTTTCTTTGCCTCTAGAACGGGAAATAGCTGTGGAAGATTTAGTAGAAACTTTGTCACCCCACGGATATTTTGACCCTGGTGAATGGCTATATGAACAAGTCTGCTTAGAAATTCCTCAGCGCCAACTTTGTGATACCAATTGTCCAGGGATTCAACCAAGTCATGATCCAGCCTCTACTCGGACTGTAGATCGTCGCTGGGCTTCTTTAGAAGCTTTGAAAAAGCAACTTCCATCTTAGTCATTTGTCATTGGTCATTTGGCTATTTCTTCGTTCCCAGTCTCCGGCTGGGAATAGTTTTTGGAAGGCTATATTCCACTTTCAGGTGGAATAGAGCCACTTGTTGCAGAAGTCGGGAAAAGGTAAATTGACTACATAAGTTATAAGGGGTTGCGAAGGGCCAGATCCCCGACTTTTCTAAAAAGTCGGGGATCTAGCAGCCCATTAACATCAATGTGGTGGACTAGTAAGTACTGAATTGCTGACTCTCGCTTTTGATGTATTCACTTCTCCAGAGAAAAAATATAAAACAGTTGTGAAGAGCAGTACAAACCTTAAAAATGAAATAAAGGACTACGTAAAATAACAACTCGTCAATAACATCTAAATATTATGAGCTTCCGTGAAGAGTTCAAACTGCTGCTGCGCGCCCGCTATCCCCTGATCTACATTCCCACTTACGAGGAAGAACGCTTAGAAGCCGCGATACGGGAAGAAGCAGCAAATCAGGGAAATCGCCCAGTGTATACTTGGGATTTTGTGGATGGCTATCAGGGAAACCCTAACGATGAAGGCTTTGGGCGACGTAACCCTTTGCAAGCTTTAGAATTTGTCGAAAAAATTCCCGCTACAGCACCAGGAGTATTTATACTGCGCGACTATCATCGCTTTTTAGATGATGTGGCCATTGCTCGCAAACTCCGTAATTTAGCTAAACTCCTCAAGTCTCAACCAAAAAATATTGTCCTGTTGTCACCGAGAATAGCGATTCCTGATGATTTAACGGAAGTGTTGACAGTTGTAGAGTTTCCTTTACCCAATGCTGCCGAAATTCGCTCAGAAGTAGAACGGTTGTTAATTGCTACTGGTCATTCTCCTTCCAGTAGATTTCTAGATGATTTGGTGCGCTCTTGTCAAGGGCTATCAATGGAAAGGATACGCCGGGTGTTAGCAAGAGCGATCGCGACTCATGGTGAATTACAACCAGAAGATGTGGATTTGGTGCTAGAAGAAAAACGCCAAACTATCCGCCAAACCCAGATTCTCGATTTTATCCCTGCTACCGAGCAAATCTCAGACATCGGCGGATTGGACAACCTCAAAGATTGGTTACTCCGTCGGGGAGGCGCATTTACCGAACGGGCGAGACAGTACGGATTACCGCACCCACGCGGTTTACTGTTAGTGGGTATCCAAGGAACTGGTAAATCATTAACTGCCAAAGCGATCGCTCATCATTGGCACTTACCCCTACTGCGATTAGACGTAGGACGATTATTTGCGGGTTTGGTAGGCGAATCAGAATCCCGCACACGTCAAATGATCCAAGTAGCCGAAGCCCTCGCCCCTTGTGTATTGTGGATAGACGAGATAGACAAAGCCTTTTCGGGACTTGGTAGCAAAGGAGATGCGGGAACAACAAGTCGTGTTTTTGGTACATTTATTACCTGGTTAGCCGAGAAAACCTCACCCGTGTTTGTGGTTTCTACCGCTAACGACATCCAAGCTTTACCACCAGAAATGCTACGAAAAGGACGTTTTGATGAAATTTTCTTCGTCGGTTTACCTACCCAGGAAGAAAGAAAAGCTATTTTCAATGTGCATTTATCCAGACTACGCGCCCATAACATAAAAAGTTATGATATCGACAGGTTAGCGTATGAAACACCCGATTTTTCCGGTGCAGAAATAGAGCAAACTTTAATCGAAGCTATGCACATCGGTTTTAGCCAAAATCGCGACTTCACCACTGATGACATTTTAGAAGCTGCCAGTCAAATCATACCCTTAGCCCGCACTGCCACCGAACAAATTCAACAACTACAAGAATGGGCAGCAGCCGGGAGGGCGCGTTTAGCATCGAAACACAGTCCTTTAAGCGATCGCATCCAACGCCAGCTAAAATAGCGAATTATGTTGATTGTTGGTTGTTGATTGTTGGTTATTGGTTATTGTATGGACGTGCATGGCGCGTCTATACATTAATTTTGATGATTGGTAATTCCAAACAACAAACAACAAACAACTAACACCAAACACCAAACACCAAACAACAAAAAAGTTTTAAATTATGGTGACTCAAATATTCAAGTATATATTCGGGTTTATATTAGCAATGGCAATTTTAATCGGCGGTGGGGTTGCTATGGCACTGTATTTCATGAACCGAGTTTCTGCACCCCCACCGAAACCAATTTATGCCAATGACAACTCTGTGGTAAAAGCACAAGCACCAAAATCTCAAACACCAAAAACCAATCAAGTATCTTTAGAAGAAAATTCACCAACTCCCGATTCTCAAGCAACTCCCCAAGAAACCCCCAAGCCCGAGGAATCACCAGAACCACTGCCACCAGGAGCATATAAAGCACGTGTAACCTGGAAGCAGGGTTTACGCTTGCGAAAAGAACCAACAGCGGATTCCGAACGCACTGGAGGAGTTGCTTTTAATCAAAAAGTGATAGTTTTAGAGGAAAGTAGTGACAAAGATTGGCAAAAAATTCGTTTGGAAAATGGTGAGCAAGAAGGTTGGGTAAAATCGGGCAATGTCCAAAAGATTGACGAACAAGATGATACTCAAACAACTGAAGAAACAGAACAATAATAGGGAGTAATAGCACTTTTTTGGAAGTCAAAAATTCTTTTTTATAGTATTTTGATATGTTGTAAACCCAAAATTTGAATATCAGTTATTAGTTATCAATTATTGATCACTGTCAGGACTTACGCAAAATATCGACAAAAAGCTTAAGTTCTGAACTGCCAAGACGCCTTAGACGCGATAGCGGCTTCCGTAAGGTAGGACGCCAAGGATTTATAGAGGGTGCATAAGTCCTAACTGTTAACTATGAAAGTGGGTTTTAGCTATTAGCCTGCACTTCAGTCGCGGGCTATATTATAGCGAAATTAGATTATTTTGATTTTATTTGTAAGCAAAAGTAAAGCTTAGTTGCGATATTTACCAAAAGGTCAATACTAAAAAAACTAAATGTTATTTTGAGGGAGATTATAGTGCCTTGAATTAAAACTATTCACTCTCAAAGATTAAATATGTATAATCGCAATTTCCAATCTAATTTGGTTACTGCTGCTGTTACCGCTGCCTTAGGTGCTGGTGTAGTTACATCTTTTGCTGTTAGTCAAGGACAAAACCCTTTCCATGCTTTGGCAATTACTGGTTTAGCAGTACTGATTGCATTAGTTTGGGATTACTCTCACAAGCAATAATTTTCCGGTAAACATACAGAATTTATAGAGACGCTCCATTACCATCAGTCAAAAGTTATTAGTGAAAACAGACAAACCTGATAACTGATAACTGATAACTGTTGAAGCGTCTCTATTTGTAGAATTTCATCGCCGTTTAGGATTGGTGCGCCGGAGTTCACGTTTTTCTTGTTCTTGAAGACGGCGATCGCGCCAATCTGCCAGCGTCAGATAACCAACTCCTCCAGTGACTACTACTAGTAGCACCAGAGCAACCAAAGCCAAAATATTTAGGAGTGGACTTTCCACGATACCTCTACAATCCGTTACGACCCCAAACTACCATTGCAATTGACCAAGTGAAAACAACCAGCAGTGAAACCCATCCTAGTGTCAAAATCTCCATAGTTGTACTTCTTAAGCTCATTTACAAAACTACTCCAATATTTATGATACTGGGAATTGGTTAGTGGTTGGTGGTTATTGGTTGATGATTGATTGTTGGTTGTTGGTGGTTGGTGGTTGGTGGTTATTGGTTGATTGTTGGTTGTTAGTGGTTGGTTGTTAGTGGTTGGTGGTTATTGGTTGATGGTTGTTGTACCAGACGTGCCATGGCACGTCTCTACAGTGGTTAGTGGTGAGTCAGCGTGCAGAACAGGGGGTTCCCTCCCCCATGAGCGACTGACGAACCCGTAGACACGTAGACGCGTAGACAAAGAAGCGGTGAGGGGGTCGCAGTCTTGGACGCCACGTGACGCCACCTGCTACAACTGTTGGAACCCCCAAGGGCGCAGTGGCTCCTTTATGCCGGGAGAAGAGTCCACCACAGTGGCTGGGCTTTGGGTCACGTAGACGCGCTCATGGGCTTAAGGTAAGGGTATGCGAACCCCCGTAGACGGGCGAAGCCCGGCTTCAAGGTAGAGTACCCAGAGGGCTTAAGGCAGGTAGCGGCTTAAGGCAGGGTAGTGGCTTAAGGTAAGGGTAGGGTTAGTTGTTTTAATACTCCTCACCCTCCCCCTCTCTCTCCACGCCCCACCTGTGCATGAATACTTCGGATAATCTGATGGTAGAACGCCTGGAATCCTTAAAAGCAGGAATTTTGGCAGCTTTGTGTGTACTCTCAGCTTTTGGGATTAGTTCATTGATTAACAGCCTTGTTTTAGCAAAGTACTTTCCTGAACTTTGCAGCCTGGGAGTTGAACTCCTCAATTTACAGTTCTTGGTGAGTGGCGCAATAGCAAGTTTTTCAGGTTTGTTGTTTGGCGTTACTTATCGATATATCATCCGTCAAGACCAAAACCCGCAACTCAAAGATGGAGGAGTGTTAGCTTTCGGTTTGGCACGAGGATTAGCTCAGATAGATGTTGGATTTGCTTGTAGTGGTGATGTATTACCGTTTGTTGTTATGACTTTCGAGGGTGTATTGTGGTTTAAAATCGCAGCGATCGCTCTTGATGCAGCTATACAACGAGGTTGGGTTAAACCTTTTGGGTCAAAGCCGTAAATTAAATCAAAGTTAAATATCAATCTCATAAATTCCGCAGCGAGGTTAAGCGCGCAAAAAGAACTGGTTAAGTTTCTCAGTTAAGGAGTGTCAAAAAATGTCGCATAAACCTTTCCACAGAGACATCTAAAACGATAAACTGACATTCTACGAACAGTTGTTTGTTGGTGTTTATTTGTTGTTTGTTAGTGGTTTCCAAACAACCAAAACCCAACAACCAACACCCAACAATATTTAACAAGCCCTGAAAACTCGTGACCTTGAGCCTGTCTGCAACTACATCTCATCGCCAACCCTGGCCCGGACTTATAGAGCAGTATCGCGACTACTTGCCTGTCAGCGAAACAACACCAGTTGTCACCCTGCTAGAAGGAAACACACCTCTGATACCAGTTCCTGCGATCGCACAACGCATTGGCAGACAAGTACGTGTTTTTGTTAAATATGACGGTCTTAACCCCACTGGTAGCTTCAAAGACCGAGGTATGACAATGGCAATTTCCAAAGCCAAAGAAGCAGGGGCCAAGGCAGTAATTTGTGCGAGTACAGGCAACACCTCAGCAGCAGCCGCCGCCTATGCTCGGCGTGGGGGAATGCGTGCTTTTGTATTGATTCCCGATGGTTATGTAGCACTGGGAAAATTGGCGCAGGCACTGTTGTATGGTGCCGAGGTACTGGCAATTAAAGGTAACTTTGACCGTGCCTTAGAAATTGTCCGGGAAATGGCGCAAAGCTATCCAGTCACATTGGTGAATTCAGTTAACCCCTACCGTCTAGAAGGTCAAAAAACCGCAGCATTTGAAATAGTTGATGTTCTAGGTAATACTCCCGATTGGCTGTGCATTCCCGTAGGAAATGCGGGAAATATCACAGCATATTGGATGGGATTTTGTCAATACCATCAAATTGGGAAGTGCGATCGCCTGCCTCGGATGATGGGTTTCCAAGCCGCCGGTGCAGCACCCCTGGTGAAGGGGGAACCAATACCCCATCCAGAAACACTCGCCACAGCTATTAGAATTGGCAACCCCGCCAGTTGGGAAAAAGCAGTAGCCGTCAAATCAGCCAGTATGGGAAATTTTCACTCTGTTACAGATGACGAAATCCTTGAAGCCTATCGCCTATTGGCATCAGAAGAAGGAATTTTCTGCGAACCAGCCAGTGCTGCTTCTGTAGCAGGTTTGTTGCAAGTCAAAGACCAAGTTCCCACAGGTGCAACAGTAGTTTGTGTCCTCACTGGCAATGGTTTAAAAGACCCGGATACAGCCATTAAACACAGCAACAGCCAATTTAAACAAGGCATTGAGTCGGAAGTTCACGCTGTAGCTGCGGCAATGGGATTTTGAAGTCCTGTGCCAAGTCCAGAGTCTAATTCATGCCAAGTTGCGGTCAAGCGTAATAGTTTGGGCAATGGGGTGATGGAGTGATAAGGAGCAATTCTCTCCCCATTGCCCCTAATCCCCACTCCCTTGGGGGAGTGGGGGCCGGTGAGTTCCCCATTGCCCCCCAACCCCACAAAGTGGGGACCCCTAGCCCCCATCTCCCCATTGCCCCTAATCCGCAACGCCAGGTGCTTTATGCCGGGAAACCCGTCCACCGCACTGGCTCCTCCCTGTCGGTCGTGGGGACCGGTGAGTTCCCCATCTCCCCAACTGTTTATCGGTGGTCGATTTTTCATTCTCACTTCCTACTCAGTGTCTGCCACTACAACCACAGACTTGCGGCACAATATATTTAACTTAAAAAGTGGGGAGTGAGCTTAGATGGCTATTAATCTACAGCAAGCATTAGAAGTTGGCAAATATATCGTCACCCAACGTTTGAAGGGACGTAAGCGTTACCCCCTAGTTTTAATGTTGGAACCGCTGTTTCGTTGCAACCTTGCCTGTCCTGGTTGCGGCAAAATTCAGCATCCCACAGATATACTCAAGCGTAACCTAACTCCACAGGAGTGTTTTGCAGCAGCAGAAGAATGCGGTGCGCCTATAGTCTCTATTCCCGGTGGGGAACCACTGCTGCATCCTCAGATTGACGAGATTGTGCGGGGATTGATTGAGCGTAAAAAGTTTGTTTACTTGTGTACTAATGGCTTGTTATTAGAAAAGAGCTTAGATAAATTTCAACCTTCACCTTATTTGACATTCAGTGTACATCTTGATGGAATGCGAGATTGGCATGATCATTGTGTAAATCGCAAAGGTGTCTTTGACACTGCGGTACAAGCCATACGTGCTGCGAAAGCCAAAGGATTTCGTGTCACAACTAACACTACTGTTTTTGAGGGTGTCGATTCTAAACAAATGCAGGAGTTTTTTGATTTTCTGAGTAGCCTCAACGTAGATGGGATGATGATTTCCCCTGGTTATAGTTACGAGTGGGCAAGCGATCAAGAACATTTTCTCAAACGAGAACAAACACGCGCTTTATTTAGAGAAATCTTAGCTCCTTACAAAGCAGGTCAGAAAAACTGGAACTTTAACCATAACCCACTATTTTTAGATTTTCTCACTGGTGAGAAAGACTATGAAT
The DNA here is from genome assembly GCF_000317205.1 of Fischerella muscicola PCC 7414. Classification (GTDB taxonomy): domain Bacteria; phylum Cyanobacteriota; class Cyanobacteriia; order Cyanobacteriales; family Nostocaceae; genus Fischerella; species Fischerella muscicola. Next base: position 32,076 of record NZ_AJLK01000114.1, on the reverse strand, counting down.
GCTCACCTTGGGGTAGTCCAAGTTACAGTGTTCTGGGTTGGCAAAAACCTTGTTACTTATTAAATGAAGGACATTACGCCACCTTTGATGAACTGATGGAAAAGACCGAGTGGCACAAATATGGACGTGCAAGTGGTAATCCTAAATGTGCAGATTGTATGGTTCACTGCGGTTATGAACCCACCGCTGCTACCGATGCGATGCAACCACAAAATTTAGTTCGTTCTATTGGTAGTATTTTTGGTTAGCGTTCTTTGACATCCTCTCCACCTTGGCAAAGCCCGTAGCTTGCTTCTCGTAAAGCGAGTAGGTGGGGAGTCCTTATAGTGATTCTTGGGTTTTCTCTTTGCACGAGTCGGCTTATCTTTTCAATAATATTTTTAGAAATAACTGATAATCTGATGTAGTTAAAACTACTTGTTATCAAAATTTTCTATTTATAAAATTTAATCTAATCGTGAAAAAAATATTAATTATATCGGCAAATCCTAAGAATACATCTAAGCTCCGCTTGGATGAAGAGGTGCGGGAAATTGAAGCAGGATTGCAACGCTCTAAAGGACGTGATCAGTTTGAAATTATCTGCAAATGGGCGGTGCGTACTGACGATTTGCGTCGTGCTTTATTAGATTATGAACCACAAATAGTGCATTTTTCTGGACATGGGGCTGGCGCTCAAGGCTTGGCATTGGAAAATAATTCTGGGGAGATGCAACTCGTAAGTACAGAATCTTTAGCCAGGCTATTTAGATTTTTTCAAGATAAAGTCGAGTGTGTATTCTTTAAGGCCTGTTATTCTGAAACTCAAGCCCAAGCAATTCACCAACACATTAATTATGTGATTGGCATGAACCAAAAAATAGGGGATAGGGCAGCGATCGAATTTGCTGTTGGGTTTTATGATGCTTTGGGTGCTGGTAGAACTTACGATGAAGCATACGAGTTAGGTTGTGCTTCTATTGATCTAGAAGGTATTCCAGAGTCTTCAACCCCAGTATTAAAAAGCCCAGGTAATATTTACAAAGCTGGAAAATCTCATGCATCCAATCTTTCACCAGAACAAGGACGAGGTGAAATAGAAGATGGGGGCGATCGCAATGTTATTCGTCTACCGAAAAAACCAGAACAGGTAACGCCTAACTCCACAACATCTGCTTTTCCCCTCGAAGAACCGGATGGACAAGTGCCTCTAAATTCTGCCTTTTATGTCGAACGTCCACCAATTGAAACCGACTGTTACGAAGCAATTCTCAGGACAGGTGCTTTGATTCGCGTCAAAGCACCAAGGCAAATGGGTAAAAGTTCCCTGATGAAGCGAATTCTGCACCATGCCGAACAACAAGGTTATCAGACTGTATGCATCAACTTCCAAGAAGCAGATGCTGAATTTCTCAATAGTTCGGAGAAATTTTTACAGTGGTTTTCTGCTAGCATCACCTACGGGTTAAATTTACCAGATAAGTTAACTGATCATTGGAAGGGCATTTTAGGTAGTAAAAATAAATGTACTAATTATTTCCAACGATATTTATTAGCCGAAATTGCTAATCCTGTAGCTTTGGGTTTGGATGAAGTCGATGAAGTTTTTAAGCATCCCGAAATCGCCCAAGAGTTTTTTGGATTGCTGCGTTCTTGGCACGAACGCGCAAAAAATGAGCCTCTCTGGCAAAAGCTGCGGCTGGTAATTGTACATTCTAAAGAAGTTTACATTCCTCTCAACATCAACCAGTCGCCTTTTAATGTGGGTTTGCCGATTGAATTGCCAGAACTTACGCAAGCACAAGTGCAAGATTTAATACAGAGGTATAGTATAACTTGGAGTAATGCAGATGTCAATCAGCTCATGCAACTGATGGGCGGTCATCCTTACTTAGTACGGGTAGCACTGTATCAAATCGCGCGTCGGCGTATGACTTTAGAAAAACTACAACAAATCGCACCTACAGAAGAAGGCCCCTATGGTGATCACCTACGTCGCCACTTGTTGAATATAGAAAATGATGCCAAATTGTTGGCAGCAATTAGACAAGTGATCACAGCAAATTCACCAGTAGACGTGGGAACAACTGAAGCATTTCAACTGCGTAGTATGGGGTTAGTCAAACTGCAAGGAAATGATGTCATGCCATTGTGTGATTTGTATCGGAAATATTTTTGCGATCGCTTGGGAATTAATTAGAAGGCACAGAGAAGTTTGATCGGAGGTTTCCTCCGTACTCTTACGAGAAGTCGCTTACGCGCCTACAAAGCAGCGTCCCGGAGGGAACCTCAAAGCTTCAAAGAGGCAGAAGGAAAAGTAGGAGAAAAATAGAAAATAGTAGGTTGAGTTTCGTTCCTAACCTATGCCTAGCCCCCCACTGGCTTTTGCCCCACAATAAGGGAATAAAAAATCGACCACCGTGCAAGGCGATAAACACAGATAAACATGATAAACACAGATAAACATAGATGGGTAATGGGTAATTGGTAATGGGTAATTGGGCTGATTTTCTTTCGTGTCCTCCTTGTCCCCTTATTTCCCCTTCCCTTGTCCTCCAAGTTGTCCCCTTTGTCCCCCTTCCGATCCCCAATCTCCGATCCCCACATGACCCAATACCACTATCAAGTCGGGGGTAGTCTCCCCCAAGATGCCCCAACCTACGTTACCCGTCAAGCTGACAAAGACTTGTATGCAGGTTTAAAAGCTGGTGAATTTTGTTACGTCCTCAACTCCCGGCAAATGGGTAAATCTAGCTTGCGGGTACAAGTGATGCAGCGCTTGCAGTTAGAGGGCATAGCCTGTGCTGTGATTGATATTACCTCGATTGGCACGGCAGATATTACACCAGAGCAGTGGTACGCTGGGGTAATTGATACTTTAATTGGTAGTTTTAATCTTTACACTACTTTTGATTTAGAAGCCTGGTGGACAGAAAATAATTTAATTTCACCAGTTCAGAAGTTAAGCAAGTTTTTGGACACGATCTTACTAGAAGCAATTACTACAAATATAGTTATTTTTATCGATGAAATTGACAGTATTCTGAGTTTGCCATTTAACACCGATGATTTTTTTGCCGTCATTCGGGATTGTTATAATCGCCGGGCAGATAAACCAGTTTACAACCGTTTGACCTTTGCAATTTTGGGCGTGTCTACTCCTTCAAGCCTCAGCTAGTTATGATGGTACAGGTAAATTGTGGAATTTGAATCTTGATGACTTGTTAGCACGGGGTTGTACTTTGGTACATGATTATTTGAATAATCCCAACGTTAATTCAGAAGATAAGGAGCTGTGTAATGGTATTGATACTGCTCGCAAGTATATAAAAGCTGACACAGTGATACGATGACGTGGGGATGCAGAGAGATTTTGATGAGGATTAACTTAACCTGTAAATTTTACAAGATGAGTTTGTTTAAAGTTGCAACTCGAGACATTAACATATAGACCTCTTGCAAAAGTCGCTTTTGCAAGAGTCGGGTAAAGGGGAAAGGTTAAAGGTTAAAGGGTTTTTATTTTCCTTGACCCCAACCCCAATAACCTTTTCCCCAACTAATGCCACGAAGTCTAAGTAAGTCGATGCATTAGCATTGTAGGAAGTTGCGTTTAGATCACACGGCGATGCAAATACTAAAAAACACAAAAGTGGGTAAAGTTTATTATTGCTTGCGATCGCATAACGCATAACTAAATATAGAAAACAAGTTTTACTTTATGCTTGCCATGTGAGAATCACAAAGACCAGATCCCCGACTTTTTAGAAAAGTCGGGGATCTATGTACGATCGCTATTCACATCCATAAAAAAGCGATCGCATCCTTGCAAATAAAATCTACACTGTTACCGGGTCAATATATGAGTTGCACCTTTAACTTTCATGCTAGCAATAAGGTAAGCATCATCATTTGCAATAGCAATATTACTCACAAGAAGGTATTTGCTTGATAAAGGTTACAATTCGTTCCACTTCTTGGAACCCTACTTTTCTATGAAACTCGTAACTTGCTTTATTTTCTAGTAAAGCATCTGAAGCAAGTTCTCCACAACCATGTTCCAGTGCCCACTTTTGGGCATACTGGATTAAAGATTTACCCACACCTTGTTTTCGATATTCATCTTTCACATAAATCCCTTCCACATATGCAACAGGACTCTGAGTAGCGCCTGGAACATACTCATAGCGAAGAGAAAGATTCATAAATCCAATCGCTGTTCCATGATCAGTTCTGATGAGAAATCCAGCTTCACGAGGAGATTGGAGAATATTTGTCAGACTTGCCTGCATTTGTTCGACTGATTCAGTTGACCACAATTGTAAAGCTAGATCTAGCCACTCATTAAAGTCATTCTGGGTAACTTTGACAATTTTCACGTCTGTTCCACAAAAATCTCAGTCCATCTTCAGTCTACCTTCGTTGGTGAATTTTTCTTAGGCTTTCAGGCCGCGATCGCCCCCACCAAGGTGCAAGAAAATTTAGTCACAAGTTAAACTTTTAATGTTATTTTTTTAACCGAAAGCACAATGCAAACCCAAGATATCCAAGGTAGCCCCAAAGCCATTTTGCTAAAGTTAGTTTTTTTTAAAACGAACACCGATGCACACGGATGTAGACGCGCTCATAGGCTTCCCGTAGGGTACACAGATAAATTCTTTTTTGACTAATACGAAAAGCGCTGTATCAGGAAAACTCTGCGTTTAGCCATCAGTAGCGATCGCAAATCACATCACAATTCCAAAATTTTTATTAAATTCATCGCCCCGAAGCCCCAAAATTAAAAGGATGAGCTTATAGCCCACCCTCTTGTAAAAAAATGTAAAAATTTATATAGAAACAGAGAAGGAACCATGAATTTAAAATAGACGTCGTAACAACAAGTGCCTTCAGTTTGAATGCTCTTCTACACAAAACTAGCCGAACTGAAACTAAATTGTTGCATGTAAACGTCTGGGCGTACCTAAAGATATAACGCGTGGGTCTGCTTCTAATCTGTGTAAATCTGTTTCTGTAACTGTTGCTGTGAATAGCTTAGGCGATATTTGAGCGCGGAGGTTGACAAAATTTGGTATATAACCATCCTCAGCCACCTTTACAGTGACTGCGATTGGCTCGTCGGGACTCTCATTTTGCCGCGCCCAGTCCACTGTATTTAGTTCTATTTTTTTAAGTTTGTCGCCTGAACATTTAATCAAGCGTAAGTGATTTTTATTCATTTGATTACAACCAAATCATCCATTATAACATTACAGGAAAATTTAGTTAAAATATGCCTGGAATCATAATATCATAACCGAGTAAACTTGTCTTGTACAGCTGACACAGCTGCATTCAGGTTGATCGCTCCATAGCCATAACGTTCCGGTTGGCTGTGTATGGGAAAATTCTTTTGGGTACTAGCCGCTAAAAGCTCACGAATCTCCTCAATAGTGAGTGACTGGTTGTGGGCAAGGGCTTCGGCAAATATTAAGGCGATTGCCCCAGTCACAACAGGAGCAGCCATACTAGTACCAGACATACGTATAACTTGAGTCGCTGTCCGTGAGGCAGCAGCCCAGATGTGATGGCCAGGAGCAATCAAATCTGGTTTTTGCCGTCCATCGCGTGTGGGGCCGGAACTGGAAAAGAATGATAGGGGCTTATTGGTTTTAGTGTTATCGTAGGAACCAACCACGATGCTTTTATATCCACAGGCAATAGTGTTGAGGGTGTGGGTATTATCGTGGGGAGGAACAAAACAAGTTTGGCTGTGATCTTCACGCTCAATCCAAGCATGAAATTTCCCATTGATGACATGAACACCGTGGAGGCGTAGCGTCCAAATCCCACCTGGTAAATCAGGTTCCATAAACACGCAAATAACGTTATCTCCGTTATTGGGGTCAGAGTGGCGGTTAGTAAAAAATATGATGGTGTTGTCTTCACTGTCTACCACTTCTCCGTTTTCTCCCAAATCCACCCGACCCAAACTACTACCATCGGGAGCAATAATTTCTAGTTGGAAGCGATCGCTCCCGTCGTACCATATTTCTATTTCTTTTTGTTTGGGATTTTTGTGGGGAATTTGCCACTGGAGATCAAAGTGCTGATTGGGCAACACAATTCCAGATGCATGAATGCCTGTATCGTAGCTATTACCAGCAGCAATTACTATAGCTCGGTTTGGCTTTTCGGAAACTAAAGCGTCAATACCCTGTTCAACTAAAGTTGAACCGTCATGAGGTCCACCATACAACCCCAAACTAATGTTAATTACACAAGGGCGATCGCCAGCAATATCAAAGATATATCTCATTGCTTCCAACAGCGCCACCGTATCGCCAAAACAACTTTCTACGGCTTGTTCACCATTTTCAATCAGGGGAGTATATTCATTTTGAGATAGTTGAACAAACACGATATCTGCGGCGGGGGCGACACCCGACAAACCACTCCCTTGTCCGTTACCAACGGCAATATCCATGACATGAGTGCCGTGCGCCCTTTCTTCTAGTTCGTATCCCAAAGCAGCATAAGGATCACTTGCCCCAAGTGCTTGATTGATCTCATCCCGCTTGTATTGTTGACCATATCCATAGGGACTTTTAGGATTAGAATGACCATCCTGGTTCCAAAAAGCTAACAATCTTGTAGAACCATCAGGATTACGAAAATTTTTGTGAGCAAAGTCACAACCGACATCAATAATACCAACTATAACACCACTACCCTGTTCTTCTGGAGAATTTTGAGAACAAAGGTCTTGTATGGCGGCAGTCGCTGGAGAATTAATATTTATAGTTGATTTTAGTGCTTGTGCTGGTTTCAAGCTGACTACGCAGTCGGACTGCTTTATATGCTCAATTCGAGAAACTGGAATTCTACCTGTGACAATTCGCTCACCATTGGGCGTACTACCCAAGTTAGCACCCGGATAGACTTCGTTCATAGATAGCCATTCCTTCAGGTTATTTACCTTAGCAATAACTGCAACTTCTTCTTTTTCAGTGGATGTAGTAGCAGCTATAGTTATTCCTCGGCTTTTGCGTTCAAGTAGTCTTTGTAGCCGAGGGTCGATGTCAGCAAATATATCTGTTGATTCAAATTGCAATTGCATGGAAGAAGATTTTTAGCTGAAAACAATATTTTGAGTCTGTAATTACATTTACAGGCTCTTTCCAATGTATTTCCGAAAAAATCAAATGGAATATACCTATTTTAGATTTTGGATTTTGGATTACTTAGATATAATCGAACTGCTCTAAATTAGAGAAGGGAGTATTAACTAAAAAACAGGCGGAGGGAGAAAAATCTTCTTCGTGGCAGAGTTTTTTGGGTGTTATTTTACGTTTAATTATGTCTACTTGAACTAAAAGTAGGGGATGGGGTAAAGGGGATAGGATTTTCAGTTAGTAACGCACCATTCATTTTGGTGCGTTGCGCTGCGCTCTAACGCACCCTACAAAATAAAGATTTACTAATGGGGATTAGGGCTGTGGCAAAAGTTATATTTTATAATATCGACCACCGATGAACACCGATGAACACCGATAGAAACAGATAGATTTTCCGTTGGTGGCAATAGTGGTAATTGGTGATTATTAGTCTTCTTACCTATTATTTATTATCAGCAAGAGTAGATTTAGATTAGACGTTAATTTTTTAAGTTAGGCAATTAGCACTTTTGTATTGGTAATGAAAAAACTATTTACACTTTTTAGTGAAGAACGTAACCAACTCCAGACAGAGATTGATGAGTCAACCAGTGTTGAACAAGTAGTGAAGCTGGTACAAAACAGAATTGATCATCTGGAAAGAATTTATATAAGTGAGCTAAATTTGGCTCAAGTACGTTTGGCTTCCTTTTTTTTAGATGCGCTGCGCCAATCAATTGCTACTCTCGCTGCGCCTCAAGTTTCTCAAATCACTCTCCCAGAAGCAAAGCCAATCACTAACCAAATTACAAAGTTGTCTCCGAACAGGTTAATTTTGAAACTGCTCAAGGCACTTATTTATATAGGTATTTTAGGTTGGTTGTTTTATTTAACTGAAACTACTCCTGGTGCGTGGATGGCTATTTTACTAGCTTCTGTGTTGATCGGACTAGAAGTGGTGTTGCAACTGGACAAAAACAAACAGGAAAATAATTCAAACTTGCCTGAGTTAAGAGAATTACCCCAACCAACCCTAAAAGTTGATAGCAAAATTCTTCTAGATAATTTGGGGGATGCTCTCAACACGATAGACTTGGCAGTCGCTAGAGTTGAAGAAGGGAATAAACCTTTTGACGATCGCGCTATAGAAGAACTGCCAGAACTATTAAATTTTCTGCAAAGACTAATAGGCGCGTCATTTCTTGATAGACCCCAAATGATGCTGGAGTTAGCAAAAATTTTACCCCAGATTTTACTGGATCAAGGAATTCGTACGCAAATTTACCAACCAAATAATCCCCAAAGCGATCGCGCCTTTTTTGATTTCGAGCCAAGTATTGACCCTGACACCAAAGATTACGTCACCATAACTCCTGCTTTATTGAAAGGCGATCGCTTGCTCAGACGTGGTCGGGTAATTGAACCAGCGTATTCCCAGGCTAGAGAATAAAAGGGAGGTGGGGATTAGGGGCAATGGGGGGCTAGGGATCCCCACTTTGTAGGGTTGGGGGGCAATGAGGAGATGGGGAGAGAGTTTGACGCTTTTCCTAATAATTAATAACGATGCAAATTGTAAGCGTAACAGCTGAAAAGATAGTAAGAATATGGAAATTTTAGAAACAATTGGTTTTGATTTGGGGCATGGTGAAACAGCTGTAACAAAAGCTATTGTGGAGAGCATCGAACCTCCCCAGATGCTGGAAATTAATAATAAGAAAAATCAAATTACGGCTCTTGGTTGGCATCCCCAACTTGGTTATCTTGTTGGAGAACAAGCCTTAATTCAAGCTGGTGTGACTCAGCTGCAAATCTCTTTTAAGCAAAAACCAAATCACGACCCAGATTACAGAAAAACAATCAGCACTTTTGTTGCAACCTATTACCGTCTTTTGCAAGAAAGTAAACAAATTGAAGGTGGAACAACTAGCTACTTTTACGTTGGTTGTCCCTCTGGATGGTCAGTGAGCGAACGGGAAGAATATCAAAAGCTACTGCAAACTGCTGGTATTCCCCACCTGAATGTCGTACCAGAATCACGGGCTGCTTTCATGCAAGCCAAGGAAGCCGGGAGGCTGGAGTATGAAAAGCTAAAATCATCGGTGCTAATTGTTGATATTGGTTCTTCAACTACTGATTTTACTCTAGTTAAAAGCTTACATGAAATTCCAGTAGATTTTGGTAGTAATGCTTTAGGAGCATCTTTAATTGATCGTGCTATTTTTGAACGTACTCTCGCTAAACACGATCAAAAAGCGTTACTCGAAAAAGTATTTAAGGAATATCCCCATCACCAAGCACGTTGTGAACTTGCTTGCCGCAAAGCCAAAGAAAATTATTTTTCTAACGAACAACTATACAGCGATTCTCAATCTTTTGCTCGTGGTTTTGAGTCGATTAACGAACAAATTTATTTTATTCCCCAAGTCAACAAATTGATCATGGAGGAAATTTTGAACCAACCCTTACCCGAACTCGGGCAAAAGAGTTGGATGCAAGCATTTCGCGCCGCCGTCAGTGAGGCAAAACAAAAGCTAGATCAACAAAATATCGTGCCGAAACTTTTACTTATGACTGGCGGCGCATCTCGGATGAAGTTTACACATCAAATTTGCCAGGAAATTTTTCCTGAACCAGAAACCCTCCTGCGTCCCGATCCGGAACCAGAACGGTGTATTGCGCTGGGTTTGGCGCGAGTCGGACGATGGGATTTGCGTGCAACTGCCTTCAAACAAGAAGTCAATAAACTATTTGAATCACAAAAGCTCAAAGATTTAATTGAGAGACAGATCCCGGAGTTAGTCGACTTATTAATTAAGCCACTGGCAGATAATTTGATTGAAAGCGCTGTGAGAACAGGTATCAAAGATTGGCAAAAGAACCAAATCCGGACTTTAGTTGATTTAGAAACATCTATGAAAGAACGAGCAGAACAGTGGCTCAAAAGCGATCGCGCTCAAAAAATTATTAATAATCAATGCATCAGTTGGTTTAATAATCAAATTCAACCAGACTTAGCCGCAGAAACCGATCCGATTTGTCGTCAGTTTCACATACCTAGAAGTAGTTTAAGGTTTGAGGAAGGCATCGATCCAACTTTTGTCAACCCAGAGTTACGCATTGGTGATGCTATCCTGGCTGACACAGTAGCATTTATTGTCAATGTGGTAATTGGCGGAGGTACTCTCGCCAGCATCATTACTCTCATCCTCACCGGACATTTTACCTGGCCAATTGCCTTAGTATATGGGGCTTCGGTGATGGCAGCAGGCATGGAACTAAACCGCCAGGGTGTCAAAGAAGCAATCAAGACAAATGTTGATGTCCCCAGTTGGCTACGTCCGAGTTTTTTAAATGATAAGAAAATCGACGATATATGTAAGCAAATCAAGCCTGAGTTAGAGAAAGTGCTGCAAGAACAACTAACAGCAAATCAAGAGGCTTTTGAGCAACTAATTGCCAAAGTTGAGCAAGGGTTGCAAAAAGCTCTTTCCGCAAAGGTTCAAGAGGCAATCATTCTCATTCAATAGGTGGTTAGGCAAAATTAGATAGAATTTACGCACAAGTCATGGAAAATAAAACCGCAGAGGCACAGAGGACACAGAGGAATAAGAGTTAGAGAGGATATTGCGTAAGTACCTCCTTCTGCCTTCTGCGGGGCCCCCACAAATTCGCGATTCGGAGAACGAATTTGTGGGGAACCCCTTGTGCCCTCTGCCTTCTGCCTTATTTTCAAGCCAGCGTTACTGCTGATCCAACCGCAGCACTGCCATAAAAGCTTCTTGGGGAACATCAACTGTACCTACAGCTTTCATCCGCTTTTTACCCTTGGCTTGCTTCTGTAACAGTTTTTTCTTCCGACTGATGTCACCACCGTAACACTTAGCAAGTACGTCCTTTCGTAAGGCGGGAATGTGTTCACTGGCGATAATCTTGCTACCAATAGCGGCTTGAATTGGCACTTTGAATTGATGGCGAGGAATGAGTTCTTTTAACTTCTCAGCCATTGAACGTCCAACACCATAAGCTTTATCGCGGTGGACAATCATCGCCAAAGAATCAACTGGTTCGCCGTTAATCATGATATCTAGCTTCACCAAAGGATTCTCGCGGTAGCCGATCAGGTGATATTCCATACTGGCATAACCACGCGATCGCGATTTCATCTGATCAAAAAAGTCAGTGACGACTTCTGCCAAGGGTAATTCGTAAGTCAGTGTGGTACGTCCTTGGGTGAGATACTTCATATCTTTAAACACACCACGTCGGTTTTGTGATAATTCCATCAAAGTACCGACATAAGTCTCTGGTGTAATCATTTCTACCTGAACGTAGGGTTCTTCTATTTTTTCCCGTTCGTTGGGAGGGGGCAAGTGACTAGGGTTATCGATGTAGAGTACTTCACCTTTGTTGGTGGTTACTCGGTAAACTACTGAAGGAGCAGTAATAATTAAATCTAAGTTGTATTCTCGTTCCAAGCGTTCTTGCACAATTTCCATGTGCAGCAATCCCAAGAAACCACAACGGAAACCAAAACCCATGGCGCTAGAGGTTTCTGGTTCATAATGCAGGGCCGCATCATTAAGTTTGAGCTTTTCTAATGCTTCCCGCAAGTCCTCAAATTGATCTGCATCAATGGGGAACATGCCACAGAACACCATTGGATTAGCTTCTTTATAACCAGATAGGGGTTCAGCAGCTTTGGCATTAGCCAGGGTGATAGTGTCGCCGACGCGGGCATCAGCCACAGCTTTAATGGCTGCTGCCAAGTAACCTACTTCTCCAGCGTGTAAGTCTGTAACTTGCTTTTGGTTGGGAGAAAGTACACCTAACTCGTCAATTTCGTATTCCTTGCCAGACGCCATTAAGTAGATGCGATCGCCTTTCTTCAAAGTCCCATCCATCACCCGGAAATATACAATCACACCCCGGTAGCTGTCATAGTAGCTATCAAAAATCAATGCTCTTAGAGGTTCATTGACTGTATTTCGTGGTGGTGGAATACGTTCTACAATTGCTTCTAAAATTTCATCAACCCCAATTCCCTCTTTAGCAGAAGCCAGAATTGCACCACTGCAATCTAAGCCAATAATTTCTTCAATTTCTCCAATGACTCTATCTGGTTCTGCTCCCGGTAAGTCAATTTTATTCAACACCGGAATAATTTCCAGGTTGTGTTCTAGTGCTAAATAAACATTGGCGAGAGTTTGTGCTTCTACACCTTGGGAAGCATCTACTACCAACAATGCACCTTCACAAGCTGCCAAACTGCGAGATACTTCATACGAAAAATCCACATGACCAGGAGTATCAATTAGGTTTAGTACGTACTGTTGACCATCTTTTGCTGTGTAGTTCATCCGGGCTGCTTGCAGCTTAATAGTAATGCCGCGCTCCCGTTCCAGATCCATATTGTCGAGGAACTGTTCTTTCATGAGGCGATCGTCCACCGTGCCAGTGACTTGCAGCAAGCGGTCAGCAAGAGTAGATTTGCCGTGGTCAATGTGAGCAATAATACAAAAATTCCGAATACGAGCTGCGGGAACGTCAGTCATAATACTTTTTTGCTTTAGCAGCAACCAAGGTTAAACAGAAATATACTTAACGTATTTTAATGGTTTCTTAGCTCAGACGGTGTAATTAGAGGGGAAAGGTTAAGGGGGAGGTGGGGAGTGTGGGGAGGTGGGGAGGTGGGGAGGTGGGGAGTGTGGGGAGTGTGGGGAGTGTGAGGAGTAGTAGATCATTAACTAACCACTAACCACTAACCACTAACCACTAACCACTAACCACTAACCACTAACCACTAACCACTAACCTTTAACCACCAACAAAGAACAACCAACAAACAACCAACAACTAACAACCAACCACTAACTCTTGACTCTTGACTCTTGACCATTGACAAAATATAAAGGTCTATCTATGGCATCTGGTATTGAGCGGTTGGGAGCGTACAATAAACATCTAGAACTGCAAAATGCACACGAAAGCAGCTGATTGCAGGTCACAATTGCCTAGAGCTGACAACAAGCTTATCACAAAGCCTTTGATAAACGAATTGAGAGTTAGCAACTATGAATATGAAAGATAAAATTACCGACGCGGAAGAATCTCCAACCGATAAGGTAGAAATTGCAATTCGTCTAGACTCTGAACTGGTGGAGCAAATTCGCCATTTAACCAATGACCCCAGTAAAGTAATTGAAGTGGCGATTCGTCAGTGGTTACGAGGTGAAGTTCCCAGAGATGATGAACTCACACGCACTCCTAGACGTATGCCAGTACCACCACGAGGCGAATGGAATGATTAGTAACTGCATAAGATAAAAAATTAAGTTTCAGGGAGAGTGAGGAAGTGTAGATTTTCTAGGGCTGTCAGCCAAAAATTTACTTATCAAAAGTGCTAAAGCTGTAAAAAAATTATGCCAAGCTATAAACAGCTTCAGCCAAAAATATTTTTTGGGTTGCCATTTGTCTTATCCAACTCGAGTCATGAGTATTGCTGCTAATTCCCAACAGCCAAATTTTGTGTCTGAACATCTGGAAACTTTTACCAGTAACACTAATGGCTCATCCGCCAATTTGGGAGCCGAGTTGGTGTATACGCAAGATGGGATAGGGCGATATCTTTCCTTTCATTGGCAACACTGCCAAAGGTTCGGTATTGATCCTCAGCAAGTTGTTGATGCCAATGTCGATGCGGTTTTTGCCCCAGTAGATAAGGTTACTTACCTAGAAAGGTTGCAGCGGATACTTACAACTTTAGTGCCAGAAAAGTGTCAATACTGGTTTCGCTATCAAGAGCAGTTGATAGAGTTGGAGTTAATTATTAGTCCAATTTTGCCGACATTGGGTAATCCTGCGATCGCTGTTTTGGTGATCGGAAGGCTACTACAAGCCACAATCAGCGAAACAGAAATGGAAGCGATCGCAAAACCAGCCACAGAATTGGAATTAGCGTTACGTTCACAGCAACATCAACAATTGGTAACACAAATTACCAGAAATATCCGCCGTACTCTAGACTTGGATGTAATTTGGCAACAGACTGTTGACAGTTTAGGAGAACTGCTACAACTAAAGCGTTCGATTATCTGTCCATACCAACCGTCAAATAACAAGCTCAAGGTTATAGCAGAGTATCGTCAGCCAGCATTAAGTTCTGTATTGGGTTTAGAAGTGGATATTGCTGCTGAACCGGCATTTGCTAGAGCTTTGACTACCTTAGAACCAATTTTAGAAGAAAACCCTAAACATCCGCTATTTGGGCAAGAAACAATGTTGGTAGTAGCAACCTGCTATCAAGATCAGCCCAACGGATTAATTGCTGTGACTCTGTGCGATAAATGTTATGGTGTAACAGCCACAGAACTTGAACTAGCAAAAGAAGTGGCAGACCAGTTAGGGACTGCGATCGCTCATGCGACTTTGTATAGAGAACTAGAAGCCGCACGCCAACAAGCAGAAGAAGCATCCCGCCTCAAAAGTGAGTTTCTCGCTAACGTGTCCCACGAAATTAGAACGCCGCTTAACGGGATGATCGGCTTTTTAAAATTAATTTTAGACGGGATGGCTGACGATCCAGAGGAACAAAAGCAGTTTATTTTGGAAGCCCATAAATCATCATTACATCTGCTGGATGTCATCAGTGACATCTTAGACTTTGCCAAAATCGAAGCAGACAAAATGGAACTGGAACTAGTGCCAGTCAGTATTGCAGAACTCTTCAGTGATGTAGGCAACTTTATGCGCTTGCAAGCCGAACAAAAAAATCTGAGCTTCCAAATGCATTTGCCAGATACATCGGATGATATTCTTGTCTATGGTGACTACCAACGCCTCAAGCAAGTAATGCTGAATTTAGTCGGCAACGCCATTAAATTTACCCATGAAGGTGGTGTGACTGTCAACGCCGATGTAGTGCGCAAAACAGTAATATTTCAAGACCGAGAATTTCCCGGTATGGTAAAAGTGCGTGTGGCAGATACTGGTATTGGCGTTTCTCTAGATCAACAAGACAAACTGTTTCAACTATTTTCACAAGTAGATGGTTCCCGCACTCGTCAATATGGGGGCACAGGTTTAGGACTTGTCATCTCTCAAAAACTTGTAGAGGCTATGGGTGGAGAAGTACATTTTTATAGTTTGGGTGAAGGGCTTGGCTCTACAGTAACTTTCAATGTACCACTGTATCAGCAACCAGTCATGGTTTCACCGAGTGAAGTTAATACACAAGAATAGTCATTTGTCACTGGTCATGAGTCATTAGTAAAGAAGTTTTCACAAATGACAAATGACAATTGACAATTGACTAATCACACTAGATTAAACTGAGAAAAGTGAAGTCAAATGTGGTGGTATGACAACTCCAGACACAGCCCGCGAGTTATTCCAAACTGCTTACGAAAGCCGTTACACTTGGGACAAAAACTTTCCTGGTTACAGTGCAGATGTACAAGTGGTGCAGGGTGCGGAGGTTTACACAGGTCAAGTTCGCATTAACCACGACATGAGTATAGAAGTTACAGGAGTCAGTGATCAGCAAGTTGCAGAAGGTATTTACACTCAATTACAGGATATGGTCACTCACCGCCAACGTACTTCTTTTGAGGAGTCGCATGGCAATCACGAGTTTGTTCTTGGTGAAACAGACAACACCGATGCAGTGGAAATTTTGGTCAAAGCTGACTCAATGGATTCTAATTACAAAATCCGGGACAAGCAAGTTTGTCAGGTAAATCGAACAATGGGTCGTATGGCTTTTGTAATAGATACTTATAAAAGTTTGGATACAGGTGAAGGCTATATTCCCATTTCCTATCAGGCTACTTTCCGCAACACCCAAACCAACAAAGTCACCAGCATTCTGAAGTTTGCAGATACCTATGAGAAAATAGGCAACTACTACATCATGACTAAGCAAGTTGTACAAGAGTATATAGATGACAAAAATACTACTAATACTGAGTTCAATTACTCAAATATTGTTCTTGGTTAGTAGTTGGTTGTTGTTTGTTGGTCGTTAGTGGGTAGTCCCCACACTCCCCATTGCCCCCCAACCCCACAAAGTGGGGACCCCTAGCCCCCCATCTCCCCATTGCCCCTAATCCCCACTCCCTTGGGGGAGTGGGGGCCGGTGAGTTCCCCATCTCCCCACCTCTCACCTCCCACCTCCCCACCCTTCTTGTACTAGGATGTAGTTAACAAATATAGAAATAAATATTTCTGCTCAAAAGAGGTCTGAAAAAAATGGAACTGACAGCTGACAACGTAGAAACTGTTTTGGATGAGATGCGCCCTTATCTGATGTCTGATGGTGGTAACGTGGAACTTGTAGAACTCGATGGCCCCATTGTCAAACTGCGGTTACAAGGCGCTTGCGGTTCTTGCCCAAGTTCCACAATGACTTTGAGAATGGGTATTGAACGTCGTCTCAAGGAAATGATTCCTGAAATTGCAGAAGTTGAGCAAGTAATTTAGGAATGGGGAAAGAGGATAGGGCAACGGGGATCGGGGACAAACCAGACAAGAAGGACAAGGGAACTCTTAGCAGGGAGCAGGAGGACGCGGAGAATAACTAATGCCTAATTCCCAATTCCCGATCTCCGATCCCTGATCCCCGATTCCTGATCCCCGATCCCCGTTGCCCCTAATCCCCACCAGGGGCCCCGAGTTCCCCAATCCCAAAATAAGCCTATGTCTCATCCCCTCTACATCGCTTTTATCTGGCATCAACATCAGCCGCTGTACAAATCTCGCAGCGGCGTTTCGCTTTCTTTGTCCCAGCATTATCGCTTGCCTTGGGTACGTCTACACGGTACTAAGGATTATCTGGATTTAGTACTACTTTTAGAGAAGTATCCAAAGTTACACCAAGCCGTGAATTTAGTACCATCGCTGATCTTACAGTTAGAAGATTATATAGCTGGTACAGCTTTTGATCCTTACTTAGAAGTTAGTCTCACGCCTTCAGAACAACTCACTCAGCAACAGCAAGAATTTATTATCCAACACTTTTTTGATGCCAATCATCATACGATGATTGATCCTCATCCCCGCTACAGTGAGTTATATAGCCAAAAGCAAGAGAGAGGACAAGCTTGGTGTTTGGAAAATTGGCAAGCACAAGATTATAGCGATTTATTGGCTTGGCACAACTTGGCTTGGATTGATCCTTTGTTTTGGGATGATCCAGAAATTGCTGCGTGGTTAAAACAAGGTCGAAATTTTACTTTAAGCGATCGCCAGCGTATTTATTCCAAACAACGAGACATTATTGGCCGCATTATCCCGCAACACCGGAAAATGCAAGAAACAGGGCAAATTGAGGTACTAACTTCGCCCTACACTCACCCGATTTTGCCCTTACTTGCTGATACTGATTCCGGCAGAGTAGCTGTACCAAATATGACCTTGCCTCAGTATCGATTTCAGTGGTCAGAAGATATTCCCCGACATTTACAAAAAGCCTGGAATTTATATATAGATAGATTTGGGAAAGAACCCCGTGGTTTATGGCCCTCGGAACAGTCAGTTAGTCCAGAAATATTATCGTATATTATCAAACAAGGATTTAAGTGGATTTGCTCAGATGAAGCAGTGTTGGGATGGACGCTGCGGCACTTTTTCCACCGTGACGGGGCGGGAAATGTGCAACAACCAGAGTTATTGTATCGACCATACCGTTTAGAAACCCCTGCCGGTGATTTAGCGATCGTCTTCCGTGACCATAGATTATCAGATTTAATTGGTTTTACCTATGGTTCCATGCCACCGAAACAAGCAGCAGCCGATTTGGTAGGACACCTGCAAGCGATCGCTAAAATGCAAAGAGAACACCAAAGCGAACAACCTTGGTTAGTCACCATCGCTTTGGACGGCGAAAATTGTTGGGAATTTTATTCTCAAGATGGCAAACCCTTTTTAGAAGCTTTGTATGCAACCTTAGAAAGGGAACCACATCTCAAACTCGTCACCGTCTCAGAATTCCTTGAACAGTACCCACCAACAGCAACTATACCTGGAAAACAACTACATAGTGGTTCCTGGGTAGATGGTAGTTTTACTACTTGGATTGGCGATCCTGCCAAAAATCGTGCTTGGGATTACTTGACACAGGCACGTGCCACCTTAGCAAATCATCCAGAAGCAACCGAAGAAAACAACCCAGCAGTTTGGGAAGCATTGTACGCAGCAGAAGGTTCTGACTGGTTTTGGTGGTTTGGTGAAGGGCATTCTTCCAACCAAGATGCGATTTTCGATCAATTATTTCGCGAACATCTGTGTGGTATTTACAAAGCTTTAAATGAACCCATACCTCCCTACTTACGTCAGCCTGTAGAAGTTCATGCTGCACGCACAGATCATCGTCCAGAAAGCTTTATTCATCCCAATATAGACGGTAAAGGAGATGAACAAGACTGGGATAAAGCTGGACGTATCGAAATAGGTGGCGCACGGGGAACAATGCACAACAGCAGCGTCATCCAACGTCTGTGGTATGGGGTGGATCACTTGAATTTTTATCTGAGGCTGGACTTTAAAGCAGGTAGTCAGCCAGGACAGGATTTGCCACCAGAGTTAAATTTGCTGTGGTTTTATCCTGACAAGACCATGCACAATAGCCCTATTCCCTTAGCGGAAGTGCCAGATATTGCACCAGTCAATTACCAGTTTCATCATCATTTAGAAATCAATTTGCTGACGCAATCGATTCAATTTCGGGAAGCAGGAGAACATTATCAATGGCATCCTCGTACCAGTCGCGCGCAAGTTGCATTAGACCGTTGTTTAGAGATTGCAGTCCCGTGGGCTGATTTACAAGTTCCACCAGACTATACTCTGCGCTTAATTCTAGCGTTTGCAGATGAAGGGCGTTTTTGCAATTATCTACCGGAGAATGGCTTGATTTCGATTGAAGTGCCTTAATATTTGTTCGTTGTTGGTGGTTGATCGTTAATTGAAGAGGAGGTTTGCACATCGATACACACAGATAACAAAGATAGTCAACCCTGGCACGAACCATCCGTGTTCATCTGTGTTCATCTGTGTACCCTTCGGGAAGCCGCTTGCGCGTCTACGATAATTATTATTCCTGGCACTGCGCCACAATCTTGTTGAAAACTCGACCACCGTACAAGGCGATGCACACCGATAAAAAGACAGCCAGCCCAGGCAAAAACCATCCGTGTTCATCTGTGTTCATCTGTGTACCCTTCGGGAAGCCGCTTGCGCGTCTACGATGATTATTATTCCTGGCACTGCGCCACAATCTTGTTGAAAACTCGACCACCGTACAAGGCGATGCACACAGATGGATCATGAGTTTGCTGCTAAGTTAATCTTTACGTCCGCCAAAATAATTTTAATTTAGTACACAAACTCACAAAAATAGCAATTATGAGAGTATACACAACTCCTTTGAGAAATCCTGTGAAAGGAGTATGAGTATGAGGTAAAATAAAAGTTTCAAGATTAGTTAATTTCAAAATAGGCCAAAGAAGATTGCCAAAAGCAACATAACCAATCATGGGATTCTGACCGTTATCGATAAGTAGCTGCAAACATTGACGTTGATTAAAAATATCTATAATTACAGTCAAAATAATTAATAAAAAGAATGCGATCGCAGTAGTCACAAAAAAATAACTAAATGTAGCAGGGTCTTTTTTAATGCCGTTTTCAAAAGGTTCAAATAGTAAACCAAGTATCAACCAATAAACTGCCCACCGATAAAAAGATTTAATTAATCTTTCTTGTTGGCTTGTTAAATTAACAAATAAAAACCAACTAATTAAACACAGTACTACACATACTAAACTTGTTTGCCATAACCATCTAGCTTGCAAACCAATTAGTAAAGTTATACAAATAGCTAGCATCAACAAAAGAATGCCATAAAAACGTAAACCCTGCCATCTTGATTGATTTCTTACTTCTTGTTGCTTGGATAAATAAATCCCTAACGAATCTACAATTAAATCACCAGCAATCGTTCCAGGAATCACAATCAATAAATACTTCAAATAATCAAACCGAAAAATCCAAGAAATAGGCGATGCTTGCCAAAGCACTGCAATCCAACTTCCTTTAACAGTTGCAGATAGTCGTAAAGCAATTAAAAAACCTAATAATCCCAAACGTAACAGCCAATTATTCTTGGTAAATAACCAAGCTAATGAGCCAAAAATAGCCATATTTGTCAGAACAATCAGAATAATATCACTTCTAAAAACAGAAAACCCATTTCCCTCTGGATAGTTAATCACACAAACAAGAATACCAGCGGCTACCCAAGCAATAGGGGTAATCAAAATAGCATATTGTCTGATTTTCTGATTTTTAGACCACCTCACGAACATCAAGAAAAGTATCAAAAAACCCAGTAAAGCTATCCACCAAGTTTGTGTAGTTGGAGTTTTATTAATTGCCAAAGGTCTAATATGTTGCAAGAAGATTGCAAATATTCCTAGTAATAATCCTCGTCTGAGAATATAAAAAATAATTTGTATTTTTGTTAATCCTTTAGCCAAACGATTTAATAGAGCTAAAGGAATAGCGGCTCCCATAGAAAATAAGAAAATGGGAAATACAATATCTACCCAAGTTAATCCTGGCAGATTAGGATTAAAAATATGGTTTGGTGGCGGCTCCTGAGCATGGTACATCCAAGCTGGTAAAATTTCATAGCTGATAGTACCTGATAAAATCATTGCCAAAATCGCAAATCCACGTAGTGCATCCAATGCATAGTAACGTTTTAAACTAGAATTACTAATACTATTATTTGGCTGCATATAAATTTAAATATGAGATTAGACAAATTTATTCTTCAGTTTTTATTTTTTCTTGGTTAACTTTCTGATCGAAAATTGATTTCTCATCGAACGTCGTATCAAATTTTTCTATTAAAGTTTTGACTGATTCTTGCCGACTAACTGATAAACGAGGTATTTCATATTGATTTTTTAAAAAATTTCTATTCAAAATCTTATTATTGTATAAATAACCTGACAAATAATATTTAGATACGTATTTTTGGACTCGCTCATTATAAGCACCATATGGATAGGCAAAATGAGAGGCTACTTTTTGCTGCGGATCTAAATCATGTGTACATTTTCTTAATTCATTTTGGGATTCTAATAATTCTTTAATTAAGTTTTTATTACTTAGTCTTGTTAAGTTCTTATGATTTAAACCATGAGATTGAATATCATAAAAACCTTGTTGTAAGCCTTCTCTTAATTCCTGACAACTTAAGTTAGTGGAATTAACACTACCTTTCTTATATAAAGTACCTGGATTTATAAATAGAACTACTTTTATTTTCTTGCCATACTTTTTTTCTAATCTTTTTAATATAGGTAGTAAATTTGTGTATACTGTTCTATAGCCATCATCAAAAGAAATCATAATAGGCTTTTTCTTCACAAAAAAATCGGAATGTCTATGATTTTGATTTGATAAAATTTCATATAAATCGTGTGAACTTAAAAACCAATAATCGTTAATCAGCAAGTATTCTAGAAATTTTTCTAAATCTTTTTGGGGATAATGCATCTTACCTTGTTCAAGCTGGATAACAGAATTTTTATTGTTAATTACACCATGAAACCCCAAAATAGGAATGACAGTAGCATTATCCTGAAAAATTAAAAGAAATAAGATAATAATAAAACTTACAGCCAAACTCAGAGGTAAATTTTTACTTTTTGGAGGTTTCACAACTGGATGAGTTTTGCTGTAAGTCATTTTAGAGTGTTCAGGAATTAGCCAAATATACAGACAACATTAAGGACTTGGAAATGAGGATTTGCTGCAAGATTTGTCAAAAGTGACAAATGAACCTTATTTTTTTGTAAAAAAACAAATTATCATAGTCTATTGACTTCCATACTGAATTATATTTTGGTTTATTCTATACCAGCAAAAAATACCAAGTCTATACTACTCGAATTATTTTCTTTCAATACGGGTAGTGATAGAGCGTAATCGTATACAGATCAAGTGAGTCGTAATCAAAGTTAATAGTATGTCCTTATTACAATCTCCTCTAGCCAGCAATAATAAACAATCACGTACCGTTGGACGGGGCGTACAGTCTATATTTTTGATTGTGTTTACCCTGTTGATGACAAACGGTATTGTAGCGAGGTTGGTATATTTGCAAATTGTTCAAGGCCCCACTCTCCGAGAAAGGGCTGAGTCTAATCGAATTCGGCTTTTACACAAACAACCAGAACGGGGTAATATTTTTGACCGCAATGGCAAACTTTTAGCTACTACTCGCTATCCTCATTCTGTATATTTGTGGCCGATGGCTCATAAGAAAAAGGATTCCTGGTCGAGAGTAGGACCACGTTTATCTCAAATTCTGAATATTCCCTTAGATGAGATAGAAAAGAAACTCGAAGAAGCTAAGAGAGAACCAAACTATTCTGGACTAGTGCGGATCAAACGCGATTTAAGTTTAGATGAAATCACTGCCTTAAAAGAGTATGAAACCGAACTAGATGGCGTGGAAATACATACGGATGCAGTTCGTTACTATCCACACGGTAAAGAATTTGCACATGTGTTAGGTTATACGCGCGAATTAACTCCCGAACAGTTGCAACAAAAAAGACACGAAGGCTACCGTCTTAGAGATGTGATTGGTCAGATGGGGGTCGAGAAGGCCTATGAAGACTTACTCCGGGGTGAATGGGGTGGTCAGCAATTGGAAGTAGATGGTAGCGGACGTCCATTACGGATTTTGGGACAAAAACAGGCAAAAGCTGGTGAGGATCTACGATTAACCCTAGATGCGGATTTGCAAATAGCAGCAGCAAAAGCTTTAGGCGATCGCAATGGAACTATCATCGCCATGAACCCCCACAACGGCGCCATCTTAGCAATGGTGTCTCACCCCACCTTTGACCCTAATGTTTTCTCCAAGCCAAAACCTTCTCAAAAAGAATTGGAAGAAATTTTGTTGGGTGCAAATCATCCCTTACTCAATCGTGCTTTGAGAGCCTATCCCCCAGCAAGTACATTTAAAATTGTCACTACTACCGCCGGGTTAGAGTCGGGTGAATTTTCTCCTGACACAATACTACCAACTTATGGTTATCTAAATTTTGGCGGTACTCGTTTTAATGAGTGGAACCATGCTGGATTTGGGACAGTGGGATTTGCACGAGCGATCGCGATGAGTAGCGATACCTTTTTTTATCAAGTTGGTGCTAGAGTTGGTGGCCCGACTTTAATTGAATGGACGCGCAAGTATGGGTTTGGTAAAAAAACTGGTTTTGAATTTACCTCAGAGGAATCCAAAGGTTTTGTTCCCGATGAAGCATGGAAACGGAAAACCTGGAAAATGCCTTGGACTGTGGGTGACTCTGTGAATATGTCAATTGGTCAAGGAGCGCTACTTGCCACTCCTTTACAAGTTGGTGTGATGTTTGCTGTACCTGCTAATGGTGGTTACAGAGTTCAACCCCATTTACTCGAAGACAACAAGCAAGCCAAATCTTGGCGTGAGTCAGTCAATATGAAACCCTCTACAGTCCAAGTTCTGCGGGATGGACTGCGGAAGGTAGTCAGTGAAGGTACAGGTAAAGCGCTAAATGTGCCGACTCTTCCTCCTGTAGCTGGTAAAACTGGAACCGCCGAAGCTTGGTTACGTCATGGTGTTAAAGCCAATCATGCATGGTTTGGTGGTTATGCTCCCGCTGATAAACCAGAAATTTTGGTTGTGGCATTTGCAGAACATTCTGGTGGTGGTGGCGGTAGTGTTGCTGGACCAATGGCGTTACAAGTTATGGAAAGTTATTTTCACAAGAAATATCCAGGTAAATACAACAAGCCTGAGGGTAATAACTCAGAAAATTATCGTCCTTAGTACAATGGTTTGTGATTTCGTAGCGAATTCTCTGCGTCTGTGATGTGCTTATTCCGCAGTACGCGTGGGTTTAAGGTCGCTACGATTTCACTGAAAGCTGTAGTTTTTTGGTGTGTTAGGTGGTGACAAGAATTATGTTTTGAAAAACGAACACCGATGCACACCGATGAACACAGATGAATACAGATAGATTTTTCTTTTGTGGCTAGGTGGTGATTGCTAATAATGATTAATCGAAAGCTTTACTTTTTTGGTGTGTTAGGTGGTGACAAGGATTATGTTTTGAAAAACGAACACCGATGCACACCGATGAACACAGATGAATACAGATAGATTTTTCTTTTGTGGCTAGGTGGTGATTGCTAATAATGATTAATCATAATTAGTAGCAATATCCTTGTAACTCGCTAGAATTACCGTATAATATCTCATGCAGGAGGTGGACTATGGCAATATTAGAACTAGAAGACGGTAAAGTATACACTGACCTAAAAGATATTTCCCGGGAACTAGCATCCCTCAATATTCAACTTAATTATTGGCCTGTAGGAGAAGACTCCCAATTACACGAGTTACTGGCAAAAGATAGCCTCAATGAAGATGAAAAAGAACAAGTATTAGTAGCTTTGGATCGCTATTTTGAGCAGTTGCAACAAACAGCAGGCTATCAATCCCGTGATTTAATTGTTCTTCATCCAGAAACTCCTAACTTGGACGGATTGCTAACAAAGTTTGACAAGATTCATACTCATGCAGATGATGAAGTACGCTACGTGGTTGCTGGAGAAGGAATTTTTGGCTTTGTGCGTCCTGATGGCAGCCAGGTAGAATTAACAGTGCAACCACAAGAGTATATCAATGTGCCTGCTGGGACTGAACACTGGTTTTATCTCACACGAGAGCGAAGAGTGAAAGCAGTACGCTATTTTACCAATACAGAAGGCTGGGTTCCTGAGTATACAGGTACACCAATTCACAGGCGTCAGGCTGTTGCTTAAAAAATGAAACGTATCATTTTTTGCGACTTTGACGGTAGTATTACGGTATCAGAAACTTTTGTGGCTGTGCTGAAGCATTTTGCACCTCAGCTTTCTGCCCAACTGATACCAGAAATGTACGCACGGCGACTGACGTTACGCGCAGGAGTCAGGCAGATTTTGGAGTCCATTCCATCTGCTTGCTACCCGGAAATTTTAGAATTTACCCGCAAAGAACCAATTCGTCCAGGGTTTACAGAACTATTGGATTTCTTGGAAGTAAAGAAAGTGCCTTTGGTAGTAGTTTCTGGGGGATTGCGGGGTATGGTGGAAGTTGTGTTAGGCGAACTAGTGCCACGAATTCATGCCATCCACGCTGTTGATGTCGATACCAAAGGTGAGTATTTGCACCCTAATTCAGAGTTTGAAGGCGGGACAGAATTAGTTGCGAAAGTGCAAGTAATGGAAAAGTATCCAGCAGATGAGAAAATAGCTATTGGAGATTCGCTGACTGATTTAAATATGGCATTAGCAACACCGATAGTGTTTGCTCGCGATCGCCTAGCGTATTATCTCGAAGAAAATCAAAAACCTTACATTCCCTGGCAAGATTTTTTAGAAGTGCGCGATCATCTAGCACAATTGTGGAATTCTGTCTAGTATAATGAACAGCCCAACGCTAACCGATGCCCGTCTTGAGTTAATCACTGCTGCCCGTCACTTTTACCAACAGGGTTGGATGGTAGGAACAGCAGGTAATCTCTCAGCACGTTTATCTGATGGTAGCTTCTGGATTACAGCTAGTGGTAAGTCGAAAGGAGAATTGGCAATAGATGACTTTGTGCGGGTTTATCCTGATGGTAAGGTAGAACAACCCACAAAAGACTCCAAGCCTAGCGCTGAAACTGCCATTCACCAGGTTATTTATAACCTTTTTCCACAAGCCACAAGTTGCTATCATGTCCACTCAGTGGAAGCAAATCTAGTTTCACGATTTGTCAATGAGGATGCTTTACCTTTGCCACCACTAGAAATGCTCAAAGGACTTGGGGTATGGGAAGAAAACCCTGATTGCGTGATGCCTATATTTGCTAATCATTTAGAGGTTCAGCAGATTGCAACTGAGATCAAAACAAGATTTAGCAACACTCCCCCACAATTGCCAGCCCTACTCATCCGCGATCACGGTGTCACAGTTTGGGCTGCTTCCTCCACAGAAGCTCGTAACTACATTGAGTTAGTAGAATATATTTTCCGTTATATGGTTGCAGCGCAGCGAGTTTTTGGCAAAGAGATGGGGTGATGGGGAGGCGTGAGGAGTGTGAGGAGTGTGAGGAGTGTGAGGAGTGTCAGGGGTGGGAGAGACAAGGGAGACAAGGGAGACGACTTGGGGGACATGGGAGAACACTAACACTAACGCTAACAATCAACAACCAACAACCAACAAACAACCACTAACTATTGACGACCAATGACTAATACAATTCGTGTAATTGCCCGTATAAATGCTCAGCCAGAAAAAGTCGAAGATATCAAAGCAGTCTTATTAGAAATAATTGAACCTACTCGCCAGGAGAATGGCTGTATAAAATATGAATTGCTGCAAAATCAGTCTGATCCCACTGAATTTACCTTTGTAGAAGAATGGGCTTCTCATGACGCCTTAAATGCTCATCTGGCTTCAGCACATATTCAAACAGCTGCGGCTAAATTGCAAGACTTGGTAGCAAATGAAATAGATATCCGTCGCTACAGTCTGTTAACTTAACATTCTCCTGATTAGCGATCGCGTTTTGTTTGACTTCAAAACAACAGATGCTTTCTCCTGATCTAAATTCTCTACAATTCTCAACCAGATTTTTAAACACAGCAGATATATTGCAGCTGGCTGAATTTTGCATTATCTGCAATGATTTTTTCGAGCTTGTAGAAAAGCAAACCGCCTCAGAAAACACCGCCCGAGAAATTTTGCAGGCTCGTCCATCAGCAGTACCACCTGACAACAAAATAGTATTGGGATTCGAGACAGACAAGCAACTGGTTGCTGTCGTAGAGTTACTTCGAGATTATCCCCAGCAAAATACGTGGTTTGTCGGGCTACTATTGCTCCTACCGGAGTATCGCTGTAGCGGATACGGTACACAACTTTGGCAAGCAATAGAAAAGTGGATCGGGGAAGCAGGAGCAACCGAGGTAAAGTTAATAGTCCAAGAGCAAAATCCAAGGGCGCGTCTGTTTTGGGAACGCATGGGTTTCTCTTTTGAAGCCAGTGTAACTCAAGTGTTACTTAATGGAGAAAATCGTGTCGCACGCTTGAGGAAGACATTAACACTTGCTTTAGCAATAATCTTTTTGTCTTTTATGAGGTAATTGATTACAGATGCGATCGCCTCTGCATCTCCTTGTTTTGCGCGTTGTAAAAGACTTGTCTGGGTCATGGCTTTATAAACTAAGAAATTTAAAACAGTACACCCTACTACCATGATTCCCGCATCAAGTTCATTATTAACGCTATGTGAGCAATCTAGTCAATTCAATTATTTATGTCTAAGTACAGCATTTCATTAGTTCATAGCGAATGAGCTTTGTTAAGACTCTGCTACCTGGTGCGCTTACTCTGCACTCCTGTGCGTTTCAAAACACTAAAGACATTACAATAAAGCAGTACTTATTGTCGTAGTGTTTCAAAGATTATTTTTTCCCATAAAGACACGCGTTTTCTACCCCAAAAACAGCTTGTAGGCTGGATTCTTATTTTCATCCCAGTAACGATAGCCGAGAGTATCCAAAAAAGCCTGCCATTCTTCCATCTCATGGGGAGGAACCTGTATCCCTACCACAATCCTGCCGTAATCTGCCCCATTGTTGCGGTAGTGGAACATACTAATATTCCAGTTGGGACTCATAGAATCCACAAACTTCATTAATGCACCAGGACGTTCGGGAAACTCGAAACGATAAAGCAATTCATTGTGAGCGAGGGGAGAGTGTCCACCTACCATATGGCGCAGGTGTAATTTTGTCAACTCATCATCGGTTAAATCGATTGTTTTGAACCCGCAGCTTTCAAAGGTAGCAACCAGCTTGGCGCGATCGCCACGATTTTCGATTTGCACACCTACAAAAATATGAGCTTCTTTTTCATCGGCAATGCGATAGTTAAATTCAGTTAAGTTGCGTCTGCCTATACATTTGCAAAACTTACGCAGACTACCCGCTTCCTCCGGAATTGTCACTGCAAAGATCGCTTCACGGCGTTCACCCAGTTCTGCCCGTTCTGCCACAAAGCGGAGGCGATCAAAGTTCATATTTGCACCGCAGGCAACAGCAATTAATGTTTGTCCCTGGATTTGTTCTCGTTCTACATAAGCTTTAGCACCTGCGATCGCTAATGCCCCCGCAGGTTCTACAATATATCGTGTATCTTCAAATACATCTTTTATCGCGGCACAAGTGTCATCTGTATCAACTAAAATGATGTCATCCACATACTGCTGACACAGCCGAAAAGTTTCTTCCCCGACTTCCCGCACTGCTACACCGTCAGCAAATAAGCCAA
This sequence comes from Fischerella muscicola PCC 7414, assembly GCF_000317205.1. Taxonomy (GTDB): domain Bacteria; phylum Cyanobacteriota; class Cyanobacteriia; order Cyanobacteriales; family Nostocaceae; genus Fischerella; species Fischerella muscicola. The sequence goes on along the minus strand of NZ_AJLK01000114.1, from coordinate 3,546 downwards.
CTTGAGACAAACGTACTCGTTTTCCAGTTCGCAACGATTGATACATGGCATCTGCATCTACTGGTTCAACACCAATAATCTTGATCTCTGGACGCAACCGTTTCACATAAGCCGCAATTCCAGAAATCAATCCACCCCCGCCAATAGCCACAAAAATTGCATGAATCGGTTGCTGATATTGCCGTAAAATCTCCATCCCGATGGTTCCCTGTCCAGCAATGACATCGGGATCATCAAAGGGATGAATAAAAGTTAAGCCTTTTTCTGCCTCTAGTTGACGAGCGTAAGCATAGGCATCATCGTAGGTATCCCCGTGTAATACTACCTCACCACCACGCGCTCTCACTGCATCTATCTTTACCTGGGGTGTAGTTACAGGCATGACAATAATGGCTCGTGTTCCCAATTCCCGCGCACCAAGAGCAACCCCTTGGGCATGGTTTCCTGCGGATGCAGCAATTACACCCTGAGCGAGTAAATCCGGTGGCAGATTTGCCATCTTGTTATAAGCGCCACGCAGCTTAAAGGAAAATACTGGCTGCATATCTTCGCGTTTTAGCAGCAGCTTGTTATTTAGCCGTGCAGATAAATTAGGAGCGTGTTCTAATGGTGTTTCTTGGGCAACATCGTAAACGCGGGCAGTCAGAATTTGTACCAGGTAGTCACAGAGCATGGGCGTTAACAGGTTGATAGATGCCGGATAGAGGATAATTTTACGGCACTTTTGTACCTGTCAACTCAGTGAACAGTTATCAATTATCAGTGATCACAAATAAAGTACCCCTAACATGAATTAACAAAAGCCGATAAACATACCACAAGTACCATCCATTCACCAACGGAAAATCCATCTGTGTCATCTGTGTTAATCGGTGTGTATCGGTGGTCGATAAAAAAATGATTTTTCTACCACACGCAATAATTCACACCAGGCGTAATTAAATCGGTATACAGCAGGGAATAATGATACATCCACCTTCTGCACGCTGACTTTGCAGAGTCTGAGCAGATATTTTGCACGCTTTGAATCTTTGGGGAGCCATTTGTATAGCTGTGAGCAAATTGTGGTTAATCAGTAGACGCTTAACATAATCAGAACAAGACTCACCCCCATAGAGTAACCGATGGGGACATGAAAAACCCTTACGAGGAGACAGATGCTTTTGGTAAGTATTGAGTGATGCGATCGCAGCTTGGGTTACAACAGCCTCAATCGTACTGACTGACATAAAACATATAGTAATAGAAACTACCACTTCATCTTCTATCTAAGATCCGCTGCTATGACTCTATCAACAGGTTTAATTTGCGTAGTGGTACAAATCTGACACCGGGCCATTTCCACGCCAAATGTGAATAAAATCAAATATCGGTGAACTTCATTCACAATCAATAATATGAGTTTTTCTAGTCGCAACTCACAAGTAAAAACCATAGGGACGTACATTATACTAAGTGCGATCGCAATAGTGACCCTTTTCCCCTTATTTTGGCTTGTAAGTACTGCACTCAAATCTCAAACTGAAAATATCTTTCAGTCACCACCACAGTTATTGCCAAGTCAACCAACTTTCGAGAACTTTGTTAGCGTTTGGCAATCTAATCCTTTTGGACAATACTTATTCAACAGTACTTTGGTCGCTGTGCTAACTGTGGGATTCAATTTACTGTTTTGCGCTTTGGCTGCTTATCCTCTAGCTAAACTCTCATTTCCAGGCAGAGACTGGATTTTCATCGCAATTATTTCCACAATTATGATTCCATTTCAAATTGTGATGATCCCTCTGTATATTTTGACAGTCCAGTTGGGTTTAAGAAACACTTATTTAGGCATAATTTTTCCTAGCCTAGCTTCCGCCTTTGGTATTTTTCTGTTGCGACAAGCTTTTATGAGTGTGCCAAAAGAGATGGAAGAAGCAGCACGTATGGATGGCTGTTCAGAGTTAGGTATATGGTGGCATGTAATGTTACCAGCAGTTCGTCCCGCATTAGTCACTCTGGCAATTTTCGTTTTTATTGGTTCTTGGAGTGACTTTTTGTGGCCTTTGATTGTGATTCAAGATGAAAGCTTGTACACCCTACCTTTAGGTGTAGCGAAACTAGCGGGTACTTTTTCTCTTGATTGGCGGTTAGTGGCTGCTGGCTCAGTAATTTCTATTCTGCCAGTAATGATATTATTTCTATTTCTACAACGCTACATTGTACCGACAGAAACTGGTAGCGGTGTGAAGGGATGACTGTAGCGAATGCAAAGTTAAAAGCAGCATGATCGCGATCGCTTTGATTTTAGCGGCTTGCAGTCAAAGAATCCTTCAACAACGGCGATTGGAAGGATGCTCAGGTAAAGTTGTGGCAAGCAGAAAACAAATTCCTATGAGGACGAGTGCGATTAACAATGAAGTTTTGATCCCTGAAGTCGCTGCATCAAGGTTAATTGATCGCAGCAAGGGATAAATTGACGGTGGCAGTCTGTTGGCAAATACCACTTTGAGTTCTTCTCGAGAAAACGTCTGAAGCATCTGTTGTAATTCGGCAATGACTTCACTGCGCTGGACTGGTGGCAATGTTTTGCCGAGATTTTGTAAGATGCTATCAACAATGTTTTGAGAGGCAAAAAATACGAGCGATGTACCGAGAACCCCTCTCCCTAACGAACTGCCCAAATTCTGAATCGGATTGTAAATTCCAGAACATTCTGGTTTCTCATACATCGACGCAGCTGAGTAAGTGAGTCCGCTAATATAATATAGGACAAAAATAATCCTGAACCCACACCCATAACAAGCAATCCCGGCATCAGTTCCAGCGAGGTAACTCGGGGATGCAAGCTGCTGTAAAGTATGCCAATGCCAGCGGCAAGCAAACAAATCCCGCTACAGACGATATACTTAGGTGGAATACGGTTGCCTAAAACTAGATACTTCACAATCGCAACTAACACGATTACCATCGTTACGTTATAAGGTATGATTGTGAGCGCCGTTTTGAATGGATTCAGCGACAGTGCAACGGGCACAAACTGATAAAGATTGAATTGCACGCCCGTTACAATCATTGTGTGCAGCATCGCAGTGAGAACTCCCAGTACAAATCCTCGCTTACGCAATAGTCCGACTCGCAGTAAGGAAGCTGCACATCGGTTTGCCTGCCGTCGTTGCCAGAAACTAAAGAACCCTAAAGTGATCATCCCAACGGCAACCAATACGGGGACGATCGAGAGCGAAAACGGTGGGATCACCAAACCTGCAATGGAAAACATGCGCTTCGGTTCCCACCAACCAAATTCTCCTGCCAAGCTCATGCCTACAAAGATAGAGCCAAGCCCCAAAAACGAGAGTAAACCGCCTACCCAGTCGATCAGTTGTGTACAGCGAATAGTTAGATTTGGCAGCGATCGCCTCAACAGCAACACTAGGAGTAGGATACTCAGTGAAGGCGCAAATGCCCAACGCCAACCAAAAGTGGAGGCAAGGTAGCCCCCTAGCAGCGATCCAGATAAGCCACCCAGCGTTGAAGCCAAAATTAGCGCTAAGGTTGCCCACCTGA
>NZ_AJLK01000113.1 GCF_000317205.1 Fischerella muscicola PCC 7414 | reverse complement strand
TCAGCTCGACCACATAAGTTTTGAGGAGTTGCGAGGGGTTAGATCCCCGACTTTTTAAAAAAGTCGGGGATCTGGCCAACCTATCAAAATCAATGTGGTGAAATAGTAGACCGAAAAGTTCTGTTTGATTCTTTAAGACTAAAATTTCTCTATAGCGGTTTGTAGTTGAGTGCCATACAGGGAAAAAGTGTAGACGCGCTCATAGGTTTGCCGCAGGGTACATAGATGAGCGAAAAAAACGAACACAGATGTACACCGATGTACACCGATGTAGACGTGTGCATAGGCTTCTGGCAGGGTACATAAATATACACTGATAAATTTGTACTTCATCAAAATGAGAAGCGCTATATACCGCGATTACTGTACTCTTGGCGAACCCAAAAACTGTTGAGTAGGCATTCCGGAGAAGTTGGTTGAGAGGCAAAATAAATCTCCGGCGTAGAACCCCTGTTGAATCTCAGTCTGGCTCAACCCAACTGACGCAGAGGTGATGTAAAGGTCACTCAAGTTGCTGCCCCCGAAGACGAGACTAGTAGGGCGCTGCACTGGCATTTTTACCCGCAGGATTTCTTGTCCTGCTGGATTAAAGCAGGCAATGCACCACCCATCCCACAGTGCAGACCAGAGATTGCCTTGGCAGTCGATCGCCAGTCCATCCGGTTCTACGGTTTCGTTACTAAGGTCAACTAGGATGCGGCGATTGGCAATGGTTCCTGTTTTTGCCTCAAAGTCATAGGCATAGATTTGGTGTTGGGCGGAATCAGTTAAGTAAAACGTTGATCCATCGGGACTCCAGCCTAAGCCGTTGGAGATTGTTAGCCCTGTTTCCATGACGTGTAGGGAACCATCTGGATCATAGCGGTAAAGTGCCGCCTGTCCTGGTACTTCGCTGACAGAACCGATCCAAAAGCGCCCTTGGGGATCGCATTTGCCATCGTTGAAGCGGGTGTCGGGATGGGGAAACTCAATCTGGTATAAGGTCGTGATTTCGCCCGTGGGGATACTGAGAAAGGCAAGGCGATCGCGCAGCGCCAGCAGCAGTCGATCACTGTCTGCTAGAGCGATCGCACTAACCATATCGCCTGTATCGAAATAGCGATCTTGCCCAGTGGCAGGATCAAACTGGTGGACTCGGTGATTATAAATATCAACCCAAAAAAGTTGCTGGCGCTCAACATCCCACACAGGACATTCGCCTAAGCGGGCACGGGCAGTAAGTACATTTTGAACTGATTGGCTCATGAGGTTGCTACCAAGTTCTCTGGGAGTTGGTTTGCACTATTATCCTACGCATAAAGCTGGTATTCACGCCCAAAACCATCCGGTTTACCTCACTAACTCCTCAATGGAGAGTCGCCATCATAGATGTATGAATCAAAAGTCAAAAATCAAGGGCGATCAGGGGAGATTAAAAATGGCTGTTATTCGTTGGCAACCTTTCCAAGAAATTGATCCTTTACACCGTCAAATGGATCGAATTTTTGACGATATGTTGAAAGTAAAGCGTCAGCCAGAAATGGCTTGGAAACCAGCGGTTGAACTCCAAAATACGAATGATAACCTAATTTTGCGGGTTCAAATTCCTGGTGTGGAAGCAAAAGACTTAGATATTCAGGTAACAACAGAAGCAGTTGCGATCGCTGGTGAACAACGTTACGAGAACAAAGGTCATATCCGTTCAGAGTTTCGTTATGGTAAATTCCAACGAGTAATTCCTCTACCAGTAGCAATTCAAAATGACCAAGTGCAAGCAGAGTACAAAAACGGTATACTGACACTGACATTACCTAAAGTTGTTGAAGCGCGTCAGAAGGTAGTCAAAATCAATTTAGCAGATAACACTACCGAGCCATTTGCAACAACCCCAACTGAAGAATCTCAAGCTGCTTAATTAGCTTGATCAAATCAAAAGTTTGCCTCATTGGTTGGTTTGTGTGACATGAATTCACCGCCTTCGTTTTCTAGAAATTCAATTCTAGACCGCGAAAGCGGTTTTTTTATGATTAGTAGTTAGTGGTGAGTCAGCGCGCCCCAAGGGGGTCCCTCCCCCAACCCCAAAGGGGGCCCCTAGCCCCCAATCCCCAACGCCAGGTGCTTTATGCCGGGAAACCCGTCCACCGCACTGGCTCCTCCCTGTCGGTCGTGGGGGCCGGTGAGTCCCCCATGAGCGACTGACGAACCCGTAGACACGTAGTGGCTTAAGGTAAGGGTAGGGTTAGTAGTTAGTGGTTGATGGTTGTTTGTTGTTTGGGTGGAATGTTGGACTCAATTTAAAATAAAGTAGAGATTTCTAAGTTTTGACTGTGCTGTCTTCTGCTTTACCAACAATTAACATCCTCAAACAACCTACCAGTTCTGCTTGGGTAGAACAGGCAATATCCAATTTAGATATTATCCTCCTCGACCATGCTCAATGTGAACGCAAAGCTGCTGGTGTGGCGTTAAACTTGATATTTCGCTATCCTTCTAATGCCAAGATGGTGCGGGAACTAACCAAAATTGCCCGCGAAGAACTCGAACACTTTGAACAAGTAAATCAATGGCTAGAAGATAGAAATATACCCATGCGCCCCCTCACTCCACCTCCCTATGGTGCAGGTTTAAAAGCCCAAATTCGCTCCAAAGAACCCGATCGCTTTTTAGATTCTTTGTTGGTCAGTGGTTTAATAGAAGCACGTAGTCACGAACGCTTGGGATTATTAGCGACTCATTGCCCTGAGCCAAAATTAGCGAAATTTTATCATGGTTTGATGGCATCGGAAGCAAGACACTTCGGTACTTATTGGGTGTTGGCTGATACTTATTTTGACCGTGAAATTGTCACTAAAAGATTAGATGAGTTAGCAATTATTGAGAGTGAATTGCTAGTGAATTTACATCCGGAACCGAGAATTCATAGTTAAGAGTTATGATTACTGGTATCAATCACATTACTCTAGCTGGTAAAAACTTTGACGAACACCGATGATTTATCTGTGTGCATCTGTGTTTATCTGTGTTCGACATTCATTTATTTTTGTTGTGGCTGTAAGTTATCTCATGAGTCCGATATTTTTTGGGAAGGCGAACACCGATGCACACGGATGGACACCGATGATTTATCTGTGTACATCTGTGTTCGTTATTCATCGATTTTGGTTGTGGCTGTAAGTTATCTCATGAGTCCGATATTTTTTGGGAAGGCGAACACCGATGCACACGGATGAACACCGATGATTTATCTGTGTGCATCTGTGTTTATCGCATTTAGTTTATGGGAATACTAATTTCGTGAGGCAAAAGTGAATCTGCAACACGAGGCAAGTATAAATGAGTACCATAAATCACGCTCCTGTCATCTCCGGGTATGAAATTAACGAACATTTGTACACTGGTTCCAGAACTTTGGTATATCGAGGGATGAGGGAAAAAGATTCTCTGGCAGTGGTTATTAAGCTTCTTGCCTCTGAATATCCCAGTTTCAACGAATTACTGCAATTTCGCAATCAATACACCATTAGCAAAAATCTCGATATTCCCGGTATCATTCATCCCTTGTCATTAGAAGCCTATGGAAATGGTTATATTTTGGTGATGGCGGATACTGGGGGAATTTCTTTACGAGAGTACATCAAAAATACTACTCTGTCTCTGGAAGAATTTTTGGCAGTAGCAATCCAATTAACCAATATTCTCCACGATTTACACCAAAATCGCGTCATCCACAAAGACATTAAACCCGCGAACATTCTGATTCATCCTCAAACAAAACAAGTTCAACTGATCGACTTTAGTATCGCTTCATTACTTCCCAAAGAAACCCAAGAAATTAAAAGTCCAAATGGTTTAGAAGGAACTCTCGCTTATATTTCCCCGGAACAAACTGGCAGGATGAACCGGGGGATTGACTATCGCAGCGATTTTTATTCTCTTGGTGTCACGTTTTATGAGTTATTAACAGGAGAGTTACCTTTTATCTCTGATGATCCGATGGAGTTGGTGCATTGTCATATTGCAAAAATGCCGACACGGAGGAACAAACAAGAGATTCCCCAAGTATTATGGGATATTGTGAGCAAACTAATGGCGAAAAATGCCGAAGATAGATATCAGAGTGCTTTGGGATTACAGCACGATTTAGAAACTTGTTTGCGTCAACTAAAAGATACTGGCAAAATTACATATTTTGAAATTGCTAAGCGGGATTTGTGCGATCGCTTTCTCATCCCTGAAAAACTCTACGGACGGGAAGTGGAAGTGCAGGCGTTACTTGATGCTTTTGATCGCATCGCGGATGGCACGTCTGAAATGATGCTTGTGGCGGGATTTTCGGGTATTGGTAAAACGGCTGTTGTTAATGAAGTCCACAAGCCAATTACCCGTCAGCAAGGGTATTTCATTAAAGGTAAGTTTGATCAGTTTAATCGCAACATTCCCTTTTCTGCCTTTGTGCAGGCTTTACGGGATTTGATGGGGCAATTACTATCGGAATCTGATACCCAACTACAAACCTGGAAAACCAAGATTTTGGCAGCGGTGGGAGACAATGGACAGGTTCTAATTGAAGTTATTCCCGAACTAGAGTGGGTGATTGGCAAACAACCGATCGCACCCGAACTTTCAGGTAGTGCAGCACAGAATCGGTTTAATTTGCTGTTCCAAAAGTTCATTGAAGTGTTTACGACTGTAGAACATCCACTGGTGATGTTTTTGGATGACTTACAATGGGCAGATTCGGCTTCTGTTCAGTTGATCAAACTGCTGATGGGGGATAAGGGGTATCTGCTGTTGTTGGGGGCTTATCGTGACAATGAAGTTTCACCAGTACACCCATTCATCTTGACGGTGGAGGAACTGAAGAAAGCTGGGAAGACTGTCAATACTATTACTCTCGCCCCCCTTACTTTTGATGATACGAATCAGTTGGTTGCCGATACATTGCATTGTTCAACTCAGCGATCGCAACCTCTGACGGAATTAATTGATCGCAAAACCAAAGGTAATCCCTTTTTCACAACGCAGTTTCTCAAAGCGTTACACGAAGATGGATACATTAGGTTTAACCACGTTTCATCCCCCGTTGCGAAGGAAGGAGGGTGGGAATGTGATATTACCCAAATTCATGCGCTGTCTCTCACTGATGATGTGGTGGAATTTATGGCGCAGCAGTTGCAGAAATTGCCTAGCCAAACCCAACAGGTTCTCAAGTTAGCGGCTTGTATTGGCAACCAATTTGATTTAGCTACCTTGGCGATTGTTTCAGAAAAATCAGAAGCGGATGCGGCGGCGGCTTTGTGGAAAGCGTTACAGGAAGGATTGATTCTGCCGCAAACTGAGGTATATAAATTTTATTTTAATCACGATGAGCTAAGTGTAAATACAGAGAAAATCGAAAATGTCGCCTATCGGTTTCTCCACGATCGCGTCCAACAAGCTGCCTATTCACTGATTCCAGAAGTAGAAAAACAGTCAACACACCTGAAAATTGGGCGATTGTTGTTGCAGAATACACCAACAGACCAGCAAGAGGAAGGAATTTTTGCGATCGTTAACCAACTCAATTATGGAGTGGAGTTAATCGCGGAACCTGACGAACGAAAACATCTTTCTCGGTTAAATCTGATAGCTGGTTGTAAAGCCAAAAACTCGACTGCTTACGGCGCGGCGGTGGAGTATTTCCAAGTAGCAATGGATCTTTTACCAATAAATTCTTGGCAAAGCAGCTACGAGTTGACTCTAGCTATTTACGAATCTGCGGCTGAAGCAGAATACCTGAATACAAATTTTGAATCATCAAAATCTTTAGTAGATATTCTCCTCAAAAACGCTAAATCTCCCTTGGAAAAAGTTCGTACCTATGAGATTCAAATCCAATCTTATACGGCGCAAAATAAATTCCTGGAAGCGATCGCTACAGGTAAAGAAGCACTGCAATTACTAGACTTGACTTTGCCTGAAGACAGTAACACTCAAATGATTTTTGCTGAACATCAGCAGTTGCAGCAATTGTTGATGAATCAATCGATTGCTGCGTTGGTAGATATGCCAGAAATTACTAATTCAAAATACTTGGTTGCACTTCGTATTTTATCGGGTTTATTTGCCCCGGTTTATATAGCCAAACCGATGTTGCTGCCGCTGAAGATTTTTACCATGATCAGGATTTGTATCCAGCATGGCAACTCACCCCAGGCAGCTATTGCTTATAGTCTTTATGGATTATTCTTGTGTAGTATTGGTGCTATTGAAGATGGGTATCAGTTTGGTCGATTGGCGGTACAACTGTTAGATAAATTTCAAACTAAAGAACTTAAAAGTAGAGTTTATCTCACATATAGTCTGTTTATTAAACACTGGAAAGATGCAATTAAATCCACATTAAGTTTATTTTTAGATGGGTTGCAAAGTGGATTGGAAACCGGAAATTTAGAATATGTCGGCTATTGTGCTAATTGCTATTGTCAGTTTCTCTTTTGGAGTGGCGAAAACCTAGAAAATGCTGCCCAAGAAGCAGATAAATATTGCGACATGATGCAGCAAATTAAACAAGAAGTATCTTTGATTTGGGGAAATATCTGGCGGCAGACTGTGAAAAATTTGCAAGGCGAAGCTGTCAATCCCTGTCAATTAAATGGCGAGAATTTTAACGAGGTAGAGATGTTGCCGACTTTGATTGCAACTAACAATATTAATGGTATTTGTTATGTCTATCTCGCCAAATCACTGCTGGCTTATCTGTTTGGTGAATACGAATCTGCTTGGGAATATTCCCAAAAATTTGAGCAGTATGAACAGGGTGCAGCAGGCTTATTAATAGTTCCTTTGCGGAATTTCTATCAATCTCTGAGTTTGTTAGCCCTTTGTCATCAAGCAAATGAAGCACAGCAACAGCTTTATCTCCAGAAAGTTACCGAAAATCAAGCAAAAATGCAGGAATGGGCACACCATGCGCCAGTCAATTACCAGCATAAATACAATTTAATTGTGGCTGAACAAGCCCGTGTAAGTGGCGATAAGCTACAAGCCGCAGATTATTACGAAATGGCTATCCAAGAAGCGATCGCTAATGATTATGTTCAGGAAGCAGCGATCGCCAATGAACTCGCAGCCAAGTTCTACCTCGACTGGAACAAAGAAAAAGTTGCCCAAGCATATATGCAGGAAGCGTATTATTGTTACGCACGTTGGGGAGCAAAAGCCAAGACCAATGATTTAGAACAACGCTATTCCCAACTTCTCAAACCCATCCTGCAACAACGACGACTCAATCTCAATCCTTTGGAAACGATTGCGACTATCACCCGTAGTTCCACTTCTAGATCAACTCACACTTCCACTACAGGTAGCAGTAGTATTGCCGATATTCTTGATTTTACTTCTGTGATCAAAGCCGCTCAAGCAATTTCCAGCAGCATCGAATTAGAAGAATTAATTATTAACCTGACACGAATTATCTTAGAAAATTCTGGTGCGAAAAAAACCGTCTTAATTCTTATCCAAGAAAATACTTGCCAAGTAAGAGCAATTACTTTTATTAGCCACAAGAACAAACCACAAGGTGAAATCCAAAGTATTCTGGTTTCAGAATCAACCGATACTTGTGAATATATACCAAGAAGAATAATTAATTATGTCAAAAATACCCAAGAAACTGTTGTCATAGATAATTGTCAAACAGATATTCCTGGGCTAATTGGTCAATATATGCTCGAATATAAACCCAAGAGTGTATTATGTACCCCAATTATTAACCAAGGGCATTTAGTAGGTATTTTATATCTGGAAAATCAACAGACATCTGGAGTATTTACAAGCGATCGCTTGCAAGTAATTAACTTACTTTGCACTCAAGCAGCTATATCCCTAGAAAAGGCTCAACTATACACTAATTTACAGGCAAGTGAAGCCCGTTTTTTACGACTTGCAGAAAATGCCCCCGGTATGATTTACCAGTTCCAACTTTCTCCAGAAGGTATCGCTAAATTTAACTACATCAGCCCTGGATGCTATGGGATTTACGAAGTTTCACCAGAAGAAGCAGTTGCAGACGCTAACAGATTACTTTCCTTGTCTCACCCAGAGGACATAGCCCATTATCAAGAGACTGTAGTAATTTCATCTCAAACTTTACAACCTTGGCAATATCAAGGACGAATTATTACCCCTTCCGGTAAAGTCAAATGGGTTGAAGCTGCATCTCGTCCAGTCAAACAAACCGATGGCACGATTATTTGGGATGGTTTGTTATTAGATATCACAGAACGTAAACAAGCAGAAGCTGCTGTTAAACAAAAATCCCAAGAATTAGAAAAAGCATTACAAGATTTACAACAAGCCCAATTACAAATTATCCAAAATGAGAAAATGTCTGCACTAGGTAATTTAGTAGCCGGGGTAGCCCATGAAATGAATAATCCTCTCGGCTTTATTTTTGCTACGCTTAAACAAGCTAAACCCATCGTTGCCGATATTAGCGAACACCTGAAATTATATCAAGTAACTTTACCCAATCCCAGCAAAGAAATTATTGAACATGCCGCAGAAATTGACTTGGACTATAGCTTAGAAGACTTGCCGAAGATGATAGATGCAATGGTGATGGCGTGCGACAGATTGCAAAATATCAGCACTAGTTTAAGAACTTTTTCCCGTGCCGATAAAGATTATAAAGTTGCATTTAACATCCACGAAGGTATCGATAGTACAATTTTAATTCTCAAACATCGCCTTAAAGCCAATGAACAACGTCCAGCAATTGAAGTTGTTACAGAGTACGGAAAGTTACCTCAAATAGAGTGTTTTCCTGGACAATTAAATCAGGTATTTATGAATATTCTGGCAAATGCGATCGATGCTTTAGATGAAGCAAGTACAGGGCGTACTTTCGAGGATATGAAAGCAAATCCTCACAGAATAACAGTTAAAACCTCAGTCGAAAATAACAACGTGAAAATATCAATTGCTGATAATGGTGAGGGGATGAGTGAAGATGTGAAAAACCGCATATTTGACCACTTATTTACTACCAAAGGGGTTGGTAAGGGAACGGGATTAGGGTTAGCGATCGCACGACAAATTGTGGTTGACAAACATGGCGGGACAATTGAGGTTAATTCTGTTTTGGGAGAAGGTACGGAGTTTGTAATTTCGTTACCGATCAATGGGGAGGTGGGGAGTGTGGGGAGGTGGGGAGTGTGGGGAGGTGGGGAGGTGGGGAACTCGGGGCCCCCACTCCCCCAAGGGAGTGGGGATTAGGGGCAGTGGGGAGGTGGGGGGATGGGGAGTAGTGAACAACTAACTACTAATGTACAGACGCGATTAATCGCGTCTGTACCCACTAACCACTAACTAATGACAAATGACAAATAACTACAATGAATAGTTATTACAAAGATTTTTTGATTCGTGATTGGGAAGAAGGCGATCGCATTCCTGCTTCTGAAGTTATTCGGTGGGTGTTAGCAGAATATGGTTTAGGTTGGGAACCTGATGGTGCTGATCGGGATGTGTTGCAAGTGGAAGAATGTTATTTAGCTACGGATGGGGAGTTTTGGGTAATTGAATACCAAAATCAAGTTGTAGGTACGGGGGCATATTATCCCATAAAAAGGGGCGAAAAAGCTGTAGAAATTAGGAAAATGTATCTTGTGCCGAGTGTTAGGGGTGTGGGGTTGGGGAAATATTTGTTACAAGAGTTGGAAGGTGCGATCGCCAAGCGTGGTTTTCAGCAAATTTGGATTGAAACTGCCAGTGTTTTAGCTGAAGCAGTTAAGTTATATGAAAGCAATGGTTATCTACCAACAACAGGTGTAGAGACAACACGGTGCGATCGGGTTTATGTGAAAGTGCTAGCGAGTATTTTTGATGCTGGAGGGTATGGCTGTTAATTATCTTAAGAGGTGCGATCGCATCAGCCTTGTTTGGATTTAGAAGAGAGGGGTGCCCGCTAGGGCGGGGTGAGGTTTTTGATCATAAGCAACTAACAAACTTGATATAGGTTGGGCAACCGTTCAGCTTTGACACCTACCAGGCTACCCAAACCAGTTTGATTTTCGGATGTCGTCGCCGACATCGCAGGAACAGGTCTGGACTCTTCTTTGGCACGCTCGACGCATTCCCATACGCCGACTCTGGCACAGAAGAGCGCTCGGCGCAACGAAACAGACCACCCGAAACCCGATGTTGTTGTTGTCGTTGTCTGGGTTGTTCCTGTTACGATTGGCAGAACGGCAATTTTCAGGATTGTTGTTCCAAGAACCACCGCGCAGCAGCCGGAGTTGCCTGTCCCTTCTTTACTCCCTCGTCCAAGCGAGTGCAGCAAATATCTGTTGACGCAACTGCCAAGTATCTCCATGCTCTAAATGAGCATACCAACTCTGAATTGATTGGGATACTTTCTCTTGGCTAATCTTACCGTGAATGTAGTCAAGTTGCATTTTTCTCAATCTGCGTTTTGCCCTTCGCAAGTTTTCTGCACGTACTCGGATGCGGTCTGGCAAGATGCGAAAACCAACAAAATTAGCGCCGTGCTTTGTTTCAAATAATTGACTTTTTACCGGATGAATTTTGAGTCTTAACTGAGCTAAATACTCTTCAATAGCTAATCTTACTTCGGTTAAAAACCCCCTGTCATCCGAAAATAAGGCAAAGTCATCGACATAACGAAGATATTTTTTTACTTGGAGTTGTTCTTTAACAAAGTGGTCAAAAGTGTTGAGATAGACATTCGCAAAAAATTGACTGGTAAGATTTCCAATTGGTAAACCCCGACGTCTTTGTACTGGTGTTAATAAATCATCTGATTTAAAATACTCAATTGCTGCTAACTGTTCGTTACTGTTGTCGATGATAGTATCAATTAACCAGAGAGTATCCTGACATTTAATTTTTCGGCGGAGTAGATTTTTCAAAATTTCGTGGTCGATGCTGGGAAAATATTTCTGAATATCACATTGAAGTACATAGCAACTACTACGAGCAAAATGAGTAAAGCGATGTAAAGCGCGATGAGTACCAAATCCTAACCGATTAGCGTATGAATCAGAAATAAATGTGGGTTCAATTAAAGGAACAATAACATTACATAAAGCATGATGTACTACTCTATCACGGTAAGGAGCGGCAGAAATCATGCGACTTTTTGGTTCTTTAATAAAAAAGGTTCTATAAGTACCAGGTTGATATGTTTTCTTAGTTAATTCCTGCTGCAATTTTGTCAGTTCACCTTCTAAATTATAGTTGAAAGCTAACACTTTTTCTCTAAATCTTTTACCCTTTTGTGCTTTTCTCGCTGCTACGAGGATATTGTCAAAAGCAGCAATTTGAGAATAAAGGTTGCTGTAGCGTTTCATATTATTTTAACTTATTCTGCTGTTTAATCCATCCACCTAATTCCAGACCAATTTCATTGATTAATTTTCCTGCATATTCATATCTATGTACTGGAATTAATTTAAAATCAAATAACAGACGTGTTTGATAACGTAAAATATCTAATTGACTATTTAACGATTCTAATTTATTTAGCTTATCCTTAGTATAACGAGCAATGATTAAACCATCTAATAAATCGTACAATTCATTAATTATTCTGTTTGCTAAAGTAAATTTATGAGAATTGGGCAGACCGTTGAGGATTGGAACGTACCATTTAATTAAATCATAGGTTTTTTGAATAATTGATAATTCTTCCATTGATTTTTAATAAGAATGCAAAACAGACTTTATATTCTAAAAATTGTATTTTACACACTTTTAAAGTAGAATTAAAAAAGAATAATTTGAGTTTTATCAAATTTAAAAAAATTTTAGATCGCTCCGCTCCGCTACGCTTAGAAAGGGCAAAAAGAAGAAGGGGAAAGGGTAAAAGTGCAAAAGTGTCAAGGGCTATTTAGTCCTCGGCGCAACGAAACAGACCACCCGAAACCCGATGAAGAGGTCGTCGTCTGGGTTGAGCCTGTTACGATTGGCAGAACGGCAATTTCCAGGAATGTCGAACCAAGAACCACCGCGCAGCAGCCGATAATAATTATCATTATCATTTTCATTTTCACTTAGCCAAGCTCTGCCATCTGTTGGCGCTCCTTGATAGTTTTCATGCCAGGTATCTTGACACCACTCCCAGACATTCCCGTGCATATCGTAAAGTCCAAAGGCATTAGGTGGAAAACTATCTACAGGAGTGGTTTGCTCTCGATATTCTCCCTTGGGAGCATTACCATAAGAGCCTGACCATTTATATTCTCTGATATCTGTACCTCTATAATTTGCTAAGTCTGTCGTAATCGTCTCACCAAAATGAAATGGCGTAGTCGTTCCTGCGCGACAAGCATACTCCCACTCAGCTTCACTGGGAAGGCGATAATCACGTCCTGTTTTTCGCGCCAGTCTAGCACAGAACTCGACAGCATCATACCAAGTCACGCATTCTACCGGGAGACGATCACCTTTAAAAAAAGAAGGATCTGACTTCAAATCCCGTTCTACTTTGGGTAATGCTGCGACTACTCGCCACTGCGCCTGAGTAATGGGATATTTACCGATAAAGAAGGGTTGAACAGTGACTTGGTGTTGGGGACGTTCATCATCAGTACTTCCTTCTTCATTTTCTAGTGCGCCCATAGTAAAGCTTCCACCAGGAATAGCAACCATTTCTAAGGTGACACCATTGCCAAGATTTTCAGTGAAATATTCGGCTTGACGTTTGTCTCGCCTAATTTCTTTACCTCTGTCGTTAACAGTGATGATCTCAAACTGAAAAATCGGTAATTGATTTTTTGGGGTTGGTGTGTCTCCTCTTGAGGAAGTGACAGGTTGAGTAGTTGATGAAATTACAGTTTCAGGGTTTGGATGTGGAATCGGTTGTCCTTGACCTGAACCAATTCTTTTAATCGCATTAATCGCCTGTCGGTCTGCGCTCGAAACTGCTAACACTCGAATCCATAATTGTTCAGCTAGTTCTAGGTTTCCTTGCACTTCAGCTTCAAATGCATCGGTTTTGAGGATAGCGACATCTTTTAGGGTTGCTTGCTTGGGTAAAAGAATCAAATGCAGCTTGGTTGCAGGATCAACAACAGTGTATGGAGTTTGTCTAGGCTGATTGTAGCGACGATTTAGTTCTGGAACAGAATTATACAAGTGTTGGTTGAGCCGTTCAACAGTAGCACAATTACCCTCTCCTTGTATCCGCAAAGCTTCTAGCAAGACATGAGTGAATGATCCTTGATTTAAAGCTTCAATTTCGTAGGCTTTCTCTTGAGGACTGCAAGAATAAAACGTGATCACTCCTGGATGTTCTTTACCAATTCCTAAACCGCCTCTACCTCCTTCATTACGGCAAGCATCTAAAAACAAGACTACATTATCAGCCCCACTGCGGCGCAATCTTTGGGTAACATAATCAATTGGGATTGCCGTATGTTCTACATCTCCTGGATCACTATCCAAAAACATGAGATAGTCACGGTCATTTTCACGACAACCATGTCCAGCAAAGAAAAACCAAAGATTATCTCCTGTTTCCAACAGTGGTTTTTCAAAGTTTGCCCGTAAAAAACGGCGAAAATTACCGTAGGTAGGCTGAGTTGGTATCGGCGGATTAGCTTTGTAGATGTCTACTTGATAAATCGTGGGAGAATCTTCGGTAAACTTCAAAACTGCATCAAACCTGGCTTCATCTTGGAACCAAGTTTCCATTGCTTCAGCATCTCGCTTGGCACACTTGAGTTGCTGAAGATTATTGTAATTGTTTATGCCGACAACGATCGCCCAATTCCTACCCATGCCCAATTCCTACCCATATTTAATTACTAATAGTCCGCCAAACTAACTTTGCGGCGTTTGTAGTGAGGACTTTAGTCCTCAAATATTCAAGCACTAAAGTGCTGACTATGAACGTCGCTTGAATTTGAAAGTCATCGCACCCTTACCTCCCGCTTTTCCACCAACCCCAAACAGGCTGATTTTTCCTTCGCCATTAATTTCTACAGATAACTCCACCTCCTCAAGTTGGATTTTAGAATTTGGCGGGTCCGCTTCTTCAAGAATTTCTCGCATCGCCTGCAAAAATCCTGACATTTCCTGCTTGAGTTGGTCTACTTCCACAGCTTTATACCTGGTGAACTTGAATTCTGTCGTTTCCGTAACTTCTGCACCAAGTATTCCGCCTAAATCACGACTGCTTCTTGCACCAGTAGTCGTAGTTTCCACAGAAGTAGCAGTTTCAGCAACTTCTTCAGTAATAATCCAGATTTGTTTTGGAGTTGGAATTTCTGTTGACATAGTTTGTTGATTAGTGGGTAGAGACGCGATAAATCGCGTCTGTACAATTAATTACGTCTGTGCGATAAATCGCCTCTGTGCGATTAATTGCCTCTGTACATTAGTGATTAGTGTCCCATTTAACAAGACTAATCCAAGTATAATATTTTTTTAATAGAAATTATTGAAACGTCCCATTAAATGGGATTAAATAGTAATAGAGAAGGGCGATCGCTCACCCTACATATATTTAGAGAAATATTTGTTACAAATAACCAATGATCAATGACTAATGACAAATGATCAATTGGAAAAACCTACTCAACCTCTTTCTCCAAGAGAATTGTCCTTTGTGCCAACGTTCCACCTCCCAAGAACTATGTCCCAACTGTATTCGCCAACTGCAAAAATGTCATAATCCCAACACACACTCTCTGCCGATATTTGCTTGGGGTACATATAGCGGTATCCTCAAACGAGCGATCGCTACAATGAAATACGAAAATCACCCCGAAATCGCTCGTCTGTTGGGTCAATTATTAGCACAAGCATGGCTATCACATCACGGGTGCGATCATAATTTAGTAGTTGTTCCGATCCCACTTCATGCTCAAAAGCTCAAGCAACGTGGCTATAATCAAGCTGCACTCATAGGTCAAAGCTTTTGCGAAGTAACTGGGTTACAATTAAAAAAACATGGCTTAGAAAGAATTAAAGTAACTCAAGCACAGTTTGACTTATCTGCATCAGAACGAGAAGAAAATTTAAATGAAGCCTTTGGATTAGGGAAAGACTTTTGTCTGCGTCCAAAAACTCCAGTGCTATTAGTAGATGATATTTACACTACAGGTGCAACTGCCAGGTCTGCTATGCAGATACTTCGTGAAAGTGGGATAAGTGTTTATGGTTTAGTAGCAGTTGCCATCAGTGTGAAATCAGTCAACAGCAAACATTTATCACCCTGATACACCCTGATAATTGATAACTGATAACTGAATCATACGTGGGCAAGCTGTGCCAGAGACAACTATAATTGGGCCAATCACGCTTAGTTTGTGGGAAAACTTTTAGGGATGAGAAGTCAGGCTTTTGTAGTGAGTTTAAAACAGATCGCTTTCATTCCTGCCTCTTTGCTGGCAATTGGTTTAAGTTCAACAGCAGCTTTTGCTCAAGTTAATAAGTTGTATAACCCAATTCCTCTACCTGGCAGTTATGAAGTTTCCGATACGCTGTCAGAAAAAGATATTCCCACAGGTCAGGGTGGATTTGCCCGTGATTATATGGTAACTCTGAAAAAGGGCGATAATCTGGCGGTTGATCTTAGTTCTGAAAGCTTTGACAGTATTGTCACTTTACTGGCTCCAGACGGCACGACAGTAGCAGAAAATGATGATGGTCCTGATGGTAGCAGTAATTCCTTGTTATTCACCCGCATTACAGAACCTGGAACTTACATTGTTCGCGTCCGGTCTTTTGGCGAAACTGGAGTAGGAGGTTTTAAACTCAAAGTAACGCGATTACAACCAGTCAAATAATTTAGGATTTAGATTTGAGCATCTAACTAGTGGTCTAAGTCGAGATCCCCGACTTTTTAAAAAGTCGGGGATCTCGCGGATCATCATAAATTAATGAAATTAACCACTAGCGCTCATTCGCGCCAGCATAATATACAAAAAACATCTACTTGATTTGTGTCTACCGTTATTTTAGTTGCTACAAATGATACCATTTCACGTTGATCACGATACATTTAAATCCTGTACCAGACGTGCCACGGCATGTCTGGTACAACACAAATGTGTTTCACGTTTAAAGGGAATGGGTATGACTTTTACTTATCATCGCACTGTTCGCTTTCAAGATACTGATGCTGCTGGGGTAGTTTACTTTGCTAATGTTTTAAGTATTTGTCATGAAGTTTATGAAGAATCTTTAGAAGCATCTGGTATTAATCTTAAGGAGTTTTTTAGTAATCCACCAGTAGCTTTTCCTATTGTTCATGCTAATGCTGACTTTTTTCGCCCAATGTTTTGTGGTGATAAATTAATCGTTAGTTTAATGCCACAAAAACTGAGTCTTGAAAAGTTTGAAATCAACTACGAAATTGTAGTAGCAGATGTAATGGTAGCTAAGGCGTTTACTAGGCATGTTTGCATTGATGTGACTAGCAGACAAAAAACAGAGTTACCTCAGCAGATGATTGAATGGTTAGAAGTAAACGCACCAGACGCAGAGAAAGCAGAGAGAAGAAAATCGAGAGAAGCGATTTGAAAACTTAAAATTCTCATGTATAAAAACTCTGCTACCTGGTGCGTCTACCTCTGCGTCCCTCTGCGTTGCAAAATGTTATCTAAAGCTATTGCCCGTAACTGCTGGCGGTTAATTTTACCCTGAGAATTGCGGGGTAAATTTTCCACAGAAATCCAGTATTTAGGAAGTTTAAATTTACTAAGTTTATCTTTGAGTAAATTTTGAATTTCTGCTACAGAATAATTTAAGTTTTTAGGAACATAAATAGCTGTTACAGCTTGTCCCCAATATTGATCTGGAATGCCTACAACACAAACATCACTCACCATTGCAGTTGCTTTGATTGCTGATTCTATTTCTGTAGGGTAGACATTTTCTCCACCTGTGATGATTTTATCGCTGTTACGCCCTACTATATTTAAATAACCATTGTTGTCTATAAAGCCGATATCATCTGTAGAAAAAGTAGGGGCTAGGGGCTGCTGGTTAGCAGCTAGGGGATAATAACCAAGGGCTAAAGATTCTGATTGAATAGTGATATTTCCTGCTTGGTTAGTATTTAATATATCACCTTTATCATTGCAAATTATAACTTTGGCATGAGGAAGAATTTGACCACTATTAACTTTCCCATTGAGAAAATCATCTGGTTTGAGTGTAGCAATTTGAGAAGCAGTTTCTGTCATACCATAGGTAAGAGCAAGGCGGATTTGGTAATATCTCGCTTTTTCTAAAATTTCATCCCAAGCTGGCGCCCCTCCTATAAGCACTGTTTGAAATTGGGATAGCCATGTTGTTAAATCTGAATTTTGCAGCAAACTTTGTAGCTGAGTTGGTACTAAAGATATGAAAAATTCTGCTGCTTCAAATTGATTTAATTGATACTCTGCTATTTCTTTAAAAGGTGAAATTACCAATTTACCACCAGTGGTAAAACAACGCATAAATTGCATCAAACCGCTGACATGATATAAAGGCAATACACAAAATGAATTGATTTTTTCTAGTTGAAAATATTCTGTAAACCCGCGTACTGAAGCTGTGAGAGTTTCCCAGGTATGAACAGCAAATTTAATCTTGCCTGATGAACCTCCGGTGGGAATCATGATATGTGGGTAATTAAAAGATAGGGAGATAGGAAGATGGGGTGTAGACGCACAACCGGCTTCCCGTAGGGTAGGGGTGATGGAGGAAAGTTGTCTCCCTATCACCCCACCGCCCCACCTCCCCATCATTGCAGCTGTTCCCCAAATAATATCTGGCTGCACTAAATCAAATACTTGTTGCCATTCCTGTTTTGCCCAATTAGGATTACAAAGAAAAACAGGACATTTAGCAGTCACAGCAGCGATTAAACCTGCTAAAAATCGCGTCGGTTCGCATTCAGCTAAAATGATTTTTGGTAGTGTTTGGCATTGGGAAAATTGCGTTAATTCTATATAACATTGTTCAGTTAACTGTGGCAGTTCATCACTGCGATCGCACACCAAAGTAAAATTTCCTAAAAACTCCATTTGTGGCTGGTTGTTGGTGGTTGGTTGTTGATGGTTAGTAGTTAGTGGTTAGTAGTTAGTTGGTAATTCCTCCACCTCTCATACTCCTCACACTCCCCCATCTCCCCACCCCCTCATCCTCAACAAAATAGTGATTGATACCAAAACCCATTGCCCGGTTGTGTCTCGATAATTCTACTGCTACTTGCAGGGCAGCTTTTCTACCAATGGCAGTTTCAAATACAGAAGAAAACACTGCATCAATTTCATGCTGCTGGCAAAACTGACGGAGGCGAGATGGGGAACCGGCGATTCCTGGTTTAATGACAAAAATTCCTCGCCAACCTTGTTGAAAGCAGTACTTTAGCTGTGGGAGTGTAGCAACAGACTCATCTAAAGCGATCGCTGTTTGATAGCGTTGACTCAACTCCAACATTACCGGAAATTGATCTACACATAGGGGTTGTTCGAGAAATTCAATATTGACTTTGAGGCGATCGCAACTCTCCAACCACAACTTTGCTTCCTCTTGATTCAATCCACCATTAGCATCTAATCGCAGTTTTGCAGAGGTTGGTAAGCTTTGCGTGAGTAAATCTAAAATTTTTAGTTCAACAGGCGTAGGATAAACCCCGATTTTCCACTTAAAAGTAGAATACCCCTGCTGCCACAAATTTTCCCACGCTTGTAGTGCTGCTTCTCCTGCGGGTAGTAAAGCGCTGTGGGTGAGGAGGGGATGGGGGGAGGTGGCCGGATGGGGTGATGGGGAGGTGTGATGGGGAGGTGGGGTGATGGGGAGGTGTGATGGGGAGGTGGGGTGATGGGGAGAAAGAAGAATTCTTTTGTCTCCCATTCTCCAACTATTCCACTCTTTCATTTCCCAAAGTGCTGATTCAAATCCAAATTGACAAGCCGGTAATTGATCGGGAATGGAAAAAATTGTTTCCTCTGTAATTTCTTGTGGTAGGTGACAACAAAAATCCCAAGCCTGTGCTAGGGTTTCGGAACCAAACCAGCTAATCGGCGCTATTTCTCCCCAACCTACTTTGTTAGTTTCGTCTGTGAGGCGAAGAATAATACCTTCACGGATCTCCCAGACACCGTGACTGGTAGCAACTGGGTGTACAAATTTTCGTTGGTAAGGACGAAAGTCAAATTGATAATTCACTACCTCTAGATCAAATAAATTTCGTCATTTGTAATGACAAATGACCAATGACTAAGGATAATCACCACGAGTCAGTTTCAAAATCAAATCGCGTTGTCAAAGCAGAAATCCCACACCAAACAGCAAGCAACACCAAAAATGGACGGCGACGGCGATGAATTTACAGTTACTGACTTGTTCTGGGTTGTGATGATTTTGCTGGACGTGACGGCATAATTTGATCGCGAAGGGTAAACTCACCCAACTCAGTAATGTCCATGTGGGAAAAATTGCTGTGAGTACAAATACCAAGGTGAGGGCGTAAATGCTAGCAGTAAACCAACTAAGGAGTTGTGCGCCTCTTTGAGTTCCCAGGCGGACAATGGGCGATCGCTTCCCTGCTGCTAAATCGTCTTTAACCTGGTGAAAGTGCGAACAGTACAAAATTAGAGTTGTGGCGATACCAACAATCGCTGAAGCCGCTAAATTCTGTAGTGACCAACTTTGAGTTTGGCTGTAGTATACTGCCGCCATGCCAATTGGCCCAAAGGCAAAAAAGCACAAGACTTCCCCCAAACCCTGGTATCCTAAACGAAAGGGAGGACCTTGGTAAGCGTATCCCAAAGCACAGCAGACCATAATTAACCCAATTACAGTCCAGTCATGTTGCCACCAAGCGATCGCTAGTATTCCCAGCAAGCCTAAACATAAAAATATATTTCCTAACCAAAATATTAATAGTTTGTTACCAGTTAAGTTCACTAAAGAATGATGTTTATTTTGATCAATTCCTGTCTCAGAATCAAAGACATCATTGCTGAGGTTTTCCCATGCCAAAATTAAAATTGCCGCAGCTAAGAAAACAGAAAAAACAGCCCAATTCCAAATTTTTGTTTCCGCAAATGCAACAGCCGTTCCTACCCAGATGGGCATAATTGCAACACTGTACATCGGCGGTTTGATTGCCGCCATCCATAATTTATTTTTGGCATTATTTTTGGGATATGAAATCAGATTTGTAGTCATCAGTCGCAATTAATTATATTGTTAGCACTTTCTTATGTCCAAAATTTCTGGTTTTATCCAGTCTATCTACAGGTAACATCTCAAGAAAGATTTTTCTACGTTTGCGATTAATTTCTTGCTAATGCCACAATCTGCACCACAAAGCTAGACTATGCCACACATGGTATTGCAAAACCATAATTTGGCAGAGCCAACACGCTGGTGAAACAGCGACTGTTTGTGTTACCTGTAGAAATACGACCATGATTTATCACTGTTTAGGAAGATTACTTCAAAAAAATTTACTATTTTTAGATCCATGACAGTTTCACCATGTGCCGCTGACTTTTGTGTATATAATAGGGAACTATACCAATTTCTTGTTGCTGCTCAGCGGAAGAGTAGAAAAAGTAATTCCACCCAAATTGCCAGTATTTCGCTAGAAATTAACTTGGTTGACCCCTTGGTAGTACTTAATAAACTGGCACAACCACATCAACTAAATTTTTATTGGGAAAACAAGGGCAAAAAAGAAGCGATCGCTGCAATTGGTGCTGTAGCAAAATTACAAATAGAGGGCAAGGAACGGTTTAGCAAATCTGAAGGATTTATCAAGTATTGTTTAAAAAATATAATTAATTTTGGCAGCACAGAAAGAAGTTTTTCCAAACCTCTATTTTTTTGTGGTTTTAGTTTTTTTGATATAAATCAACAAGAAAATTATCCATTTCCAGCAGCTACCGTTTTTCTTCCTCATTGGCAAATAGCTGTTAAAGAAGAATGCTGTATCTTAGTTGCCAATTTTATCATCCATGCTGACGTCAATATTGAAAAAATATTGCAGATGCTCTGGAGAAAAATTGAAATTATTCACTCTTGGGAATTTTATTCTCCTCACCAAGATTTTCAAGAGCCAAAGTTTAGTAAAAAATCCGTTGCTAATCCAGAAAAATTCAAACGTTCGGTATTGTCAGCATTAGAAACGATTCGCTCTACCCATGTCAGTAAAATTGTGCTAGCAGATGCACTAGACGTTAGATCCAATACCCCATTTAATTTGTTTAATTCCCTCCATAACTTGCGACAGCTACATCCGAATTGTTATATTTTCTCTACAAGTAACGGCAAAGGACAAAACTTTATTGGTGCGAGTCCAGAACGTTTAATCTGTATTCACAACCAACAATTAATCACCGATGCTTTAGCGGGTAGCGCAGCACGAGGTAAAACACCTGCGGAAGATGCTACCAATGCTGATCGCTTACTCAACAGTGAAAAAGAAAGACACGAACATTCCCTAGTAATTGATTTTATTACTCAACGCCTCTCACAACTAGGTTTATTACCGCAAATATTACCGCCCCGCTTGCGACAATTATCTAATATTCAGCACTTATGGACACCAATTAGTGCCATAGTTCCTGATGAAGTGCATCCATTAAAGATAGTTTCCCAACTCCATCCCACACCAGCAGTTGCAGGTACTGCGCCAGATGCAGCCTGTGTGGAAATTCGTCGTTACGAAAGCTTTGAGAGGGGTTTATACGCTGCACCCTTGGGATGGATAGACGCAGATGGTAACTGTGAGTTTATTGTTGGTATTCGTTCCGCACTCATAGATGGCGATCGCGCTAGACTTTACGCTGGTGCTGGTATTGTTGCAGGTTCTGATCCGGAAAAAGAACTGGCTGAAATTCAACTCAAGCTGCAAGCGTTGCTGAAAGCATTAGTTTAATAGGACTTACACACCAAGTTTGTCCCTTGAGACTGGGTGTAAGGGTGTAAGGGAAAGAACTTGCTTGGAAATCAAGATATAAGTGAGTCAATAGGTGTTTACTTTTTCCCTACATCCCCATACCTCTACCTTGAAAATTTTAGGCGATCGCATCGTACCTTATTTTTTGTCCTGTGTTTTTTGAACTGCAAGTATACAACACAAATGTGAAATCGAACATATCAATGTATTAGTAAAATATATCATAAGTATTTATCGCCTTCTCCACAGCCAAAAGTGCCAAACTGGCAACTAAGGCTACTTTTTTTTATTTATTATCTCAGGTAATATATTGAAGAAGCTTAACCAGCGGTGCTAAAAGCACTACCTACCATTTACCGATCTCAATTTAAAATTACGTAACAACTTAGGAAGCACAATAACATTAAGTAACCAATCTATGCTGTTTCAAAATTAATTGTGCTTTCCTCATTTTCTCGTGCAACTCACACATATTTGAACAACACTTTTGTTTGTGTCTTTGTGTCTTTGTGGTGAAAAAAGAAATCCTATTGAACCACCAAGACACTAAGGCACTAAGTTGAATCAGGAAAAAGCGATATTTTATGCCAAATCCTTGTGAGTAAAAGATTTGGCATTAGCACCAGTGTAATTAGCGGCAATATGACCATCACCTGTTAATTGGTACTTGTATGTAACTAATCCTTCTAAACCAACAGGCCCACGAGGTGGCATTTGTTGGGTGCTTATTCCGACTTCAGCACCTAAACCATAACGGAAACCATCTGCGAAGCGGGTAGAACAGTTGTAGTATACTCCTGCGGCATTTACTAGTGCTAGGAAAGTTTCAGCCGCCTTTGCATCTTCAGTGACGATCGCATCGGTATGCTTAGAACCGTAATCATTAATGTGAGCGATCGCTTCTTCTAAAGAATCTACAATTTTAATAGCCAAAATCAAATCGCTGTATTCAGTTTCCCAGTCTGTTTCTGTAGCTAATTTGAGACTTGGTAGAATTTCGCGGCTGCGTTCATCGCCTCTTAATTCGACATTTTGGGCTTGCAAAGCCTCAGCAATTTTTGGTAGAAAATCCGCAGCAATTTCACTATGAATTAGCAAAGTTTCGATGGCATTACATGCAGCCGGATAATGTGTTTTGGCATCAACAGTTATAGTAATTGCTTTCTTTAAATCAGCGGCTTTATCTATATAGAGATGACAGATACCATCGGCATGTCCTAGTACAGGTATGCGGGTATTTTCCTGCACAAATCGTACAAAAGAATTAGAACCTCGAGGAATAATTAAATCTACATATTTATCTAATTTTAAAAGTTCTAAAGTTTCTTCTCTAGTTGTTAATAACTGCACCACATCTGGGTTAACAGCAGTTGCAGATAATCCCTGTTTAACTGCTTTGACTATAGCTTCACAAGAACGAACTGCTTCTTTGCCGCCTTTGAGAATAACGCCATTACCTGATTTGATTGCCAAAGCCACAATTTGAATTGCCGCTTCAGGACGTGCTTCAAAAATCACACCTAAAACTCCCAATGGACAAGTGATGCGCTTGAGAATTAAGCCTGTATCTAGTTCGCGGTGAATCTGTACTGCACCCACAGGATCGGCAAGTTTAGCGACATCTCTGACTCCTGCGATCGCATCTTTTAACTTATACTCATCTAACTGCAAGCGTTTATAAAGTGGTTTCGCAATACCTTCAGTAGCAGCAGCTTGACAATCAGCAACATTCGCTTGCAAGATTTCATCTTTTGCTGATTCTAAAGCTTGAGCGATCGCTTCGAGCGCTTGATTTTTGGCCTCCGTTGATAAAACTGCGAGTTTGAGTGCCGCCAAACGGGTTTTTTTAGCTATTGCAACTAGGTTTGATGAGTTATCACCAGAAATATTCATGCCACACAACAACCTAAATCTATGCCGTTTTCCCATCGTATCAATTTAGGGGAAGCGGGGAAAAACAATTAGTGGTTAATGGTTAGTGGTTGATAGTTGGTTGTTGGTGAGACCAGCCCCCCAAAAAGGCGGTCTCCGTCACGTAGACACGAAGTGGCTTAAGGTAAGGGTAGGGGGACTGGCGAACCCGTAGACACGTAGACGCGTAGACGCGAAGCGGCTTCCGCAGGTAGCGGCTTAAGGCAGGGTAGTGGCTTCCCGTCAGGGTAGGGTTGTTGGTTGTTGTACCAGATGTGCCATGGCACGTCTGTACATTAGTTAGTGGTTAGTGGTTGATAGTTAATTACCAATGACAAATGACCCATGACAAATTACTCTTAACTTCCTTTCACTAGCCAAACTGTCAAAATCAATTTGGTGAACTAGTAGTTAGTGGTTGATAGTTAATTACCAATGACAAATTACTCTTAACTTCCTTTCACCAATACTTCATTACCTTCCACTTTGGTTATGTAGGTAGCTAGAGGTTGATCTGCTGGGCCATTTGTCACTTTGCCATCGCTAGCAAACTTAGAACCATGACAAGGACAGACAAAAGCATTTTGGTCTTGTTTCCATTCCACAACACAACCTTTGTGGGTGCAAGTGGGGTTGACGGCAATGACCTTGGTATTATTACTAGGATCTTTAATGGCCAATACCTTGCCAGCAGTATTATCATTCAAGAGTTGACCGTTTTTGTCTAAATCTGCTACTGTGCCAACTACCTGAAAACCATCAGCACGCACGGGAGTGGTAGTTGATTGGGATTTTGTTTCAGAAGAACAAGCTGCAATGACTACAGGTAGAGAACTAGCTAAACTCCCCACACTTACCCAACCGATAAATTCACGACGATTCATAAACTGTTTTTCAGTGGTTTTTCACTCTGGCGCGTCACGTTGCTTTCGCGAGTAGCCCCAATTGTCCGTATTACTGTAGCATAATTATCTTGGTAACTTTCCTTAGCACGAGCTACAGTGGGGAAAAGTTGAGCTAAATCCAGTGTATGGTTAATTGCTGTGATTTTTTATGTAAATAGGATGTAAAAAAATCAGAACTTATATAAACAACATCACACTATTTTCTGTAGGCGGAGCAGCATATTAATAGATCAATTGGGAAATTTAGGAAAAGTTAGGGCATAAAAAGCTTGATTCATTAATATCCCAAACAGTCAGATGAGATTTCAAATAGATTCTTAACAAAAACTTAAGGAGGGCCTGATGGTTACAGCCACTAGACCAGAACAACAGGTGAAAATTGGTCCAACCAAGCTGCTAATTAATAACGAGTGGGTAGAAAGCGTCAGTGGTAAAAGGTTTGAAACGATTAACCCCGCAACAGGCGAAGTCATCTGTGATGTTGCAGAAGCAGACGCCCCGGATGTAGATAAGGCTGTAGAAGCAGCAAGAGCGGCTTTTAATAGTAGAGAATGGCGCAATATGTCTGCTACCCGTCGGGGTGAATTACTCTACAAGCTGGCAGATTTAATTGAGCAAAATATTGACGAGTTGGCGCGGTTGGAAACCCTAGACAACGGTAAGCCGCTACATAGTTCTTATGGCGACTTAAAGCTAGTTATTGCTTGTTATCGCTACTATGCAGGCTGGGCTGACAAAGTACAAGGTAAAACCATCCCCATCAACGGTCCCTACTTCTGTTACACACGCCATGAACCGGTGGGTGTAGTCGGTCAAATTATTCCTTGGAACTTCCCATTATTGATGCAGGCGTGGAAGTTAAGCCCAGCTTTGGCAACGGGTAATACGGTAGTAATGAAAACTGCCGAACAAACTCCTTTGTCAGCACTGCGGGTGGGTGAGTTGATAATTGAAGCTGGTTTCCCGCCTGGTGTTGTTAATATTCTTTCTGGCTACGGCCCAACCGCCGGGGCTGCGATCGCGCGCCACATGGATATTGACAAATTGGCATTCACAGGCTCAACCGAAGTTGGACATCTGGTGATGGAAGCAGCAGCCAAAAGCAACCTCAAGCGCGTCACCCTCGAACTTGGTGGTAAGAGTCCCAACATCGTTTTTGCTGACGCTGATATGGATATGGCGATTGAAGGCGCACACCATAGTTTGTTCTTTAACCAAGGACAATGTTGCAATGCTGGTTCACGGTTATTCGTTGAAGAAAAATGCTATGACGATTTTGTCGCTAAGAGTGTAGAAAAAGCCAGACAGCGGACAGTCGGCGACCCCTTCGATCCCAATACCAAGCAAGGGCCGCAGATAGACCAAGAGCAGTTTGACAAAATCATGAGCTATATCGAGTCTGGTATGCGCGAAGGCGCGCAGATGTTATGCGGCGGTCATCGCTGGGGTGATCGCGGTTTCTTTATTGAACCAACTGTATTTGCCAATGTCAAAAATGAGATGAAGATTGCTCAAGAAGAAATCTTCGGCCCGGTGATGAGCATTATTAAATTCAAGGACATCGACGAAGTAATTCACCTTGCCAACACCACCATGTACGGACTTGCTGCTGGAGTGTGGACAAAAGATATTACCAAAGCCCATGCCATAGCCAACAACGTCCGTGCAGGTACTGTGTGGGTAAATTGCTACCACGTATTTGATGCTGCTGCCCCCTTCGGCGGCTTCAAGCAATCAGGTATGGGTCGCGAACTCGGTGAGTATTGTCTAGAACATTACACTGAAGTCAAGACAGTTACAATTAAGTTGTAAATAGTTAGTAGTTAGTGGTTAGTAGTTAGTAGTTGGGTTCACCACTAACCACTAACCACCTTTAGCAAGTTGTGCTTTCGCCTCCTGCCAAAGTGCTTCTAACTCTTCGAGAGTGTAATCAGACAGGGGGCGATCAGCTATTCCTTCTATTTTTTGGAAGCGGTGAATAAAACGTTGATTTGTTCCTTGTAAAGCTTCGCTGGGATCGAGATTATACCAACGGGCAAGCTGGAGAACAGAAAATAATAAATCCCCTAATTCAGCTTGTTGTCGTTCTGGTGTTTCGTGAGCTAAAGCTTCTTGAAACTCTCGCAATTCTTCGTGAAATTTCTCCCATACTCCATCAATATTTTCCCACTCAAATCCAATAGCAGCAGCTTTTTGAGAAATTTTCATCGTTGCCATTAATGGGGGAAGTTTGCGGGCATAACTACTGAGTTTTGTACTAAGTTTTTGATTTTCTGGAGATGGTTCGCCTTTTTCTGCTGCTTTGATTTGTTCCCAATTTTGCCGCACTTCATCGACACTCTGCACCGACACATCCCCAAAAACATGAGGATGACGCCGAATTAGTTTTTGGGAAATACCTTGTGCTACTTCTTGTAAAGAAAATTGACCATATTCCTTGGCGATTTGTGCTTGCAGAACAACTTGTAATAATAAATCTCCTAATTCTTCAGCGATCGCTTGTTTATCCCCACTGTTAATAGCATCTACTACCTCATAAGCTTCTTCAATCACATAGGGTGTCAGTGTTTGGGGAGTTTGTGCCAAATCCCACGGGCAACCAGCATCAGGCGATCGCAACTTTGCCACCACATCTATTAATTCTTGTAAGGCTGCCAAAGTCTCAGCATCAAATTGTGTTTGATTCTTATTTTGAAGATTAGACATAATTGTTAATTGGTAATTGGTAATTGGAGTAATGATTTTTTTCTATTCCCAATGCCCCATGCCCAATTCTCGCGAAATCAAAAGCCTAGATTGCAGGGGATGAGTTTAATTAACGCTTTTTGGTTTTGCTTGCTCTTTTGGTTCTAGTTCTATTCGACTGAGTGGTGGTACGTTTACGTTTCTTCATTTTCGCACGTGGTAATAAACCGCGAACACCTTGCTTTTGGAAACGCTTGTATGCAGAATTGCTCCAGTCACTGAGAGAATGGCTCATCGCACCAAGTTCTAGCCCTAAAAATAGTGCTAGTAATTCTGGAAGGTGATTAAGCGATCGCCCTAAGGTTTCACTCAAAATCTGTTTACTCCAGTTGCCGTTGCCTAGTATTTGAGCAACTACTGTACCCAGAATTATCAATATTCCCACCACGCCACTCAAATAAATCACTCGTAGTGTTGTACCGATAATTGGCCCATGAGATAAGAATGAGCGATGACGCAGGCTTTTTTGATAAGGAATCCAAATCCAACGTAACAGACCCCAACGTTGGTACTGGCGGGAATAGATATCCAAGTCTGGGCCAAACATCAGCCCCCCGAACATAAATCCACTTGCCACCGATAAAGTTAAGTTGCCACTCTTGGTTTGGACAAAAGTGGCTCCAGCAACAAACGGCAAAGCCCACAAAGTTATGCGATCGTGCGTTTGACCAGAGGGCATAGGAATTTTGGATGAGGCAAGCAAAATTTTCTCAAAAATACTATCGCGTTTTTCAATTTAGTGTGCTAACATTAATTCTTGTGAGCAAAAATGGGTGGTTAGCTCAGTTGGTAGAGCGCCTGCCTTACAAGCAGGATGTCACTGGTTCGAGTCCAGTACTACCCATATTTTCAAAACCCGTCCTAGTGACGGGTTTTGTTTTTTGCAATAATGCAACCTGCTGCTAAGTTGACGATTGAGGCGGCAAAAGATTGCATAATATCAAGTTCGGCTAATTGCTTACGATATTATGCTTCGTTGCTGGATATTGGGCGTTGGTTTTTCCCATTACCCATTACCAGCCTACGCGACAGTATAAGTATTCAAGCGAACATGATATAAGTCCTAATCTTCTAACTTCTCACCCCGAATTGAATAATCTAACAACTCCATCGGATGCATAATCGCAATATCCTTCCCTTGCAACTCCAAATGCTTCTGAATCTGCAAACTACAACCCGGATTTGGTGAAGCAATTAAATCAGCACCAGTGTTTAACAAATTCCGCACCTTTTGCCTTCCCAACTCCTCAGCTACATCCGGTTGCAGCATATTGTAAACTCCCGCGCTACCACAACATATGGCTGCATCCACAGGTTCTTTCAACTTCACCCCTGGAATTTGCTGCAACAACTGACGCGGTTGCACACTAATCTTTTGCCCATGTAGCAAATGACAAGCATCTTGATAAACCAAACTCAGAGGTTTACTAGCCAACGGCGATAACTTTGCTGTTAACCCAACCGTTGCTAAAAACTCTTGTGCATCCCTTACCTTCGCTGCAAACTGCTTCGCCTTCTCCCGATACTCTGGATCATCCTCCAAAATATGTCCGTATTCTTTCAGAGTATGACCACAACCAGCAGCATTGATAATCACATAATCCACACCAGTATTTGCAAAAGAATCAATCATCTGCCTAGCCAAAGCCTTAGCTTGTTCAGTTTGTCCTTGGTGTTCCGGCAGCGCCGCACAACAACCTTGAGACTTAGGAATTACCACCTCACAACCATTTGCCGTCAACACCCGCACCGTCGCTTCATTCACAGGCGAGAAAAATAACCGTTGCACACATCCGATAATCACCCCGACTCGATAACGCTTCTCACCCCGCGCCGAAATCACATCCGGCAAATTATCCTGAAAAGACTTCAGCGTAATCTCCGGTAAAATCGACTCCATCGCCGCTAACCGAGGCGATATATTCTTCAATAACCCAGTCGCCCGAAAAAACTTAGAAAAACCCAACCTCTGATAAACCAACAAAGGCACTAACAAAATCCGTAAAGCATCAGGATTAGGAAACAAAGAAAATATTAACTGCCTAACCAACCGATCCGCCAAACCACGCGAATAATTCCTCTCAACCTGGTGACGAGTCGCCGAAATCAACTTGTCATACTGCACTCCCGAAGGACAAGTCGTCACACACGCCAAACAACCCAAACAAGAATCAAAATGCTGCACACTCGCCGTATTCAACGCAATCTCACCCTCATTAATCGCATCCATTAAATAGATGCGTCCCCTGGGAGAATCCATCTCCTTACCAATCACCCGATAACTCGGACAAGTCGAAAGACAAAACCCACAATGCACACAAGAATCAATCAACTTCGGATCAGGCGGATTCTTCCCATCAAAGCCCTGCAAATTCTTCAAACTCGCCGTCTTCCCCTCAAAACCTTCCGAAACCTGCATATCATCCCTCTCCACTCTTCCTTGGCGTCTTGGCGGTTATATTTCCTAAATCCCATCCACAAAGCGACCAGGACTTAAAATACCCTTCTCATCAAACTGCAACTTAATCCGCCGCATCATTTCCCCAGCATTGCCAGTGTAACCCCACACATCCAACCCTTGCTTCACCGCCACTGGCGCAGTCAAAATTGTCAAAAACCCTCTATGATTTTCACAGAGCGATCGCATCTCCACCAATCCCTTCTCACCCTCAAACCGTAACACCCCCAAACCACTACCAATGTGAATCCAACCTTTTGGCGATCGTGTCAAAACTTCAACCGCCGCAGTAGGTAACACTCCTATTTTGCAAATAATTGCCGACTTATTGCCACCAGAATGGATAGATTCTCGTAATCTTTGCCATAAATCAGCTTCATCAGCCCCCGCATAAATCGCCTCTTGTAAACCCAAATTTTGCCCCACTTCCACCAACCGATTTGACTGTTCCTGCACACTCTCAGCAATACTCTGGAACCTCACAATCAACCCCATCCCCGTACCCAAACCCAACTCAGACACCAGTTGGGTTGAAATTAAATCAGCCTGAGTAGGCGTTAACGCCGAATTACGCAAAATAGCAGCAGCTTGGCGTACATCCTCCGCCCTACCCGTCAGTATCACTGTTGTAGAGATTTCTGGGATTGGGTATACACGAAACGTAACTTGACTAATCACACCTAATGTGCCGTATGAACCTGTAAACAACTTCATCAAATCGTATCCAGCGACATTTTTGACAACTCGTCCCCCAGCTTTGGCGACTTGTCCATCAGCACGGACAAAAGTAATCCCTAGTAATTGATCACGCACACTCCCATAACGCTGTCTCAAGGAACCCGTATCAGCAGTTGCAACAATTCCCCCCAAAGTAGCTGATGGTGTGACTGGATCAAGGGCAAGAAATTGGTTAGCTTTGGCCAAAATCTCTTGGAGTTTAGAAAACTTCATCCCTGCTTCTGCTGTCACCGTTAAATCACCAACAGCATGATCGATAAGTTTGTTCAGGTGTTCTGTGCTAACTACAACATCAGCCCCCTGAACTAACCCACCCCAACTAAGTTTGCTACCGCTACCATAAGGGAGAACACGCCATTGGTTGCGGTTAGCCTCCCTGATCACCTGTGCTAGCTGTTCAGTAGTTTCCGGATAGACGATACAACTAGGAGGAGTTTGAGAAGCGATCACCTGCAATATAGATTTTTGTTGAGGTGGTGTTAAATTTTCCCAAGGGTAGAAAGTATTTTCACCAACGATATATGCAAGACTAGAGGTACGGATACGCAAGGGGACTTGTTCGCTAGGCATTAGCTTTTGTCAATGTTTGTCTCTATGAAATACTGTACCTCATGAAGATAGGGATCGAGGCTCAGAGAACGAGAAGCAAACCCATAATCCATCTGTGTTCATCAATGTTCGATTTTTTCTTCCCTCGTTGTCAGCGAAAAGCCCCTAGAATTCTAATACAACACAGCATTTTTCAGAACTAAATACACAGTATATTTAATGGTGTAAAGGGATGCAGAATTAAAGTTATGAGAAGGATGACTGTTGAAGAGTTACTGAGAAGATATGCGATCGGGGAAAGAGATTTTACAGGAGTTGACATTGTTGAATTTAGAATCAGAGATTTGCTGGAAATCAATTTGAGTGGATCTGATTTTAGATATGCCAACTTACAAAAATTGGTTCGCTATACTGAAGGTATCAAGTTGAATTTGAGTTGTACAAACTTACGTGGGTTAAATTTAGAATATGCTCATTTTGAACATGCTAATTTGCAAAAAGCTGATTTGAGTTACACGGATATGTGGTGTGCTGCTCTTCATTCTGCTGATTTAAGTGGGGCTGATTTGAGTGGTGCAAAGTTGCATGAAGCTGTTTTTTATAATGTTAATTTGAGTCGAGCAAATTTGAGTGGGGCTCATTTGCTTGATACTCATTTTGATTATGCAAATCTGACTGAAGCTAATTTTAGATATGCTCGTAAAGTGAATTTTGGTAATGCTTATTTACAAGATACTATTATGCCGGATGGTAGTATTATCAATGTTTCTAGGCAAGTTTGAGGAAGCTGGTTTTTGCCAAATTTTGGGTTTAGATTATCGAACACAGATGCACACGGATGGGTTATTTGTGGGTATTGATGGGTTTGTATGTTGGTGTTGATTTGTGGCTATGCCAAATTTTGGGTTTAGATTATCTAACACAGATGCACACGGATGAACACGGATGGTTGATTCGTGGTTATTAGTTAGTAGTTAATAAGTTGATGTTTGATGATTTTCCACTAACTACTAACCGCTAACCACTAACTACTAACTACTAACTATTAGACATTCACCATCTCTCTTGTTTTTTCTGATGTGTAATTACCTAGAGGTTCTTTTCCTGTAATTAATCTTGCTCTACGATTACGAGTGAAGTAGTTCCAACCCCACTGAATCATTACTATCAGTTTGTTGTCAAATTCAATTAAGAAGTAAATATGAACTAATAACCAAAATAGCCAAGCTACAAATCCTGTAAATTTGATAAATCCTAAATCTACAACGGCTGAGTTTTGCCCAATTACTGCTAAGCTGCCTCTGTCAACATAATAAAATCGTGGCAATGATGTTTGACCTTGAAGTTTTTGTTTGATGAGTGAAGCGACGTATTCTCCTTGTTGCATTGCTACGGGTGCGACGCCAGGTAAGGGTTTACCATTTTGATGTGCAAAATGAGCTAAGTCACCAATTACAAAAATATTTGGATAGCCTTTAATACTTAAATCTGGTTCAACTATAACTCGTCCAGCGCGATCGCATTCTATTCCTGTTCTTTGCGCTAAGGCTTGACCTAGTGGTGAAGCTTTGACTCCTGCTGCCCATAATACTGTTTTGGCTGCAATTTGCGATATTTTTTCACCTTGTTTAATGGTGACAAAATCATTTTCGATGTTCGTCACTAATGTTTTTGTCTGTACTGTTACACCCAGTTTCTGAAGGGATGTTTCTGCTTGTGCTGATAATTCTGGGGCAAATGGTGGCAATATCCGATCTAAACCTTCAAGTAAAATAACTTGGGCTTCGGTTGTGTCGATGTTGCGGAAGTCTTCTTTCATTGTGTGGTACGCTAATTCTGCGATCGCACCTGCTAATTCCACACCTGTAGGACCACCACCAACAATGACAAATGTTAACCAAGCACGGCGTAGTTGCGGATCGGTTTCTTTTTCCGCAGCTTCAAATCCCATAAATATACGGTGACGCATTCCTATTGCATCTTCTACTGTTTTTAAACCAGGGGCAAATGATTCCCATTCATCCTTACCAAAGTAGGAATGTTTCGCACCTGTAGCCACAATTAATGTATCGTAAGGTATGGCTTCATCACCCATCAAAACTTTTTGTGCTTGGGGATCGATATCATTCACTTCTCCCAATAGCACTTTGGTATTCTTACTCTTGCTTAGTACTGAACGCAGTGGTGAGGAAATATCAGCAGGTGATATCGCACCTGTTGCAACCTGATATAAAAGCGGTTGAAACAGGTGAAAATTGCGTCTATCGATGAGAGTAATATTTACATTGGCATTATTCAGTGATTTCGCGGCATAAAGTCCGCCAAAACCGCCGCCAATAATCACTACCTGATGGGGTGGTTGAGTCTCTGTCGTGTTCGCCATAAGATTTGCTTCCTTTTGTTGATAGTACTGCCACTATTCTTAACAAATTTTTACAAATTTGTTCACTTGATTCTGTTTTTTAATTACATATTAAGATTTGTAAAAGTAATTAATCATACAAACCTAAAGTAGTCAAAACTACATTGTAATTTTTTCTTTAGATTGATATAACTACAAAATTACTCAGAAAAAATGGCTTTAGTGATTACTAAACTCTATTTTTGCAGGTGTTTCATAAAGTTATGGAACTTACGTAAAAACTCAGTAACTGAGTGATTATCTGCAAGATTTGTTGAATTTAAATTATAAATAACCTCTTACTCTACAAACTGCACCACACCCCACTGTCCATTTGTTAACCATTCAGAATCAGATTTCGATACTTTTTCAATTACTTCTGGCTGCAAACCTACTGCTACTTCTGATTTAAGGGTACGTAAAGCCACAATTGGCACTGGTAAATAACATACAATATCTGCAATGTTAGTGGTAAAATCCCAGTGTCTATCTCCCAATAATCTACGATAATTGGCATCACCTTTAATCAGTAATAAATCAGCATCAGCTAACTCTTGTTTGAGGGATTCGGGTATTTCCCAAAAAGCTAGAGGCGATGTCCAAAAATAATCATCACCCAGAATTAACTTACCTGACGCAATATAAGCTTGTAACCTTTCTGCAACATTTGCCACTTGTTGATGGTTAGATGCTGCTAAAAAATCGACTGTATCATACACATCTTTAATCATGGCATCAGAGACAAAAGTAGGGTGAGGTTTTAAATGCAGCTTGATTTGGTCAACGACACCACTACCTAATAAAAAATCTACTAAACACAAATCGCAAATTAACTCAAAGCCAGCATTATCAACTATAAAATCAACACGTTGACATGCACTACTAATGAATACTTCTGTAACGATGGAAGCATCATCTACTAAAATATGAGCTTTTTGATTTTCAATATCAAAATTACTGCGTTCGCTTTCAAATGCTGACCACAAACTCAAGTCTACCCGATTACCCCAAAGTGCAAAATATAATAGTGTAATCAGAAAATTTTGATTAATTTTTCCTGTATTTTTACTTTTTTCTAGCCCTTGATTCACTTGATAACACAGATTAATTATTGCATCTAGAGATGTTTTCAAACCTTGAGATTTCTGTAAATGGAATGGATCTACACCTTGCCATTCACTAGATTGAAAATAATTAGTAATATTGAGAATTAATCTATAAAAATAAGTTTCAGCAAAAAACCAAGGGATATCTATCCAACGCTGTCCTTTGTAGGGTTCTAAATATTTTTTCCAATCTCCGACATCAGTTCCAGCATCATCTGCAAAAGGTAATAAATATCCTGATGGCAATTGATTAGCTAAGTTTTCTAAACTTTTATTAATATTTAGTGAAAAATTGTTTTCCGCGATGATTCGACGAGCAATACCAGGCATCCTTTGAGTTACTGTAAACTCAGTGAAGGTTCCAACTTCTGATCCTACAAGTGATACTGGAAGTGGTAACTTAGGAATTTGCGATTTCATCACTAAAAATTTCTCTTTTTGTTAATGGTTAGTATTATTAGTTGGTGGTTGGTTGTTGTTTGTTGGTGGTCAATAGTTAATGGTCAAGGGTCAATTATCATTAGTTATTCTCCCCATCGCCCCATTGCCCCATTGCCCCTAATCCCCACTCCCTTAGGGGAGTGGGGGCCGGTGAGTTCCCCATCTCCCCATCACCCCATCACCTCACCTCCCTAGCAATGCCTGAAAACATTTTATTCAAAAAAGTTAAAAAAACTCTCAAAGAAGCAGATGCTAGTTTTGTCCGCATCCTTTGGTGTGATAACGCCAATATCATTCGTGGTAAAGCTGTGCATGTGGAGATGCTACCCCATTACTTTGAACATGGCGTGGGTATATCCGTAGGACAACAGGGTGTGCCAGTTATGTATGATGCTGTTGTTCGCAAAACTGGTTTGGGGCCAGTAGGTGAAGTTTCCTTAGTTCCCGATTGGTCTAGCTTAACTGCTTTACCGTATTCTCCGGCTCATTTTCGTGTCATGGGAAACATGAAATTAAACAATGAAGCCTGGGATTTATGTCCACGCCATTTTTTAATGCGGATGATAGAAGCGGCAAAAAGTCAAGGATTAGAAGTACAGGCTGCCTTTGAAAATGAGTTTTACCTGCTGCAACAATCAGGCGATCGCATTGTACCCGCAGACTCTACACTTTTCGCCTCTACCCAAGCAATGGATATTCATTACGAAGTCATTGATGATATTGCTGAAGCGTTGATTTCCCAAGGCATTCCTGTCGAACAATACTATCCAGAGTCTGGCCCCGGTCAACAGGAAATATCCATACGATATACTGAAGCATTGCGTGCTGCTGACTGGCAAATTGCCTATAGAGAGACGGTAAGAGCCATAGCCAGACGTCACAATCTGAAAGCTTCTTTTTTACCGAAAATCTTTCCAGAGTCAGCAGGTAGTGGTTGTCATATTCATCTGAGCCTATGGCGGGATGGGCAAAATTTGTTACCCGATACCCAAGGTGTTTGTGGTCTATCTAAGGTAGCAAGAGCTTTTATTTCTGGCATTCTGGAGCATTTGCCAGCACTGATGGCGTTGACTACTCCTAGTGTTAATTCTTACCGTCGTATTTGTCCTCATGCTTGGAGTGGTGCTTTTCGTTGTTGGGGACTAGATAATCGGGAGGCAGCGGTGAGAGTACCCAGTGCGACTGCATTCGGTATTCCCACACATTTTGAAGTCAAAACGGTAGATGCATCAGCAAATCCTTACTTGGCTTTAGGTGCAGTGATCGCAGCCGGATTAGACGGGGTGCAACGAAATTTAGAACTAGGACAACCAGTAGCTGTAGATCCTGGATACCTGCCACCAGATGATCGCCAACTACAAAAAATCGACCCTTTACCCACAACATTAGGTGAAGCGATCGCGCACCTCAAACAAGATAACGTGCTTTTAGATGCTTTAAATTCACAGCTATCAACAGCTTTTATCGCTGTACGTCAAGCCGAATGGGAAGCGATGAAAGATTGGGATTTAGAACAAGAGGTAAAAGTTTTATTAGAAAGATATTAACTAAAGTGGTTGATTGTTGGTTGTTGGTGAGACCAGCCCCCCAAAAAGGCGGTCTCCGTCACGTAGACGCGTAGACGCGAAGCGGCTTCCGCAGGTAGCGGCTTAAGGTAAGGGTAGGGGGACTGGCGAACCCGTAGACACGTAGACGCGTAGACGCGAAGCGGCTTCCGCAGGTAGCGGCTTAAGGCAGGGTAGTGGCTTCCCGTCAGGGTAGGGTGGTTGGTGGTTAGTGGTTAGTAGTTAGTGATTAGTGGTTAGTAGTTAGTAGTTTTTTTATCCTCACACTCCCCACCTCCCCACCTCCCCACCTCCCCACCTCCCCACTGCCCCTAATCCCCACGACCGACAGGGAGTGGGGGCCGGTGAGTTCCCCACCTCCCCACCTCCCCACCTCCGCTAATACTAAGCGGAAGCTTGAATTTGACCAAAGCGGCGATCGCGTTTTTGGTAACTTAATAAAGCTTGGTGGAAGGCTGTGCGGTCAAAATCGGGCCAGAAAATATCGGTAAAGTATATCTCTGTATATGCAAGTTGCCACAAGAGAAAATTACTTAACCGCATCTCTCCACTAGTGCGAATCAATAAATCTGGTTCAGGAGTATCTGT
The DNA here is from genome assembly GCF_000317205.1 of Fischerella muscicola PCC 7414. GTDB lineage: Bacteria > Cyanobacteriota > Cyanobacteriia > Cyanobacteriales > Nostocaceae > Fischerella > Fischerella muscicola. Next base: position 25,140 of record NZ_AJLK01000113.1, on the reverse strand, counting down.
TGTGTAGAGATGTTGTGCAACTAAACTTTCATTTATTTGTTGGGGTTTAAGTTCTCCCTGTTGCACCAATTCCGCCAGTTCACGACACGCTTTGATAATTTCGTTACGACTCCCGTAATTGACTGCAACGGTAAAGTGAATTGCTTGGTTGTACAATGTCTGTGCCATTGAACGCTGCATTTCTGTTTGTAGGGACTTGGGTAGAAGTGATAAATCTCCAATGAACGAGATTCGCACTCCTTCGCGATGCATTTGTGTTAATTCGCGACGCAGTAGACGTTCAAACAAATGCAGCAAAAAATCCACCTCTTCAATGGGACGCCGCCAATTTTCTGTAGAGAAAGCATAAGCTGTCAGTGCTTTGATTCCCCAATCCTTACAGCATCGTAATAGTTCTTTGAGTGTTTTTGCTCCTTGGCGATGTCCAGCAATACGCGGTAAACCGCGACGGGTTGCCCATCGCCCGTTACCATCCATAATTACGGCTACATGTTGGGGTAAGTTTTGGGGATTTAAATCTGGGGGTAATTTGGCAAAAAGTTTAGATGTCATAAGTTTGAGATTTGATCTGAGTTGAAGCGAGGACAAAAATTCTGTTTTTTTTATCGAACACCGTGCAAGGCGATGGACACCGATGGACGCAGATGGATCATGGGTAGGCGTTTATGTCATTCCCATCAACAACCAACAATTGATTTGGTTATAATTAATTGCTTGCCAGTCAATAGGTTTCCAAGGACGCGGCTGGGGATTTTGGAATTGCAATGGTAAATCTTGCAGGCGATCGCATAATTTCTCGACCGTAAGATAGCGATTTACAAGGGATTTAATCCGGCGTTGAGTTTGAAAGTAGTGAGGCTGAGTATATAACTGACCTGCCAAATCTTCCGTAGGTGGGCTGGTGGTAATAAGCATATTTTTTTACTTATATTTTTACCTTGTTGCCCAATAGATTAAGCGACCTAACAGGGGTTTGTCTGTAGGGGAAAGTAGGGAATTTTACAGTTTACAAAAGTAGGGAAAAAAGTCGGATTTACAGAAACTTATCAGAAAATTCCAGGTCTGGAACTGTAGACTAAAATTCAGTGAACAGTAAACAGTTATCAGTGAGACTCATACCCAAATTTAGAAAGCTAATAACTGACAACTAATAAACAATGGACGCTGAAGCAGTATTAGCATGGTTAGATACCACAATTCCTGCTCAGACCGGGGAACGGTTGAGCGAACTCCAAAAAGTTATTCTTCAGCAAGTTTGGCAGGGTCGAAAATACCTAGAAATCGCTAATTACTACGGTTGTACGGAAGGACACGCTAAGGATGTAGGTTCCCAGTTATGGAAGTTGCTCTCTTTAGCATTGAAGCAGAAGATTACCAAAAGTAATTGTCGCTCTACTTTAGAACGGATTGTCAAAAAGACAAGTGCGATCGCTAATCTGCTTCATCACCCTACACTCAACCCGGAAAATGCCAATTTTATTGGCCGTACAGCAGCCATTGCTCACCTGAATAATTTAGTCGATCAAGGTATCAAAGTGATTGTGATCCAGGGTGAAGGAGGAGTGGGTAAGACGACTCTGGCTCAACAATATCTGCAAACTCAAGGTTTTGAGTTGGTTTTAGAATTGTTGATGGCGAAAGAGACTCAAAATATCACGGCAGTAGAACACGTAATTGAAGAGTGGTTAAAACAGGATTTTCAGGAAGAACCGGGAGTAGAATTTGGGGTGACGCTGGGGCGACTGAAGCGACAACTCCATAACCGTAGAATTGGAGTTTTGATTGATAATCTTGAACCCGCGCTTGATGGACAAGGACAATTGATTGCTCCCCACCGCAACTATGTAGAGTTATTACGGGTTTTAGCTGATGCGAGGGTAGAGTCTGTCACCTTAATTACTAGTCGCGATCGCCTTTGTGAACCAGGAATAAATGTGGAACATTATCGTTTACCTGGTTTAGATCAAACAGCATGGCAACAATTTTTTAGTAACCGGGGATTAGCAATTGATTTACCCACCTTAAAAACTATGCACCGTGCCTATGGGGGAAATGCCAAAGCAATGGGTATTCTCTGCGGTTCGATTCAAGCAGATTTTGACGGTGACATGGCTGTTTATTGGCACGAGAATCATGCTGATCCTCTGTCTGCAACAGACTTAAAAAATTTGGTGGTGAGTCAAATCAATCGTCTGCAAGTCCTCGATCCCCAAGCTTACCAGTTACTTTGCCGTCTGGGGTGTTATCGTTACCAAGATATACCCCAAATCCCAACACAGGGATTGTTGAGTTTATTGTGGGATGTTCCGTCTTCACAACATCGGCAAGTGATCGCTTCGTTGCGAAATCGCTCTTTGGTAGAGTGTCATCAAGGGCAATATTGGTTGCATCCGGTGATTCGTGGAGAAGCGATCGCACGTTTACGCCAGAGTGAAGAATGGGAAATTACCAACTACAAAGCCGCCGAATTTTGGACAGCTAGTGTCAAACAAATTGCCACATTTAAAGATGCGTTGCAAGCCTTAGAAGCTTATTATCATTATTTAGAAATTAACAAGTTTGAATTAGCAGGCAAAGTCATCCTTAAAAGTAGAAATAATCAATGGGGACAGTTTTTACCCCTTGGTAGTACCCTATATCGTATGGGTTGGTTACAACCTTTAATTGCTGCCATTAATCAAGTTATTCTCAATGTTATTAACTCTGACGTTAATATCAGTGAATTATATAATATTTTAGGCGATTTATACTGGATTACAGGAAAAATCCATCTGGCGATTACCTGTCAAGAAAAAACAATTAATTTAGCAAGTCAGTTACTTAAATCTCTGGTTGGCAGCTTAGACAATAAACATCAAATTTACTATTTGACAATGTTAGAGGTAGATTCCCTTTTAAGCATTGGTCTTTATAAAATAGATTTGTGGGAATTAGAAGCAGCTGTTCAGTTATTTCAACAAGTTATTGACTTAGCTCAAAATACTGCTCATCATCGCTGGGCAGAAAAAGCAATGGTGTGTTTATCTCTAGTCTATTCTTATTTAAAGCAGTATGAAGCATCTTATAGATTAGCAGATGCAATTTATCACTCTATGACTACAGAAAATTTTCTAGAACAGACAGGCAGATTTGCCTATTTTATTCAAATCCTCGGGCAAACCTACGTGAATTTAGGAGAATTTACTAAAGCCAAAGAATTATTTACCATAGCCTTGAGTTGTGCTGAAGAAAGCCATTATATGCAAGTCAAAGCCAAAACCCTCAATGGTTTAGCAGAAATCCATCGCCAGCAAACAGAATATGGATTAGCTCTTGCTAAACATTCACAAGCCATTGAGCTTTTAGAGAAGATTGGTGCTAAGTGTGATTTAGCGATCGCTTATTTGCAATTGGCTTTAACTGAGCAAAGTATGGGAAATATTCATGAAAGTAAAATGAATTTTGACAAATCTATACAACTTTTTACTGAAATGAATGCACCAAAACAAAGAGAGAAAATTCTATCAATTATCAAATTAAGATTTTCTGATTGACCAATTACCTTACCTTATATTTTGCACTGTTAACCGTTCCCTGTTCCCTTTTAAATATTCTGTAGAATACCACAAAGTCTGCATTTTCTGGCTGAAATTGCGATCGCAGCTCTTGTTTACTCTACTCAACCCACAAGCGTGGCGTTGTCGGACATGTCTTTTAAAAAACACGCTTCCACGTCCCCCAATCCTTGATGATTAACGTGAAATGGTTATAAGTGCATAAATTGATCTTGTTTACCCCTATAAGAAATATAGGTTTGTACATTTGTGATTTTGTGCAAATAGTATTATCACTTATGCACATATCATTAAGCGATTAACCAGGAAACCGCGACAAGGTAGGAATTAGCCGAGGGTTTTTCTGGAATTCTATTTTGCTCATTTGTAGTTTTGTGTAGATTTTTGTAACCATTATCGTTGATTTATCTATGCATATTAGTATCCCGGATAACCTCAAGCGACAGTTCCACTCGACTTGCGCTCTGAGGGGACTGAAGATGAGCCAAGTAGTGACAGAGCTAATTGAGCAATGGCTGAAAGTGAACGATGCTTCTACATCTGATTTTGAATCTGGTGAATTTTTGACAACAGACAAAGTAACTAAGCCGTAGTGGGGTGGTGTCAGCGATCGCTTGAAACCAGCCACAATCATTCTCAAGTTGTATTGAAAATATGGGATGTTGATAAGTATGGGTTTATCTAAGGAACAACGTAAAAAACTACAAGAAGCTTTAATTGATGCTTTTCCGACTACAGCATCCTTAGAACAGATGTTGTCATTTGAATTAGATAAAAGCCTAGATGCAATTGTTGGAGGAGGTAGTTTAGCAACAGTTGTGTTTAATTTAATCAAAGTGGCAGATTCTCAGGGATGGGTGGAAAATTTAGTTCGTGCTGCATGTCAGTCAAATCCTGGAAACTCCAATTTAAAAGCTATTGCAGAAGAACTGTTAACAGAAAGTTCATTCATAGTACCGCCTGCTCCTTCTCCTGAACCTCTGACACAACCAAATCAGCAGCAGAAAATATTGATTTTGGCAGCTATTCCTCATGGATTACGTTTGGATAAAGAGATTCGAGAAATTGAGGAAGCTATACGACGATCTGTAAGACGAGATTTATTTGAAATTCGTGTGAGAACTGCTGTACGTCCTCAAGATATTCGTCGCGCGATCGCAGAAGAACAACCTCAAATTGTTCATTTTTGTGGACATGGCCAACCAGATGGCAGCTTGGTGTTAGAAGATGATGGGGGAAATAATAAACCAGTTTCACCAGAAGGTTTAGCATCACTGTTTGAATTACACACCGATTATGTTAAATGCGTGCTGCTGAACACTTGTTATTCACAACAACCTGCTGAGGCAATTAGGCAGCATATTAATTATGTTATTGGTATGAATAACCCAATCAAAGACAAAGCAGCGATCGCGTTTGCTCAAGGGTTTTATGATGGGTTGGGTTACAAAAATTCAGGTAATCAAGATGTGTTCCAAAGAGCCTTTAAAGAAGGGATGGCTGCCATTATGCTAGAAAATCCTTCACAAGGTTCAATACCAGTCTTGAGAACAAAATAGAACAGTTTGCACCAAAATCAAACCAGAGATTATTTCTTCTCAACATTTATCAAGCAACGGTAAAAATTCCCAATCTACCTACCTTTTAAACATATAAATAGATGGATTTAAAATATGAAGTTATCTTGTGAATTGCGTCAGGGACTACGAGAAGCTTTGATTAATGCTTTCCCTACAAAAGCATTCTTGGAGCAGATGTTATCATTTGAGTTAGATAAAAATCTAGAAGCAGTTGCAGGAGAAGGTAATTTAGAAACTGTTGTCTTTTACTTAATAAAAAGAGCAGAATCAGAAGGGTGGGTTGGAAAACTAGTACGTGCGGCACGTAAGCAAAATCCTGGAAACTCCAATTTAAAAGCTATTGCCCGAGAATTATTGATAAATACTTATCATAAAGAAAAGGAAGCTGAACAACAAACCGTTAAACTCAACCATAATGGACCCACAAGTAATTGTTGTTGTGTACGATTACTTATGAGCTATGGATAAGTAAAATATCATCTTCCTAAATACCTAGTTGCCATCTGCATCGCATCAGCAATATCAACATCACCATCATTGTCAGCATCTAGGAAAGAATTCAAGACTGAGTTCCCGCCTGATTGAGAACTTGCACCTGTTTTCAAGAAATTCAGGACTATAGGAACCAACACTGGTAGTAATTGTTCAATCATCCCAGCATCCAAACCTGTACGCTGCGAAACAGCTTCAGCTACCTGTCGTTGCATTCCTAGCGAAAATAGAGAGTTTACAGCTTGGGAACTGGGAGAAGTACCGCCGTATTGATTAACTACAGCTTGCGCTTCTGCGTTACCACCATGAGCTTGCTTTTCTTGCAAAGCAGAACGTACATAACTACCCACAATACCAATAACTGATTGCATGGTAGAAGGATCTGCACCAGTCCGATTACTTAGCTGCTGTACAGTATTGACAATATCACCCAATTGCCCTGTACTGCCTTGCTGGCTAGGATTGTCGATCGCATTGATAATTTGGTCAAAAAGTCCCATAAGCTTTGGTGATCCCTTATCAGAACATGGGGTTTGGGGGAGTAGTAAAACCCCGAACCGTAAGAAAGGGGATATATGAACTCCCCCAGTAAAAATAGGTAATTCGATATTACCTATTTTTACTTAAGGTAGACTTGTTGAACCAACAATCCCTATCACGATAGATTTATCTCGTAGTGGCAATTACTTGGATGCAAGCAATTGTGACACCTCTGCGTGTGCTAATACAACGCTGGCTTCACGCTGGAGAGCAGTGTAGTATTTTCTGGCAAATGCATTACCTTCCTCTTGTGGTGTCAGTAGGGTGCGAACATCAACAATCAAATTTTCGACATCTTCCAGTGATACCGGTTTATCTGCTTGCAGCATTTCATCGATTTGTACAACCACTTCAGATATGCGATGTAGCCAAGCGAATTGTTCATGTTCGATGACGAGTCGGAGTAGTTCTCCGTTCGATACTCGTCCACGTACCTGTTCGTAATTGATGCGTTCTGTATCCAGCAACATCCGGTGAAGGTGTAGCAGTTTATTTCGCAAATCGCGCAGATATTGATGTTGATGTATTCGCTGTAAAAGTATGTTAGAAGTCAATGGAACCCATCCTCTCGTTACAATAGTTTGCAGTAGCTGGAATGATTTTGCAGAGTTGGTTGAGTGGTACACCAGCAATTAGCAACAAATTCAGCGGTGATTTCGCATCTGATAAATTGGCGATCGCCACTTCCTCACCTTCCAATTCAATGTTGTAAAACTTAAACGGCAAAAGCTGGTAGTTTGTTCAATTCACAACCAGATAGTTACGGTTTTTGTTAAGTTACGCCGTCATCAAGATTACCGTGCTGGATAACTCTTATATATGATTAGTCTTATATTAGCATCCATATCAGAAATGACAGATAGAGCTTCAACTACTTTATTTTCGGAAAACCGTCTATGTCGCTAGCATATGCAATAATGGGTCTGCTTCAGCAAGAACAGAGGACAGGTTACGAACTGAAAACAAACTGCTTCGATCAATACCTTGTTCACTTGTGGCCAGCAGATCAAGCACAGATTTACAGAACCCTTGATAAACTACTAGAACAGGGTTGGATTACTTGTAGTATTGAAATTCAATGCGATCGCCCTAATCGTAAAGTCTACAGTGTGACGGAGGCGGGAAAAGCCGAATTCATCCAATGGTTACAATCTCCCCATCCTTTACCAACACTAAGAGAACCATTACTCCTTCAGTTATTTTTCGCAGCACACTTACCCAGTGAAGCGATCGTTCAACTCCTAGAACAGCAGCTTGCTGCACGTATCGAAAAACTAACTGAGTGTGAAAACATTAATTTACCCATGCTCAGCGATCAGTCTACGAGTCGTGAACAGATTATGCAAAAACTCGTATTAGAGTTGGTGTTACGTAGAGAACAAATATATATTGATTGGTTGAAGACGGTTATTGAGATTATGCATCACCAGTAAATTTTGTTTGTAGTAGAAAGGCAGGAGGCAGAAGGAAAGATTATTAGTGTACGCAGTTCATAGCGGCTACTTATGTTTATTCTTTTTTCTGTAAATACTCTGGTGGTACATGATCAACTAACCAAACTCCATTATCAGAACAGTAAAAAATGTAACCAGCTTCATGCATTGCCGCCGCATCTACAATAAAAACTACAGGTTTACCATGCCTTGCACCAACAGTTTTTGCTGTAGCAATATCAGCTGATAAATGCACATGATGACGCGACATTTTATTCAGTCCTGTTTGCTGAATTGAATCAACAGCTTTGTGTCCTGTACCGTGATAAAGCACATCGGGAGGAACAATGGGTTCTAGTTGCAAATCAACTTCTGTGCTATGTCCTTGATTAGCACGAATTAAAGCGCCTGTGGAATCAAAAGAAAAGCGTTTTTTGTCGTTATTCGCGACAACTTCATTAAGTTCAGTACGGGTTATAGGAAACTGATTTTTTTTGCACGCTGCTAATAATTCATCAACAGTAACCCAGCCACCAGGAGCAAGTTTTAAACCAATACGTTCAGGTTGGTGGCGGAGGTGTTTGCTAAGGTATTTACTAATTTTGACAAGGCGAGAATTATTCATAGATTCACTAGCTTTACAAATAATATTTTTTCACCGATAATAAAAATCTAGCTATAGCAATCCCATTTCATGTGAAAAAATAACCTCTTTAATGAACTGCCAAGGACGCCTTAGACGCGATAGTGGCTTCCGTAAGGTAGGACGCCAAGAAAAGAAAGAGGAAATTTCATAAATTATCTAGGAATTCTCTATTACTAAGCTAGTCATAAGAATAACTGAAATACGTAAAATATTAATATTTCAGGATGAAGAAAACAATTGAGCTACTTGTGACAAATCTACATTCCCACCACTAATAATCACACCAATCTTCGCGTCAGGTTCATTAATTACACCTTCTAATAAAGCAGCAGCAGCTAATACTCCAGTGGGTTCTACAACTATTTTTAAGCGTTCCCATAAAAAGAACATAGTTCTAACAATTGCTTCCTCAGATACTGTCACCATGTCATCGACGTAATTTAATACCAGAGGAAACGTAATTTTACCTAAACTAGGAGTCCGCGCACCGTCAGCGATGGTATCAGGATTATTGACAGTGTGGAAAGTTTTAGTATGAAAAGAACGGGTAGCATCGTCAGCGCGTTCTGGTTCTACACCGATGACTTTACAATTGGGTGAAAGTGCTTTAGCCGCGATCGCACTTCCAGAAAGTAAGCCGCCACCACCACAACACACTAACAGTAAATCTAATCCACCGACTTCCTCTACTAGTTCTTTAGCTGCTGTCCCTTGTCCCGCAACTATATGAGGATGGTCGTAGGGAGGAATCATTGTTAAACCCCTATCCTGTGCCAAAGTTTGGGTTAATTCTTCCCTATTTGTTTCGCTACGGTCATATAAAATTACCTCTGCACCATAACCACGAGTTGCTGATTGTTTGACACTGGGGGCATCCTCTGGCATGACTATAGTTGTGGGGATGTTGAGCAAACTTCCAGCTAAGGCGATCGCTTGAGCGTGATTCCCTGATGAAAATGTGATCACACCTTTTTGTTTTTGATCTGCCGATAACTGCAAAAGTGCATTGTATGCACCGCGAAATTTAAAAGAACCCGTGCGTTGAAAGTTTTCGCATTTGAAGAAAACTTGACTATTCGTGCGTTGATTTACAGTTGTTGAAGTCATAACTGGCGTACGGTAAGCAATACCAGCAAGATGCTTCGCAGCCATTTCAATATCGGCAAACGTAACAGAATGAAACTGTGACATGACACCTGTATGAGTAGACCTGTGATAAATCAAAGCTGTGGCAAAAATTAGGTTTTGAAAATCGACCACCGATAAACACCGATGCACACCGATAAATCATCCGTGTGCATCTGTGTGCATCTGTGTTCGTTTTTTCTAAAACAATTCACTCAACGCTAGCCTCAATTGGCTGTAAATCCTAATTCAATCAAATAGAAAACAATAATCATATAAATCACCTACAACTCGATAACCAATTGCTTCGTAAATATGGTTGCTGGTTGGGTTTGCCAAATCTGTAAATAAAAAACAGTATTTATACCCTTGCTGAAGTAAAGTCTGGCTCAAAGCTGCCACGCAAGTGCTGGCGTAGCCCTTTTGGCGATATTCTGGTGGTGTGTACACCATACTGACTCCTGCACCGTTGGGTGTGACACCAGTATGACAAGCCATAGAGACGGGGATTATATCTTCCCAAATGTAACCAGTACCACGCTGCAAGTGGTTGTCAACAGCGCGTTCCGTATTTGTGGGAGGAGTGTCCAAAGCTTCTAGTACAAAGGCTTTAAACCAACGGATAAGTATTTCGCGATCGCTTTGTGTCGCCTGACGTAAGTGACCATTTGCTTGGGAAATCTTCTGCACCTGTTCTAGTTGAAAAGCACGCAGGGCCATTTTTAATTGGTATGATTGACCTGTTAGGGAATGCCAATTCTCTGCAAAGGCTTTTGCCTCAGCCGTAGGGCCGTTGACTCCTGGCAGTAACTTTTGGGTAAAGTGTAAATTTTGAGCGATCGCCTGTATGGCCGCAAAATCTTGTATCTTTGACAATAGCAAGTTCCGAGACTTTGTCTTCATTACTACTGCAATAATATCTCCGTCTGCCTCCACAATTGCTAAATAGGGTTTTTCGTCGAAGCGTTGCGGATTGTGAATCAAGGCGTGACAAAGTGCAAGCTGCACGTTATGCATTGCTTCGTGAATCAGCAAGTAATCTTTCACCCGGTCATAAAATTGTTTTGCATCTTCAAATTGTTGGAGTTTCATCTAAACCCCTAATTTCCTACGATATGAAACAATAATTATGCCAATCACCTACAGGTCGATAACCTATTAATTGGTAGATATGATTAGTGGTTGGATTTGCTAAATCCGTAAACAAAAAACAGTATTTATGCCCTTGATCAAGTAATTTTTGGCTTAACCGTGCCAAGCAAGCACTAGCATAGCCTTTACCACGATATTCTGGTGGTGTATACACCAAATTGATCCGCACACCATGAGGTGTGAGTTGACCACGGCTAGCCATTGAAACTGTTACCTCATCTTGCCAAAGGTAAACAGCTTGCTGTTGCAAATGATGATTAATCCAAGCTTGGGGATCAGATTCAACTTTGCCAACTGCTTCTAGGCAAAAAGCTTCAAACCAACGTAACAAAAGTTCTTGATCACTATCGGTTGCTAGCCGCAAATATCCTGGCGCTTGAGAAATATGGTGGACTTGTTCTAATTGAAAGGCACGCATGGCCATTTTCAATTGATAGGATTTTCCTGTAAGAGAACACCAGGCTTGTGCAAAAGCTTCGGACTCAACAGTAGGCCCATTAACTGCTGATATTGATTCTGAAACTAAATATAAGTCTTGAGCGATCGCTTTGACTGCATCTAAATTTTCGCTTTGCGATAACACCAAATCATATGGTGGTGTTCTCATCGCCACTGCAACGATATCTCTGTCTATTTCTACTATTGCTAAGTAGGGTTGGGATTTATATCGTTCTGGATGATGAATTAAGGTATTAGCTATTCCAAGTAGCAAATTATGCATTGCTTCTTGACTGAGCAAATAATCTTTTACCCTGTCATAAAATTCACTTGCATTTTCAAAACGTTGGAGTTTCATGAGACTCTCCTAATTTTGCACTTTCCATTTGTTCTCGCACAGCAGCAACTTGTGAAACAACACTTTGTTTCATACCACCAATTTTCATCTCTGTTATCCATTGCATCATGGCAGAAAGAAATTGTTCTTTGAGATAAGCAAAGGAAAAACTTTTATTATCTTTCTTTGCAATAACCCTGCTGCCAACTGAGTAAAATTACTGCTAGTTGATTTCCTTGCCATGTGTTCCCAAAAATTTTACAACTTCAATAAATATTTTTCCAACTCTTGCAATAAGGGATCAATAGTTTTTCGCTGAATCGTATGTGGCGGTTTCCATTCTACCCACATATAGCCACTGTGTTCGCTGGTTTTAATCAAAACTTCGTTCTTTAACCATGCTAAAAATATGACAACTTTTTTCTCTGCTTTTTTGTTTTGAGTCCGCTTAGATTTGACTAGATAAGTAACATGAAACTGGAATTTATGATCTAATTCAATGTCATTAGCTCTAATTCCAGTTTCTTCAAATAATTCGCGTAAAGCACAACTGATTTCATCCTCACCTGTTTCTATATGACCTTTTGGTAAGTCATAACGGTTAGGTTTTAACAGGAGTAAAAAACTCATTTGTGGTTGTGATCGCATTACAAGCACACCACAAGATTTGATTTTACGCATTCTCTAAATTAAACAAATAAATGAGTAAATTCATACATCAAATCTACCCTACCTTTACGCAACATAGCGGGATCTAGTCTTTCTGTGGTGTTGCAAGTCATCAGTACTACCAACCTTTGTTGCATTTGCATACCAGAGTCTTCTATAACACTTTGATACAAAGTGCCATCTAGCAAACTTAAAATATGTTCAGTCTTATTGCTATGCTGTGCGACTTCGCTAGCACGGTCTTGAGCTAAATTGTCTGCCTCATTAATAATAATACAGATTCGCTCTAAATAATTAGGTGGTACAAAGTTAGCGATCGCATCATGATCCAAAATAAAAATCACAAACCCAAGCGATACTAAAATTTCTTTTGCAACTGCTTGTGTCCACGCAGTCTTACCTGTTCCTGGTTTACCATGTACTAAAACTGCTAATTGATTTTGATTTAGAATTGCCTGTTGAACTATATCGGTAAAGTGTTGAATATCTTCTGGAAAACTGCGAATCATAAATTGACTCTGCACCTTACCTACACGACTTTGATATCCACTCAACATGATTGCTAAATCATAAGTCGCTTTGTTAATTAATGGAGATAATTTTTTTGCCATTAAACTATAATGCCGCCGTCCCCGATCATAGGGATCAATTTGTAACCAGACATCATCTTTTGACCAATATGCATAAACAGTGTTTATCACATCTAGCCGTTCCCAATTTATAAATTTCTCAACGGGAAAATAAAAATTTCTTTCTAAATAATATTGAGTAATTACATCAGGGCGTCCTAATAATTTTAAAACCCGCATCACCGTAATTTCTTGCAGTCGATTGAGAACATAATCGATGGGAATACTATTACGATTCACAAATTGCGTAATAGGTGTATCTGTATTTAAAACATCCTTATAACGATAATCAGGTGTCAGTGGGTCTGGTGTGATATAGTTCCAGAATTTCTCAACTTCGTAGCGCGTATTTTCCGAAACAATATTTAATAAATTTGCCCACCAAGCATAGTTATTGCGTCCCAAAGTTTCTGCGATGCTACTTGCTAAATTCAGACTTTTTTGAGTTAACTCCTGTGTATCATGCAACATCAGTTGACCTAAAAATTCCCAGTCCAATTCCCGATGGAAAGGTCGCCAACCACTAGCTAGTAAACTTTGACGGTTGTTATTAACAGGAGAACCTTCATGGTGTCTGAAATAATCAAATTCCATATTTTGTCAGTTATCAGTGATCAGTTAACAGTTATCAGTTATTCACTAATTTAATGGAGTTGTCCTTAAAGATGTAAACATATAAATTATACTTTTTAAGTAAAATAAACCACTTGCGTGTAAGTCGTCAGAGCAAAGCGTTTATCGCATGGAAAAAACTCCACTGGTGAGTTATGACACACTCTTTTAAGGATAGCTACTTTTAAGCTAACCTCCCAGATTCTCAGTAATTTCCCTGCGTCTACGCACCCGCCGCTTTTGAGTAACGGTACATTTCCTCTCGTACTATGTATGTAAGCTCTGAACTGTCGGGACACGCAAGCGGTGAATTTGAGATAAATTTTTTAAATTAGTAAAAATAATTTCGAGTGGTAGTTATTCGGTAGAGGTTTTGCCAACGCTAATTTATAGCAGCTTGCAGTTGGGTACAGTATTAAGATAAGAAACGAACACAGATAAACACAGTGCAAGGCGATGGATCATGGGTTTGCTGTTAAGTTAATCCCCAATCGCTATTTTCAAAATAGATTTCAGATACGGTTCACTCCAGTGCGTTGCTAGGTTGTGCTACTACGTTGCAGATTTGATATATCCATCCAGCCATAGCCAATCTCGATTAGTTTAGTTCCTCCCCTTTCAATCTCTTTTTCATGTACTTTTTGTCCTCCAAGCGTTTCATAGAAACGACACGCAGGATTGTTTGCTAATACCCACACCAGCATGGAATCAATCTTCATCTGACCTAACCTTTGTGCTACTATCCGAACTAGTTCACGCCCAATTCCTTTTTTTTGATGGCTCTTGAGAATATAAATTGCCCTCAACTCACCCTGATAAACTGGATCGCCTGTGCGTTCTACTCCACCATTCGCAAAACCAACAATTTGACCTGATTCATCCTCTGCAACGTAAGTAAAGTTGCCATCTTTTGATGCGTTGTTCAAAACTTGATGCCAACCATTTTCCCGCTTCTCGTAGGATAGATTTGTGAGAAACTCATGTGGAACAATCCCTTGATAAGTGGTTCGCCAAGTATCTACATGAACTCGTGCAATTGCGGGTACGTCACTATGGGTCGCTTCTCGCACAATCATCAGCAACTTTCACCAATACGTTAACTTGTGCAATTTAGACTCATATCCAAGTCAAGTTGTTTTATTTTGCGATCGCTGCTCTATATACTTATGTATTACACTATATTACATAAGTAATAACTGTGTCAAGTTACTCAATTTTGAATTTCTGATAGCAATTGAGCGGACTACATTAATGTCAAAAATGGCGGCTTTCTGTGGGGGTGGCACTTAATATTACAAGTGAGATACTTGGAGGTATGCGATCGCATCCAGCAAAGTGATGTGTAAGATACCCTTGGTACTAAATCTAGCTTTTAACCCTTAATAAGGTTGAAATGTCGTCAAAATTACAGAAAAATAGATTTAATACGGAATTTTTCTTTGTTTAACATAATCTTATAAGTAATTACACGTCAGTAATTCTTCCTTACAAAGTTTTACAAGTAATAATTTTGCTCCGGTTAATGTTTAAGTTTTTGGTAGAGATGATTAACGGGGTGCTAGCCCTATGTCCTAAATAGAGCTTTTCTATCATGACTCGGATTATTGTCATTACTTCCGGCAAAGGCGGTGTGGGTAAAACCACCATTACAGCCAACTTGGGCATAGCTTTAGCCAAGATGGGTTATCAGGTAGCATTGGTTGATGCTGATTTTGAATTGAGAAATTTGGATTTGCTGCTGGGACTAGAAAAACGAATAATATACTCATTATTTGATGTTCTGGCCCGGGAATGTCGCTTAGAACAAGCTTTGATCAAAGATAAACGCCAGCCGGGTTTAGCACTTTTACCAGCAGGCAAAAAACGCAGCAAAGAATTAGTCACTCCAGAACAGATAAAAGCGTTATTGAACGACTTGGCACAGAAGTATCAATATGTACTCATAGATAGCCCAGCAGGTATTGATACAGGGTTTCAAAATGCGATCGCTGCTGCTACTGAAGCGTTAGTTGTGACTACACCAGAAATTTCCTCAGTACGTGATGCTAACCGTGTCATTACCTTACTAGAAGCACAAAAGATAAAGCCCATTCAATTAATTATTAATCGTGTTAGACCCGGAATGGTGCGTGATTTGAATATGATGTCACCAGAAGATGTCCAAGAACTTCTAGCAATTCCACTCATAGGATCAATTTGTGAAGATGAGCGTGTGATCGTTTCTACCAATCATGGTGAGCCTTTAGTATTAGGAAAAAACAAATCACCTGCTGTAATTGCGTTTGATAAGATTGCTCACAGCTTAGGAGGCGAAAAGGTCAACAAATCTCTTGATTTTGACTTATCTGATGACAGAATCTTAGATAGAGGCTCTACAATCGATCCAACTACTGACTTTATAAGTTTATATCCCTATTTTTAAATTGCTGGAATCCTTATATTGTCGCGTAGGTTGGTAATGGGTAATTGGTAATAGGTAATTGGTTTTTCCCATTACCTATTACCTACAGTCCTTCACAGATATGATAAGTCCTCAAACGGACATGACATAAAATCTATAAACTTAATTCTTGGCGTTCTTGGCGTCGAAGAAATTCTGCTGGCTGATTTTGTTAATTATGCATGGGATCAATCCTTTGGCAGTCCTCATTCGTCATTTGCAAAGTTTGAAAAAAAAGCAGGAAGAATTGATCAACGCTGCTGCGGTTTGAGCATATGATCTAAAGAACCCCGCTTACCCAAACAAGCGATCGCATTAATTGAAACACGGTCAACAATATCAGAACTAGCGATTAAGCTAGAAATGAGAGGAATTATAAATATCAACAGGGAGACAAGTGTGAACAGTGTAGTTCACTGGCAACAACGAGTAGGTAATCAAAGAGACTGGGTATGGCGGGGTTGGCAAACTCGTTACACTTATATTCGTCCAATCCAAAACCACCCCAATACAACCCCCCTGATTTTGCTGCATGGGTTTGGTGCTTCTATTGGACATTGGCGACACAATTTAGAGGTGTTGGGAGAACTGCATACAGTTTATGCCCTAGACATGCTGGGTTTTGGTGCTTCTGAAAAAGCTTGTGTGAATTATAGTATCCAACTTTGGGTAGAACAGGTCTATGACTTTTGGAAAACATTTATCCGCCAACCTGTCATTTTAATAGGTAACTCCCTCGGTTCTCTAGTCTCCTTGGCTGCTGCTGCTACTTATCCTGAGATGGTGCAGGGTGTAGTGATGATGAGTTTACCAGATCCATCTTTAGAGCAAGAAGCTATTCCTGCTTTTCTGCATCCCGTCGTTGCCACAATTAAAAATATGGTGGCTTCGCCATTGTTAATGAAACCCCTATTTTATTTCATTCGCCGACCAAATATACTACGGCGTTGGGCTGCGATCGCCTACGCTAACCCAGAAGCTATTACCGATGAACTAGTAGAAATATTAGCAGGGCCTCCCCAAGATAGGGGTTCTGCCCGCGCTTTTAGTGCTTTGTTTAAAGCGACAATTAGTGCCAATTTTGGCATGAGTGTCAAGTCTATGCTGCCTAACTTAACAATTCCCATGCTATTAATCTGGGGACAAAAAGATAAATTTGTTCCCCCAGCACTTGCCCATGAATTTACTAAATATAACCAGAATTTACAATTGCTGAGTATAGAAGATGTTGGTCATTGTCCCCACGATGAAAATCCAGAGATTATCAACCAAGCTATTTTAGATTGGATTAATTCACTTAGTGATCGCCAAGACAAAGATAACTCTTTAATAGATACTACTTCAGCCCAAAAGTGTTGACATGTTTAGTTTGTAGTTAGTGCTTCAGCGCTCAAGTATAATATCTTAAAAGCGCTAAAGCCCAGACTATAAACTAACCAATCGTAACTTGACTGGTGTCAACAGCTGCCGCACCATTCACGCTTCGCGCCACAGAAACCATTTTGTTGAGAATGTCTTGGCTGGGAACTTTACCCTTTAACACAACAGTACTGCCAGTTTGAGCAACCCAAAGGGTATCAACATCATCCAATTGAGGATCTTGATCAAATGCAAGTGCTACACGCTTTGCTAAACCACTTTGATCGTATTCTCCATTTAATCCCATCCGTTCTGGAGCAATTTGCTGAGTAGCAGCAGGTGCAGCTGGCTGTTGTTGTATAGCTTGAGGAGTAGGATTTACTTGAGCATTTTGTGGTTTTTCTAATCCAAAAAGTCTTTTTAACCAACCCATAAATTTTGTCTCCTATAGGGTTATTAACCATCTGTAATATAAAAACCAAAACATAGAATTTACATCTATCTATGTTCTGATATTGATCTATTTTTTTACCATAAATTGCTACACTCTTTCTTTACCTCACAAGCTTTTCAAGGTATTTTATCGCCCCTTCAGCCCGATCTCTTACCCCAAGTTAACTTTTAGCGACGACAAATCATCAACAAAACTTTATTTACCACTTAAATTTATAAGATGTGCTAATACTTGCTTGAGATTACAGGTAGTTTTGGACAGAGATTGCGATCGCAAGACATTCAATATGGATACAGATAATAAAGCTGAACCTACCCCGTTGCATATTTGCAGACAAATCAAATGTTCAAATTAATACTTCACATATTACGCAGGAGGCAGCAGTTTACCATCCTCCTTACCAGATTCAACCTCATAACAAGAACTAGGGCAAGAGAGTCTTGTTGAGAATGGTGCTACTAGATTTCCAAGTAGATACATTGTTATTAAGACTTGCCGGATCAATCAGAGATTTTACTTCTACCATACTTGTAGCAGGCGGATTCTCACCAAAAACTTCTTGATGCGCGCGTCCAAATTCTGCCCAACGACTAATATCTGTGACGAACATCCGAGTTCTGACTACAGAATTGATGTCAGCACCCAAGTCCTGTAATGCTTTTTGAATAATTGCCAAACAATGCTTTGCTTGTGTGTAACCATCCCCAGGGGCAAAGACTTCACCCCCTTCAGCAATTGGTGCAGTCCCGGAAATATAGATATGGTTATTGACTCTAACGCCTCGACAATAGCCTACCTGAGATTCCCAAGATGCACCAGAAAATGTACGTTTAATGTTCATTGTTAACTTGATTACTTTGGACTTGCTAAATTTTATTCAGACTAGATAATTATGAAGTAATCATTATCAAATTACTAGAGATGATACAAAATTACTTCATCCTCATAATTTAATTGAATAGGTGGTTTTGGACAACTTATTAGAAAAACCTAATTATGCGGCGTCTCATTCTTGCTCCCAGGTGGTTGCAGTTTTTTATTGTTGTACTTTTGTTATTTGGTGTATTCTTTCGCTTCGTTAATCTTGATAGAAAAGTTTATTCACCAGGGGAAATTGATACTTTATTACGTATTTCTGGTTACACATCTACCCAAGTTAAACAACAACTTTTTAATGGTAGAGTAATTGATAAACAAGCTTTTGCGAAATTTCAGAGTCTCAATCCTGAGAAAAAACTTGGAGATACTATTAAATCATTGGCAATAGATAATCCACGACATCCACCATTGTATTATCTACTAGTAAGATTTTGGGTACAATTTTTTGGCGACTCGATAACCACAATTAGAAGCTTATCTGCTGTAATTAGTTTATCAGTATTTCCTTGTGCTTATTGGTTGTGTCGAGAATTATTTAAGGTGCCTTTATCACTACCTGGGATAGCGATCGCACTTCTGGCTATCTCTCCTATACAAATTATCTATGCTCAAGAAGCACAGGAATATATTCTATGGGAAGTGACTATATTACTATCTAGCGCAGCTTTACTTAGAGTATTGCGGCTAGAATCAACCCAGCTAAAAGAAGAGTCTTATATATTGAATTGGGGGATTTATACATTTACATTAGTTCTTAGTTTATACACATTTTTATTAAGTGGTTTTGTAGCTATTACTCATCTGTGTTATGTAATTGCAATTGCCAAATTTCGCTGGAATCAAATATTTCAAAGGTTTTTAATATCATCATTATTAGGATTTTTTATTTTTTCGCCTTGGATATTGGTCATACTTGCTAACCAATCTTCCGTTTTATTTTCTACTGAGGCTAAAATTCAAACTTTATCTTTTCCTAATTCAATTGTATATTGGTTAATACAGACAAATCATATTTTTATTGATGTAAATTTTAATTGGCTTAAGCCTTTAAGTTTGATAGTAGTAACGCCAATATTTTTTGCTTTAGTTGGATATGCACTTTATTGCCTTTGGCGTACAAATCATGAAAAAACTTGGTTATTTATTACAAGCTTAATTTCAATACCAACAATACCTCTGTTAGTTTCGTTTCGCCAATTAGATATAATACCCTATTACTTAGGCGTACAAATAGCGGTGGCTTATCTCCTGGCAATCCAGCTATATAATGGCAGTATTTCCCGACAAAAAACTTGGCAGACTATATTAGCAGTGTTAATAATAGTTGGGTTATTTTCTGATACTTTATATTCTCAATCTTATACTTGGTGGAGTAAATTTAGTGGTAATAACCACCTAGAAATAGCCAATATTATTAATCAAGCTCCCCGCCCACTTTTAATTAGTAGTGATGCAGGTAATAATTCTATAAGCATACTGACTCTTAGTTCTTTAGTTGAACAAAACGTTCTATTTTTATTAGTACAAGGTAATAATATTCCAAAATTTTCTAAAAATTACTCTAATATATTTTTATTAAATCCTTCTGATACATTACGCAAAAGAATAGAAAAAAAATATCAAATGAATATTAGTATTATTTACCACGGTGAATATTCTTCTCTATGGAAATTATCAAAATGAGACGATAGTAACACAGCTTATATCCTACACCAGGCAGCTAAAAGTCGCAGCTACTTTTCTTGACTACAGAGAGAGGTTATTCTTGTGAGGTTTTTCAATTCATTTTGGTGTACATAATTTGTCATGGCTACTCAAATCATTAGAAATAATAAAAAATTTTAGATGAAATTAAAGTTTTCCGTAATGTCAGCTACTTGATTGGAATTATTAATAAATATAGAGAGTACCATAGCTATGAAATTCAAAATTTTAGCAATTATAAGTATTTTTACTCTATTGACCGTAGGTTGTACAACAGATGTAAATTCTAAGCAGCCGATTAATGAAGCCCAGCCGATAGCTAGAACCAACGCTCAACCAGGAAGCTTTGTTACTGGGGAATATGCTACTCAAGGAACTGTTAAAGTTGTAACAGAGAATGGCAAGCGTTATTTAGAATTCAATGAAAATTTCAAAACTAGCAAAGGTCCTGACTTATTCGTAATCTTGTACCGCAATGATACAGTTCCTACATCTGGTATTCAAGAAAAAGATTATCTCAAAATTGCTCGTTTACAAAAGACAAGTGGGAATCAACGCTACACTATTCCTAATGATGTAAAGCTTGTAGATTATGAATCTGTGGCAATTTGGTGTCGTCAGTTCAATACAACTTTTGGCTATGCATCTTTAGGTAAGTAAATTACTGCTTCATCAAGTTTGAATTTATAGGTTTGTAGTAAGCGCTTTAGTGCTAAAGCGCTTATTAGGTAAGCATACCTCATAGCAAAATTGACAGAGTACTGGACTGATACGGGCATTGAGCGCGTCTACCTTTTTCCTAACAATCAGTCTCACAATTAAAGCAATGAACTATGCAACAATAACTTTAGCTAATCTGCAAATTCCCTCTTGAATTTGTTGTGATGTTAGTTCTGAATAACCAAAAATAAATTCGCCTGTGCTATTATCTTGCAGATAATGGGGTTGAGCAGACATCATCCCCACACCCAAGGATGCGGCACCCTCAATAATCTCCTCATCCGTAAGTTGCGTGTGTAGTTTCACCATTAAATGAAGTCCAGCCTTCTCGCCTAAAATTGTTACTCGTTCCCCAAAGCGATCGCTTAATGCTTGTACCAATACTTGGCGACACTGATCATAGTGCTTACGCATTTTTCTAATATGTCTTTCTAAATGCCCTGACTCAATAAAATCAGTCAAAACACACTGTTCCAACAATGATAAGTGTCTATCGTTCAACCACTTAGCACTGGCAAATATTGCTAATAAACTTTTGGGTAAGACTAAGTAACCAATCCGCAGTGAAGGAAACAGTACCTTGGAGAAAGTACCTATATACAGCACACAATCGCTTTTATCCAAGCCTTGTAGGGCTGGTATTGGTCTGTCACCATAGCGATATTCACTGTCATAATCATCCTCAATAATCATAGCCCCATGCGAGTGGGCCCAAGCCAGTAGCTCTAGTCGCCGAGACAACGAAAGTATTGCTCCTGTGGGAAACTGGTGAGAAGGAGTCACATAAACAAGCTTAATGTCTTCACCCCTATAGTTCCCTAACTCCCTAACTACCAAGCCTGAATCATCCACAGGTACTGGCAAAAGCTTTGCACCTTGTGTGAGAAAGATACGGCGTGCGCTCAGATAACCAGGATCTTCTAAAGCAATAGCATCACCAGGATCGATTAACAAGCGCATCACCAAATATAAAGCTTGCTGAGTGCCATTAGTAATCATCACTTGTTCAGGTTCACATTGCACTGCACGGGACTGGGACAGGTAACGAGCGATCGCTTCCCGTAGTGGTTGATATCCCAAGGCGTCTGTCGCATAATCTAAGCAATGACAATGGGAGCGACAGTGATGAGACAATAATTTCCGCCACAGTTGCATTGGAAATAATTCCAAAGCAGGTCGCCCATAGCGGAAGTTAATAGGGGCATCAGGTTCCGTAGTTATAAATACATCATTTTCCATCAAACGGACGGCATACTTAGATAGTGGTCTTTGCTCAAAAGTCTGCTTATAGTAAGACTCAATCGGTGTGGAATTTAGCAGATCGTCGGGGAGTTGGTCGCAGATATATGTGCCAGAACCAACAATAGTTTTGATGTAACCTTCACTGAGAAGTTGCTCGTAGCAAGTAGTAACCGTAGTACGAGAAATACCCAAGGACTTGGAAAGCTTTCGCGTGGATGGAATGCGTTGATTGGGTAGCAGGCGCCCGTGGAGAATTGCTTGACGTATTTCCTCGTATAACTGCTGATGTAATGGCACGTCTATATTGCTGTCGAGTGCGATCGCTAAATCCATACTTCTAGTTTTGTATAACATCCAAGTGGACTGATGTTACAACACAAAAGTGGCTCTTGTAGTAGACCACTTGCACAATTAAGCTGACAGTATACGCAATAGAAACAAGCTTTTGATTATGAGTAATAGTAGTGAACATGTGTTGCCTGTGACGCAACGCACCAAAATCAGGCGCGTTCCCCAACGTGGACAGTACGAACGTCAAGTCATCTATGACATTTTAGATGAAGGTTTGGTGTGCCATGTCGGGTTTGGTGTAGATAATCAACCATTTGTGATTCCTACAGCTTATGGCAGAGTGGGAGACAAACTTTATATTCATGGTTCTCCTGCAAGTAGAATGTTGCGATCGCTCCAAAATGCCATCGAAGTCTGCGTTACTGTGACGCTACTTGATGGACTAGTACTGGCGCGGTCTGCTTTTCATCACTCGATGAACTATAGGTCAGTAGTAATATTTGGTACAGCAACAACTGTAGAAAGTTCTGAAGAAAAGCTAGCAGCACTACACGCTTTTTAAGAAGTCGGGGATCTATAACCCATCAGAATTAATGTGATAAACCAGTAGGTGTCAACCTGATTTTGATAAAATCAGTTGGAGCTTATTAGTGGGTTATAAGCTGTGCTAGCAGCCTTACTTTACGGTAAAGAAAATTTACGCTTGGAAAAAGTTCCTGACCCTACTCCCAAAAAAGGAGAAGTAGTGATCCAAGTGGGAGCGGCGACAACTTGTGGTACAGATTTAAAAGTGTGGCGTCGCGGCGGTCATGCCAAGATGCTGAAACCTCCTACTCTCTTTGGTCATGAGGCTGCTGGGCAAATTGTGGCTATAGGTGAAGGTGTCACAGGTTGGCAAATAGGCGATCGCGTGGTTGCTAATAATTCGGCTCCATGCATGAATTGTTTTTTTTGTCAACATCAAGAGTTTTCTCTGTGTCCAAATTTGACATGGAATAATGGTACTTTTGCAGAATATCTCAGAATTCCTGCGCCGATTGTAAAGCATAATTTATTGCCAATACCAGAAGATTTACCTTATGAATTGGCAGCAATGACAGAACCATTAGCTTGCGTCCTACATGGGGCAGCTCGTTCCAACGTCAAGCCTGGAGATCGGGTAGTAGTTTTGGGAGATGGGGCGATCGGGCTGATGTTTGTCGCTAAGTTAGCTCATGATTTAGCGGCGGAAGTACTGCTATTCGGCGGTAATGACGACAGGCTAGAAATTGGTCAAAAACTTGGTGCAGCCCAGACGTTTAATTATCGACAGTTACCAGATATACCTACCGTAGTCAAGGAATTTACAGATGGGTGGGGTGCAGATGTAGTCATTGAAGCAACAGGTCTACCCAGTGTTTGGGAAACAGCGATCGCCTGCGCCCGTCCTGGTGCAACTGTGAATTTATTCGGCGGTTGTCCACGAGACACGACAATCACCGTCAACACAGAACAACTCCACTACAGTGAACTTACCCTCAAGGGAGTATTTCATAATACCCCTGAGTTTGTCAGAGCGGCCTTATCACTGATTGCGAGTCGCAGAATTCCTTTTGAGTTACTAATTAGTGAACAGCGTCCATTACAAGATTTAGAAGCTGTGTTTTGTGATATGCGATCGCGCAAAGTGATTAAAGTCGCAATGATTCCGTAGGATTACTTATAAATAAATCAAGGCAGTAGGGGAAAAATAAAATCACTCCTTTTAATAAAGGTTGGTATAAAGAAATGCTAAAAAACTCCCTGCTGAAAATTTTCATACTGCCTTTTTCTCTCGTTCCCTATATTTGTGAGGGAATATTTTTTGCTCACCAAGCCAAGGCTTTACCAGGGCAAACGACAGAAGAAGTTGGTGCTTGGATTCAAGCACACCCTACCCTGCGCCCCAATGTTAACGAGAAATTTTTTATACAGAAAAGCGATACAGCAGCCCAGCGATTCACTTTTCAAGCATCGGTATTTGCTCCTGGAAAAGTGGAGTTTATCAAAGACCGCAGTCGCATTCGTAGTGAGAGACTGAGCATGTATGATGCCATTAATGGCATGAGTTTTGCTCGCTTGGAAGATTCATTGCGAGTAGTATATGGCTTGGATATTTACCAAGACTTTAAACGCGCTCAGGTAGTTTACGAATATCCTAGTCAAAGTACCGTTAACTCCGCTCGTTTTGCCAAAACTCCCATCCGGGAAGCTTTGCGGGGAGAACTACGTGTGGGCGATCGCTACGCATACTGGGTAGAAATTGCCCAACCTAAAAACGGCAAGGCTTTTACCGGTCAAATGACTGTTTTACTCAAATCTGATTTGGATAAACTAGAAGCGCAGTTGAAAAGTAGATAGTAGTTAGTTGTTGGTTGGTTGTTAATTGTTGCAAACAGCAATCAACTAGCAACCACCGACTAAATTAATGTAAATTTTGCCAGTTACCAGAAAAGATACTTTCAGTAGCGATCGCTATTCTCAATAAATCTTCTTTTAGCAGGGGGGGCCACTCAACCCCTGCTTTGCGTCCTGCTGCAAATAGCATTTGAGTTTTGATGGTGAGTAGATATAAAGCGTAGGCGAGTTCTCGTTCAATAGTAGTGGCTTCTCTGAGACCTTCAAACACCACCTTCAACGCCAGTAAAGTTGAGGTAATCTGACCAGGAACTGGTGGTTTTCCCTGCTGCAAGCGGCTTAGTAGCGCATCCGAGTTTTCTTCAGAGGTGATTGTTTGGTCTATGAGAAATTTGCAAGCAGTTTCGTAGTTCATACCATTTCCGAGTCACCACGTCAGTTTTAACTACGGCTATTTAAACATTTTTT
>NZ_AJLK01000112.1 GCF_000317205.1 Fischerella muscicola PCC 7414 | reverse complement strand
CATTTTTTTACTTCTAACAACACATATAAGTGGTTAGGCAAAATTAAATTCATTCGTGGAGGCAGGCAACAGGCAATAAGGCAGGGTGGAGTGTGAGGAGTGCGAGGAGTAAGTATTAAACAACTACTAACCACTAACCACTAACCACTAACCACTATCCAATAAAAAATACCATCAATACCGCAAAATGACATCCAAGATTTGGGCATCCTATCATCAGGAGTCCAGTATTAATGTTTGCTTACCATGACAAGTTCTATGTTTATTGCCCAATCTCCATCCCCTGGGATAAAAACTAAGAAGATATCTCAATCTCAACAAGCAGCCACTAGCGATCCACAAACACCGCCATTATTAGTGGCTACCTGTGGAGGATTAGCCCTAGTTGTGATTGCTTTAATTGTCTATGGCAAAATTCAAATGAATCAGCTACAGAAAAAGCTTAAGTTTGAAAAATTCCGCACGCGAGAACTAGACAAAAAGTTTAAACTCGCTTTGGATACGATTCGCAAAATGGAAACTAATCCTGACTTGATTAACTCACGGGAATTTAACCTAGATTATCTGCGAATGCGGATGTCAGAAGAGGTTTTTCATTTTGCGATCCTCAATCAAATTAAAATCAAAGTTAAAGATAAGATTTCTCAAGCACTACGACCGAATCAAGCCCAACAAGGAGTAGTGGGAATTGCCAGCAGTACAGGACGCCAAGTCGATGAAATCTTTGATGTTGAGTATGAGACTGGTACTCCACCAAACATTACTAAGCGAGTGCTGTTTCGCATTCAAATTCGCCTCATGAAGTTACCAACACAGGCAACCTCAGCCACAATCAGCCAGATTATAGACTGTATTGAAACTTATCTCGGCCCCGCAGACGAGGATGATAACTGGCAACCTACCATTCAAGGGCGAGTTGCTTACATGCATTGGGATCAGAAGGCTAAACCGACGCCTTTACTGGTTCTAGAACAGTCAAATGAAGGTGTGAATGTGACTTTCCGCACTAGCCGCCAGCCAAATACTCCTAAAAAGTAAAAGCTGCATGAAACCAGACATCAGGCTTTGATAGGAATTCATCATGCCTTCAGGATGCATCTATCCAAGTCATACAATTTTGGATTTTAGATTTTAGATTTTGGATTAATTGCGCGTTTACTCCTACCCAATGGCAAATGACAAATAACAAATGACAATTGACAATTGACCACTTATTAGTTAATAAACTTTACCTTTGACAACTGCACCTTGATATTGACGTACTAAAATACCATCTTCCATTTCGACAATGCGATCAGCAATGTCTAAAATTCGGTTATCATGAGTCACTAACAAAATCGATGTTCCTTGTTCTTTAGCAAGACGCTGC
Organism: Fischerella muscicola PCC 7414; assembly: GCF_000317205.1. Classification (GTDB taxonomy): domain Bacteria; phylum Cyanobacteriota; class Cyanobacteriia; order Cyanobacteriales; family Nostocaceae; genus Fischerella; species Fischerella muscicola. Next base: position 3,346 of record NZ_AJLK01000112.1, on the reverse strand, counting down.
ATTAATTCCACAACATCGCGTCCTGATTGTTTGTCTAAGGCTGCTGTGGGTTCGTCTGCTAAGACTAATGCTGGATTGTTGACCAAAGCACGAGCGATCGCTATTCTTTGTTTTTGTCCTCCAGATAAGCTATCTGGATAGTAGTTAATTCTTTGTCCTAAACCAACTGCTCTAAGTATACTTTCAGCTTTAGCAATAGCCTCTTTTTGAGATATATGTTTGTTCAATTCTACTGCCATTTGAACGTTTTGTCTGGCGGTTAAGAATTCTAATAAATTATGGGCTTGAAAAATATAACCAATATTACGTCGAATATTGACTAATTTTGTTTGGCTAGCTAGATATAATTCCTTACCTAAAAACTTCAAACTGCCTTCTTGCACAGACCGCAAACCACCAATTAAGCTTAGTAATGTTGTTTTTCCTGACCCTGAAGGGCCAGTCATCAATACGATTTCTCCTGGATAAATTTCTAGATTAATATCAAATAGAATTTGTCTTCTGAGTGCACCTTTACCATAGTAATGGTTAAGATTTTGAATAGAAATTACAGGTTCTTGTTTCATAGTCAATAGTTAGTAGTTAGTGATTGTAGAGACGCGAGGAACATCGCGTCTGTACAGTGGTTCGTTATTCCCAATTAGCCGTTACCCATTAAAAAATATCTGCTGGGTCGGCATATCGTAATTTCCTGACTGCGATCGCACCTGAGATAAAGCACATAATGATTGTCAAAATCAGTACTTGTATGGCTCGTGCAGCACTCATATAAACTGGTAATAAAGTTGCTTGTCTTGCCTGTTGATAAAGAAATAAAGAAAAAGCCAACCCTGGTATATATCCTAAAATTGCCAAAATCAAAGCTTCTTGTAGAATCACAATTAGTAAGTATTCTTGTGCATAGCCAATAGCTTTGAGAGTCGCATATTCAACTAGGTGATCTGCAACCTCTGTATACAGAATTTGGTAAACTATCACAGTTCCAACAATAAAACCCATGATTGTTCCCAAAGTAAAAATAAAGCCGATCGCTGTACTACTTGCCCAGAAGTTTCTCTCTTTATCAATATATTCTTGCTTTGTTAAAACTCTCACATCAGGTGGTAAATAATTCCTTAATTCTTTAGCCACAGCGTCTGCATTTGCACCTGGTTTTAGTTTAATTAGACCAATGTCAATTAAACCTGGCTGTCGATTAAAAAATATTCGTAAAAAGTTTACATCGCTCGTAATTAAATTACCATCTGCACCAAAGGACGCTCCTAAGGTAAATAATCCTCCTACCTTGATTAACCTTCTTCTCACTTCTGCGGTAACTAGTTTACCTTGTGCAAATTTAGCTGCAACTGGCCCATACTCTTGGCGTGATGACCTGTCATATAAAACTACATCCGGCATTTTAATTTTATCTAAATTCTCTTCCAAGCCTTCGAGTTTTAATACGTTAGATTGGGGATTAAAACCAATGACAAGTAAGTTGCGAGGGATACCTGTTATAGGATTTTTCCAACTAGTATAGTCTAAATAAATAGGATGTACTGATTGTACTGCTTGTAAATCTAAAGCTCTATATAAGCGCCTCTGGGAAATGGGCTTCATCGATAGCAAGGCACTGGATTGGGGATTAATTAAAACAATATCGCCTTGTAAGCTACTATGAAATCTCACGTTACTATAATACAGAGAATCCCGAAATCCGAGTTGCATAAACATCAAAATATCGGCAAAAGCAATTCCTGCCAAAGCTACAGCGAGGCGCGTTTTTTCGCGTTTTAATTGTAGCCAAGCAAGAGGTATTTTGCTGCCAAACATTATGTTTATCTCCAAGCATTTTATCTAAAACTAATTGCAATTAAATTTCAAATTCACCAATTAACTTATGATTTTTATTTCCCAATTCCTAATTTACAATTGAGCATTTATAATTCATAGTTCATAATTCAAAGATTAATCCCCACAACTACCTTGGCATAGGTTAAACCTGCCACTTTAGCGCTATCTTCACCAGATAAGGCGATTTTGACTTCCACAACTCTTGCATCTACATCTGCGGCGGGATCTGTATTGAGTACATCTTTCTTACCAACTTTTCTACCTATCTCGGTAACTGTTCCCTTTAATTCTCCGCTAAAAGCTCCATTTTCACTCTGTATTGTTGCTTCTTGACCAAGACGCACTCTACCAATTGTGTCTTCAGAAACTTCAGCAACAACCACCATCTGATCAGTTTTGCCGATTTCAGCGATACCATCCACGCCCATTGTTTCACCAGCCTGAGTATGAACTTTTAAAACTTCTCCGGCTAGCGGTGCTTCAACATAGCTTAAGCGTAGTTGTGCTTCTGCTTTTCTGAGATTAGCGATCGCATTTACATATTGAGCTTGTACTATTTGCAAATTAGTAGGACGAGTATCTAAAAGTCTTTGCAATCTAGCTCTTTCTTCATCAATTTGCTGTTGCAAAATAGCTATAGTTTTATCTCGGTTTACTTTCGCTTCTGCAATTTGTTGTTGTAAAGTTGCAATGGTTTGTCTACGTGTGGCTTGGGTTTCAGCTAATTGTTCACTAGCTGTGACTGCACTCAAGCGTCTGTTGTCACGTTCTTGCTGAGAAATTGCGCCTTCTCTGTATAACATCTCATAACGTTGAGCATCAACTTGGGCGTTACGTTGTTGAGCTTGAATACGAGCTATACTGGCTCCCAAGACATCCCTTTGTCCCCTTAATTCCGCTTCTATACGGTTAATCAAGGCTCGTTGAGCGATGCTTTCACCACGCAACTGAGCGTTTAAGCGAGCAATAACTGCTCTTTGAGCTTCGATGTCTTTTGGCAAAGTTGCTCGAATTTGTTCCAAATTAGCACGCGCTTCTTGGACTCTTGCTCTGGCTTCTTCCAATACAGCTTTGTTATTGCCAAAGCTATCCAAAATAGCAATTACTTGACCTTTTCTAACACGTTCTCCTTCTTTGACAAAAAGTTGTTCAACTCGCGAAGTCCCCTGTATACCTGTGGGAGCAGAAAGTTTTACTACATCTCCTCGCGGTTCTATGCGTCCCACAGCATGAACAGTAGTGACAATTGGTGCGCTGGCTACAGGTTCCGTCTGCTTCAACTGATCCATTTTGGCCATTGTCAGCAACCCAGCCGCAACTGTGACTGGTAGAGCGATCGCGATCGCCCACCAAAGCTGAGGTTGTTCTCTAAATGCTGATTCCTCTGTCATCTGCGTCATAGTCTATTACCCTTCTATTTGATTCTGCTAATACTAAAGGAAGTAAAAAGTAGCGAATGAAGCATAGTTTTATGAATTAAAAATAGATTTTCAAAAACAGCAAAATACCAACA
>NZ_AJLK01000111.1 GCF_000317205.1 Fischerella muscicola PCC 7414 | reverse complement strand
ATCATAGAAATTTAAAGCTGTTCTTTAGATAATTTTTTATTTTTCAAGACAATCCTCAAAACCCCCTCAATCCCCCTGTAAACGAAGGAAAATTTAATTCCCTTCCCGTTTAAGTCCAGGGATAGGGTAGTTTTGTAGGGTACGTTAAAGCAGAGCGTAACGCACCATCCGCCAGTTTTCGGTGCGTCAGGACATTCTGTCCATAACGTACCCTACCAGATGAAAGCCATTTTGGATCATGTTTTCCGACTTGTGTGTACACCGTAGCCCCGTAAACAGAAGGGGGTATGGGGTAAAAAATTTGTGCAAGAGGTCTATTGAAAGCCAAAAATTTTCACAATGGCGCTTTTAGAGACAAAGCATTTTGGTGACTTATCTGGAGTTAAATTAAATGATGCTCTTTACATATTTCACTCAGGCGTTAGTTTGTTTTTTGTTGTTTAGCAGAGGTATTAATAACTTGACACTAACTATCAATTACAAACCACTTATTTAATAGATAGTTAGAGCAAGAATTAGCGAAATTCAAAATCTAAAATTGTTACTACTAGATACACCTGGTTATTTGAAGAGATGGAGTAGAGTTTCAAGGCGTGATTACAGTAATTTTACTCCAATTTTAGTTTCTTTGAATGAATTCTACATTAATAAGTTTCTGTGAAACGTAACAAAACTAACAGATGATAGGTAATAGAATAGGTTGCTATAAGTAAATATATTTCTCGTAAAGGCTGTGAGTAGATAATAGATAGTGGATAGTGATTAATAACCAACTACTAACCACTAACTACTATTGTACAGACGCAATGTTCCTCGCGTCTCTACTAACTACTAACCACTAACCACTAACTAACAACAAAAAAAGATTAATTTGGCAGGTCAAATAAAACAGTAGTCATATAACTATCTGCCCATTCTGAACCAAAAGCTTTTTCAAGTACACGACGAGTTTTGTCATTTTGCTGTTGTTTGGTGCAGTAGTTACGTTGTCCAGCAATAATTTGCGTCACCTTGTCGGGTGAAATTGGGTTAGAGGCGATCGCGCTTTGACAATGAATCTCTAAAAACGCCTCCACACGTTTGAGAAACATTGCTTCTTCTTCAGTAGAACTCGGACGTACAAATATACAAAACTCAGAAAAAATATCTCCCCACTCTGGTAGTTCACGGGGTTGGGAGAAATTCGGTACTGGTAGCGCCAATAGTGTAGAGGTATAAGATTCACTCAAACAGTGATCAGAGTTAACAGGTGAAAGATCAGCGATCGCTGCACTAATTTGACCCCTACCACCAACCAAGTCACAACCAAACATTGGCAAGTCATATTCTGGTCGAGGAAACATGACACAGTGCAGAATATCCAGCATGTTTCCCACTTTTGCCAGTTCTAGATGCATTTTGCGGAACTGGGGTGTTTGATAACAGCGATTTTCAATGATCAATTTTTCGCCCTCTAGTCTACCTTCTACATATCCCAACTCCGCAGGCAAATTATAGGGCGAAAGGTCTAGGTGTTTATGCCAAGCTGCTTCAATGCTATTAGCCAGTTGACGAATGAGGGGATGTTGTTGTTCGCGTAGTGAAGAAATAGAAGTAGTTGACATTTTTAAACCCAGGAATCCTATCTAGTGGCCAGTGTACAGCCCACCATGCACCACCCAATCTTGATTGCAACATATTGTAGGAAGGGAAAGGTTCATGCGATCGCAAGCAAATCATACTTTTAACACGCAAAACCACAGATATTTTTTGAGGAGTGTATCTGTAATAACACTGAAGAAAGTTGTTGGATTATTAATTAATTTATAATTTACTGATGTTTTATACCAGTATTATTAATATGGAAGCTAGCAATAATTTTACTACGTATATAGAAAACAATATAAACTATGGCTGCAATCAAACAGTTTTTAGCGGCAACGGCAATTAGTGTTTCTATGAGCTTGCTGGCTATAGGTGAAGCTTGTGCCTTCACTTTCACTAAAATTGCTGATACTAAAGATGCATTTACTACATTTGGGTTCAACCCTACGATTAATAATGATGGGACTGTGGTTTTCTCAGCAAACTCAGAGGCGGTTGGGAGTGCTATCTTCATTAGTAATGGTGAGACAACCTCCACCGTCACCGACACTAATGGACAGTTTAGCTTGTTTGGGGAGAGACCTGTAATTAACGATCAAGGCACTGTAGCTTTTTTTGCTAATCTTGATACTATAGGTAGTGGCATTTTTACTGTTAGCAATGGAGTAACAACCACCATAGCCGAGAGCAGTCAGCCTCGAGGTGCATTTGGTCTTCCTGTAATCAATAACAAATCTGCTGTTGCATATTCGTCTCAGGTAGAGAATGGTTCTGCCATCTTCCTCAGTATTGATGGCTCAACAACTTCTATTGTCGATACCAATGGTTCTTTCAGTGACTTTGATGGGTATGCGATTAATGACGCAAATACCCTTGCCTTTTCAGCCAGGTTAGATACAGGAGAACGTGGTATTTTCACAATTACTTCAGATGGAGTAACCGTCCCTATTGCCGACACAACTGGTAAGTTTAGTTTTGTTTTTCCTCCCGCTATCAACAATCCAGGAACTGTAGCATTTAAGGGAGTCCTCAAGGAAGGCACAGAAGGTATATTTACAGTTAACAACGGAACAATAACTACTATCGCCGACAACAGCAATGCTTTTAGCTTTTTCGATAATCCTACAATCAATGATGTAGGAACGGTAGCATTCAAAGGTGTACTTAAAGACGGTGGTTTGGGTATTTTTACTGGCTCAGATCCAGTAGCTGATAAGGTGATTGCCGCAGGTGATCCTTTGTCTGGCTCAACAGTAACAAATATTTATTTCTCTAATAAAGGATTAAATAACAACAATCAGATAGTTTTCTATGCAATACTTGCTGATGGCACTGGTGGCATTTTCCGCGCTGATCCCGAGTCTGACCCTCCAACGTGTATTCCCGAAGCCACTCCCATACTAGGTTTACTAACAGTAGGTGTTGTGGGTACTACTTTACGAGTCGTAAAGCGTAAATCCCCTGTCATCTGATTTTGGATTTTGGATTTTAGATTTTGGATTTTGGATTAACCCCACAGATACTATCTGGAGGCTTGTACTGTATTCAGAATGATTGCTTAAGCCCTAGTAGTCCCAATCAAATACAGCAAAGCCATACGCACGGCAACACCGCTTGTAACTTGAGTCTGAATCAGACTAAATTCCGGATCATCCATTAAGTCGGAGCTAATTTCGACACCACGGTTTACTGGCCCTGGGTGCAAAACTTTGACATTAGGTTTGCACAACTGTAGTTTTGAGCGTGTGATGCCAAACATTTGATGATATTCCCGCAAAGAAGGTAATAAATGTGCAGTCATGCGTTCCTTTTGTAACCGCAGTGTCATCACAAAATCAGCATCTTTGAGAGCGGGTTCTAATTGCCAGTGTATAAAAAGCCTACCAGGTCTGTCTTTGCCGAAATCTGCAAATAATTTTGGTAATAAAGTCGGTGGTGCTGCCAAATGCAATTCTGCGCCACTAGCGGTGATACTCCAGATATTGGATCGCGCTACACGTGAATGAAGAATGTCCCCAACAATAGCAATCTTTTTACCCTTGAGCAGTTCCAGACGGGGGTTATCTGGATCAAGCAAAGTACAGATTGTAAATAAATCTAACAGACCTTGGGAGGGATGTTCGTGTTGACCATCACCAGCGTTGAGGACGCTAACTCGTACACCTAGACGATCCATTTCCTGAGCGATCGCATTTGGTACTCCTGCCTCCTTATGGCGAATCACCATAATATCAGTTCCCATCGCCAAATAAGTCTTGGCTGTATCTAGGATAGTCTCTCCTTTTGTCATCGAAGAAGAGGCTGAGGCAAAGTTAAGTGTATCTGCCGAAAGACGTTTAGCAGCAAGTTCAAAACTGCTACGGGTACGAGTCGAAGGCTCAAAAAATAAATTTGCTACCACCTGTCCCTGCAAAGTAGGCACTTTCTTGGTTCGCCTTGATAGTACCTCCTGAAAACTGGCGGCGGTTTGCAGTACAGTATCGTATTCAGCTGAGGTGAAATCAGCTAAAGAGAGAACGTGGTGACGAGTCCAATCATTAGTAGGCATAAGAGGATAAGGGGGACAAAGAGGACAAGGAGGACAAAGAGGACAAGGAGGACAAAGAGGACAAACCAGACAAGGAGGACAAACCAGACAAGGAGGACAAGGGAGAGTTTTCCCTCCTATGCCTTGACTTCTCCTATTACCCGATCACCGATCCCTAATCCCCGATCCCTCTCTTCACTGAAACAAAATGTAACATAATTGATACAAAACACCATGTAAAACATTAAAGGGCTTTCTCAAATATTTAGTAAATTTGAGATAGTGTTCCCTAGCTTGAATAAACATGCAATTTAATGACCTCCTGCTTAGTGAACCAGCAACTGAGGCGGCAATTGACCAAAATCCACTGATTGTCGCACCTGAAACTTTACTGGTAGATGTCATTGCTTTAATGAACCAATCGACATCTCACAGTAAATCTTCTGTAGACTCATCATCAGTCTACTTCAGCAAAAATCAAAGACACTCCAGCTGTGTTTTAGTGGTGCAGGCAAAAGAATTAGTAGGAATATTGACTGAGAGGGACATTGTTCGGCTAACAGCTGGTGGTGTTAACTTTCAAGAGGTAACAATTGCTGAAGTGATGACGAAGCCAGTGATTACTCTATCACAGGCTGAGTTTTCTGATATTTTTGGAGCGCTATTTCTGTTTCGGCGATATCGAATTCGTCACTTACCAATTTTAGGTGCTAATGGAGAAATCATTGGTGTAGTCTCACCTGAGAGTATTCGTAGTATCTTAACGCCCGCTCATCTGCTCAAAGTTATACGTGTAGCAGATGTGATGAACACTCAAGTTATCCGTACTCCCAAGACAGCTTCGGTATTAAGTTTAGCTCAAGTGATGGCAGAGTATCGAGTTAGTTGTGTAGTAATTAGTGAGGAAGAACCCCAATTAGATGTAGGATGCTTCATTCATAAACCCATAGGAATTGTCACTGAGCGAGATATTATCCAATTTCAGGCAATGCAACTCAACTTAGCACAAGTGCGGGCGGAGACTGTGATGAGTACACCGCTATTTTTACTTAATCCAGAAGATTCTTTATGGACTGCTCATCTAGAAATGCAAAGGCGACGGGTGCGAAGATTAGTTGTATCTTGGGATGGTGGCAGAGGACTAGGACTGATTACTCAAAGTAACTTGCTGCGAATGCTCGATCCTATCCAAATGCATGGAATTGTTGAGACATTGCAAAGAACTGTTGAGAAGTTAAAAGATACGGCTCAATAACCAGCCGGACGGCGGAAATCACCAACCACTTAGTTCATCTCTTGAGCGATCGCCAGTAATTCCATTTCTCGCCAGCGTTTACTGACAATTTGCATTCCAATGGGTAGACTGTTTTTGGTTTTTCCAATCGGAATCACTACGGCAGGATGTCCCCTAAGATTAAAGGGCATGGTGTAAGCTCCGTTTGCTACTGCATGGGGATAGGCTTTACCATCAATGTCAACAGCACTGCAAGCGGGACGATGGTTAAAGGCACAAAGAGAGGTTGCAGCAAATGGACTCAGCCACACATCTCACGGTTCTAATGCTTGATCCATCTGGGTGATGAAGCGATCGCGTTGTGTTAGCCTAGAAGCCCCCGCTGTCCCGCAAGGACGGCGCGGGGAGTATGTCACAGGTTTATTAAATTGAACAAATCTATAACAGAACTCTTGCATGAATCCTAGAAATTCCCCTCATACTATTTCACGTTAATCACGATACATTTAAATCCTGTGCCAGACGTGCCATGGCACGTCTGGTACAACACAAATATGTTTTATGTTTAAAGTGAATTGGTATCAATCCCCCCGTTCACGGGAGTAAGATTTAGTTCCCCCCGATTTAGGGGAGGGTTAGGGTGGGGTAAAAAATATTTGTGCGAGAGGTCTAATATTTAATTCTCGAAATAACAGTTTAATTTTACTAACTAGCTAAATAAGAACTAACTTTATTCTTATGTCTTCGTAAAGTATTAAGAGCTTGTTGCTCTAACTGTCGCACTCGTTCCCGACTAATACCAATCTGTTCACCAATTTCTGCTAAGGAAAATTCCTTTCCATCTGTTAAACCAAAACGTAAAGTCAATATTTTCTGTTGTTGAGGAGGTAATTTAGATAATAAATTTTGAATATCTTCAGTAAGAGATTGCTGAATAGTATAGTTTTCGGGTGATAATCCATCATCCTCTAACATATCCTGTAATTCTGTGTCTAATTCACTTCCCACTCGCATTTCTAAAGAAACAGGTTGACGTGCAGACAACCAGTATTGTCTAATTTCATGAGGTTGTAAATCCAGGACTCGGGCAATTTCTATTGTCGTGGGGATACGCCCTAATTTCTGAGAAAATTCTCGTTGAGTAGACTTAATTTTATTTAGTCTTTCAGTGATATGAATAGGTAAGCGAATTGTACGTCCTTGTTGTGCGATCGCTCGTGTTATAGCTTGCCGAATCCACCAGTAAGCATAAGTCGAAAACTTGTATCCTTTTGTTGGATCAAATTTCTCAATTCCTCGTTCTAGTCCTAAAGTACCCTCTTGAATTAAATCTAAAAAGTCTAAATTACGCCTTTGATATTTTTTAGCGATAGAAACTACTAATCGCAAATTAGCTACTAGCATTTTCTGTTTAGCTTCTTGCCCTTGATTGAGCAAATCAAGCAGTTGCTTTTCATCCATATTTATACTATTTGCCCACTCTTGGAGTGTGGGTTCACGCTTTAATTCCAATGCTAATTTTTCTTGAACAGTGAGTATACTTAGCATCTGCTGTACTTGTTTAGATAAATAAATCTCTTGTTCATAATTAAGCAGAGGAATACGCCCAATTTCATGAAGATAAGTACGCACCATATCAAACTTATATGTAGAGTTTGTAGTTTGAATATGAACTTCTTTCACAGTTATTGAATTATTCATAAATCCTTGTAGAGGCTAAAAGTCAGTACTTGTAAGCAACTATCTGATAAATATTGGGTATCTCAACATCTGGCTTGACGTGAATATGTCTAACTTAAAACCTGGATGTTTCGCAGATGTGTCAAACAATTGAAGAATAGATGTCAACAAATTTTATACGCCTTGAACTAAAGCACATAACCCTTCTCGTGAGTATCACCCAAAGGGCGTTTACAAGGTTCATAGCCAAAGTCTCCAGCCGGGTTGACACAAGTTTATCGTTCAGCTTTAACAAGGCAAAGTAATACCAATTTGAAAAAAGAATACGACAGATGAATTCTGTACCAGACGCGATAAATCGCGTCTCATATTCTGAATGTGTCGCAAACATTTTGTGAATAAGTTAAAAAACATGCCAAGTAACAAATATTGTGTTACTTGGCATTTATTTGATATCTATATTGTTTATTAACTGATTGACTCGCTTAATTATAGGACTTACGCACACTCTATGAACTCTTGGCGTTCTTGGCGTCTTGGCGGTTCGATAAATTAAGCTTTTTCGTGATTTTTGCGTAAGTCCTGAATTAGAAAGCTCCTACTCTACCCATTAGAATATAGAAAGTTTTAGCAATCAACAACAAGTCATATAAGGGATGCCATTTCTTTTGGTATTGTAAGTCTAAATCAACAATTTGTTCAAAGTCTTTCACATGGGAACGGCCGCTAGTTTGCCATTCACCAGTTAGACCGGGTTTAACATTTAAACGTTGCCAGTGACGTTGATTGTAATGTGCTACTTCGTCAGCAGTGGGGGGGCGTGTTCCTACTAAACTCATTTCCCCAATAAGGACATTCCAAAATTGCGGAAGTTCGTCTAAGCTGGTGCTTCGTAAAAAACGCCCTACTTTGGTTACTCGGAAGTCATTTTTATTTTTAAATATAAGTCCGTTCGCTTCATTTTTAACTAAGTATTTTAACTGTTCAGCCTCAGGAACCATTGAGCGGAATTTACGAATATAAAATGGCTGCCCCTGTAATCCGTAACGTTCTTGTACGAAAAAAATAGGGCCAGGACTGTCTAGTTTGATAGCGATCGCGATCGGTATAAATACAATAGCTAATATGAATAGCCCAATGATGCCACCCAGAATATCTAAACAACGTTTAAATTTAGATGTTACTGAGGGGTGAGAAGGAAATGATAAGTCCCATGTGTTAGAAGTTGCACCTTCAACAACGGTTGTAAATGGTATTTCGTACATTGTCAAGCCGAGTGTTGAGCAATAAACTTAATTTTTACGTATCTGTATTTCGACTATAGACTCACCTTTATTATTAAGTTTCAAATACAACCGTATATTCACTGAATCTTCATCTAGTTGATAGGGATCATCAATTTTTATAAATTTCACATAAAGCGTATTTAATATATCTTATGGTGGATGAAAAAACGTTTTTTATATGGATATTACAAGTAATTGTGTTAAAATTTGCTATCAACTGAGTGTTAAGATTGAAACACTAATAACAGTTATGTTACTTACGAATATCAGCCCGTAATCTCCCACTCAAACATTGATATCAAGGTTCGAGAAAAATGATTTTGCTTTTTATACAAAGCAAAATCATGACAAAAACGTGCAGTGACTTTGGCATTTGTTTTCTCCCTCAAAGTCAAAAATCATATTTAGTGGTGGATAAAAATAACACTTTACTTTTGTGGAGTGTTTTCTCGCTGAGATAGATGATGTTTGAGTTGAAAGTTTTTGCTCTGAGAGCGTAACTTATCTTAATCGAAGTCTGGAAAAATCACAGACTAATATAAAAGTGGCAACAGCTGCTTATATTCAACTTATTAAAAAATTAAGCAACAAAAAATTTACTGTGATGCGATCTCAAAATTGAGGAGTTGGATAAATGGTTATAGCAGGGGCGGAAATTAAAGTAGGTCGCTTAGAATCTATTGTTGAGCAAATTGGAGAAGCTGTACTCGCTACTACAGAAACTATTGAACGTTTGGCTCAAAGAGTGGATAATCTCAGCACCCAAGTTGAAGAACAAGGAAAACAGTTACAGCAGCAGGGCTATCAAATCTTAGCTTTATGTGACGCAGTACAAACTCTAGCAGAAACACAGGATCATTCCCTGCAAAGAATATCGCAGTTGACAAAAACTTTAGATGGTCTGATGAAACTAATTGAAACATCAGAAGAAGAATAGACCTCTCCGGCAAATAGTGTACCAGACGTGCCATGGCACGTCTGGTACAAGGATTTTGGGCAGCGCATAATTAATTTCTGGAGATGTCTAATGAATTATGAAGGGTGAAGGATGAAGTATGAAATTTTTTCATCCTCCTGCCTTCTGCCTTCTGCCTTCTGCCTTCTGCCTTCTGCCTTCTGCCTTCTTACACTTTCAACTGAGTGACTGCTATTTTGCCTGAAAAGCAAACGTCAACATCACTACCAGGAGTGCGATCGCGCTGTTGATATACCCCAGCATAATAGAATTCATCACCCTCTACTCGGTAGTTAATGGGCAATGGTTTGGTACAAGGTTGGCAAAACACAACTTCTGGATCGGGTTCTCCTGGCAAGAGATGGGGTAAATTGACATTCCAAAAAGTTCCCGCTTCCAAAGGACGGTTAAATAAATCAGCTAAAACATTCGCTGTCCAGCGTGCGGCAACATCCCAATCAACATTGAGTTGACCTTTACGATAGTGAGAAACAGCAACTCCCGGAATACCGTGCATTGCTGCTTCTCTGACGGCAGCAACAGTACCAGAAATATAAGCATCTACTCCTAAATTACCGCCAGCATTGATACCAGACAAAACAAATTGGACATTATTGCAGATATGTGTTAAGGCAATTCTAACGCAGTCAGCGGGAGTACCTGCGATCGCATACTCAGTATCTGAGCGACGCTGAACGTAGATCGGGCGAGTTGTGGTTACTTGATGCCCACAGCCTGAAAGATGATCTTTGGGAGCAGCTACAATTATCGGAACTTTGGTAGTGGATGCTGGGTACTTTTCATTTGCTACTTGCCAATCACTGATACCAAGTTTGTTTACAGCTTTGAGCAGCGCCTTGATACCTGGAGCGTCTATACCATCATCATTAGTGAGAATTAGAGTCATTCGATTTTGGATTTTAGATTTTGCGAAAATTTCGGTGATGGCGAACTTTTTGAAAGTATATTACTGAAAATAATCATAACTTCATAAAAGTTTCATGAAAACTATAAAAAAAGATAACTCCATCTAGAAAAAATATTTGTAGATTTGAATTAGTGCTTAATTCAGTAGTAGCCTCAAAATAACGTATTAAGCGAATGACGGAAATTATCAAAAATAAAAAATTGCATTTACATTATTTAGATGGCTTGCGGGGACTAGCAGCTTTATATGTATTATTTGTCCATATTGAGCCTTCAATGGGAGAAGAATTACCATTTTGCTTAAATATTTTCCAGTTAATGATGAGATATGGTCGCATCAGTGTTGTAGTTTTTATTGTACTTTCTGGTTATGGATTGATGTTGTCGGTAGTGCGCTCTCAAAGTAATTATATTTCCGGAGGTTTTATCGGTTATATTAAAAGGCGAGCTTGGCGAATTTTACCTGCTTATTATGCTACTCTTATTCTCTGTATTATTTTAGCTATTGGCATAAGATTAGTAGAGAATTTTACAAGTTTTCAATGGGCATATATACCAGTATTCCAACCTTTTTCTCCTTATTTTTCTTTCAGTGATCTAGTTTATCACCTGCTATTAATCAATAATATTAATAGTGATATTTCCGGATCTATTAATCCACCTTTATGGACTGTCGCAACTGAATGGCAATTATACTTTTTCTTTCCACTTTTATTGCTACCGATATGGCGACGTTTTGGTTTGTTAACAGTAGTCATTAGTGCTTGTTTGATTGGACTCATACCTTTATATCTTTTGAATGGATTATTTGAGTCAGCCAGTCCTTGGTTTCTTGGTGTATTTGCTATAGGAATGACAGCAGCTGAGATTGGATTTTCGCAAAAACCCAAGTTAATTACCTTCAGAAATTTACTACCGTGGGATCAATTGGCGATCGTATTTACCGTTGTTGCTTTTTTAACTGAGTGGAGACGGCTGGGGTTGCATATATGGATTAGTGAATATCTTTTTGGTATGGCAACAGCCTGCCTATTTATTTACTGCACCCAGTTGGTGATTGATGGCAAAAAGCTACCTCGAATTCTACAGGTGTTTGAGCATCCTTTGGCGATCGCGTTGGGAACATTTTCTTACAGCTTATATCTCACTCACGGGCCAGTATTAGCATTGGTGAGTCGTTTTCTTTTAAGTCTACATATACCTCCGACTAAGTATGCAGTGGCATTGTACGTACTGGGTGTGGCAGCCTCATTGATATTTGCCTATCTGTTTTACTTAGTATTTGAGCGGCCGTTTATGTCGAGTTTCTTAAAACGGCGCAAAGTCAAAGATGTAGTGATTTGAAATTTGCCTGTAAAAGTAACAACCCTCTTTATTCCCCATCAAATCAAAAGTCAGGGTAATCAGTGGGTAAAAACCCATGTCAACTTTTAAATCTATCAATTTTTAATGTCAGAGATTAATTAATGAATGAAATTAATGCTAAACAAAGTGAACGTAAAATTCACCTTCCATATCTAGATGGAATCCGTGGTATCGCTGCTTTTTTTGTACTGCTTTATCACTTAATGTATCAGATACAAGGTTATGAAACTGAGTGGAGCAATTTATTAAATAAATTACTTAGATATGGCTTTCTAGGTGTTCCAGTGTTTATTGTACTTTCTGGTTACTGTTTAATGTTGCCAGTAGTCCGTTCCAGAAACGGTTATATCTCTGGAACTATAGTTTGTATCTTACCCATGCATTAGTAATTACATTGATGCGCCACTTCTTGCTTAACTTTCAGCTATCTCCTAATATATTTGTAGTGTTACTCTACTTGATGAATGGCGGTGCTGCATTACTATTTGCCTATCTGTTTTATCTCGTTTTTGAAAAGCCATTTTTATCGAAATCTAGGAAAAAATTTAAAGTTGTAGCCTGAAAGCTAAAAATATCGCGCCCACATCAAGGAATCCACTGATACTAGTATTTTTTGCTCTGTAGCCGATAATTGTTTAATCTGGGTAGCGATCGCTATACAAAAATTCTAGGTATTTCTACTAAAAATATTTTCCAAATCCTACCAAGGGCTGTTGCCTAAATTACCTGAAAACGGAACTTAAAGCTAGGCTTATTACCCCACTTGCAGTTAAAAAAAGTTAAAAAACTTCTAAAATTCTCGGCCACAGATAGAATCAACAACTACTGCTGGTTGATTTCTGTTTTGTTCTCGGCACAACAAAACCTTAGCCAAACGTTGCTGCTCATAAAAACGATGAGCGAACCAGCCGATAGGCGTACCCAAAAATGTACCGATAATTAAACCAGTAATCAAACTAAAAACAAGATGCTTTCTTTTAATTGTATTTCCTCTTTCAACAGTGTCTTGTCTCAACATAAAAACCTGGTTGTTTACTTTTGTCAAAAAATATATTGTTGTCTACTTTACATTAATAGCTAAATTTATTGGACAATAAATCACTATCAAAAGATAGATAATTTAACTGTGGATAGATGTATCACATCTATCTATGGTCAGAGTCAAATGTAAAATACAAAGAGAAATTATATTTATGTAATACTAATAAATAAAAATATGAAGATACAGAATAACAATAAGCTGTGTAACAATGCTAGTAAATGTATATAATTACAAGATTAATTACAAAGTAAAATTTATCCTAAAATTTGTCTGATAATTTTCGTAATTTATGTATTTATAAATAATAGTGTTTTCCCCTAGCCTTCTTACATAAGCTAGAGGGCTGGGGAGATAGAGTTTTACAAATCTCAAAGCTATGGGTATAACGCTAAATCATACCCATTGAAGAATTCTTAAACTTCAGCACCTGCTTTTGGTTCAGCACCCATAGGAGAAACGTAATCACGGAAAAGAGTGATTTGTTGACCAAAATCTAACTCTTTAATTTTATTCAAGAGTTCTTCTGCTTGAGAAGAAAGCTGATAGTTAGGAGGCATAGGAACGATAGTAGCATTTTCCATTCCTTGCGCTAAACGATACCAAAATAGCAATTTAGTAGTATCGCTCATGGAACCGTATTCGCGGGTATATCTATTATCTGCTTTGTTGATTAAATCCCGCTGTAATTGTAGCTGTTCTTCGTGAGATAATTCCTTAACTTGATTGAATAAACCTTCAGCAACATTGGGAGAAACAGTGCTGGCTTCTGGAGCAGCAGGGGTAATAGAATCACCCATTTCTTTGTAAATAAACCAAAATAAAGCCAACTGTTCATCTACAGGTAAACTTTGAAAAGCTTGTACATGTTCACGAATAGTTGGGTCGTTAGTTTGAGTGTATGTCATGATTACTCCGATTTGCCAGAAATTAAGATACCAACAGTAAAGTTATCAAAGCGTTATTGAGTATTTAACCCTACTGAAGACAGATGTATCTCAATCAAATTGAAGAAGAATGAAAAGGAGTAATTGGTAGTGGGTAATAGAAAAAATATCAATCACTAATTATTAATTATCAATTGAATTAATAATTAAATAACCCAAAGGAAGGATGCAAAAATGGATAGACGCTTAGAAGGCAAAGTTGCTATCATCACAGGGGCTGGAACTGGTATAGGCGAAGCTATTGCCCATAAATTTGCCAAAGTAAGGTGCTGCTGTAGTTGTCAATGGGCTAGCAGATGACCCAATTGAAGATGTGGTACAAAAAATTAGACATTATAGTGGCAAAGCGATCGCCTACGTGGTACACCAGAGGAAATAGCCAACGTCTATGCTTTCCTGGCTTCTGACGAAGCTAGCTCGATCACTCCCGGGAAGGATTGGAGAACAAACAAACCCAGTCAAAGATTTAGATGAAATAGGGAACGGGGAACGGGGAACAGGGAAAGGTAATTAGAATATTGTTTATTTATCCAATATTCAATTCCCACCCCTCATACCCCTCATACCACTTCACTAAAACCTTGATACAAATACAGGCCTGTAGAGACGCGCCATGGCGCGTCTCTACAAATTTATATGGATCGTGATTAACGTGAAATGGTATCACACCCTATCCCCCCATCTCCTCTACTCCCTACGTTCCTCATAATCTTCGCTAGCAG
>NZ_AJLK01000110.1 GCF_000317205.1 Fischerella muscicola PCC 7414 | reverse complement strand
AGATAAAGGATCTAACTCCCAACGCCTATCGTCACGCTGTTCTAACATATCGTTTGTCCGCAGAAACGCAAAATCGTTCATCTCTATCCCGACAGCAGCACCAATTTCATCGACGATATCCTGATCGGGAGTAGGGGCGGTTCCACCTGGCGCCTCATCACCAACTTCCGCTTCTTGTGTCCAACCCGCATCTATGTCTCCCCCTGTAATTATGGGGCTGCTTTGTCTGTTGCTGCGGATCTGATCGCGCATTTTGCGATCGCCAATGTTATACCCTGGCTCATCCTTCACACCAGTACCGTAAGACTCTGTAATTTCCTCCGGCAAGTCAGAAATTTGTGGTGGTAAATTTTCCTGTTGAGGTTGTTTATCTGGATCTACTTGATTTAGTTGAGCTTCTAAATCTTGTGGAGCTTGAGAATCTTGTTGAATGTCAGGATCTACCATAAATACTTGCTATTTATTGCATCCCCACAATAACGCTTTATTTTCTTGAGGTTGTCTTCCAACCGATGTATACCTTCGGAAAGAAAATCATTTCAACCCTTAGAGCGAAGAGCAGTTAGGAATTTGTGCATACTCTTATAAGAGTGAATCCACGCTATAGCCACTTCATCAAAGTTATGAGTTGTGAAATTTGTTTATATCATAAATTCATAACTCATAACTATTTTTTAAAAAATCACAAATAGGAATTTTATAAAAAAATCAGTAGTCTATTTCTAAAGATAGAACTAATTTCTTTCAAAAATGCCTCTTGTGAATGAATGCATCTACGGAAGTGAAATATCAAAATAAAGCTCATGATCAAGTTACTGAATATGAAAGTTAGGATTTATTTAATTGAAGCTTACTAATTTTATTTTGGATAAAAGCAGTAGGTTTGAATCCTAACTATTTCTTGATAAATTATTTTTTCGATTAAATCACTATTTCTACTAATTTAATTTCTTAATTATTTGAGAACAGAAGTATTTTGAATTTCATCTGGAATGGAGGTAGAGAAGTGAAATATGATGAATTTATTACCCATGTTCAAAGTGTTGCCCTGTTAGATACGCGAGAAGAAGCAGAACGCGCTACTCGTGCCACACTGGAAACAATCAAAGAAAGAATTGTTGGTGATGAAGCAAAAGATTTAGCCTCACAGTTGCCAAAGCAATTAGCAGAATGCCTCCGTGGGAGAGAAGGTGAGAATGGTCAACCATTTTCCCTGCAAGAATTTATTGCCCGGGTGAGTGAAAAAGAGGGAGTAGAACCAACTGCTGCCGCAATGCATATCCGTTCTGTGTTTACAGTTCTACAAGATGCTGTGACACCAGGAGAATTTGCCGATTTTCAGAGTAATTTTTCCGCCGATTATGCAGAACTCTTTCCTACTGGCTCAACTCGAGAAGTGTCAGCTTAAAAATTATAAATAATGAATTATGAAATTAACTAAATTTCATAATTCAGATCAGGAGTAACAAAAAATTAGACGAATTGAGTGGGAAAAATAAATGTCAATGAATAATATTAAAAATAAAAAAGTTGCTATCCTCATAGAAAATGATGTAGAGGACGCAGAATTTCAAGTACCATATAATGCGCTCAAGCAAGCGGGGATGGAAGTAGTTGTCCTCGGTTCCCGGATGAATGAAAAATATCATGGGAAAAGAGGTAAAGTTTCCATGCAACCTGATGGCACGACAACGGAAGCAATGGCTTCTGCATTTGATGCTGTAATCATCCCTGGTGGTATGGCTCCCGACAAAATGCGGCGGAACCCCAATACAGTGGGTTTTGTACAAGATGCCATGCAGCAAGGAAAATTAGTAGCTGCGGTTTGTCACGGTCCACAAGTTTTAATTGAAGGTGACTTGCTTCGGGGTAAACAAGCTACCGGCTTTATGGCAATTCGCAAAGACATGATTAATGCTGGTGCTAATTACATAGATGAACCCCTAGTAATAGATGGGAATTTAATTACATCCCGTCAACCTGGAGACTTGGCAATATTTACCACAGCAATTTTGAGTCGTTTGGGCTATGGTGGCAAAGACGCCGCATTACCTGATGAAAATGACCGAACCGCCGAATGGTGGAAACTAGCTGATGCTTGGGGTGGATCTACCAAAGGTGATATTGTCAAAGCTTTAAATACCGCTTTAGCTGGTGAGCGTTATAGCTTACAAGCTTTAGATAATTACATCCAAAAAGAATCAGATCCACAAATCAAATCTCTTTTCCAAGAGATGATTCCGGTGAGACAGCAGCACATCCAAAGATTGGAAGCACGACTAAGTGAACTGGGTGAAAAACCTTCCTTAGCCGCAAATATCGCCGATAAGTATGCCAAAGTCAAAACTAGCCTCGCAGGTAGTGATGATATCTATCAGTTACGCTGCGCTTTGGGTGATCTACAAACCGGTATAGGTGACATCGGCAATTTGATGGCAGCACTCACCGATCCAGTATCAACTAGAATTTTCACAGAAATTCATCAAGACCTCTTAAAGTACGAGCAGCGTCTAGTAGAACTGTATCGGAGGCGAGTAGATGTAGAGGTAAAACCTGCTAAGCCTACTACAGGTGCAGCCGTATCTATGTAGGTCTTTGTGGAACGAACCATGTAGGCGCAACTAATACCGTTGCAATTCTTTGCGCCCTGATGGTTCGTTTTTTTGAAGTCAAGGAGATAGGAGAATGGCATCAACATCGGGAGAGGGACTCAGTAGCAGCCAAAGTGAAGCCAGTGAAGCCGAACGTTGGGCTTCGTTGATTGGTGGTAGTGCAATGGTGTTAATGGGTTTGAGACAACGCTCTCTACGGGGCGTTTTGATGGCGTTAGCAGGTGGAGGTTTGATTTATCAAGGTGCAACCAAACAAAGCACGATTCAGCAAGCACAGGAAGCGATCAGCATGAACCAAGCTATCAAAGTGGAAAAGACGGTAACTATTAATAAACCGGCAGATGAACTTTACCGCTTTTGGCATAACTTTGAGAATCTGCCCAGGTTCATGAAGCATCTTAAAAATGTGAAGGTGTATGATGACAAAAAGTCGCACTGGATTGCTAATGCACCTTTAGGTCAAAGTGTGGAATGGGATGCATATATTCTAGAAGACCGGGAAAACGAATTTATTTCTTGGGCTTCCGCAGAAGGGGCAGATGTAGATAACTCTGGTTTTGTCCGCTTCACAAAAGCGCCTGGTGATCGGGGTACTGAAGTCAAAGTGGTTATGGAATATAACCCACCCGGGGGAGCATTGGGAGCAGCGATCGCTAAACTCTTTGGTGAAGAACCAGAACAGCAAATTGGTGATGAACTACGCCGTTTCAAAATGCTAATGGAAGCAGGCGAAATCGCCACCACAGAAGGGCAACCAAAAGGAAATGGGTAATGGGTAATGGGAAAGAAAATTACCAATTACCAATTACCAACTACCAATTACCAAAATTTTTATGAAAGCAGTTTGTTGGCACGGTGCAAATGATGTACGGGTAGAAACCGTTCCTGACCCGAAAATACTCAATCCGCGTGACGCCATTCTAAAAATCACATCAGCAACTATCTGTGGTTCTGACTTGCATATCTACGACGGCTACATCCCTACAATGCAACCGGGTGACATTATTGGTCACGAATTTATGGGAGAAATAGTTGATATTGGTAGTGAAGTCAAGCAATTGCAAAAAGGCGATCGCGTTGTAGTCTCTTCAATTATCGGCTGCGGTCAATGTCACTTCTGTCAACATCAAATGTGGTCGCTGTGTGATAACTCCAACCCCAACGCCTGGATGCAAGACAAACTATATGGGTTTGGGACTTCGGGTATTTTTGGCTATTCTCACGCCTTTGGTGGCTATGCAGGGGCTTTTGCTGAATACGTACGCGTACCATTTGCTGATTTTGGTGCTGTCAAAGTACCAGAAGGTATTCCCGATGAAAAACTCCTCCCGATTTCCGATGCTTTTCCCACAGGTTACATGGGAGCAGATATGTGTGATATCCAACCCGGAGATATCGTAGCTGTTTGGGGTTGTGGGCCTGTGGGATTATTTGCCATGCGAAGCGCCTATATGTTGGGTGCGGAACGGGTGATTGGTATTGACCGATTTCCCGAACGTTTGCAAATGGCTAGAGACTTCGCCAAAGCAGAAACTATCAACTACGAGGAAATAGATGCAGGCGAAGCCCTCAAAGAAATGACGGGTGGACGCGGCCCCGATGCATGT
This sequence comes from Fischerella muscicola PCC 7414, assembly GCF_000317205.1. Classification (GTDB taxonomy): domain Bacteria; phylum Cyanobacteriota; class Cyanobacteriia; order Cyanobacteriales; family Nostocaceae; genus Fischerella; species Fischerella muscicola. Next base: position 52,776 of record NZ_AJLK01000110.1, on the reverse strand, counting down.
ATTGATGCAGTGGGACTAGAAGCCCACGGTACAGGTTTAGGAGGACTTTACGACGAAGCCAAGCAAGCAGTACGACTGGAAACTGATCGCCCCCATGTATTGCGACAAATGATGGTTGCTTGTCGTAAGGGCGGCACTCTCTCAATTATGGGGGTTTATGGTGGCTTTGTAGATAAAATTCCCATGGGCGCAGCCTTTAACAAAGGCTTAACCTTCAAAATGGGGCAAATGTTCGGTCAAAAGTATATGCCCAGGTTGTTGGGTTACGTCATAGAAGGCGAAATCGACCCATCTCAAGTTTTTACCCATCGCTTACCCCTAGAAGAAGCGAAGCAGGGCTTTGAAATTTTCAAGCACAAAAAAGATAACTGTATCAAAGTTCTGCTGAAACCCTAAAGCGTTCTTTGTTGGTAGTTGGTTGTTGTTGGGAAAGAACAACCAACAACTAACAAACAACAAACAACATACTCTCAAAAGATGAAGGAGAATTCTTATGAAGAAATTACTTTCTGTGATTAAAAGTTTGCGTCTGCGTCAGATTATGACAGTTTTGCTAGCAGGATTGTCAATTTTTGTCATGCAGGCTTTTAGTAATATCCTGCCAGCCCAAGCTGATGAAACAGTGAAATCGCCATACGGCTATTATTATAAAGGCACACCAGACGAGAATGTTGTCAACCGCGACTTCGACCAAAATCGAAACTTGATGAATAAAGAAAAGTCGATGGCGGAAAATGCTAAAAATAATTTGAAAAATGCTGCTGATAATATTCGCGAAAAACTCAGTTTTGATGAGACACAAACCAAAAACACAAAAAATTTCTCTAATCAAGCCCAAGCTAATGAAACAGTGAAATCGCCATACGGTTATTATTATAAAGGCACACCAGACGAAAATGTTGTCAACCGCGACTTCGACCAAAATCGAAATCTGATGAATAACGAAAAGTCGATGGCGGAAAATGCTAAAAGGAATTTGAAAAATACTGCTAAGAATGTTCGCGAAAAACTCAATCTTGATGAGCCACTACCCAAAAGCACAAAAGAGTTTTTGAATTCAACTAAACAAAAAACAGAAGATTTAGTTGAACCAATTACTAAAAATCGAGAAGGCTATTATCAAGCTAGATAATTTTCCAAAATAATTTGTTCTTAGTCATTAGTCATTTGTTTATGTACAAATGACTGCAGCATTTAGCAGACGTCAGCCAGAAGAAAATCGCTGGTTGCTGATATTTGAGGGCATCATCGGCATTATTGCCGGTGTGCTAGTCTTCATTTGGCCAGGTATTACTGCATTGATATTGCTTTACTTCATTGCTGCTTGGGCTATTGTTACCGGCATTTTGGAAATTATTGCTGCTATCCAGTTGCGAAAGGAAATTGAGAATGAATGGCTGCTAGCGATCGCTGGTGTTGCTTCTGTACTCTTTGGCATTTTAGCAGCAATTAGACCTGGTGCTGGTGCTTTGGCTATTCTTTGGGTAATTGGTACTTATGCAATTATCTTTGGCGTTATGTTATTGATTCTCGGCTTACGGTTACGAAATTGGAATACACCAGGCCCACCAGTTATTTAGAGGGAAATAGCAATAGCCATTCAAGTTCAATCTTAACCAAGGAGAAAAATATGCCTGACACAAGCGTGAAAAAAGTAGATTCTGCCTATTCTCCTAAAGGTGAACACGGGGAAAAATACCTCGCATCTGGCAAATCAGTTTCCATGCGCCTTTGGGAAGATGAACAACCTGGAGAACCAAAACCAGCAACAACACGAGAGTATGAAACCGTGGGTTATGTAATTAAAGGTCGTGCTGAGTTACATATCGAAGGACAAACCGTTTTGTTGGAAACAGGAAGTTCCTGGGTAGTACCAAAAGGATCATCTCATACTTACAAAATTTTAGAACCATTCACTGCTGTTGAGGCGACTAGTCCACCTGCCCAAGTACACGGACGGGATGAGGACTAATATTGGATTTGTGTTGAGTTTGTAGTCAGCACTTTAGTGCTGCAATTCATGAGGGCTAAAGCTGCTGCCTACGAACTGATTTTAGTAAAAAACCGCAGAGGCGCAGAGAACGCACCAGAAAGAGAGGAGGACAAGCAATTATTTCATAAATGATTTATTTTTACCTATCTACCACAATTTTAAAAGTTGTTTACCTTCTAAAAGTAGATCAAATCTATGTATATCTTTTTCTGTTTCAAAAGCTGATATTGGTAGATAATGAAACTGGGCTAATGATGTATATAAAAAGTAATATTCAGAACGCTTAATTACTTTCATGAAATGTTCGTATTTTAATTTGACGATGCTGCCATCTTCATAGAAGACGGTGAAAAAGTTTTCATCCAATTCACAGTATCTATTTATAAAGTTTAATTGCGGTTGTCTTTTCATACTTACAATAAAAGGCAAAGAGACATAATAGGCAATTAAAAGTAAACATAATATTACTGCCCAAGGAAATATACCTGCTATAATCGCTAAGAATAAATTCAGTAGTGCTAAAGCAGAAAATAATATCAGCACAAACCTTATACGTTTTAGATGATCAATATTAAGTATTCGTCGAAATTCTTTGACTGTAAGGTTAAAAGTTTTAGTTTTAATTTGCATATTCTTTTTTATTTTGATTTATCTTTAATAAGACAGCCATTCATGAACTTGGTACACAACCTTGCCATGTAAATTCTTACCCCTCCTGCCTCCTGCCCTCTGCCTCCTGCCTAATTTTTAAGATCCTGCAATTACAGGGAGTAAAACTTGGGAAAGGGAGGCACCTCCGCAACTGATTGTTAATGTCATAATTTCTGCTTCCATACCCATAATTGAATTATTACCAGGGTTAATTGCATAGGCTGGAAAACAAGCGGCACTTATACTTAATCGCAAGGCATTACCTCTAGCAATGCGCGCACAAGTAGTTTGTAATTGAATTTTTCTAGTAATGTGATTCATTCCATCTTGACAACGTAGATAGCCTTGTGTCAAGTTATATACTTTTCCATCAGGATATATTTCCGATAGCACCACAGATAAATCAAAGCTGGGTTTGTCAGCACTACAAGAAATAGCTACGACCACATCGCCTGCTAAATGCAAGTCGAAATCAAGTGGTTCACTGGTGTAAGTTAAAACATCAGAACGACAATCAATATGCGATCGCTCAAAAACACCCGCAGGTATACCCGCATGGCCACCCAAAGCAGGAACAGGTCGCCACGGATCATGAACTAAGACATCATCTACGCCATTTTCTGGGCAAACTGTGGTGAGAATGCCTTCGTCCTCGCGAATACTAGCAATTCCGTAACTTGACAAAAAGTAGGTTTTGTGTTCAAATTCAGGAAAGCTGGAAAATCCTTGCCAAGTATTACTACCCATCTCGAACAGCCACACAGGTAACTGATGGGTTAAACCAGTGTCTATACCTTTGAGGAACTGATCAAACCAACATATTTGCATCCTGTCTACAGGGCTAATAGCATTAACACCAAAATCCACTTCACCAACTTTACGACCCCAAGGCAAATGCGCCCACGGCCCCACTAAAAGCTGTTGGCGGTACTGACTCCGAGATGCCATCTCTTTATATAAATTCAGGGTACCACGCAAATATGTATCAAACCATCCCCCGATATGAAACATGGGCAAATCAATATTTTGTAAATGCGTTTTGGGCGAAAGATTTTCCCAGTAAGCATCGGGTTGGGAGTGTTCTACCCACTCGTGATAAAAAGAATCTGGGGCAAGATTTTTGAGAACTTCGGGACGTGTGGGAATGGGATCGTATAGAGGTAAATTCCGCGATGCTGCCAATAAAGCTTGATAAGCTTGTTTATCTCCTCGCAAACGGGCAGTTTCCGTCGCTAATTGCATGGCCCAAGCCAGATTTGTGTGCAAACAGAAAGCGCCACCTTCATAAGCCCAATCTGTGTATAAATCATAACCAATCATTGCTGGACAAATAACCTTCAGGGCTGGTGGTTTAGCAGCAGCGGCGTATAGTTGAGTCATTCCTTGGTAAGAAAAACCATACATCCCCACTGCACCATTACTACCAGGTAAATTTGCAGCCCAATTTACCGCATCTTCACCGTCAGCAATTTCATGGGCAAACAATTTAAATTCACCAGCTGATGTACCGCGTCCCCGGACATCTTGAATTACCACAATATAACCTTGGGCAGCATACCAACTTGGATGGGCATAGACAACAGTAGATGCGATCGCCCTACCATAAGGTTGGCGCATCAATAATACTGGAAATTTCCCTTCAGCATCAGGGCGATAAATATCTGCATCCAGACGAATTCCATCGCGAGTGTACATGGATGCGGTTTGTTTGGGAAGGACTTTGAGCATGGGTATGATGGAGGGATTATGAATTTAACCACAATATAGATACAGATGCACCCAGATAAATTAGATAGAATTACGCAGAAGATGATCGGCTGTGCGTACACAGTAAGTAACGTTTTGGGCGTTGGATTTTTAGAAAAGGTGTATGAAAATGCTTTGTTTCATGAATTACGGAAGGCAGGGTTACGAGTAAAACAACAATACAATTTACAAATACTATATGACAGTATTGTAGTTGGAGAGTATTTTGTTGACTTGATAGTAGAGGAGTGCGTACTAGTAGAACTCAAAGCGGTTAAAAACTTGGATGATGGTAACTTTGCCCAATGTATGAGTTACTTAAAAGCCTCTCGACTGAAAGTCTGTTTACTGATAAATTTCGGTAATCCCAAAGTCGAAATTAAACGGATTGTGCGATAAATCCAAACACCGATGAAAACCATCCGTGTTCATCCGTGTTCATCGGTGTTCGTTCATCACTCACCTATGCAAACTAGTTACAATCTCGTGGAAATCTCGAACACAGATACACACCGATGCACACCGAGAAAAACCATCCGTGTTCATCCGTGTTCATCGGTGTTCGTTCATCACTCACCTATGCAAACTAGTTATAATCTCGTGGAAAAATCGAACACAGATACACATCGATGCACACCGATAAAACCATCCGTGTTCATCGGTGTTCGTTCATCACTCACCTTTGCAACCTAGTTACAATCTCACAAAAACTCAACCACAAATATCGTCAATTTGAAATAAAAGCATCAAACCTACCAAGCACAGCCATATCTTCCGCATCAAATTCTACAGGTGTACCACTGCGAATGAGTTCGGCAAAATCTTCATTGGGAACCATAACAGTCAATGTATATAAACGTCCCGAACCCGTATTCTCAATCACGTGAGTACCAGTAGGAGGTACTAACAAACTATCCCCAGCTTTAATTGCAACACTTTTACCATCACAAGTCGCCCTACCCTCCCCCTTGAGAACAAAAAACATCTCTACAGCAAATTGATGACGATTTGGGGGAGTTTTACCACCAACATCAAAAATTTCCACACAACAAGTCAGAGAAGTATTAGCGATCGCCGGATCAAATACGATCGCTAAACGATTTGTATCCTGGGGACTAATGCGATATACCTGGTAATCTTTGGGAGATTTGACAACAGGAATTACACAGCAATTGATCATATGTTTTTGTCCTTTTTTGTTGATCGTTGATTGTTGGTTGTTGGTTGTTCTTCCAAACAACTAACAACTAACAACAATCAACTAATTGATTTGAAAATTGCTTCTGAATCTGTGACAAAACCGAAACACTGCTTGACGTTATATAGTGTTGCCAACCAACAATATTCGGGAGAAGTTGTAGCTGTACAATCTTTAACAAGTATGCAGTCGTATCCTAAAAAGTTGGCATCTTGCAGAGTAGCCATGACGCATTGGTCAGAATTTACACCAGCAAAAAATAGTGTCGTTCTGCCCAAGTTCCGCAGAATACTATCTAAAGGAGTATCCCAGAAACCACTCATCCGGTATTTATCGATACAAATGTCTTCTGGTAATTGTTCGAGTTCATCTACCACTGCGGCTGCCCAACTACCTTTCATCAGTACCTTAGCACCGTTGCTGGGGAGTGGATCACCTAATCCCACGCCTTCACCTGTAGGGTTGTAGACGTGATGTACGCTTGCACTAATATTGAGTAAGTCAGGACGGTTGCCCCAATTTACCCATACTATAGGAACTCCAATCGCCCGTAGTGTTGGTAGGAGATTTTGCAAAGGCTTGATTGGCTGACGCGCTGGGGTGACATCTACGCCGATGTGTGCTAACCAACCGTCAGGATGACAAAAATCATTTTGCATGTCGATGACGAGGATGGCAGCTTTTGCTAAATCAAGGCGCAGACTTTTGGTTTCTGTTGCTAAGATAACGGGTTGTGGGTTAAGGGGAGGACGAGTGATATCTGCGATCGCCTGATTTACTGCCCAAGCGTTTGGTGCAACTCCTAATTTCCGAAGAGGCAGATCCATAAAAGCAACATCCAACATCATTGTTTACTTTGTAACTTGAAATTAGCTTCAGAGTTTGATTACTTAATTAAGGTTAAACATTAATGAACTTTACTATTGAGAATGCTTTAATTCCTGTCGAGGATGGTTACACTACCGTTGATGTCCAAATTGTAGAGGGAATCATCACTGCGATCGCACCCGGGCTAGAAGTGGTGGGAACCCCGATTAACGGTGAAAATAAACTTTTATTACCAGGTTTCTTCAACGCCCATACCCATTCATCAGAAATGTGGCAACGGGGGATCATGTCTATGTTACCTCTAGAATTATGGCTAGCAGAACTTTATGATTTCGCACCTCTAGATCCAGAAAAAGTCTACCTCAGTGCTTTGGGAACAGCAGTAGAAACTCTACTTTCTGGTGGTACAAGTGTCGTAGATCATTTAGTATTAATACCTGGTAAAGAACTAGAAACGATCGCTACAGCAGTTCGTGCTTACAAAGAAGTTGGTATTCGTGCTTTTGTCGCGCCCCTAATCCAAGATGAATCGATTACTGCTGGTATCCCATCCGGGGAAACCCAACAAAACCATGAACCTTATTTTCGTTCAACTCAGGCAACATTAGAAATTATCGAAGAAGCAGTAAAACAGTTTCATCGTCCAGAAGAGGGTATGAATATTCTCGTAGCCCCGACTGGTATTCAACTGTGTTCTGATGCTTTATTTGATGGATGTAGACAGTTAAGTGAAAAGTACAATCTTTGTCGTCACTCCCATTTACTAGAAACCAAAGCACAGAAAAAACTTGCCCAAGAAAAATACGGTTGTACCGCCGTTGCACACCTCAAACGCATTGGTTTTTTAGACTATCGCACAACTTTAGCCCATTGCGTTCATCTCACTGACAATGACATTGCCATCCTTGCCCAAACTCAATCTACTGTTGTCCATAACCCCCTAAGTAACTTGCGTTTGGGTAGTGGTATCGCCCCAATTTTAAAATATCGACAAGCAGGGGTAAACGTGACCTTTGGTTGTGATGGTGCATCTAGTAATGATTCCCAAGACTTACTAGAAGCGATCAAAATTGGTTCTATTTTACATAACATTACCGATTTAGATTATCAGCACTGGATTACACCCCACCAAGCGGTAGAAATGGCATCTTTGGGTGGTGCAAAGGGATTAAATACACAAGACAAACTTGGTTCTCTCAGTGTTGGGAAAAAAGCAGATTTAGTACTTTATGACCTCACTAATTTATCACTACTACCACGCACAGACCCAATTGGTTTGTTAGTTTTAGGACGCCCTAGCAATGTGGTTAGTGATGTGTGGGTGAATGGTAAACAAATTGTTGCTGATGGCAAAGTTACAACTATTGATGTTGATAATTTGCGGCAAGACTTATTTAATCACAGTCAATGGGATACTCAACGTCAGTCTCAAACCGTTGCCCAAATTGAAGCGCATTATCGGTTGGTGATGGGGTTGTGATGAGAGAGCGATCGCATGATTTTAGTTTAGGCGATCGCTTGTCACTTTCTATAACTTGTAAGCCATTTGAACAGATTATTTTAACAGTCTGTGGATTGGTTAGATTAAAAATCATCATGCTTCAGGCCAAAATATACGGATTTTTTCAAAAATCAAATATTATTTCTATAATCATTGTTAGTTTTAAAGAATTATTGACTCAGCAAATTCAACAATTCATGAGTTTGATAGCAATCTTAAATCATTAGTGAAAGGTTAGATCCCCGACTTTTTTCAGAAGTCGGGTATCTGAATACCACGAATTTTTACAACTCAAATAGGATTGCTATATTCATAAACTATATCAACAAGAAAATAGCAGATGGGTAGCAATCACCCAACTGCTAATTGGGGAATGGAAGGAGAACCGTTATTGGCTAACTGGCATGGGCAAACTCTTTTGCGACATTCTGAGAATTTACTGCTTGAACAAACTCATTGAGGACATCTTTTAATCTTTGCTCAATTTCCTCATCAAGTTGTACGCCACCATCTGCTTGGACTTGAATTTGCTTATCTACTGCGTAGATAGTACTCAAAATATGACGCCCGCCTAACTCAGCTAATACAGGTTTCAAGGCATACTCTACAGACAACAAATGTGCTATTGTTCCACCTGTAGCCAGTGGTAATATAACTTTGCCTGTCAAAGCTTTCTGGGGTAATAAATCGAGAAATGCCTTGAGGACACCTGTGTATGCTGCTTTATAAATTGGAGTAGAAATAATTACGCCGCTGGCTTTTGCCAATAATGCTTTCGGTTGTTCTAACGCTGGACTATCGTAACGTCCAAACACCAAATCTTCAGCTGGTAAATCCCGCACAGAAATAATATCTGTTTGCAAACCTTGCTGTGACAGAAACTTGGCAGCATATTCTAGAAGTGCGTAAGTTCTTGAAGGATGGGAGGGGCTGCCAGCGATCGCTAAAATGTGAGTCATGTTAAAGTCTCCTGGTAAAAATTGGAAGGGGATAAGGAGGACAAGGGGGACAAGGGAAGGGAGATTGCGTTTTCTTATACCCCTACACTCCTAATTTTTCTTAATCTACAGTTGCAATTGTCTTTCCTTTGACCTGCTGTTTCGGAAATTCCCGATTAGCGACAATCTCGCCAAAGGGACTTAATACTTGCGGTTCAAAGGATTGTTGATTCTCTAGAGGTAAACGCGGGAAGAGTAATTCTGCTACTCGATACGCTTCTTCTAAGTGAGGATACCCAGAGAAGATAAAGGTGTCGATACCCAACTCGGTATACTCCAGCATTCTCTTGGCAACAGTATCAGGATCACCAACTAAAGCAGTCCCGGCACCACCCCGCACTAAACCAATCCCTGCCCACAAATTTGGGCTGATTTCCAAAGCTTCCCGACTGCCGTTGTGTAAGTCTCGCATCCGGCGTTGTCCTTCCGAGTCCATGCGTGAGTAAGCTTGTTGGGCTTTGGCGATCGCTTCATCATCTACGTAGCGAATCAAATCATTGGCTGCATCCCATGCTTGACTTTCGGTTTCCCGGACAATCACGTGGAGGCGAATACCAAAGCGTAATGTTCTGCCTTCTGCTTCTGCCAGTCGTCGCACCGAAGCAATTTTTTCGGCAACTTGTTCTGGTGGTTCACCCCAAGTTAAGTATACATCTACATGTTTAGCTGCAATCTGCTGGGCGATGGGTGAAGAACCGCCAAACCACAATGGTGGATGCGGTTTCTGTACTGTTGGAAATAACAGCTTACCACCTTGAATATTGAGATAATCTCCCTGGAAGTCGGCAATTTCCCCTGCTGCAATCTGCCGCCACACCGTCAAAAATTCATCTGTTAATTCATAGCGATCATCATGGGAAAGATGCAAGCCATCCCCTGCCAATTCCACAGGATCACCACCCGTGACGACGTTAATCAACAATCTACCACCAGATATGCGATCAAACGTTGCTGCCATCCGTGCCGCTACCCCTGGCGACATCAACCCTGGACGAATCGCTACCAAAAATCGCATTCTTTTAGTATGTGTTACCAAGGTAGAAGCCAAAATCCAGGCATCTTCACAAGAACGACCTGTAGGTAGTAATGCACCCGTAAAACCCAAATGATCTACGGCTTGGGCAATCTGCCGCCAGTAATCAAAGTTGACTGCCCGTCCTCCTATGGCAGTACCAAGATAGCGCCCTTCTCCGTGAGTCGGAATAAACCAAAGTAGCTGCATGATATATATTTAGAGTCGCTGCAAAATTTCTTTACTCTATATTTACGGCAAATCTATCGGTATACCGTATGATTTTATTTACCTTCAGAGTATCGCACAGGTAACTAAGTTAACGCAATACCTTTACAAAACTAAATACTGTTTATCTATCAATTTACAGTATTTAATTTGTTGTTATTTTTGGAATGGTGTGACATACTCAATATTAAATCCACTATTCCGACCGAATTACAGTACTTAAATTCTGGTGATTAGAAATCTCAGCTATACAAACAAAGTCTGCTGATGCGGAGTTTATTACTTAGCCTGCATAGTCTCAGAATTTCAGTCTGCGGGGATTTTTGGTGTGAGGAATTAATAATGCTAAAAGATTCACAAGAACTACTAGTCACAACCGATTCACCAGATGCGATCGCAGCCATTAACCGCTTCATAGATCAAGCACTTTTTTATGGCAAAGATGCAGAAATAGCGATTTTGCAAGCAATCACAGCAGATCCAACTTGTGCTTTAGCCCATGCCTATGCTGCTGCTTATTATCTTTCCCAGGAAAACAAGATAGCTTGGCAGCAAGCCCAACCCCACTTGCAAACAGCACAAAAGAATTCAGCTAAGATTACCAACAGAGAACAGTTATATGTGCAAGCAATTTTAGCTTGGGCAAACAAAGAAATTGATGTAGCGATCGCCCTCCACGAAGAGATTACCAACAAGTTTCCCCAAGACTTGATATCTGTACAGCAGGGACAGTATCACTATTTTTATTTGGGTGATAAAGAAAGATTGTTGCAAATTGCCCAAAAGGTTCTACCTGCCAATCCTGAACACCATTATTTATATGGTATGGTTGCGTTTGGTTTAGAACAATGCCATCAACTAGCAGCGGCAGAAGCAATGGCACGTAAGGCAACAGCTATGAATCGCTACAATCCTTGGGCGCATCATGCCGTTGCCCATGTTTTGGAAACTCAAGGGCGAGTGGAGGAAGGTATCGCTTGGATGGAGAGTTTTGCTGATACTTGGGATAACTGTAACTCAATGCTGTATACCCATAACTGGTGGCATGTTGCCCTGTATTATCTAGAACGAGGTGACATAGAGAAAGTTTTGTCACTCTATGATATCCATATTTGGGGATGTGCCAACAAGCGATCGCCCAAAGACCAAGTCGGAGCAATTTCACTTCTATTAAGGTTAGAGTTACGCGGTGTGAATGTGGGTAGTCGCTGGCAAGAAATCAGTGCTTATCTTTACCCTCGTATTCATGAACATGCTCTTCCTTTTCAAGACCTGCATTACGTCTATGCAATAGCTAAGGCTGGATTTACGAATTGGGTAAACCAAATGTTACACAGTATCGAACAACACGCCCTCAGTGTAAATCCTTTCTTACGACAAGGCTGGATAGAAGTAGCAATTCCCGCAGCTAGGGGAATGGTTGCTCATGCCAAAGGTGATTTTAATACAGCAATAACGCAACTCAAACCTGTTTTACCACGCTTGCATGAGATTGGTGGTAGTCATGCCCAGCGAGTTTTGTTTAAGCAGGTTTATCAAGATGCGCTATTGCTGGCAGAAAAGCAGAATTGGATTTATGGAATCACAGCTTGATGTGATTGTGTTGGAGTTAACCGAAACGTCCACTGATATACTCCTCAGCTTCTTTAGTTGTAGGAGTACTGAACATTTGTTCTGTAGGACTGAACTCGACTAATTTACCGCGACGTTTGCCCTGTTCATCAATCTCTGTATTGAAAAACGCCGTCCAATCTGCAATCCTTGAAGCTTGTTGCATATTGTGAGTCACCATGATAATGGTGTACTGCTCCTTAAGTTCCATGCAGAGTTCTTCTACTTGACGGGTAGAAATCGGGTCGAGAGCAGAACATGGTTCATCCATTAATAATACATCTGGCTTCATAGCGATCGCCCGCGCAATACACAGCCGTTGCTGTTGTCCACCAGATAAAGCTGTACCCTTTGCTTTCAGCTTGTCTTTGACTTCATCCCAAATAGCAGCACGTTTGAGGGAATTTTCCACTAATTCATCAAGATTACCCTTGTAACCATTAGAACGTGGCCCAAAGGCAATATTTTCGTATATTGACTTAGGGAAAGGATTTGGTCTTTGAAAAACCATTCCTACTTGTCGGCGTAATTTTACAGAATTGATTTTAGGATCATAAATATTGCGATCGCGGTAAATCAATCTACCTTCTACCTTTGCTCCAGGAATTAAATCATTCATGCGGTTAAAGCATCGTAGTAAGGTACTTTTACCACATCCTGAAGGGCCAATAAAAGCGGTAATTTGTTTTTGAGGAATTCTCAAATAGACATCTAGAAGTGCCAAAAATCCAGCGTAATAAACCTTCACCCCTTCAACATCAAACACAGCATCATCTTGTTGGTTAAATGTGGCATCTAATTGACTTCTACTATTATGATAATTCATTTTAATTAGTCTCCAAATATGTATAAAAACTGGATTTAGACAGTTAATAATTATGCAATTAACTGTTTATTTGTCCTTCCGTCTAATGATAGAAGCGTTGACGAATATAGATTGCTAAACCATTTAAAGCCAAAACCAAGAGTATTAAAACAATAATTGTTGCTGCTGCTGCATTGACAAAACCTGGTTCTGGACGAGTGATGTAACTGTAAATTTGAATGGGCAATGCCATAAATCTCTGGAACAAACCAGGGTTAAAGGTGAGGAAACCTACAGCACCCACCACAATCAAAGATGCTGCATCACCAATGGCACGAGATACAGAAATAATTACTCCTGTAAGGATACCGGGAATAGCATAGGGTATGACATGATTGCTAACTGTTTGCCATTTAGTAACACCTAAGCCGTAAGAAGCGTATCTCAGAGAATCAGAAACTGCGCGAATAGCTTCTCTCGCTGTCACAATAATTACTGGTAAAGACAACAAAGATAAAGTCAATGCCCCGGAAATCAGAGTCGGACCAAACCCAAGTAAATAATTGAAAACTCCTAAACCCAACAATCCATAGACAATAGAAGGTACTCCTGCTAGATTGCTAATATTAATCTCAATAATCGCTGTCCACCAGATTTTAGGTGCGTATTCTTCAAGATATAAAGCTGCTCCTACGCCAATCGGTACAGTTATCAAAATGACGATTATTCCCAAAAGAACGCTGCTAACAATAGCAGGACGGATACCACCTTGATCGGGAAAACGAGAAGGAGTTTCAGTCAAAAAGCCAGGTGATAAAAATCTACCTAATCCATCTCTTAAAACATCAAATAGTAACAACGCTAGGACAAATAAACCTATCAGCAATCCTAACAAAAAAAGTATTTCAAAAACTTTTCCTATATTTTCTCTCTTGTCAACATTATCAGTAAATTCTGTTGCAGGAAATTGAGAATCATCTCTGGGATAAATTGTAGCCATGCCTATTTACTCGTATTTTTCTTTAAAGCGATTAGAAATCCAATAACTGACAATATTCAAAATCAAGGTAATCATAAACAAAACAGCACCTACAGCATATAGAGTTTGAAAATTGAGACTACCACGCGGACTATCCCCACCAGAAATTTGCGCCATATAAGCTGTCATCGTTTCTACTGACTCTGCAAAATTAACAGTCAGTTTTGGCTGTTGTCCGGCGGCGATGAGAACAGTCATCGTTTCACCAACAGCGCGAGAAATACCCAAAATAATCGAGGCTGTAATTCCAGAAAGAGCAGCTGGCAGAACAACTTTAAAAATGGCTTCCAGTTTGGTTATGCCCAAAGCGTAAGCCCCTTCTCGCAAAGAACGTGGAACTGAGCGAATCGCATCTAAACTAATGGAACCAACTGTAGGAGTAATCATGATCCCCATCATTAACCCCGCACTCAAAGCATTGAAAATTTCCAGAGGGATAAAATTCCGCAGCAATGGTGTGACAAACAACAGCGCAAAGTAACCATAGACAACCGTGGGTATTCCTGCCAAAAGTTCCACGGCTGGGCGTAAAATTGCTGCTACTTTGGGTTGGGCATATTCACTTAAATAAATAGCAGAAGATAAACCCAAAGGAATAGCAACTGCCATTGCAATAACTGTAGTTAAAAAAGTGCCATTAATCAGAGGCCAAATGCCAAAATGCTGTTCTGCAAATAGAGGTGTCCATTTAGTATCAAGAAAGAATTGGGCAAGCGAAACTTTTTGGAAAAACTCAAATGCCACCTGAAAGATAATTACAACAATCCCAAAGGTAGTCAGCACAGAAACTAAAGCACAACAAAATAAAATTGCTCCAACAATCTTGTCTTGGATATCTTCAGATGGATGTTTCTCTAGTGAATGCCTAGAATTTTGATAAAAACCATTTTGAGGATTTATACTTGTCATAATTTTTATACCTTCTGACTTGAAAGTGGGTGTGAGGGTGTAGGGGAGAAGAAACTTTCATGATTGGTGGTGAATTTTTTTCATTAGGACTGCCCTGTGTCTTGAAAAAGGGTGTGGGGGTGTAAGGGTGTAGGAAGAGTTAAATTTTCATGCCCTGGTTGTGTGATTTATCACATGAGTGCCTTTTAAACAAAGTAGATTTGGGTAGGGTGCGTTATGGACATTAGTCCTAACGCACCGGAATCTAGGATGGTGCGTTGTGCTGTGCGACAACACACCCTACAACTTAAATAAAGTTTGTAATTGGCTCACCCGGTTTTGCTTTTTTGAATTTTGTACCAGTTTCACCAGCAGCAAACTTTCGTTTTGTCTTGACATAAGCTTCATCTGGTAGCGCTACATAACCAACACTATCTACCCACTTCCAAGAATTTTCTAAATAAAAATCTACAAATTCTTTGACTGCTGGCTTGGTATCCATGGATTTTTTACTGACATAGATGAAGAGGGGACGAGACAATGGTGTGTAGATATTCTTCACAACATTATCTATTGGCACTGGTTTTTCACACTTTCCTGTGGGGCCTTTAACCCCAACTAAATTGAGTTTGTCTTGGTTTTGAATGTAGTAAGAGATCCCGACATATCCTAAAGCTGATGGTTCTCCCGCTACTCCTTGAACAAGCAGATTTTGATTGTGGCTAGGAGTGTAGTCTGTACGACCATTTTTGGCTTTTTTGGTAACAGCTTGGGTAAAATAATCAAACGTTCCCGTATCAGAAGCAGGAGCATAAAGTTTCAGTGGTTTGTCAGGAAAGTTGGGATTAATTTGATTCCAACTCAATATTTTGCCATCTGATTTGGCACTCCATATCTTGTCAAGTTCTTTAATAGTTAAACACTTAGCAAAGTTATTTTGACGGTTGGCGATCACAGCAATTCCATCTAAGCCTATAGGCAACTCGACAAATTCAATATTCTTACTTTTACATCTGGCGATTTCTTCATCTTTAATAGTACGAGAAGCGCCAACAATATCAATATCGCCAGCGCAAAACTTACTGATTCCACCACCAGTACCACTGGAAGCAACGCTCACTTTAGCTTCTGGTTTAACCTTCTCGTATTCTTCTGCTACTGCTAGAGAAATAGGAAAACCTACCGCTGCACCATCAATACTCACTTGGCTTTTCTCTTCTTGAGCGCGATCGCAACCAGTGACACCGTAGCTAATAAGCATCAAAAATGCCAGAAAAAATTTACCCTGAAATCTCTTATAAAGCTTCATATGCTAGTAGCTAATATTAAATTTACAAAACAAAACTGCATTTACACCCTTCTGCCTTCTCACGCTTTCTTAGCAGCTTGAACCTTGTCAAAAATTGCCCCATCTCCAAAAAACTTTTTCTGAATATTATCCCAACCCCCTAAATCTAGAGCCGTGAATAAAGTTTGAATTTGGGGATATTGTTTTACCACTTCTTGACTAACAGTAGGATTAACAGAACGATATCCTAATTTGGCAAACTCGCGTTGGGCTTCTGTGGAGTAAAGAAAATCAACAAATGCTTGTGCAACTTCTCTCGTGCCGTGCTTATCAACGTATTTATCAACTATAGTTACAGGGTTGTCAATGGAAATATTTACTTGTGGTATTACATAAGGTAGTTTTGCCCCATTCTGTTCCGCCAAAATTACCTCATTCTCATAATTAATTAAGACATCTCCTTGACCCTTTTGGAAAAATAAATCACTAGCTTCACGAGCATCTTTTGTTAATACAGGCGTGTTCTTATAAACTTTGGTGACATAATCTAATGCTGTTGCTTCGTCACCTCCTGTTTGAGTCACCGATCCCCATAAAGCCAAGAATTCCCAAATCGCAATACCAGAAGTTTTCGGATTAGCAGCAATCAGTTTCACGTCATTTTTTGCTAAATCTTCCCAAGTCTTGATCCCTTTGGGATTACCCTCGCGGGTTACTATTGCGGCTACGGATCTCGTGACAACACCATTTCTCGGAGCTTTAATTTCCCAACCTGATTTAATCAACCCTGCTTGTTGAATTTTGCTGACATCTAGGGGAAGTGCCAAGTGTACGATATCTGCTTCTTGCGAACCTGCAATCACAGCAGCCGTTTGAGTGCCAGAACCTCCATAACTCTGCTCAAAAGTGACGTTTTGGTTATGCTCCTTCTTCCACTTTTCCACAAATTTGGGAATAATCTGGTCATGAGCAGCTTTAGTTACAGAGTAGGAAACCAGCCTAAGCTTGACATCAGGCTTGGTAGCTGAACTACTTCCACAGGCAGCAACTGCCATACTCAAAGCTACGCCTACTAGAAATAGACAGGCAAATCTTTGCACAGAGCTTCCATTGAACCAACTTCTAATTATTCGGTGATACGAAACTTGCACAGCCTGCCAAGCTTTCACAACATAAGCCTGTATTCGCTCAATTCGGTAAGCTCCAAATTGTAGCGGATGTTGCGACTTACTCATCAAACTTTCCCCCTAAATCTACGGCATTTTGAGCGGGATACCGTAATCTAAAGTATTATAGAGCAGTAGAACAAGAGTTCTTATTTGCCTTTATCTTTTGTTACTAATTGAGCAATTAATCATTAAGTTATTTGCTTAAATAGTCAAATTATGTATAGAAAAAATACCCCACTTGGCGATATGCTTTGCAGGGATGGAGCGTCAAGATCCTGAGTTTTCTTGGTGTCTTAGTGCCTTAGTGGTGAAAAATACTTTTTGAAACACCAAGACACTAAGACACAAAGTTGATACTTGGGTTGGTTTTCTATCCACCTTGACAGGGATTCGCCACACCCACAAAGCTCAAGAAGAATCAGCGATATAGTTTGTCATATTCACTGCTTACCTTCCAGCCAAACGCCTTTGTCAACCGATTGGAAAGACTGAATTGAGCGGCAATTTCACCGGCTTCCAAAATTGCCCGATCAGAAAGTCCTACCTGACGTAATGGCTTGAGATCTTCAGGAGAAAGTTCATTGGCATTCTGGTTAATTTTGATCGCAAACTCCACCAGAGCAAGTTCCCGTTGTGTCAGTTCAACTTCCTGATGGTTACGTGCCAGCGCGTCAGGGAATACCGGATCTTTAATTACCTCTCGTAGATGAGCTTTGTGAGTAATCACGCAAGACTCACAGTGATTTGCTGCTGAAGATACAATGGCTATGATCTCCCGTTCTTTGGGTGAAAGTTCTCCCTTGCCATACATCAAGGCATTATAGTAGTTGAACCAAAGTAGCAGATGTTCGGGGTTGAGTGAATAGCCAAGGAAGAAGCTATGCACAAAGCCATAGCGATCGCGTTGTTCTTGGAAGAGTGCTTGTACTTGTGGTGGTAGAGTTGCTTCGTCAGGCACTTCTAACCAGGAGTTAGTCACCGTTTTCTTTTCTTGAACAGCTACTGGATTCTGCTTTGTAGCTACTTGGGTAGGATGCTGTAAAACTTTGGTTTTGCGACTGTTTTTAGGCATAAAAATCCTTTTACAACCAAGGATGACGGGGTGGATTGACGTTGTTTAGGAAGTAGTTCCCGACTGCGTAGTATTTCCAACGCACGGGATCGTGTAATGTATGCGCTCTGGCATTGCGCCAATGGCGATCGTAGTTAAACTCTTGCATCAAAGAAAAAGCGCTTCTGTTCTTCTGTGCCATCTAGCCGGATGGCTTCTACCATATACAGGTGATTTTGGGGAATTTGCCCAAGGCTGGGATCTGCTTGGGAGATAATTTTGATAACTTCTGCTAAGGTAGCAGTAGATACAAATGCACCACCATACTCTTTGGGAACTGTGATACCCCACAGACCACTAGTAGAAAACTTTTTCACCTCTTCATAGGGTAAACGTCGCTGTTGATCGCGCTCAGAATCTCCCTTGGCAAATTCAGCTGCTAATTGGTGAGCGATCGCGATCGCTTCTGCATCACTAGTAATTACATGGGCTTGTTGCTCAGTACTAATTGCAGTTGTCATAATTTTGTCTTCCTGGTTTGTGTGTTTTTTGTGTGCGAATAAAGCTCACTCACACAGTTACTAACTCGTCAGATATGCGACGATGTGCTTCAATTTCTCGCACCAAAGGAATGACTGTGTGACCGAATGCAGGTAGATCATCGCTATAGTGGAGAAAACCACCGAGAATTAAATCCACTCCGACTTCATAGTACTGACGAATGCGATCGGCTACCTGTTGGGCTGTCCCAATCAAGCCTGTTCTGAAGCCATCGTTGTACTGTACTAAGTCTTCAAAGTTAGAATTTGCCCACATTCCCTGACGTTCACGAGTGGATGCTCCTGCATGTTTGACTGCTGCTCCAAAGCCTTCAACAGCTTCTTTATCGGCCTGAGCAATAATCTCTTGCAGTACAGCATGGGCTTCGGCTTCAGTATCTCTTACCAAGATAAAAGCATTTAGTCCAAACTTTACTCTACGTCCTTCTTGACGTGCTAGAGCCGATACTTCCTGAATCTGTTGCCGCACACCGTCGATAGTATTGCCATTCATGAAATACCAGTCAGATACGCGGGATGCCATGCGTCGTGCCGCTTTTGAGTTTCCACCTTGAAATATTTCTGGATGAGGATTCTGATTGACTGGTCTAGGCTTTACCCAACCACCGTTAATGCGATAAAAGTCGCCTTTGAAGTGGAATTCATCTTCTGTCCACATCCCTTTCAGGACACGAATAAATTCCTCGGAACGACGGTAGCGTTCGTCATGATCTAACCAAGGTTCGCCATAAATTGTGAACTCGTCTTTAAACCAACCACTAACGACATTCAAGCAGAAGCGACCATTGGAAATAAAATCAATTGTCGCCCCCATCTTGGCAACCACCCCTGGATGCCACAGTCCTGGATGAACAGCAGCAATCAATTTTAAGCGTTCGGTAACTGGTGCTAAAGCTGCCACAGTCGAAAGTGCTTCTAACTGATATTCTGCACCATAGCTAGCAATAAACCGAGCTTGGGCTAAAGCATAATCAAATCCAACTTGTTCAGCTGTTTGAGCTAGTTGAGCGTTGTAATCGAAAGTCCAATCTGTACGTTGGGGAATTTTACTGACTACTAATCCCCCACTAACATTAGGAACCCAGTAGGCAAACTTAATATCCATGATTTCAACTCTGTATTGAAGTTGGATGATCAATTTCTCAAGTTACGTCTAAATATGAATGAACTAAACTCGCATTTTTTGAGTATGGAGTTTTTGCAAAAAAACAGTCTGATGATAATAACGAACACAGATAAACACAGATACACACCGATGATTCATCTGTGTACATCTGTAGTCAATTTCCAAAACTCGCTGTAAATCTGCCCCAGTACTTTATAGTCTTCTAATTCCACTGTGGCAAAACGCTTAACTCCTACTTGTTTCATTGACTTTTGCAGTTTCGCATCTGCTTGCAATAATGCTAATTGCATCTGCCCAATCAAAGGTTTACCTAAACGCTGTGCTACTACCAACGGTGGCATAGGAGATGGACCAAGTACTTCTATCACACGCAAATTTTTTGATAATTCGGGAAAGTCGCGTAATTCTTGTTCTAAAACTACACTGTCAATCGCTGCAAAGTCTGCCAATCCCTCAGTTATCCAGCGAATGGAACGTTGATGAGATCCTGATTGTATCGTCTTGCCAAAAAAATCTAAGGGATATCTTTCTTGAAGTAACTTGTAGCGCAGCAAATTATAACCACTGTTAGAACCAAGGTCGTTATAACATAGGGTTTTTCCTGCCAAATCTGCAAATGCTTTTATATTGCTATCAGCATTGACAATCACATCTGCAAAGTAAATAGGGCGGTTGTAATATCGAGATGATTGCATTACAGGGGCAACCAATGTCTGCAATTGGTCTGAAACCACCTGACAGTAGCGAATTAGCGGTAATCCACAAATAAATGCTAAGTCTATTTGGTCTTGCAATAGTAGCGGATCTTCCAGAGGGTCGCATTCTCCTTGGTGTAGCTTTATTTCTAATCCTAAAACACGACTTAGATAAGTTGTAATCGCTTGGTAGAATCCGAACCAATTGGGGGCTAAGTAGGATACAGCACGCAGTTTTGGTAAGATAGTCATTCTTGTTCTACAACAGTGTGATGCTTGGAAACTTGTGTTATTTTCCGCCCTGACCAATGGATGTATAAAAAGCCTAAGCTGGCAAAGGTCAACAGCATAATGCCAAAAACTGTCGTATATGCTTTAGTGTGCCACCATAGCCGCGCGATCAATGCACTACCTTGTTTTGGTAACTTCCATAAGTCATAATTATTAACCCTTTTAGTCTTGTGGATAGTCTGGGCTAATGTCATTTTGATTGCTTCCTTAAATTTAAAAACCGGTAAATCGATAAACTTATAGTAGATTATATAACGAATCATCCCGATTCGTCAAAACAACCTCACCCTAGCCTTTTACATAATTGGGATTCCACTGCAACCAGTAGTTTTCTAATCCTCTGGCAACGACATCCGCTAATTTTCCAAATAGTGCGTATAATAAAATACTTAAAACTACGACATCAGTTTGCATAAATTCTCTAGCGTTCATTGCCATATAACCAATACCAGAATCAGCAGCGATCGTTTCAGCGACGATAAGTGTTAACCACATAATCCCTAGAGAAAAACGCACACCCACTAAAATAGAAGACATTGCCCCTGGTAAAATAATTCGCCAAAACAAACCCCAAGCACTTAAACCATAAATTTTTCCCATCTCAATTAAGCCGGGATCAACGCTACGAATGCCGTGAAAAGTATTTAAATAGATGGGAAACATTACCCCTAAAGATACAAGAAATAATCTCGCTTCATCACCGATCCCAAACCATAAAATTACCAGAGGAATTAAAGCTAAGTTTGGAATATTACGTAACATCTGGATAGATGTATCTAACAATTTTTCGGCAATGGGAGAAATGCCATTAAGTAAACCTAAACCAAACCCAATACTTCCCCCAACTAAAAAACCCGTAATAGCTCGTGTGGCACTAATGGTAATATTTCTAAAGAGTTCACCTGTTTTAGCTAATTCAATCGCAGCACTGAATACACTGAGAGGGGCAGGCAAAATTCTTGTGGGAATTAAGCCAATAGAAGATAATAATTGCCACACAACAAGTATCGATATGGGTACAGTCCAAGGTATAAGTGACTGAATATGACGATTCTTTAAGAACTTAAACTGGAGTTTATTTTTTTTCATCGTATGCCTCGAATTAAAATTTACACGGGAAGAGGAGATAATTTTCATAGGATTTTGTGAACTTAATGAATCATGTTTATGAAGTACTGGCTGTAATAGCAATCGATTCAATTGATTGCTATTACAGCAAAAGAATTTAAAACTGGCGATGCTGTAGTAATTGGAATGTTTAACAGTAGTTGATTTAACATCCAAAATTCCTACATGACTATTTTTGAGCAAGCACCTCTTTTGGAGTAATTTCGGCGTATTGTTCAGGAGTTAAGAATCCATCCCTAACATTCACTTGCCTGGGTATAAGTTTGAGGTTGTACCACATATCTGCAACTTGTTGTTGTTTATTAATTATTTGTTCAGTAATTGGTACTAATGCAAAATCATATTTCTCGTGCATTATTTCCAAGGTAGGTGGATCAAGCTGAGTTACTGGTGCAAGCAATTGTGCCAGTTCTTTGGGATTATTCCTTGCCCAAACTTGTGCTTTTTGTAATTCTTCCAAAAATACTTTAATCACTTCAGTATTTTCTTGATAAAACTTGCGTGTTGTGGATAAAAAGTTATTTGTATCGCGCAAATTTCCACCATCGATCAAAACACGTCCAACTTTGTTTTGCACATTTCTAGTAACAAATGGTTCCCAGATAAACCAAGCGTCTACTTTTCCTTGACTAAAGGCAACATTTGCGTCTGGAGGTGGTAGGTAAACTGGGTTAATATCACTGAGTTTTAGACCTTCTTTTTCTAATGCTTTAACTATGAGGTAATGACCAATAGATGCTTTTTGGGAAGCAATTTTTTTACCTTTTAAGTCTTTGACACTTTTGACAGTTGAATTAGTAGGAACTAATAGTGAAACTGCTCTACCATCAGAGCTGTTAGCAGCTAGATATACAAGAGGTGTTCCAGCTGCTTGAGCAAACACAGGAGGTGATTCAGCAGTAGAAGCAATATCAAGTCCACCTGCGTTTAGGGCTTCTAATTGTTGTGGGCCAGCAGCAAATTCAGGCCACTCTACTTTATAACCAAGAGGTTCTAATCTTTTGGCAAGAGTACCTTTTTGTTCCAACACAGCAAGGGCTGTAAGTTGTTTAGAACGTACGATTCTGATGACTTTTTGATTACTACTAGATGTATTAGATGTACTTGCAGTATTCGCTGTATTAGATGCTGATGAACCTGTGGGTTGCTGGGAATTATTCTGGGGGGTACTGCAACTAAATAGTGTGGTAGATAGTACTAGGCTATAACCAAGAGCAAACAATGTAGAACGACGAGTCAGACGTCGGTGTTTCCAGAATGGAAATTTATCTCGCAAATCTTGCATTTGTTAGCTCACCTTTGAAAAAATTTTTGGATTTTAAATTGTAGATGTGAGTTTGAAAAAATAGTTAATTGTTTCACAAATTTGAAACAATACTACCTGTTTAAGTTTGGTTTGATGGTTTTATTTATTGATGTATATTGAGAATTTCTTAATTTCAAAATTGAGCTTTATTACTTATACCAATTATTTATGAAGATGCACAGAATATAAAAAATGAACCGCCAAGAACGCCAAGAAAGCCAAGGTGGAGGGTTACTCATTTAGTACGGCTTCACATTAAATTGGTATTAGGAAGTAAGGTGGGATTTACCCACCTTGAGATGAGAGGAGTCTACTGTGGCGAAAACTTGGAATTTAGGAATATTGGGTGATGAGAGGTAATTCTTGGTTGAGTACCCAGTTGCCGATATCTCGAAGTTTGTAATCTACAGGGTCGTGTAGGGTAAAGGTACGTAGATCCCGCCAGTAACGGTCGAAGCCGTATTTACTGGCTGTAGAACGGGTTCCCATGACTTCAAAGATGCGGTTGGTGATCTCTAACCCGACACGGGTAGCAAAGGTTTTGGCTGTGAAGACTGCGATCGCTACTTCTCCCCTTTCTTCTACAGTCAGGCTAGTTTCTTTTTCCCAGGCTTGTTGCACTTGGGTAAGGGTGCGATCGCTTAAGGCAATTGCTGCTTGTAGTTGAGTCCACAGTTCTCCGTAATGATAGAGAATGTAAGGGTCTTTGTTTGCACTGTCTACTCCCGATGTAATCCAAGGTCTTGTTTGAGTTTTAGTGTACTCTTTAGCAGCAGTCAGCGCCCCTTCAGCAACACCTAGATAGACGTAAGTTTTGGTTAACTGGGCAATTATTCCAAGAAATGTACTAAAAGGATGATTAGGAGGATGAGGATATCCCAAAATTTCATCTTTTTTTACCAAGACATCATGGAAGGTGAATGTATCGCTATCAGTGCGTCTTTGACCGATGTTATCCCAGTCTTGTTCAGAGACGACACCAGCCCTATCATTGGGAATGACGAATAACCAAGGCACTTCTATGCCATCTTGGACAGCAGAAAAGACGCGCAGATCTGCAATTGCGACACCTGTACCAAAGCTTTTGATACCATTCACCCGGAAATGTTCACCATCTGGGGTAATTTTTAGCCTAGAGTCCCGGGTGTTGATCGCGTTTGCCCAGAATAAGTTATGGGTGGCGGTTTCTCGATAGTATCCTTCTTTTTGCTCGCTTGTTCCAGAGACATGACCCAAAGCTGTTAAATTCAGGTGATTGCCATACAACTGCCCAATCGATCCATCTGCTTTGGAGAGTTCCTGAACAATTTTTAAAGCTTCCATCCAAGTTGCACCAGTCCCACCATATTCTTTTGGTACTACCAAAGGTAACAAGCCACTTTCTCGCAGTCGTTGGATTTCCACATCTGGAAGTCCTGCTTTGGTATCCCTTTCTACTGCTGTGGTAGTAAGTTCCGCAGAGAGGGAAGAAGCGATCGCAATCCAATCTTTAGATTCTTCTTTAACTAATAGTTGCACCATAATTTGTTGGTTGTTGATTGTTGGTTGTTGGTTGTTGATTGTTGGTTGTTGGTTGTTGGTTGTTGGTTGTTGGTTGTTGGTTGTTGGTTGTTGGTTGTTGTACCAGACGTGCCATGGCACGTCTCTAGATTGGTTAGCGGTTGTTGGTTATTTTTTTATAATTACTCCTCACACTCCTCACACTCCTCATACCCCCCACACCCCAATCCTTTTATGCCGCTTCCGAATTCAGAGCATAATCGTGTGAGCGATCGCTTTCCTGCTTACCCATGACGCGCTGTAAAATTTTCTCTACCATCTGGGCAAATTCTGCATCTCCTCTGGGTCGTGGTCGTGGGAGATTTATCTTGACATCCATACCAATCTGACCGTTTTCAATCAACACCACTCGGTCCGCAAGTACTACTGCTTCTTCCACATCATGAGTAATCAGCAGTGCAGTAAACCCCTGTTCTTGCCATAAATTCTCTAACAATTGCTGCATTTCAATGCGTGTCAGTGCGTCCAAAGCTCCTAAGGGTTCATCTAGCAGCAATAAAGAAGGTTTACTTGCCAAGGCTCTTGCTAACGCCACCCGTTGGCGTTGTCCTCCAGAAAGAACAGTCGGCCATTCGTTAGCACGGTCTTCTAATCCCACTGCTCGTAATACTTGTAAAGCTGTTTGCTTGGCGTAAACTTTGGAATTGGAACCCAATAAACCTAACTCTACATTTGCCAATACTCGTTGCCAAGGTAGGAGTCGTGCATCCTGAAACATCATGCGGATAGTGGGGTTAATTCGCTGATGAGAATATGTACCATTCAAAAACACACTTCCACCACTGACTGCATCTAGTCCTGCAATTAGGCGTAACATCGTACTCTTGCCACAGCCACTGCGACCGACAATAGCAACAAATTCCCCTGGTTGAAGCTCTAAATCAATGTCCTGTAAAACCGTCTTTGTCCCAAAGGACTTTCTTAATCCTTGTAGTTTCAAATGCATTCCACGTGTTTTAGATTCCATACGAAAAAACCTCTCAATATATGACTAAATTGACTCTTAGTGAACAGAATGCTCAATTTTGAAATAGATTTAACTGCCAATATCAAATTACTTTCTTTACTTACTTTTCTAAGGTGCGTAATTAGAGAGAACGAGGTTAACGAATGTGAACTGAAACTTTTCCCCTTTTGTAAACTATTTATCTTTTACACAAAAGCCTGATAAAGCAAACTTTTTCATGGTATTTGTACCATAAGCTTGTATACTAGCGTGACATCCTTTACTTAAAAGTACGGTAAATTGGTAGGAAAACCGTATATTGTTTATAGTAGTTTTACATAGTTAAAAAGAAAATACAAGGATATTTTGTAAAAAAATGCAAAATTGAAAAACCTTTTAACGCAATTCAAATCCCAAATTATTCAATGCTTCTCGTAACCTATCCCGTCCTGATAAAGACTCAGCAAAGGCCACTCGTTTAGTTGAGTGTTCTGTCCAATCACCAGGGACATTCATCTTTTGGGAATTATAAAAGGCTTTCATCACTTGATTGTAGAATGCGATCGCCTCCTCCTGCTCCTCCAATTTATACGTTTCGCGATGCAACACAGCCGCTTGCGGTAAACGTGGTTTCACCGCAGTTTCCACTACGGGATCAGCATAACCAACACATAAACCAAACACAGCAAAAACATGAGGTGGTAAACTCAAAACTTCTGCCACCTTTTCTGGATGGTTACGCAACGCACCAATATAAACTGTTCCCAAACCAAGAGATTCCGCCGCTACGACAGCATTTTGTGCTGCTAATGCTGCATCTATCGCCGCCATCAAAAACATTTCTAAGTAATCTAAACCTTCATGGGGTAGTCCCCGACTCTCAGCAATGTGTGTCAGTCTAGCCAAATCTGCCAACCATACCAGGAAAAGTGGACACTGGCGGATATGTGCTTGATTATTAGCTAGTTGTGATAATAGTTCCTTGCGTTGGGAACTTTCCACAGCAACTACACTCCACGTCTGGAGATTCGAGGAAGTAGAAGCAGATTGTGCTGCTGCAATTAAAATTTCTAGTGTTCCTGGTGGTAAACCTTGGGGTAGATAAGCACGAATTGAACGGTGGGATAAAAGATTTGCAATGCAGTCATTTCCAGGAAAATCTGCATCAAATATGCCTACACCATAACGGCGGTTAAGTAAGTCGTTCATAATTGTTGGTTGTTAGTTGTTGGTTGTTGGTTGTTTGGAGTTTTGCAACTAACAAATAACCATCAACTAAGAACTAATTTTATATTTTTGGCGAAAAAGCTGCGTATTGTTCTGGTGTGAGCGTCACTTCTTTCACATCAATCTGTTTAGGAATTAATTTCAGTTCATAAAATTTGTCAGCTACTTTTTGTTGAGTTGCAATTAGATTTTCATCGATTTTGACAACACCAAATTGTTTGCGTGCAGTTGCCTTTTTCATGGTATCTAAATCAATATTTAAGACTGGTGCAAGAGTTGCTGCAACTTCATCTCGATTTTTATCAGACCAATCTTCTAAATTTTTGATTTCTTCTAGAACTGCCTTAATTATCTCCTGATTTTCTGTGACATATTTACGCCTTGCTAGGTAATATCCTCCTTGTTTAGTAATGCCTTCTCCTGTAATTAATACACGGGCATTAGCATTTTTCTCTGCCGCTGCATAAAAGGGATCCCAAATTACCCAAGCATCTACACTGTTTTTTACAAATGCGGCACGGGCATCTGCTGGTGGTAAAAATATAGGTTGAATTTCACTATATTTGATACCTGCTTTTTCTAAAATTTGTACTAGCAAATAATGAGCGCTAGAACCTTTTTGCACTGCAATTTTTTTGCCTTTAAGGTCAGCTATAGTTTTGATAGATGAATTCTGAGGAACCAAAACCGCCGAACCAGCCGGATTAGGAGCAATACCAGCAACATAAGTTATATCTGCTCCTGCTGCTTGGGCAAAAATCGGTGGTAATTCTCCAGTATGACCAAAGTCAATACTACCTACATTCATCGCTTCTAAAAGTTGTGGGCCAGCAGGAAATTCTATCCATTCTACAGATACACCTTCTGGTTGGAGACGTTTTTCTAAAAGTCCTTTTGTTTTTAAAAGAATTGCCGATTTTTGATAACCAAACCTGAGTACTGATGCTTGGGTTGGAGTTGAATTATTAGCAGATACAGTAGTAGTATTGCTTGCATTATTCGCTGTGCAAGCGGCAAATAATAAGCTGAGACATAGGCTAATAATAAAAGCCCTGGCGAACGGAATAGGTACGAAAGATAGTAATTTATTTTTGTTTGCAAATCTAAAAAACCTTAATTTCTTTACTTTAATTATGAAGCGTTTAAAAATGAGATTTATCATTAGAATTCATTCCTTTGCAAAATAGGGATTGGAGATTGGAAGGGAGGTGGGGAGAGTGGGGAGTCTGGGGAGTAAGTAGTTTAAAGAATAAGTAACTACTAACTACTAACTACTAACAATTGACCATTGACTAACTAAAAAGTAAAGGTAGTGCGGACAGCGCCTACCCAAATCAGGTCGTTTGCACTATTGTGTTCTGGCGCGGTAATCACATAGAAATCTGGAGTAATGCTAATGCGATCGCTCACACGAAAACGATAAAATGCTTCGATGTGTAAAGATGTATCTGGATCTTCTCGTCTTTGTCCAGCTACTCTGAAGTTATTGCTAGTAACTTTCGGTGGTATACCAACTGTTATTCCACCCACATTACCCTCTTTAAACAAGTCTGGAAATGCAAAAGTAAGCGCACCATTAATAATAGTCGCATTACTATCACCATTATCTTGTTGATAAGCAAGGGTATAACCAAACCATCCACCCAAATTAAACTTTTCAGCAAGTTTCCAATTAAATTGCAGTCCAAAGTTATCTGATGTAGTGGCATTTTGGAGAAAAGGATTTCTAGCAAAAGCACTACCCGTCCCGCCAGTGAGATTATTACCAGAATTAGTAGGATAGTATTTGTGAGTGTAAGTCAGCCCTATATCTAAATTCTTACTAGGTGAGATCGTCAGCTGAGAGATAATCGCTTGAGAGCTATTATTAAAAAGCCCTCCGCTGGGTTGACTAGCTGCAAAACCATCTGCTATGTAAGCTGCGTGTAGTTGAAATTGATCACTAAATTTATAAGCAAAAGCTGCCCCTGCACCATCAAAACCGGGTCGGTATACAGTCGGGTTGAATTGTCCAAATCGAGATATACCCCCTTGTAAGAGATTACCATTCAAGGGGTTTAGTGTTGGCACATAAATAGGAAAATTCAGCGTCCTTGCACCTAGCCAAACAGTAACTTTGTCACCGATTGGGAAACGATAATACAAGTTAGCAAGATAAAGGTCGTTGTCTTCAAATCTAGCCGACCTATCAAGGGCAAAACGGGTCATGTGAGTTCCCGTTTCTGCGATTAAGTTAGGAAGATTGCTTGCTATTAAATCAGTGTTGAGTTGGTCTTTGCCAGTAAAGCTGGTTTGGAAGGATAACCTAGCACGGTAAGAAAAAATGGTGTTAGTTTCATCGCTGGTATCATCAGCGGAAGTATTGTTAGCGCGATCGCCAAAGGTATCAGCTACCAAGAAAACCACATCACCAACTAATTTGGTGGTAGTAGAAAACTGATTAGCTTCTACTTCCACTGTTCTAGCTTCTAGATTATCTACCCTTCCGCGTAGTTGAGCTAATTCCGGGCCAAATTCCTCTGTCAGTCTTTGCAGTGTAGCTAAATCTTCTCTAGTTACCAAATCTGCTGTCGAAGATGCAATCAGTTGATTGATTTGATCTAAACAAGCATTTAATCCCGCAGCAAATTCATAGCGACTGAGGGGACGATTCCCGCGATAAGTTTTGTCAGGATAGCCAACAATACATCCATACCGTTCTACCAATGACTGGAGGGCAGAAAAAGCCCAGTCTGTGGGTTGTACATCGGAAAGTTCAGATACTGATGTGATTGGTGAGTCAATCGTTGGCTGTGGTGATGGTTGTGGAGTAGTTTGTGCTGTTTCTTGAGCAAGAGTTTTTGCACCCGCTGCTAACAAAAGCAGCACTAAAAACATGGGTAAAGTCAATAATAATTTCCAAACAGTCTTTTTCATCTTGATAGAAACACGTAATCGGTCTGGTACAAAATCTTTTGTCATTCCGCACACATCAGCCAGATAACATCGAAATTCTGAAAGATTTTTCTACAAAAGGTTGTTTGTAATGGGAATGAATATTAGGGATAAGGGAAAAGCTTTTGGCAGCAACCAAACAATCTGAGTCAACAAAGTACGGTTATTCGGTAGATTTAGCGTATTAAAAATCTTACTAGATAGCAGCATTTCACAAAAACTGTAGTAAATAAGTATTTTTGGCTACATTCATTCCAAATTAAGAATTAAAAAAATCTGCTTGTATGTGGAAACGATGTCTGCTAACATACACTTTTTAGCACAAAATACTAAAAATCGATAGATTTACTGTATTTAATTGTTTGTGACATATTTGTAAGTTTTGTAGGTAAATGTAATTAAGAGAAGTTATGACAGCATATGAAGTACAATCAGCTAGGTGAGAGTGACCTTAGAGTTTCAGAAATTTGTCTAGGAACAATGACTTATGGGCATCAAAATACGATTGCACAAGCCCATCAACAACTAGACTATGCCATTGCCCAAGGAATCAATTTCATAGATACTGCGGAGATGTATCCAGTACCACCTCGTGGCGAAACTCAAGGGAGAACAGAAGCTTATATCGGGGAATGGTTGAAAAAACAACAACGTGACAAACTCATCATTGCCACAAAAATTGCAGGTCCCGGTCGTCCTTTCAAATGGTTACGTGGAGGACATATCAAAATTGATCGTGATAATATCAAACAGGCAGTGGATGATAGTCTCAAAAGATTACAAACAGATTACATAGACTTGTACCAAATTCATTGGCCAGATCGCTATGTGCCGACTTTTGGACAGACTGAATATAATCCTCAATTTGAGCGAGAAACTGTAAGTATAGCTGAACAATTAGAAGCTTTTGCTGATGTGATAAAAGCAGGTAAAATTCGCTATCTCGGTTTGAGTAATGAAACTCCCTGGGGAGTAAGTGAATTTATTCGTATTGCCCAACAGCTAGGATTGCCTAAAGTTGTTTCCATCCAAAATGCTTATAATTTGCTAAACCGGGTGTTTGATTCTGCTTTAGCAGAAGTTTCTCGATATACAAACATTGGCTTACTAGCTTACAGTCCTTTAGGATTTGGTTTCTTAACTGGAAAATATATTGGCGATCAAAAACCAGAAAATACACGCATAGCTTTGTTCCCTGGTTTTGGACAACGCTATTTTAAACCAAACGTCAATGAAGCTGTAGCAATTTCATCCTTTTTTCAATTTTGTAGTTATTGATTTAAGTGCAATTACTGCACTGTCTTTGAAGCTTTTCTGTTTACGCAAGCATTAATATTGCAGCGAGGAATTCAATGAGTAACAACCAGTTGTATTCAGGTGATTCATCTACTACTGATTTCGACCAAAATTTGCTCTGTCATGTGCTGGTAATTGGTGGTGGCCCAGCCGGGACTTGGGCGGCTTGGAGTGCTGCATCTGCTGGTAGCAAGGTTATTTTGGTAGATAAGGGTTACTGTGGAACTAGTGGCTGTGCAGCAGCATCAGGTAACGGTGTGTGGTATGTGCCGCCAGAACCGGAAGCAAGAGAAGCAGCAATGGCTTCTCGGGAAGCAATGGGAGGTTTTTTATCCAGCCGTGATTGGATGCAACGAGTGCTGGATCAGACTTATGCGAACGTCAACTTACTAGCTGAGTGGGGCTATCCCTTTCCTGTAGATGAGGAGGGTAAATCCTATCGACGTAGTCTGCAAGGGCCAGAATACATGCGCTTGATGCGGAAGCAGATAAAACGGGCAGGGGTAAAAATTTTAGACCACAGTCCGGCTTTGCAACTATTGGTAGATGCAGAGGGTGCAGTAACAGGCGCGACGGGAGTTAACCGCCAGACTAGTCAAAAGTGGGTTGTGCGATCGCACGCAGTCATCATTGCCACCGGCGGCTGTGCTTTTTTAAGCAAAGCCTTAGGGTGCAATGTGTTAACGGGAGATGGATACCTTATGGCAGCTGAAGCGGGTGCGGAAATGTCAGGAATGGAATTTTCCAATGCCTACGGAATCGCACCTGCCTTTTCTTCTGTAACCAAAACCCTATTTTATAACTGGGCAACCTTCACTTATGCAGATGGTACACCCATTCCTGGTGCAGGTTCCCAAAAAGGACGTTCCGTCATTGCCAAAACCTTATTAACTCAACCAGTCTACGCCATCCTAGACAAAGCTACAGACGAGATGCGCGTACACATGCGTTTAGCCCAGCCTAATTTCTTCTTACCTTTTGACCGTGCAGGCATCGATCCCTTTACCCAGCACTTCCCTGTCACCTTACGCTTGGAGGGAACTGTGCGTGGTACTGGTGGTATTCGGATTACTGATTATACTTGTGCAAGTTCAGTACCTGGCCTCTACGCAGCTGGAGATGCAGCCACACGAGAATTAATCTGTGGCGGGTTCACGGGTGGCGGCAGTCACAACGCCGCTTGGGCTATATCATCTGGATACTGGGCAGGACATTCTGCTGCTGTATACGCCCGTAAGTTAGGTAAACAAACCAATCAACGGCAAGTTGAGGCTGTGGGTGAAGCAGGATTTACATCCGGCAGTCAACGCCAAATTAACAGTGAAGAGATTATCAAAGCTACTCAAGCAGAAGTCTTCCCATACGATCGCAATTATTTCTCACCCCATCACCCCATCTCCCCACCACCCAAACCCCATGATTGAGTTAGTCAGTAAATCGCGGTGCATTCAATGTAATATCTGCGTCAGCGCTTGCCCAACCAATGTTTTCGACAAAGTACCTGATGCACCACCCAAAATTGCCAGACAAAGCGACTGTCAAACTTGCTTTATGTGTGAATTGTACTGTCCTGTAGATGCACTCTATGTCGCTCCTCAAGTTGAACCTTTAGCTGAGGTAGACGAAGACTTACTTAAAGAGGCTGGACTTTTGGGAAGTTATCGCCGCAATATTGGCTGGGGACGCAACCTTACCACTACAGCCCAAAAAGA
This sequence comes from Fischerella muscicola PCC 7414, assembly GCF_000317205.1. Lineage (GTDB taxonomy): Bacteria > Cyanobacteriota > Cyanobacteriia > Cyanobacteriales > Nostocaceae > Fischerella > Fischerella muscicola. The sequence goes on along the minus strand of NZ_AJLK01000110.1, from coordinate 19,989 downwards.
TTCTACTTATCAGCTCCTAAAACGGATGAAGTAGAATAAACACCTTTTTCCTTCCGCGCTTTTCCGTGTTCCACCTAGAGTTCTAAGCGGCGGCTGTCGCCGCTTAGGATTCTTTTCTGCAATAGAGTCATGATGACTACGCAACCATTCTCCCCCAAACTATCTACTCTAGCCGCATCTTGCCTTTTACTTCTGAGTACTGCTTGTAGTTCTAATAATACTGTCTCGCAAGCTGTACCCAATCCCAAACTAGAAGTTACACCTAATACTTCCACCTTGCGTCTGGGTTTCATTAGTACCAACAATTCTAAAGCTCCGACTGGCCCGACTGGTTGGGCTATGCAGCAAGGCAAACTTCTACCAGAATTGCAAAAACTGGGAATCACAGAAGTTAAAACGCTTTCTTTTCCCAACGGCCCCAACCTCAATGAAGCTTTGGTTGCAGGGGAAGTAGATGTGGGTATCTATGGCGATACACCCGCATTGGTTGGTAAAGCGAGCGGTATTCCCACTCGCTTGATTGGTCAAGAACAAGTGGGAATGAATTCTTGGTTAGTTGCCAAGAAAAATGGCCCACGTTCTCTAGCAGAACTGAAAGGACAGAAGGTAGCAACTTCCAAAGGATCGTACCTACATAGATATTTGATTGGATTGTTGCAAGAATCAGGTCTGAAGGACAAGGTGACAGTTGTACATCTACTACCTAGTGATGCTCAAGCAGCATTAGAACGGGGTGACGTGGCAGCGATCGCAGCTGCTACAGGAACAGGGCCACTGTTAAAATCCAAAGGGTATCCAGTCATTGATGAAGCAATCAAGCATCCTGACTTACCAGGTACAAGCGTAACTGTCGCCACCGAAAATTTTCTGGCTAAACATCCCGACTTACCACAAAAGTGGAATCAGATTAAACAAGCAGCAGTTAAAGATATCAAGGCAAACTCAGAAGCATACTACAAATTTCATGCCCAGGTAACGGGGTATCCTCTTGATGTTGTCAAGGCTTCTTTCCCCATTGAACAATTCCCAGAAGAACCGCTTCCTGCCAAAGGCATACAATTATTGGAAGGAACGAAAAAGTTTTTAGTGTCGCAGAAATTAGCTAAGTCAGATTTTAATTTGACTGATTGGGTTGCAGATCACAAGGACAAAAAATAATGCAATCTCCAGCAGGTTCCTTTGAGACAATTAGTCCTACTGCTTATATGGTGGCTTATGCCAGACAGTTTACTGACAACATTTGCAGAAAAACAGCAAGTGTTCGCAAATCTACGCGAGATACTGGAAATTCATGGTGGTGTGTGGATCACGCCAGATTTAACTACCCAAGATGACTTAAATCATCTCAGACAAATTAGTCCTGGCTTACAAAGGCTGAATCAAACTGCTAGTATTGTCTCCCATCGCCCTATCAACAATTATCATTTTGAAAACCTCGATCATGTAAAAAGGTTTGCCTATGAACAAGGTTTTTGGGTCGAGGAGTACAGTACGCTTGATGTGATGGATCAACTTACTTGTTTGGAAGCTTTGGGGATCAATTCTGATGTGGCTTCATCTATACTTGCATGTTTATCTGTCTTTGCTTTGACTCTTTGCAATTCAGCTTAAACTTATAAGTATTATTGCTAGTTTAGTATGAAACTTATATTACCCGTAGAGGTTGCTGATGACCTACTACCTCATTTACCCTCAGAGGCAGTAGTTGTGCGTGTAGATAACGAAGGCAATCTAGACAGCGATGCTACAGATGCCGAAGTCTATCTTAGCTGGTTTTTTCTCAAATCTACTGCTTTGCATAAAGTCTTGGTAGCAGCCCCACAATTGCGTTGGCATCAAGCAACCAACGCTGGGGTAAATCATATCCTTACACCCCTCTATTTAGAACGCGATATCACCCTTACCAATGCGGCGGGAGTTCATGCAATTCCCATCGCCGAATTTGTGATCACTTTCATGCTTGCCCATGCCAAGCAATTGCCACAATTGTATACTCTCCAGGTACAGCAACACTGGCAAAGAGACTTTCAAATTTCAGAGTTATACGATAAAACTGTCTTGATTATCGGTGCAGGGGGGATAGGGCAAGAAATAGCTAGCCGTGCTAAAGCTTTTGGAATGCGGGTTTATGGCAGTCGTCGTCATCCCCAACCATTAGCAAATTTTGACAAAGTTGTCGGTGTGAACGAATGGCGTTGGCTGCTGGCAGAAGCAGATTATGTCGTAATTGCTACACCTCTTACTTGGGAAACTAAAGGCATGATTGACGCAGATATACTGCGGTTTATGCGTCCCAGTGCTTACTTAATTAATATTGCCCGTGGTACGATTGTCGATGAAGTGGCACTACAGAAGGCATTACAGGAAAATTGGATTGCAGGTGCAGCTTTAGACACAGTGTTCACTGAACCACTGCCACCAGATAGCCCACTGTGGAAATTACCTAATGTTTTTATTACTCCCCACTGTTCTGGTCATTCTCCCAGAGCAAAAGAGCGATCGCTCTCACTTTTCCTCGAAAATTTAACACGCTACCGTAGAGGTGAACCTTTACGTAATGTTGTAGATAAAAATGCTGGATATTAATCAATATTAGATCCCCGACTTCTTTAAGAAGTCGGGGATCTAGACACCAGGAATTCTCGTGCTAAAAATTTTATCTGTATTTTTATAACTACCATGAAACTGATTCTACCTGTAGAACTAGCTCCTAATATTGAGCCATTGTTACCAGCAAATATTACATTTGTACGTGTAGATAGTGAGGGGAATTTTGATGGTGATCCCAGTGGAGCTGAAGTCTATCTAAATGGGTTCAAACTGAAAAATACTACTCTCCACAAAGTCCTAGCAGCAGCACCGACAATCCGTTGGCAGCATACACCTAGTTCTGGTGTCAATCATATTCTCACACCGACTTTCTTAGAACACAATATAGTTCTGACTAATGGCTCAGGAGTTCATGCTATTCCCATTGCAGAATTTGTGCTGAATTTTATCCTTTACCACGCCAAAAAAGTTCGTAAATTGGAAGATTTACAAGCTAATCATCACTGGTTCAATTGGTTGGAATTAGAAGAACTATACGATAAAACTTTATTAATTATTGGCGCGGGAAATATTGGTCAAGAAATTGCTGTTCGTGCCAAAGCTTTTGGGATGCGAATTTGGGGTAGCCGCCGCCATCCCCAACCATTGCCAAATTTTCACAGAATAGTTGGTGTGGATGAATGGAAAACACTTCTTGGAGAAGCTGACTATGTAGTAGTTGCTACACCATTAACACCAGAAACCAAAGGTCTGATTAATGCAGATACACTACGGCTAATGCGTCCTAGCGCCTATCTGATCAATATTGCTCGTGGTGCGATCGTTGATGAACATGCTTTGTTGACTGCTTTACGTGAAGGCTGGATTGCTGGTGCTGGCTTAGATACCTTTGAAACCGAACCATTACCATCAGACAGTCCCTTTTGGTCTTTGCCTAATGTGTTTGTAACTCCTCACTGTTCAGCACTGTCACCACAGTTACGTCAGCGCATTGTGGCATTATTTCTCGACAATTTGACACGATACCGTCATGGTCGACCCTTACGTAATGTTGTGGATAAAAATGCAGGTTATTAGAATTGAACTTTTTAAGTAATTATGCAGCAATTACTTACCAAAGTTTTAGAAGATGTAATTAGTAAAAAAATTTTGTGTTAAACAATACATACTTTTGTCAGAAGTCTTTAAAATTTTAGATTTTCTTTAGCTTACCCCATTGCTTTTGTAACTAATCTATGGAAATATTATATGTAAATACTACGGTAAATCTATCGACAAACAGTAAATAAATGCTTCGTGTGTTCAAACTCCAATCCACATTAAATTTCAGGATATATTAGCCTCTAGTAGAAGAGGGTATAAAGATATGTCTCAGCCACGCTACGGGATTTGGATTCCCGTTTATGGTAACTGTGGCGCGATGAACCACCCCCATGAACCCCGTGACGCCAGCTACACAAGAGCAAAGCAGCTCATCCAACTAGCGGAAAGATACGGGTTTACTACCACTCTCATCGCCGAACACATCATTAATCCCAGAAATCAAGAATTAGACCAGCTAGAGACTTGGACAACTGCCGCAGCCCTAGCCCAAGCCACAAAATCAATTGAAATCATCGCCGCAGTCAAGCCTTTGCTATTTCATCCCGTAGTTCTGGCAAAGATGGCATTAAATATCGATGCAATTAGCGGTGGAAGATTTGCAATCAACTTGGTAAGTGCCTGGTTTATGCCGGAATTGCAAAAATCCGGCATACCTTTTCTTCCTCACGATGAACGCTACCGCTATTCTGGTGAATGGATTGAGGTAGTAAAAGCCCTGTGGAGTGAGGAAAGGGTTAATTTCCAAGGTGACTACTTTCAGATCACCGATTTGTGCCTGCGTCCGCGTCCCATTGCCCAACCTCATCCTCGTGTGTATCTAGGGGGAGAGTCAGATGCTGCCAAAAATCTCGCTATGCAAGCAGCAGATGTGTTTTTCTTAAATGGTCGTCCTTTAGAAGTGGTGCGGGAAACTATTGCTGATGTTAGAAAGAGGAAGCGGACGAAACCATTACCATTACAGTTTGCCATGTCAGCTTTTGTGATTGCCCGCCCGACTGAGGCTGAAGCCCAAGCAGAATATGAATATCTCCTTGAACTTACTAAACAAGATGACAGAACTGAGTTGTTGAAAGGTGTGGAACCGGAAGTGGTGATGTTCAAGAATATGGCCAAGTATCCAGGTGTGGGGAGTAATGGTGGTACAGCAGCAGGGTTAGTTGGCAGCTATGATACTGTAGCAGCAAGAATTGCAGATTTTGTTGGAGTGGGTATTGATACTTTCATGCTGCAATTCCAACCTTTTGCCCCAGAAATGCAGAGATTTTCACAAGAAGTAATGCCACGAGTGCGTTCTTTAGAACTGGTAGCTTAATCTGTGATATTCATCAGGGAAGATTTTTATGAGTGCAACCTTAACTCGTCCAGCTTGGACAACTGAGTTTGAAATTGAAACTATTGATAAACTTATCGCTCAGCACGCTCCTCACTTTCCGACTACCCGCTTGCAAGAACCACGATCACTGACAACAGCAGAAGAGTTTGAGAATTTTTACCGCTTCCGAATTGGTGGGGCTGCTCATGACTTGTATATTGTTCAAGTTTGCAGCAAAGTAATTGATCAAATTTCTGATCCAGAACTCCAACTATTTTTGAGCCGCCAAATTGGCGATGATGGGGCGCACGCTCAATTTACTCGTCAGCGGGTGTGGGAATTGTCAGGACATGACCCCATCGACAAGATTAAGCAGGAAGTCCAAAAACATTGGAATTTTATGGGAGATTTACCAATTCGCAATTGGTTGGGGTTCATGGCCTTTGAGTTGCACTATGAATTGCATATAGTCGCTCAGCTGATTTTAAACAGCCGTACCACGACAATCACTGACCCGGAAACTTCTAAGTTTGCTAGTCAGACAATCTTACCTGATGAAGCAGCCCATCGTTTCGGAGTTTTAGCTTGGTGGCAAAGCAAGTATGACCAAGCTACACCTGCCCAGAAAGCAGAAATTGCCGCTCAGTTATTAGAATTGGACGAAGAAGGACAACGGCGACGTAATCCTTATCTCAAAGAACATTGGCAAATTGTCCACCGTGCTACAGGCGCTGAAATTGAAGGACTAGCAGCAATTTATGATGCTTGGCGACGGGAAGTGTTGGCTTACTTTCTTGATATCCCCATTGCTAAGCTTCCTCAACTTGTGAGTGTGAGTGAGTGATGTCAAACTTCTGATTTTCAGTTTTCTCCTCTATCACCCCCCTGTTTCAGGGGGGCTTTTTGGAAATTAGTTTCACTTTAAATTTATTTAATTAATTACTTTAGTTATGGTGCATTATCACATTTGAGAGTGTGCCTAACACACTTTATCTAAATTTATGTTTGGAATTTGAGGATTATTCGCTATGAAAAATATAATCATGCAATTAATTCTTTGGTTAAATGGAATTAGTTTGTGGTATGTTCTTGAAAAACCAGGTATTCAAGCTTTTACTTTCTTATTTGTTATTGGTTTCGGTTTAGGTATCATCATTGCTGTAATTCATAATCAGAATTCAAATAATTCTCTGAATGTTCCAAAACAAGATTCACATTATGCTCTGTTTGAGTCACTGAAAAGTAGAAATCAGCAATAGATGACTATTCAGTAAAAATACACAGGCTTGATATTCAAAGAAAATTTGAAGATGAAACAAAGTCAAGATTTATTAGAGGCGATCGCATGAATATAAAAATTAACCGCCGCTTCTTTTTTATCGTATTTACATCCTTCACCGCCACAATATTTACTAGTTGTAGTTCACCTCAAAATAATGGCACAACAAACACAGTAACTAGTCCCACCGCAACAACGGCTGCAAACGCCTTTGCTAGTGGAACAAAAGAGAAAATAAAAGTAGGAGTCACACCAGTACCTGCTGGAGAAATTTTAGAATTCGTGAAAAAAAATCTCGCACCGCAAGCAGGATTAGATATTGAAATCGTCACTTTTAATGATTCTGTGCAAAACAATACTGCTTTGAAAGAAGGACAAATTGATGCTAATTACTTCCAACATATCCCCTTTATGGAAGATTTTGGAAGGTAAAGCCAATGCCTATCCCGCCCAGCTTTCCGGTGGGCAAAAACAACGGGTTGGGATTGCGCGGGCACTGGCGGGGGAACCCAAAGTCTTACTCTCAGATGAAGCGACATCAGCCCTTGATCCCCAAACGACCCGCTCGATTCTAGAACTATTGCGTGACCTCAACAAGCGTATGGGACTAACGATTTTGCTGATAACCCATGAAATGGGTGTAGTTAAGCAAATCTGCGATAGTGTGGCTATTCTCCATGCTGGCAAGATTGTAGAACAAGGGCGTGTCAGCGATTTGGCAGCTCAACCTGATTCTTTGTTAGCGAGGGAGTTCTTTCCCCGTTGCAACAGCTATACACCCCGTCCTGGTGCAGTTTTGGCAACTGTGGCCTTTGCTGGCGAAGTTGCGAGAAATCCGATATTTACCAGCTTGGTACGTCGCTTTGATGTTGATGTGAATATTCTCAATGGTAGCGTTGAAACTGTAGGCGATCGCCGTGTTGGTCAATTTCAAGTTGAACTCGCAGGAAGCAAGGTAACACAAGCACTGGAATACTTACACGACTCACAGTATGCCGTCGAGGTGCATTGATGCAAGGATGGGAACTACTTAACAGTTTGTGGCAAGCTACACTGGAAACTTTTTATATGGTGGGAATCTCTGCTTTCGTAGCTGTTTTGTTGGGCTTGCCTCTAGGTTTATTGTTGGTAATGACCAGTCCTGGTAATGTTCTTAATGCTCCCAAGCTTAACCAGGTACTAAGTGCAGTAGTCAATACGGGTCGCTCTTTCCCTTTTATTATTCTACTTGTAGTTCTCACACCCCTAACCCGCTTGATAGTCGGCACTTCTATCGGTAGTACCGCCGCCCTTGTTCCCCTCGCCCTCGCAGCTATTCCCTTTTTTGCCCGCATTGCTGAGACGAGCATTCTTGAAGTCGATAAAGGATTAGTAGAAGCAGCAGAAGCAATGGGCTGCAATTATTGGCAAATTGTTCTGAAAGTTCTGATTCCAGAGGCGTTACCTTCTATTGTTTTAGGGATAACTATTTTAATCGTCAGTCTGCTGAATTCTTCCGCAATGGCTGGGGCTGTTGGTGGTGGTGGCTTGGGAAATTTAGCTATTCAATATGGCTATCAACGGTTTGATGTGGGAGTAATGATTGCAACTATTGTTGTGTTGGTTTTTCTGGTGCAATTCATCCAGCTTTTAGGCGATTGGCTAGCACGACAGTTGAGAAAAAAATAAATAAGTTAAATAAGTGAGGATAAATGTAGTAAGGGTTGTCATTTTTTTTCATGGATAAGAGTTTTCTTACTACCGCTCTGTTTATTTTCGTGTGGACTTTTTCTAATTTTAGATGTTATGAATTTGAAAATTTTTTACTAAGATAACTGAAGTGAACTTATGAATGAGTATCATAATTTAGCTCCTTTAACAAAAACTGGTCGCCGTTTTGTTCTGACAGCAGGAAGTATATTCATTGCGTTGATTATCTTTGCAACTTGCAGTCGACTTTTAGAAAAACTACCAGCAGGTGGACAATAAGCAAATATTTAAATGTCAAAGTTTTCAACCATCAAGAATATAAGGGAAGACTTATAGCTATTTTTTAGAGGTAAGAAGCTGAAATGAAGCGTCGTTTTTTCATCATGGCTGTAGGCTCGTTTGCAGCATCTATCATTTTTTCTAGCTGTACAAATAATCAAAGTGAATTAGCTAGTAAGAATACTACCAATCCAGCAGAAAATATCGCCCAGACATCTCAACAAAAAGAGGTGATTAAAGTTGGTGTATGGGCAGTAATTTTTGAGGATATTTTGCAGTATGTAAAAGATAATTTGGCAGCAAACGAAGGTTTAGATATTCAGATAGTCAAATTTAATGATTGGATACAGCCAAATACTGCACTTCGAGATGGTGAAATTGATGCTAATTATTTTCAACATAGCCCGTTTATGAATAATGCTGCTAAGCAACTTAATTTGAATTTGGTAATGCTGAATCCTGGCTTTCTAACTCCACTTGGCATTTATTCTAACAAGTTTAAATCTTTATCTGAAGTACCACAAAAGGCGACGATAGCAATTTACAAAGATAGAAGCAATGGCGATCGCTCTTTAAGATTATTGGCAGACCAAGGTTTAATCAAGCTCAAGGACAGTGTAGGAGAACTCGCTACTGTCCAAGATATAGCTGCAAACCCGAAAAACTTACAATTTCAGGAACTAGACGGGCCTGCAATTGTGCGATCGCTTGATGATGTAGATTTAGCTGTATTTTCTGCTGGTTTACGTTTGCAAGCTGGATTACAACTACAGCCTCTTGTTCAGGAGACATTAGCCCAAAAACGTTATGCTGTGGGACTAGTCACTTTAAAAGCAAGAGAAAATGATCCAAAAATTCAAAAGCTAAGCAAACTGCTAGTTGATAGTAGAGTCAAGGATTTTATTAATCAAAAATATCAAGGGGCTGTGTTAGCCGTGTTTTAAATTAAATGAACAATACTTAATACCCCTGTCCAACTCCCAATTCAGTGATTTGGAAATCAAGAAATATTGACTTAGTTTTTGCAGCCAATCAAAAAGATGGTATGCTTGGTTTTATAAAATACTGTATATCTATCAACTTATCGTATTTTGTATGAAGTTTTTGTATTACACAAACATGACTGCTGTTTAAACTCCTAACAATTGAAATGAAGGAGTAAATTGTGGTGACTGATTTAAAACAGCACAGCTTTCGCAGAATCTTTTTGATTGCTTTTTCCTCTCTTGGTTTCATTGTTTCTGCTTGTAGTCAACAGACGGCTGTGAATGTTGCAGCTAATGCAGATTCTTCTTCAAAAACTCTCAGTAGCAATCAAACTACAACAAACACTAATGTAATTCGCCTGGCATACCAAAAAGGCGGGATTATTCCAATTTCACGTCAACGTGGTGAGTTAGAGCGCCAGTTGGTAGCTCAAAATATTAAAGTTGAATGGAGTGGCCCATTTGATCGCTGTGCCACCCTTTTAAATGCTCTTAATGGTAATCGAGCAGATATTGGCGGATGCGGTGATATTCCTTCCATTTCTGGAATTGCTGCTGGACAACCTCTTTGTATTGGTTCTGTACAGCGCCCTAAATCAGATGCTTTGGGTAATGCCATCTTAGTTCGTGGTGACTCTCCCATACGTAAACCTGCTGATTTAATAGGTAAAAAAGTAGCGGTTAATCAAGGGGGTGCAGGTGAATATCTGTTACTAAAAGTTTTAGAAAAAGAAAATATTCCTAAAGAAAAAGTCCAGCGAGTTTACCTATCACCAAATGATGCTGCACCTGCTCTATATCAAGGTTCTGTTGATGCTTGGGCAGTTTGGGAACCTTATATTTCCGTTGCCCAATTAGAGCATCAGGCGCGGAGAATCACTACTACACACCCTGCTCCTACCTACGGAATTATGGTTGTTCGTGGTGATGCAGCCAAAGAAAATCCCGCAACGGTAAAAGCTGCTCTGACTGCTTTGAGCCAGGATGGTGAATGGTTGAATCAGCATAGCGACGCTGCCGCAGAGTTTATGGTGAAGGAACTCAAAGTTTCTGATGCTGTAGCTAAGCAAGCGACTAAGAACCGAGGTCCAGAGTCTTATGTTTTTCCAACTACAGAAGATATCAGCAATCTACAAAAAACAGCTGACTGGTTATTAGAGCAAAAAATTATTCCTCAAAGAGTAGATATTGCTGCGGCGGTGTGTCCTTTGTAGGGGATTAAAAGGAGGACGATTTGGGGAAGTGTGGAGAGTATGAGGAGTAAATAATAACTACTAACTACTAATGTACAGACGCGATGTTCCTCGCGTCTCTACCCACTAACCACTAATTACTAACTACTAACCAGGAGCTAAATTGATATGCCTGTGGAATTTATTGGCATGATTGGGACGCGAAATGCGTCGGAATTAAATGGCCCTTCTGTTACTCTTACTGGCGGAACTGTAGATACAGAATATGTTCGCAAGTTTGCCAAAGTCCATGAAGATGGCGGCTTTGACCGGGTGCTAGTTGGTTATAGTTCTACGGGCCCTGATGGTTTCAATGTAGTTAGTTATGCGGCTTCGGTCACAGAAAGACTCAAGTTTCTGCTGGCACATAGACCAGGTTTTGTAGCTCCTACTTTAGCAGCGCGAAAGCTAGCAACTCTAGATCACTTTACTAATGGTCGCGTTGCTGTTCATATCATTACTGGTGGTAGTGATGCCGAACAAAAACGCGATGGCGATTGGCTTGACCATGATACACGCTATCGTCGTACAGATGAATATCTTGAAATTGTGCGGCGAGTATGGACAACTGAGGAACCTTTTGATTATGAAGGTGAGTTTTATCAACTTATACAAGCATTTTCGGAGGTAAAACCGTTACAAAAACCCCATATTCCCATATACTTCGGTGGTGCTTCTGGTGTTGCTGTGGGTGTGGGTGCAAAACACAGTAATGTATATGCCTTTTGGGGAGAACCGTTAGCAGCTATCAAGCAACGCATCGCTGAGGTGAAAGGCGCAGCACCGCCAGGAAAAGCTTTGCGGTTTAGTGTTTCTTTGCGTCCTATCTTGGGTGAGACGGAAGAAAAGGCGTGGGAAAAGGCGCGTTATATTCTCTCGCGTATTAAAGAAACTCGTGCTAAGGCGGGAATTCAACTGTCACCTGGTACTTCTGCGCGACCACAAGCTGTTGGTTCATTGCGGTTGCTAGAGTTTGCTAAGGAAAGTGAAATTCACGACAAACGGTTATGGACACCGATCGCAGCTGCTACGGGAGCTTATGGTAATACAACTGCCTTAGTTGGAACTCCAGAACAAGTGGCAGAATCATTAGTTGATTACTACGATGCTGGGGTGACAACGCTATTGATTCGTGGTTTTGACCCGGTGGAAGATGCGATCGCCTATGGTCGAGATGTGATTCCGTTGGTGCGTCAAGAAGTGCAACGCCGAGAACGACAAACAGCAACCGTAGCCTAGCAAAAGCAGAGAAAAGAGGAGAATGCGTAAGCCTTAATCCAAAATCCACAATCTCAAATCTAAAATCTTATCTTATGCCTCACACAACAGTTCTCGAACCCTTAGAAGCAGATCAATGGTTTGTTGATAGTCCTGAGTTACGTGAGTTTGTGGCGATCACTAAAGAAATTATCTCCAGCACAACTCACAACCGCACACAAACCCTGAATGCTTTAGAACCTCACTTTGCTGCACTACTGAAGAAAGAGAATTGGCTACCAAAGCATTTCGCACAACCAAATCCTGATAGTAGTTTAGGTGGAGGTATCGGACAATGGTTGCTGTATCGTTCCCAAGAGCGATCGCTTACTATTTTTAGTTTGGTAATTCCTCCCCACGCCATTACTCCTGTCCACGATCATTTATCTTGGGGACTTGTGGGTTTGTATCAAGGCAAACAGGAAGAAATCGTGTATCGTCGCGTGGATAGTGGCGAGTTAGAAGGACGTGCCCAGTTGGAAATTGTCGGAGTCTATCAAGTGAAAACTGGCGATATTTACCGTCTATTACCTCCCGACGAAGATATTCATTCTGTCGAAGCTACCACAGTCTTTGCTCCCGCCGTCTCCATTCATGTCATGGGTAATGATACTGGAAGCATTTGGCGACATCAGTATAATCCCGAACAAGGAAGTGTGCGGTCATTTCGCTCTGGATATTCCAACATATCTGTGAAAGAACAAAAAGAAAGTCATGCCAAAATTCGATAAACCCCAACCACCTATTTTTGAAAAAGTCGAAGAAGAACGACTCTACCGCAAACAACGTCTTGCTGCTGCCTTTCGGCTGTTTGCCCGTTTTGGTTTTAGTGAAGGCACAGCAGGTCATATTACTGCCCGCGACCCAGAATTTACCGATCATTTTTGGGTGAATCCCTTTGGTAAATACTTCGGTCACATCCGTGTTTCGGACTTGATTTTGGTTGATAGAGAAGGTGAAGTTGTTAAAGGAGATGCGCCTGTAAATCGCGCCGCTTTTGCAATCTATTCTCAGGTACATGAGGCGCGACCTGATATAGTTGCAGCTGCACACGCTCATTCTCTGTATGGTAAATCTTGGTCAAGTCTTGGTCGTCTGCTTGACCCCTTAACTCAAGATGCTTGTGCTTTCTATCAAGACCACGCCTTGTTTGATGATTATAAAGGTGTAGTTTTAGATACTTCTGAAGGCAAAAGAATTGCTGAAGTTTTGGGTGACAATAAAGCTGTCATCCTGCGGAATCACGGCTTTTTAACAGTAGGGCAAACAGTAGACGAAGCAGCTTGGTGGTATATAACTTTTGAGCGTTCAGCCCAAGCCCAACTCCTAGCAGAAGCAGCAGGGAAACCCATCTCTATTGATCACGAAAACGCTACCTTAGCACATAGCCAAGTCGGAACCCATTCTGGCGGCTGGTTTAGCTTCCAACCACTCTACGACAAAATTGTGCGGGAAGAACCAGATTTATTGGAATAGTCAATAGTCAATGGTCAATTGTCATTTGTCATTGGTTAGTGGTTAGTGGTTGGTTGTTAGTAGTTAGTAGTTATTAGTCATTTGTCAATTGTCATTTATTATTGGTTAGTGGTTAGTGGTTAGTGGGTAGGGGCGTAGATGCCTGTACAGTAGTTAGTGGTCATTTGTCAAAAGTCATTGGTCAAAAGTTACTATTTATTCTCCTCATACTTCCCACACTCCCCTTGTCTCCCCACTCTCCCTTCCCCAATCCCTGATCCCAAAGTAGCTGCATTTATACGCTCCAAAATGATGTTATTTGTCTATTTTTAGGGAAATTAGTACTAGAAATTAAAAATTAAATTAACATTTCTACATTTTATTTGTATGGAATTAAAAGAGTTTTATAGGTAGCTATGTTTGGAAAAAATCACTTTTACTGATAATCATGGTAAACATTATGTTTAATAGACCATTTGAAAGAGAATTGCTAGATGGAGAAATTTCTCTACTCGGGCAGCCAACCAAACTACCACGTCATCTCCAGAAATTAGCAGATCAAGAACAGGGAAGACGAGATATATGGGAATTGCCAAGTGAAGAATCTCCTCGTCATCATCATGTTCCAAAGCAAAAGTTAAAGAGGTTTTGGATTCTTGGTTTACGATTTTAATTGTAATTGTGACACTCACCAAACTTGTTTTTTATTTGTAGCTGCACTGCTTGGTGGGGCATTAACTTCTATTGCTGGTGGAGGCGGTTTCATTCTATTTCCTGCGCTGATTTTTGCAGGGTTGCCTGCTATTAATGCCAATGCTACAGCTACAGTAGCAGGATGGTTAGGATGTGGTGTTAGTCTTGCTGCTTACCCTGATGAATTGAGCGCACAAAGACGCATATCTATTGTACTAGGCAGTATCAGCTTGATTGGTGCAACTGTTGGTGCTGTATTGCTAATCTACACTCCGACAGCTGCTTTTGATCGTCTCGTACCTTACCTTTTACTGTTCTCAACTTTACTATTTGCTGGCGGTGGTAAGATTACGACTTGGTTAAATTCTCATTTGGGAGAATTAAATCAAGATTCTTGGCGATCGCTTCTCTTCGCCTCATGCATCCAATTTTTGATCGCCATCTACGGAGGATTTTACGGTGCAGGTGTCGCGATTTTAATCTTAGCGTCAATGGAAATGGTAGGTATGAAGGACATTCACAAGATGAATGCCTTAAAGATGTTGCTGATGACTTGCATAAGTAGTTTTGCTGTGATTACTTTTGCGATCGCTGGCGTGATTGTGTGGCAACCAGCTGTTTTGATGATGTTAGGAACAGTTATTGGTGGTTATGGTGGCGCATATTATGCGCGACGGCTAAACCAGGATTTAGTTAAGCGCTTCGTGATTTTAGTGGGTTTTATTATGACTTGCTATTTCTTTATCCGTGGATAAAAACTTGCGGGTAATTTCCTCCTTAAAATACGCTATGCGATCGCACAATCATTCTTAAGCTGTGGAAAACCAGATTGAGCGTAAATTACTTGCTGCAATCATCAAACACCCCAAAGTATATCTATACGTTGCATGTATTCTGATATCAAAATGTTTTCACCTAATTTGTAACAAATCTTGTTTTTTAACCTAAACTTAAACTAAGGTTAATCTATCAAGTTTACGGATATTCTATTTAACATTCAGAATATCAGGAGTACAGGCAATGAATGTTATGTTCCTTACTTCCAATGATTGGTTGCATATAGGATTTAGACTGGGGCTGGCAATGTTCGTAGGTTGCCTGATCGGACTTAACAGAGAGCGTAAGGGTAGACCAGCTGGGATGAGAACTTTTATGTTAGTGAGTATGGGGGCAGCGCTTTTTGTTATGATTCCATTACAAGCCGAGGGAGATAGTCCCTATGCAGCGACTAACGCACTCAGCCGCACTATCCAAGGAGTAACTACAGGGGTTGGCTTTTTAGGAGCTGGGTTGATTTTGCAGCAGTCTTCCACACCATCACCAGATACACCCAAAGTGCGCGGATTAACTACCGCAGCTTCAGTATGGATTGCCGCAGCATTAGGAGCAGCGATTGGCTGTGGTTTATGGCAAATGGGTGTTATGGGAGCTTTGCTAACTTTAGTAACATTAAGTGGTGTAAAGCGTTTGCGAAAGTCAGTTAATTTAACTACCAATCAACAGACAGCAACATCACTTGCTGAAGATATAGAAGATTAAGTTTTCCTCTTTTAAATAGTGATTTAACAAAGTAGGACTTGATTTTTGTCGTTATGTATGAAATTTTTTTTATAAACTAAATACTCTTTGTTTATCGATTTACCGTATAATATTAATATTAGTGTTTCTTGCAAGGAACAACTCGAGAAGTTAGATTACAGCTTTAAGCATGGATGTTGATTGAGAATCATGTCATTAATCATTTATATTTATAAATGATTAATGGCATTTTTTTAGATAAGTAATTCTCAGGGATTTTATACATCAAAGTGAAAAAATATGTGATTCCTTCTACACCCATAAACTCTTCTACCCCACACTACTTATCTAGATATAATACATGGGTTCAACTTGATTTTGATGTTCTCGTTGTTCATAAAGGTCTTGAAGTGTATATTTATTTAAGACAGCATTCACTGCTTGATACGCTTCCAGATAAAAAGCTTGAATAACTTTTCTATCTTTTGTTGTTTGATTGGAAGTATCAGCATTAGCAAGTACTGAACCCCCTTCAATACAATTAAATGCATCCAAAAGCGTAATTTGGCTAGGCTCTCGCGTTAGTATATAGCCACCTTTAGAACCACGTGTACTCTTTATTAAACCTCCGTTCCTCAATGTTGCCAATATTTGCTCTAAATAGCGGCTAGGTATATTTTGAAGTGCTGCTATTTGGCGAATATGTAAAAATTCACCTTTAGGATAAGCACTTGTCAGTTCTAAGAGAGCTAGAAGTGTGTATTCATATTTGCTGGAGAATTGCACAGGTGTTAATACTCTTGTTTATTACTTATGAATGTTAAGTAATTGAACAGATTTGGTTTTGTTCAAACTAAACGTCATTTAACGTTGTAAGTGAGCGATCGCTAATTGATTTTACTCTAAAGAGTCTGAATGATAAAAGCAATTGTTTTTTCTTCTTATTTTCATAAATTAAAGTGATTATAACCTTTTTAGGTAAAAAATTAATGGGTAATTTCACAGTTGAGACAGCACCATCAGGGTTAACAACATGTTAAGGCACATTTGCAACTATCCTAAGACTTATGTCTTTTGGCATAGATAAACATGCAATAAATTATCTCTCTCCCCTTAGCAAGGCGAGGAGTGGGGTTTTAAGTATTCATAAGGTCTAAAAATTCAAACAAAATAAAAAACCTACACCGTAACATCAAGTGGGTGTAGATTTAGTTGTTGACTGCATGACACTTTTAAATCAGTGAAGTAGTTCCTGGTAGTGGCGTGGCAAGATTAAAATGCTGTATTTCAAGAACCGCAGAGGTGGTGAGAACGCAGAGAAACAAGAGGAGACGCGCTACTACAATTGCTAAAACTAACGATAAATAATCATTATCACTAGTGAACTTTATTTGTAACGACCTACTTAACTTCAAGCTAACTGATAGTTGATTCTTCCTGGAGAAATTGTTGAAGGTGGGGTTGTTCTAACTTTAAACTAAGTTCCTGAGCTTTTTGTTTGACTTGTTCCGGTGTTAAACCTTGTTGATTGGCTGCTGCTATCAATGCAATTGCACTAGCTCTAGCACCAGCCGCACAGTGAACTAAAATAGGTTTGGGTAAATTCTCAATTTCCTGAATTGCCTGATTAAGTGATTCTTGATTGGCTTGTGTTGGACTTAAGGGTATATTGGCATATTCCAAGCCGACGGCGTTTGCTTGTTCCTGTTCATCATTGACAAAACCTGTCTCTGCTGGTGAACGTAGATTTAACACTGATTTAAATCCTGCTTGTGCTGCTTGCTGTAAATCTTCAGGAGAGACTTGTCCAGCAGCGCTAAATTGGTCACTAATTTTCTTGATTTCTGTCATAAGACTAGGATATTTTGATTGTGTGAATTTGGAATTAATTAGGGGTTAATTATTTTTATTTAAACGAGAATCGCCCCAATATGACCGGGAATGACTAACATACTGACCATGAACATTGACAATATAAGGAACTATATAAGTCAGTAATGCTGAAAACCAGCGATCGCCACTCATATTTCCTTTCACCAATGCATAACCGTGATTAATGAAAAACAAAATAGAACCAACTATCAGCGCTACTTTGATCGCTATAGGCATGAATTCTTTATTAAATATGGAGTAAACAGTGTGTATCCATGAAAAGCCTTTCCAGGATTATAAGCTCTTAAACCAGTACCCCGACGGCGGATTGTATTTTGGTCAACAATTGTTGTTGCTAAAGTCATAGTTAATCTTGCCTCATGGATAGAGTGTATAAGATAGCTCTCAAACAAGCTTGCAAAAGTGTGCCAAGAACTAAAGTTCTAGGCTAATAGTAAAAGTTATCTCAAGTTGACTGAATAGTAGAGTTAAGCTAAAAGATTTTGAAATTTATTGATTTGCGGTTAGAAAAATAGGTATAAACATAATTCCACAGATTCAGCTTAAACATAATTATTTAGCTTAAATAGCTTATTTTTTTACAATCGTCAATAATTTAAGAATGAAGCATTCCATGAAATTATTTTTTCTATACTTCATTCAGTTCTAATTACTTAGATTATTTATCTTGTCATTAGTCATGAAAGAGCAGTTATTTTTCCTCAAAATTAGCCAAATTTCAGCACAAAATATATCAGTAAGCCAAAATAAAAATTTTGTTTTTGGCTTGTTGATGTAATTAAATACTATAAGTCGATAGACAAACTGTATTTACTTTGCTAGCTTTCTATTATTGCATATCTAGATATAGATAGCAAGCTTTTGCTTAAAGCCTAAATACTTCTGCTATCTACAAGTCACAATAAGAAAGCTCCAGCGGGTGCAACGGCGGCTGGAGCGAAAAATTGAAGGTCTATAGTTCTAAATTTTAGGTGATGAAAATTTTATAGGTAATTAACCTTGCTGTTTATTTATCGCTTGAGTTTTATCTACTGTTTTTTGGTCAAGTTGAAAAGGTAAGTAAACTGAATATTGCTTACCATTAGCATCAGTGATTTTGAAGTAATTTAAAGATGATTGTTGTTCCATAGTAGGTAATACACTTACCTTCATTGGATCTGAATTAATTTGTGACTGTTGGATTAATGGTATGACACTATTTTTCATCTCGTTGATAGATTTTTGCTGCTCAACGATGATTTGCGTTAATTGTTGAATATGCTGTGATTGTAGTTGATCAATTTTTTCGTGAAGCAAACAAAAGCAAATATTCTTTTTTTTCAAAATGATAGATAAAAATGATAAATAGCTGTAATCCTTACAGATTAAGCCTTTTGGGAAGTACTATCCCTGAATTTTGCAGATTGATATGAGGATTGAGTCTATCTTCTAACAAAAAAATAGCCCCTTTTTTGGGGCTAATCAAATATACTTCGTCGTTTAAAATCTTCTCAGTCATTCATTACCAGCAACGCCATAGAATTGTAGGCGAGCAGTTCCGATGATTTGATTGTTGGTTTGTTGAGTTGTGGGTAGGGTCTGCACTTGGAATTGATAGACACCATCGTAAGCCGGATTGCGTAACGGTTTCAAACCGATGGTGATGGTTTTTCCGGGTGCTACTGGTTGATTGAAGGTGACTATGACAGTTCGTTCTTGGCGATCGCTTTTCGCCAATGTAATCCCCAGTTTTTCCCCTTTGCGATCACGTGTTCCTGCAAAGGCGGAACTCTTTTGACTATCAAAACGAATCGCTTCCAAACCTTGTATTTGAGTGAAAGCAAGCTGTTGCAGTGGTGCAGAAGCTGATTCTGGTACTGTTAGTGTGAAATAATAGGTCGCTTCCCTAACACTGGTTTGATCATAGGTTGTTGTTGCAGACAGCAAACGCGGTGGTTGTGCTGAGGCTAACGTGTAGGTAGCAGGAACAGCAAATAAACAAAGTCCCGTGCTAACCAATAGGGTTTTACACAGAGTCACGATGCTTTTCATGTTAGTTAGAGATGGATATTGACATGACATCTTCTGTTGACTGTTGGCAATCAATCAACAGAAAATTTTGAATTGGCAGCTCATCAATGCCTAAAGATTGATTTTGTTCATAGTCACAAAGATATAGATGATTTGCATTTCAAATGAGCTATCACTTGAATCTCATCATCTACATCTAAGAGGTTGATTACTTTCAGCTTGAAGGTTAATTATGACAAGATAATGTCATAACTTAAGTAGTAAAACTTAAGCATTCAAGCTAGTAACTCAGATTTTAAACCTGTGTAGGTAGGCAGGTTTTGCTTGTCTAGCAGGGACTTATGCTTATAGTCGCCATGCTTTTCGAGTATCCTTTCAAGGAACTATGTAACTTATATCAATCTAACTAAGACATCTACTGTTGTAATACAGTCCTTTAATATTAGCAAATTTATATTATAAAAACTCTAAAAATTCATTAGTTTAAATGCTACTAATCCGATGTGATTAGAGGTAATTGGCTTGATTTTTTGGTATTTAATTTAAATCATAATTTCTGCTTTAGAGATTATACTCATCTATAAAATCGAGAACAGTATGGAAATTAATTTATGTCAGTTGATATCTGCACCAACAATAGCTGGGGCTGGTTTTTGCTGAGGTGAACCACCAGGATAACGCTCTTCCAGTCCTTTTGGTGTCATAGCAACTTTAGTAGCTTAACAAATCAAC
>NZ_AJLK01000109.1 GCF_000317205.1 Fischerella muscicola PCC 7414 | reverse complement strand
TTGGCTTAACAAATAACAAAGAGCGATCGCACTTTCATTAAAACCATAAAACAACTACATGATTTTGTCATTAAACTGTTAAGCGGTATAATAAATGGGGTAAATTTGCATGAATCATCTCACGTTCGTATTTAAATCCCAACTTTTCCATAACCCTTTGTGAGGCTTTGTTAGTCGTGAGAGTAAAACAAACTATCTCACGTAACTTCAGTATTTCAAAACCAATTTTCAAGATTTGCTCACCCATTTCTGTTGCTAATCCTTTACTCCAAAATTTAGCCATGAGAGCGTAAGCTAACTCAACTTCATTAATACCATCTACATTAGTGTTCCGAAGACCAGCACGACCGACAAACTGATTATTAACTTTGTCTCGAAATACCCATAATCCAAATCCATACTGCTGCCAATGATGCAAGTTATTTAGAATAAAAAGCCGTGTTTCTTCATCAGAACGAATACCGCCTAAAGTTGCCATAACTTGTGAGTCTTGGTGCATACGGTCAAGTTCATTCAAGTGTTGAAATTGTAGACGTTCAGCCAGCAGACGATGAGTAGTAAATGTTTCTATTAAATGCATATTTTTTTACTAAATTATTGGTGTAGCAAATTTTTTCGTAAAACAAGTGAGCTTCTTTGCATTGAATACTAAAACATGGCATAACATCCTTACATCTGTCTTGAAAATAGCGATCAGGAATGAACCAACAGCAAACCCATAATCCATCGCCTTGCACTGTGTGTATCGGTGTACCTACCTTAAGCCGCGCAAAGCGCGTCTACGTTCTTTCATCCCCTGGTTGTGGGTAATTGCCTGTGGGGGTCTAGCTAGAAAAGCCCACTGTTCAATTTGCTGTATTCAAGATTAGTGAACCAGTAGTAATTGCTATCTTGTTTTTTTGCCAACAAAATAATAAAATTTTAATAGTATTTCCATATACAGAAATTCTACTCTTAATATTATTGATCGCAGATTTTCGGGCGGGTGAGTACACGTTAAGTTATGCAAAAATATGTTGCTTAAATCTTTGCAAAGTCTTACAAGCAAAGAGCTAGAGATTGAGTACCAAAATGCCTAGCCCCTAGCCCAAAAATACTAGAACCCCTAGCCTAAAAATACTAGCACCCCTACCCCCAGAAGAATTTTAAATTTCTATTAAATGGGGGATGAGCGTGCTTGAGTACAACCTTAATCAATCCAATAAATCCAATCGTCATCGGCTGCACTGTCCCCTAAGCAGGTGTCTGGTATAAGCAGAAAAATAGCGCACTGCTTTTAATCAGAGCATTACCGATGCAACAGACATTAAACCCTATTCGGAATTCTAATACTGCCAAAACACCGGATAGTGCAAATGGCATTTTTGAACCTCTGTGGAGTGATTTTCGCATTATCTTTGAGCGCGATCCAGCAGCACGCAATTGGTTAGAGGTGCTGTTTTGCTATCCCGGATTCCATGCACTCTGTTTGCATCGCCTCGCCCACTGGTTACACCGTCACAAGATAGCTTTTTTTCCTCGCTTGATTTCGCACTTGGGACGATTTTTGACAGGAATTGAAATTCACCCAGGTGCAGAAATTGGTAAGGGAGTATTTATCGATCATGGCATGGGTGTTGTCATTGGTGAAACTGCTATTGTCGGAAACTACAGCTTGATTTATCAAGGTGTCACTCTCGGCGGAACCGGTAAAGAAACGGGTAAACGTCATCCTACCTTGGGTGAAAACGTTGTTGTGGGAGCAGGCGCAAAAGTTTTGGGTAATATTTCCATTGGTGCAGGCGCCCGCATTGGCGCAGGTTCAGTGGTGTTACGAGATGTCCCTAGTGATTGCACTGTAGTGGGTATTCCTGGACGCAATATTTCCCATAAACAGAATAAACGCCTCTCTCCCCTAGAACACGGCAAACTCCCGGATGTAGAAGCAACTGTAATTCGCTCTTTGCTTGAACGTATAGAACAGCTTGAACAACAAGTGCAAATTCTTAAAAGTCAACAGTCAAAGGTCAAATAGTCAATTGTCAATTGTCATTTGTTGTTTGTTGTTTGTTGTTTGTTGTTTGTCATTTGTTGCAACCAACAATCAACCATCAACCATCAACAACGAACCACTAACCACTAACCACTAACCACTAACTACTAACAATTAACCAAACAAATGCTACCACCTTATACTTCTCCTACTTTAGGCGATCACTATTATATTGTGCAGATTCCTTTAAGCGATCGCTGGCAAGTTTATCGCCGCTTGCAAGAATTAATGATTCCCTGTTTGTGTCATCCTGATGGTTCTTTACGGGTGCAAGTAGATAATTTTCTTACAGTAATTCTTGTTCACAGTATTGTTAAGCAATTTTCAGTCTCTCGTCAAGAATTAATTGATTGGCTAGAACAATGCTGGCAGTTGTAATGATTTTACCAATTATTTTAAACTTCGCAGTTTTTGTTAAAGCTTCTATGATAGCCAACTGTCAAAGTGATATAAAGTTTATTGATTTCTTGCAAAATGAACTTGAACTTTCAAGTGGAGATATTGCTGTAGCCCTACGAAAACGTGAATTAGAAAATGGGCCATTACCAATGCTGCTGTGGCAATACGGTTTAGTTGATATAGAGCAGCTAGAGCGGATTTTTGATTGGTTAGAAGAGCAAGCTTAAGAGAATCAAATTAACTATTACAAATTCAAAAGAAGTAAATACTTCTTTTAACTTTTAGATTTTAAATTTTCACTACTGAGGATAACGCCATGATTGCCACTTTAATTGCTGGATTTAGTTTGTTAATTGTATCAGGAATAGCAAAGACTTATATAAGTTATATGCTATTCACTGAAATTCCTACTCATCCTGAAGAAAAAAATACTTAATTTATACCAATTCCTGGTTGGTTGTCATACAGAATGCAAAATGATAGTTGGGTAAGAATGATGATAGAAGATGAAGGCTAAAGAATGAAGGATGAAAGCTCAAGGCTATAAACTCCTTAAGAGTGGCTACTTTACAAGAAGGGCTACGTCCTGGGAGTGCAGGGTAGGATGAAGGATGAAAGCTCAAGGATAAAAGCTGAAGTTTGAAAATAATTATTTATATTTCACACTTCAAAGTTCATACTTCACACTTCATCCTTCATACTTCACACTTCATTAGAGGTATTTTGACAATGAATAAAGTTCTGATTAATGACACGACTCTGCGTGACGGCGAACAAGCAGCAGGGGTTGCCTTTAATTTACAAGAAAAAGTAGCGATCGCCAAATTTCTTGATACTATCGGCGTTCACGAAATCGAAGTCGGGATTCCGGCGATGGGTGAGTCAGAAATGCGAGCGATCGCAGCAATTTCTGACTTGGGTTTGTCTGCTAAACTGCTAGGTTGGAATCGGGCTGTAGTTTCAGACATTCAGGCCTCTATGGCCTGTGGTTTGACAAGAATGCACATTTCCATCCCCGTCTCTGGAATTCAAATCGCCGCCAAGTTTCATGGTCAATGGCGCGTAACTTTGCAACAACTCAAAGACAGTATCAGCTTTGCTGTCGATCAAGGTCTTTGGGTTGCAGTTGGAGGAGAAGATTCTTCTCGTGCTGATGAAAACTTCCTCTTTGATGTCGCCCATTATGCCCAAGAATGGGGTGCATCACGGTTTCGTTTCTGCGATACAGTTGGAGTTCTTGACCCCTTCAGCACCTATACAAAAGTGAATCGGTTGGTTGCGGCTTTGATCATTCCTGTGGAAATCCACACGCACAATGATTTCGGTTTAGCGACTGCCAACGCCCTTGCTGGTATCAAAGCTGGAGCTTCATCAGTAAATACCACAGTCAACGGATTGGGCGAAAGAGCCGGAAACGCAGCTTTAGAAGAAGTTGTGATGGCTCTCAAACGCATTCATGGTATCGATGTTGGCATTGAAACACCACGTTTATTAGAACTGTCCCGCCTAGTAGCAGCAGCATCTGGTTGCAGTGTCCCGCCTTGGAAAGCAATTGTTGGTGAAAATACCTTTGCTCATGAATCTGGCATTCATGCTCACGGCGTCCTGCAAAATCCTACCACCTACGAACCATTTGCACCCGAAGAAGTCGGTTGGGAACGGCGTTTAGTGGTGGGTAAACATTCTGGCAGACATTTACTATCTAATGTGCTACAGCAATACGGCATTATTCTCAATACAGAAGAAACTCAATCTGTATTAGATGCAGTCCGACAACAGTCTATTCAGAAAAAACGCAGTCTCACCACTCAAGAAGTTTTGCATTTAGTTTACGAACAGAGGGTTTCCCATGCAATCAGATGATGAAGTTGAACTATACGATCCGCCTGCTTTTGATATCGGTGATAAAGTCCGACTCCGTAAACAAATCAAAAATGATGGGACTTTTCCTGGTCAAGAAATCGGGACTATTCTCGGTAAAAAAGGAGATATTGGTTACGTTGTTAGTATAGGCTCATTTTTACAAAGATCCTATATTTATGCAGTACATTTTCTTCAGACTGGATTTATTGTTGGTTGCCGCAAAAAAGAACTAGAACTAGTAGAAAAATCAAAAGATTTAGAATAGGAAAGTAGAAATATGAAAGTCATGCTACGTAGAAATAACGCTGGTAATTTAGTTGTTTACGTTGCCAAAAAAGACCTTGAAGAAGAAGTAGTGAAAGAATCAGAAGGCTCTGAGGGTAAAATTTTTACTTTGGCGAATGGCTGGGAATTAGCCTTTCCTAACTTACCAGACCCATTAGTTTTACCCCAAACCTTTGAGGCAAAACGTCTCGCATAAAAATTTTTAGAGTTGTTTGTTGTTTGTTGCTTGTTGTTTGAAATCAGTAATTTTTATTTACCAACAACCAACCATCATCTACCAACAACCAACAACCATCTACTAACAACCAACAATCAACTACCAACCACGAACAAAATTTAACATGGGCGGCAAATACTTAACAATATCAGAATTTAATCTAGAAGGACAATTCCTTGGTTTTTTGGGTGATTCATCACGAGAATATAAATATTTGCGTTTAGCGATCGCATCTGGAGAAGTACAACTCAAACTTCCGAAACAGTTGCGTGCATACCTGGGTGCAAACTTGCAACCCGGCGAACTTTTACAAGTATTTGGTCTGAGCAAGTTAAGCACCCATACTGGTAAAATCAAATTTAAAGTTTATGGAGTCAAACCATTGGGGGTTTGTCCCAATCAAAAAAATCCTCAACAAACTAAAGCCAAAATTTTAGTCTGTCAAAAATCTGGTTGCCGCAAACGGGGTGGTAAGGGTTTATTGTCAGAATTAGAAAAGATTTTGTGTGAACGTGGATTGCAAGATAAAGTAACTATTGAGCAAACAGGCTGTTTAAAATGTTGTAATAGCGCGCCCAACTGTATTTTGCAACTTGGTCAAAAAGAATTTAAAAAAGTGCATCCAGAAGCGATCGCATCTTTGTTGGAAAATCATTTAATATCAAGTCTGGATTAATTGTCCAATTCCCAAATAATCAGTAGGGTGGGTTACGGCTTTAGCCTAAACCACCACAAATTTCAAGTTCCAAGCTCGAAATTTCTCATTTCAACCCAAAAGTTTCAAGTTTCAAACTCGGAATTTCTCGTTTAAAACTAGAAGTTTCAAGTGCCAAGCTCGAAATTTCTCATTTCAACCCAAAAGTTTCAAGTTCCAAACTCGGAATTTCTCGTTTCAACCCAAAATTTTCAAGTTCCAAGCTCGAAATTTCTCATTTCAAACTAGACTTCATGGGCAATTGCCCACAACGAAGGGATGAAATTTTGAACGAACACAGATGAACACTGATTAACACAGATGGATTATGAGTTTGCTGTTAAGTTCATCCCCGATCGCTATTTTCAAGACAGCGTTACATACATTTATGTGCCCCTGTATACTTTAGGTGTCATGCCTGTAAGCTGTCGAAACTGTTTACTCAGATGACTGTGACTGTTGAAACCACACAAAAAAGCAATTTCCATAATTGATTGATCTGTCTGTTTCAATAACTGCTTTGCTCGTTCTATTCGCTGCTGGAGCAGATATTGGTAGGGAGCCGTGCCCATCGATTGTTTGAATAGATGGCTGAAATGAAATTGACTCATGCCAAGCAATTGGGCTAAATCTGCTAGCTTGATGTCTTGATTCAGATGTTCGTTGATGTACTCCAATACTTGTGAAAGTTGACGCTCTCTTAAGCCACCCTCGTAAACTGAAAGACGAGGTTTGAGGGCAGAGTATTGTCTGAGCAAATGCACCGCTAGGACATTTGCTAGTGATTCAATATAGAGTCTTCCACCTAAATTTTCCTGTTTGAGTTCAGCGAACAGCAGCATTGCGATCGCTTCAATCTGGGGATCACGATTGCGAAATTCGGAGCGTAATTCAACCTGATCGGAATTAGTATCAATGGTTTCTCTAGCAACGTTTTGAATAAAACTAGACGCAATGCGAATCTGCAAATAGTGGTCATCTCTATCCCAGCGGGCAAAAAACGGCACTTTGGCAGGTGTAATGGAAACGTCTCCTTTACCGTACAGCCCCGTATAGGTTTTGCCTCCCTGAATTTGCAGTAAGCGAACTGGGCGGGGTGCAAGAGACAAACAAATTGCGTGTTCATCACTGTAATGACTACTCCCCTCCCCTGGCGGATGTTGAAATTGCTCAACCAGAATGTTTTCCCAACCCTGATTTTGGCTAGACAAAATAGGCAAACATGTCGTTTCCGTCTGATGGGGGACTGTCGTCTTCATGATCCAAACCCAATTCGTCTAGCTCTGATTGTATTCACTTTTGAATGATTCTCATCGAGCAGTCTGAAAACTGACAGCAAGATTTTGATAGTCCCACAGAAATCAGATAGCTCAACACAGGTCGTTTGCCTAAGCTGAAATAGTAATCAATCAATAAGGAACTATGGCACGTTTGTTACACATTGATTCTAGTCCCCGTGGTGAGCGATCGCACTCTCGCAGACTCACCAGAGAATTCGTCGAGGCTTGGAAACAGGCTCATTCGGCTGATGTCATCACCTATCGGGATATTGGTCGCGATCCCGTCCCCCATGTCAATGAACCGTGGATTGCAGCAGCTTATACACTCCCAGAGCAACGCACCCCTCAACTCCAACAAGCAATTCGCATCAGCGATCAACTGGTGGACGAATTTTTAGCTGCTGATGTCTACGTTATCGGCATTCCTATGTACAATTTCAGTGTTCCCAGTACCTTCAAAGCTTATATTGACCAAATTGTCAGGATTGGGCGCACCTTTGCCTTTGAACCAGAGGATTCGGCAAACCCTTACAAACCGCTCGTACTAGGTAAGAAAATGTTTATCATCACAGCGCGAGGTGCCTCTGGCTTTGGCCCTGGTGAACACAACGAGAAACTGAATTATCAAGACCCTTATTTAAGAACGATATTTGGCTTTATTGGCATCACCGACATCACCTTTATCCATATTGAAAATGACGAGCTTGGTGGCACAACTTTATCTCAATCGCTCGCAGCTGCTCGTACCCAAGTTGCTCAACTGGTAGGAAGATAAGTAGTGAAAAAACTAAACTCTGCGTTTCTGTGCGCTGACTCTGCGCCCCTCCGCGTTTAAAAACACTACAATTTTACGCAAAGGTGTACTAAGTTTTAACTTTTAATCTAGAAGTCTCACTCTTTTCTCCTATTCGCCAGCTTTCTTAACGATTAACCGTACTCATGTCCCCATAGCGATCGCCTGCTGCGACATTTTTGGGAGCAACTTCGTCAATACGTTGTAAATCCTCTGGAGTCAAGCTAATCTCAACAGCCTTAATATTTTCCTCTAGGTACTTACGGCGTTTAGTTCCGGGAATCGGCACAATATCCTGTCCTTGTGCTAACAACCATGCTAGTGCTAGTTGGCTGGGAGTTACTTGTTTCTCAGCAGCGATCGCTTTTACTAATTCCACCAATTGCAAATTCTTGTGGAAATTCTCGCCCTGAAAGCGCGGTGAATTACGCCGGAAATCGTCTGCTGCTAAATCATCAATACTAGTGATTTGTCCAGACAAAAATCCCCGTCCCAAAGGAGAATAAGCCACAAAGCCAATGCCTAACTCCCGCAAAGTCGGTAAGATTTCATCTTCCGGATCGCGTGTCCACAGAGAATACTCGCTTTGCAAAGCTGTAATTGGGTGAACAGTATTGGCACGGCGAATCGTTGTTGCTGCTGCCTCCGAAAGCCCCAGGTAACGCACTTTACCTTGCTGCACAAGTTCTGCCATTGCGCCTACAGTATCTTCAATCGGCACATTTGGATCAACACGATGCTGGTAATAGAGGTCGATGTAGTCAACCTTCAGCCGTTTCAACGAAGCATCACAGGCTTGGTGAACGTATTCCGGACGACCATTAATGCCCCGAAAACTAGCATCTTCACCCCGTTGGATACCAAACTTTGTTGCTAAAACTACTTGATCTCGACGGTCTGCGATCGCTCTCCCCACAAGTTCCTCATTTGCACCGTAGCCATACATATCAGCAGTATCAAGGAAATTCACACCCAGTTCTAAGGCGCGGTGCATAGTAGCAATGGATTCAGTTTCATCCTGATTACCGTAGAACTCAGACATTCCCATACAACCAAGTCCTAAGGCGGAAACGACAAGCCCTTGTTTACCTAATTTACGTGTCTGCATTAGTTTTTTCCTTTCTTTTGAATTAAGTACAGCTTCATCGGTGTGTATCTGTGTGCATCGGTGTTCGCCAATAACACACCCAATTGCTAACTGCAATCAAATCATATCGGCAATCGCACCCGAAAGCGCGTATCACCTGGTTTTGATTCAACATGAATATCTCCTTTATGCCTATTGACAACAATTCTGTAGGCAATTTCTAAACCTAAACCAGTGCCTTTACCTACACCTTTTGTAGTAAAAAATGGCTCAAATATCCGAGATTGAATCGCCTCCGGTATACCAACTCCAGTATCAGCAATTTCTACTACAAGAAAGTTATTTTCTTTATAAGTGTGAATCGTCAACTCACCTTTACCATCCATAGCATCAAGGGCATTGTCAATTAAATTTGTCCAGACTTGATTGAGTTCACTAGCATAGACATTAATACGCGGCAACGTCCGATCATACTTGCGGTGAACAATCACCCCCTTTTTAATCCGACAGTGAAAAATCAGCAGAGTATTTTCAATGCCCTCATGTACATCTATTTCTTGCAAAGGGGCTTGATCCATGTAGGTGTAGCCTTTAATTGCTTTCACCAACTCAGCAATACGTCCTGTGCTGTGTTCAATGTCGTTGATTAATCCTGTAGTAGAAAGCGCAGCTTCTAACCAAGTTAATACATTTCCAAGAAACTCGGCGGGAATGCGATCGCCTATTACATCCAGTTTTTTCGAGTCTATTCCAGCAGCAACTAGTGTAGGAGCTAGTTTCCAGGCATAATTTACATCATGGTCTTCGAGCCATTCTATAACTTCGTCTTCCTTGTCGGCTTGAGTAATCGGGTCAAGTTTGGGTGCTGTAGCCTGATTTTGTATATCCACCAGCAAGTTTAGTTGTTCTGGGGTGAGGCAATTTAGCTGTAAAGTTAGAGACTGCAAATTTTGGAAGTTCTCACGTAACAACGAGGCTGCCCTTTGCGCCGCCGCCCCCGGATTATTTAATTCGTGTGCTAAGCCTGCTGATAATTTGCCCAACGCCGCCATCTTTTCTTGTTGGCGTAGTTGGGCTTCTACATCTTTAGTTCGCCCTGCCATTGCTGTCAGAATCACATCAGCTAAAGGTGAACACTCAGCCAGAATGTGCCTAAAGGTATCAACCTCAATTTGTAGGACGTGACAGGGTGTTAGCGCTTTCGCGCTAGCAATATAAGCTGCACCAGTCAGCATCGACAACTCACCCACAAACTCACCCCGGCGATGAATTGCCAGTAGTCTGGTTTCACCACCCACTTGCTTAGTAATCTCCAGTTCACCGTTTAAAACGGCATGAAAGTTATAGTTAGAATCGCCTTCCTTAAACAGCACATCTCCCGCATTCAGTTGAATCTCAGTACCATACTGTTTCATCTCCTCCAAAGCTTCATCATTTAACTTAGGAAACAGCGTCATCTGGTTGGGGTCATGCAGCATAGGGACTCCTTTTATTTATGGGAGGTGGGGGTGTGAGGGGTGTGAGGGGTGTGAGGGGTGTGAGGAGAATTCTTTCCTTCTGCCCTCTGCCTTCTGCCTTCTGCCTTATTTACAACACCTTCGCTAAATACTGATGGATAAACTGAACGCAGATAGCACCTTCGCCTACTCCCGATGCAACGCGTTTTACTGAACCATGACGTACATCACCGACGGCAAAGATACCGGGAATATTGGTTTCTAACAAAAAAGGGTCACGTTCTAAATTCCAGCCTGGGACGTGTTGTCCATCGCGTTGTAAATCTGGCCCAGTTAAAATAAAACCGCGATCGTCTCGTTGCACTATCCCATCTAACCATTCAGTTCGTGGTGCTGCCCCAATAAAGATAAATAGTGAAGTAGCGGGAAGTGTTTGAATTTCGCCAGTGCGATTATTTTTTATAGTAATTGCTTCTAAACAATTTTCTCCTTTGACTTCAATCACACTAGTATATGTTTTTACCGTAATGTTTGGTGTTTCAGCAATTTGGTCTATCAAGTACTGGGACATACTGAGACTCAAAGATTCGCCGCGTACCAACATCGTCACATGGCTGGCGTATTTAGAAAAATACATAGCTGCTTGTCCGGCTGAGTTTGCCCCACCTATAATATAAACATCTTCATCTTTACAACTCATAGCTTCAGTTTGAGCTGCACCATAATAAACACCCGCACCAGTCAAGCGTTCAATTCCTGGTACATCCAATCGCCGCCACGCCACACCTAATGCCAAAATCAGGGCATGGCAACTAATTTCGCTACCGTCAGCTAGTTGTAAAAAACAATAGGGATTAGCTACGCGAATACCCGTAACTTCTTGGGGTGTGAGAATTTCCACACCAAAGCGCCTAGCTTGAGTAACAGCACGACGTGCTAAATCACCACCACTTAAACCTACTGGAAAACCTAAGTAATTTTCAATACGTGAACTTGTTCCCGCCTGTCCACCAGGGGCTTCTCGTTCAATCATCACCGTACGTAGCCCTTCCGATGCACCATACACCGCAGCCGCTAACCCAGCAGGGCCACTACCAATAATCGCTAAATCATAAAACGGCTTTTCTGCTTGAGTTCGCAGTCCAATTTTCTGAGCAATCTCTAAATTTGTTGGTTGCCTCAACTGTTCGCCATCAGGGAAAATCACTAAAGGCAAGCGTACTTTATCACAGTCTGCATATTCTGTTAACTGTTCAGCCTCCTTAGAAAATTCGATATCCATCCACTCGTAAGGCACTTGATTTCGTGCCAAAAAATCTTTGACTTGATGGGAATAGGGCGACCAGCGATTACCAATGACACGAATACCTTCAAAGGGTGGGTGGAATGTTGCTTGCCAGTCATCAAGCAAATCATTTAGCACCGGATACAGCCGTTCTTCTGGTGGATTCCACGGCTTCATTAAATAGTAATCAATTTTTGTAGTGTTGATTGCATTTATCGCTGCGTCGGTATCTGCGTAGGCTGTGAGTAAAGCCCGTTTTGCATCTGGAAAGATTGTTATTGCCTGTTGTAAGAACTCAACCCCAGACATTTGCGGCATTCTTTGATCTACCAAAAATAATGCAACAGGATGGTTGCGGAGTTTAATTTGTTCTAATGCTTCCAAAGCGGTAGCACCAGAGTCAGCGCGCAATATGCGGTAATTTTCTCCATATTCCTGACGCAGATCCCGCGCCACGGCTTGTAACACTTCAGCATCGTCATCAACCGTCAAGATTACAGGTTTAGCCATAGTGCGATGCTACCTCCTCGTCATTCGATTTTAGATTTTGGATTTTGGATTGACTCTACAGATTTTTCTGGGGGCTTTTACCATCAAAATATTAAGATAAAAACTCGTATAAACCGATCAGAGTTCCGTCCGGGTCGCGCAGATAAGCCGTTTTGATGCCATAGTAAGGATTATTCATCGGTGCTGCGGTAAATTTTACACCTTTGTGTCTTAATTGCTGATATTCCTCTTCCAAATCATGAACTGTAAAAATCAATGCAACAGTGTCCTGGCATTCCGCGTGGAGTGGCTTGTCAGCATTATGGATGAGTTGGGCCATTTCCTGGCGTCTAAATAGAGATAGCCTCATATCTCCAGCTTTAAATTCAGCATATCCGTCTGCTTCATTTTCTACAGCAACTTCAAATTCCAATAAATCTTTGTAGAACAAAAAGCAACCTTTCCAGTCATTTACCAGTAATCTTGTGTATGCTGAACCTACTTTCATAATTTTTTACCTCCATTGAAACCATCGATCGCTTCATGAAATGATCAACTAAGTACAAAATTGCATCATTAACCCAAAAGTACCAGCAGCAAATGGTGCTGCAACTCCCACTGTTGCCACTATTGCGGACTGTGGCCCGACTTTGAGTAATTCTTTTAAATCAGATTCCAAGCCAATCTCAAACAGCAGAATGACTACACCTAGTTCTGCTAATACGGAAATGACTTCGCTATTGATTTGAAAGATTGTTGCTGCTCCGTCTATACTCAAACCTGTGGTAGCTACCAAGAACTTGATTAAAACAGAGTCACCACTATCACCACCACTATCAGTAAATACCAGCAGATGTAAAGCTGATATACCCACGACTAAACCACCTAAGAGCTGTCCTAAAACTGGTGGCATGTTCAAGCGATCGCAAATTTCACTACCAATTATACTAGCAAGGTATATTACTACTAAACTAATCAGCACTGCTGCTATGATTGAGGCGCTATCTGATGCTGTTGCGGTTGCTAACAAAGGCATAGTAAGACTAGAAATTGCATTTATTAGTGTCATATGTAACTATTTCTTAACTGTTTTGGATACAAATAAACCCGGTTCTCTCAAAAACCGGGTTTATGATTACGTAGATTTATCGATAGATTTCGGTAGTCACCCGACCATCTTCCTCCACTTGATGGGGTGGTTGTTGAGGTGGACGACGACGTTTGAGAAAGCGATCGCGTAAACTCCCAATCACTATATATAAGATTGGCACTATAAACAAACTCAGGAACGTAGCAACTAGCATCCCACCAAACACCGCAGTACCGAGAGATTGACGGCTACCAGCACCAGCACCTGTGGCAATTGCTAAGGGGAAAATCCCCAACAGTGTGGAGAGTGCTGTCATCAAAATTGGTCGCAAACGTTCCTGTGCGGCTTGGACTGCGGCTTTGGTAATTGGCATACCTTGCTCATGCAGTTGGTTAGCAAACTCCACAATCAAAATAGCGTTCTTACTTGCCAAACCAATCAACATCACTAAACCAACTTGGCAAAAGATGTCATTATCTAGACCCCGCAGTGATTGTGCTGACAGCGCCCCAAAAATTGCAAGGGGAACCGATAGCAAAATAATCAACGGGTCAACATAGTTTTCGTATTGAGCAGCTAATACCAAGAAAACAAAGACGAGTCCCAAACCAAAAATTATCGGTGCTTGACCACCGGATGTTTTTTCTTCCAGGGCTATCCCCGACCATTCGTAACCAAAACTCGTTGGTAAAACTTGTTGGGCAACATTCTCCATTGCTTGGATTGCTTGACCGGAACTTTTACCTGGAGCCGCGGAACCGTTGATTTCAATTGAGCGGAACAAGTTGTAATGATTGATGGTTTGCGCTCCAGTAGTGGGGGTGAGTTTGACCAGATCACTCAAGGGAATCATTTGATCGTTGGCAGAGCGGACGTATAATTTCCCGATATCCTCCGGGTTGGAGCGAAACTGAGCATCTGCTTGGACGTATACTCGGTAAGTCCGTCGTTCAAAATTAAAGTCATTGACGTAGCGCGAACCCAGGTAATTTTGGAGAGTATTAAATACTTCATCAACGTCCACTTGTAGGGCTTTAGCGCGACTACGGTCTACTTCAATTAAGATTTGTGGTGTATTCGCAGCAAAAGTAGTATACACAGGCTTTTGCAAGTCTGGTTCCTGATTTGCCCGCTCCAGTAACTGACCCATGACTTGCAACATGGTTGCTAAGTCACTGTTACCTGCTCTGTCTTGTAGCTGAAATTGGAAACCACTAAAACTACCTAAACCTCGAATTGTAGGAGGGTTCACAGGTAACACTCTGGCTTCGGTGATTCCTGATAGTTTATCCATTAAACTACCAATGATTTGCTGCGCTGACTGACTGCGCTCATGCCAAGGTTTGAGGGTTGTAAAGATTACACCATTGTTAGCAGTACTACCGCTAAAACTAAATCCACCAACAGCAAAAGTACCTGTGACTTCCGGCAATTTCAGAATTTCTTCTTCTGCTTGTCGCATTACTTTGCTGGTGTAGTTAAGAGAAACTCCTTCTGGCCCTTGCACAATTGTAATGAAGTAACCTTGGTCTTCATCAGGAAGAAATGATGTTGGCACAGAGGTATACAACCAAGCTGTCAATCCCAAGGAGAGGATAAACAGCCCGATGACAATTGCTTTGATCCTAACTAGGCGATTGAGTGACCACTCGTACCCTCTTCGCATTGAGTTTTGGAAGGAGTTAAACTTACCAAACACCCAGCCCAAAATACCACGCTGTCTGGGTCTGCGGCGCAGTAGCAAGGCAGATAGAGAAGGTGTGAGGGTAATGGCGAGAAAAGTAGAGATGGCGATCGAAAAGGCGATGGTTAAAGCAAATTGTTTATATATCTGTCCAGTGGCTCCTGGGAAAAAGGCGACGGGGACAAATACAGCCATCAGTACCAATGAGGTAGCAATAACTGCCCCAAACAGTTCCTGCATGGCGGCAGACGCTGCCTGACGTGGCGTCATGCCTTCTTCCTGAATCAAACGCGAAATATCTTCGACGACAACGATCGCATCATCAACGACCATCCCTGTTGCTAGGGTCAGACCGAACAAGGTTAAAGTGTTGATGGAAAAATTGAAGGCTTTGACAAAGGCGAATGTACCAATTAATGCTAAGGGAATGGTGATTACGGGAATTAAGGTGGTACGCCAATCCTGCAAGAAAAGATAAATGATCAGGATAACCAGAGCGATCGCCATTAACAAAGTCAACAGCACTTCTGAGAGTGAGGCTTCCACAAAACTAGTTGTATCAAAGGCAACTTGATACTCCATGCCTGGTGGAAATTTTTCGGATAGTACTGCCATTTCGGCTTTGACTGCTTTGGCAACGTCCAGCACGTTACTTCCTGGAGTGGTAAATATCCCAATTCCCACACCCTCTTGCCCTCGAAATCGCAGGAAAGTACTGTAATTTTCTGCTCCTAGTTCTGCCCGCCCTACATCTTTGAGCTTAATGAGTGATCCATCTTGACTGGTTTTGATTACTATATCTTCAAATTCAGATGCATCAGTTAATCTACTGATAGCCCGCAAGTCAATTTGATACATTTGATCCTGTGGCGATGGTTGCTGACCGATTTGTCCAGCACCCACTTGCAGGTTTTGTTCATTCAGGGCATCAATCACATCCTGAGCAGTCAGGTCGCGACTTGCAAGTCGATTTGGGTCAAGCCACAGACGCATCGCGTAGCGGCGTTCACCAAAAATTCTTGCCTCACTCACACCCTTGATTCTTTTTAGGGCATCTGATATGTAGAGGTCGGCGTAGTTACTTAAAAATACAGTGTCATACTCTCCTTTCTGACTGTATAAACCGATCGCTAACAGAATGTTATTAGATTGCTTACTAACGGTGACTCCAGTTTGCGTAACTGGTTCGGGTAGTTGTGGTTCAGCTAACGATACACGATTTTGCACATCAACGGCAGCAATATCTGCATCCCGCGATGGGTCAAATGTGACTGTAATCGTACTAGTACCATTGTTACTGCTACTAGAAGTCATGTACCTCATGCCTTCGACACCGTTAATCTGCCGTTCTAAGATGGTCGTAACGGTGTTTTCTACTACTTCTGCACTAGCACCAACATAGTTAGCAGTAACTTGAATTTGAGTTGGACTAATTTCTGGATACTGCTCTGTAGGTAAAGTAGGAATGCTAATAGCCCCTACTATCAGAATGATGATAGCGCAGACACTGGTAAAAACAGGTCGCCTGATAAAGAAGTCAACAAACATATGATCGGAGATTGGGGATTGGGGACAAGGAAGACACGGAGGACAAGGAGGACAAGGGAGACAGGGGAGAAAACAAACAACTAACCACTAACCACTGTACAGACGTGCCATGGCACGTCTCTACAACAACCAACAACCAACAATCAACAAATAACCACTAACCAATTCTTATTGAGATTCTGATGTTATAGGAACTCCGTCTCTAAGATTGAGTAGTCCTGAAACAATAATTC
The DNA here is from genome assembly GCF_000317205.1 of Fischerella muscicola PCC 7414. Lineage (GTDB taxonomy): Bacteria > Cyanobacteriota > Cyanobacteriia > Cyanobacteriales > Nostocaceae > Fischerella > Fischerella muscicola. The sequence goes on along the minus strand of NZ_AJLK01000109.1, from coordinate 170,003 downwards.
TTTCTCCTGGTTGTAATCCTTCCAATACTTGATAGTTATTACCCTTAATATTGCCTAATTCAACACGCTTTTGTTTGGCTACTACTTGGGTCTTTCCTTCGGGTGATTTTTGTGTTTGTTCTACAAAGACAAAATTTTGTCCCGCTATACGAGCCACTGCTGTGGTGGGAATAACTACTCCTGAACGTTGGTTAAATATGACTCTGGCTCGGACATATTCATCGGCTCTGAGTAGATTTTTTTCATTGTCATATAGTGCTTTAATTTGAATCATCCGATTTTCATTCGCTTTGGGAGAGATAAAAAATACGCGACTAGTACCAATAGTCCGACCTTGAGGATCAATAAGTTCTACTAGCGTTCCGTTACGTAATTGAGATGCACGTTCAACTGGTACAGATATGTTTATTTCTAATGGTCGATTTTGAGTAATAGTAGCTAGTTGTGTGGAAGTATTAACAAAATCACCTATTTTTACTGGGATATCACCGACTGTACCAGCGAAGGGGGCTGTGACTCTGTAGTACTGGAGTTGGACTTTTTGTTGTCTAGTATTAGCTAATGCTTGCTGTAAAGATTTTTCGGCTTCGGCTACTGCGGCTTGTTGCGCTTTTATTTTAGATTCGTTGGCGTTGAAGGCGGCTTTGGCGACAGCAAGTTGATTTGCATACTGTTCTTTGGTTAGTTGAGATACTGCTCCTTCACTCGCAAGAGTGGCGTAGCGATTGTACTCCTGCTGTCTCAATTGGACATCTGCAAGAAAAGATTGCCTGTCTGCTTCTAAGGATCTGAGGGTAGCTTTAGCGTTTTCCACTTGCGATCGCGCCGCCTGTGCAGCAGCATTAACACTGCTAACTGCTGCTTGTTGCTCTCTGGCGTCTACTTGAATAATCGGGTCTCCATTTTTAACTGGATCTCCAGCTCTGACAAATATTTGAGTTACTTGACCTTGAATTCTTGGTTGCAAAGCCACTGAGCGACGCGATTCGATAGTGGCAATATATTCTGCACTGTCTTCTATTGTGCCTGATTGTACAGTAGATACTTTCACCGCTACTGCTGGGGGCTGAGCATTAGTATTGGCAGGTGTTTGATTTTGTGAAGTAAACACACGCCAAACAGCAATGCCTCCTCCTGTCAATGCTAGCAGGGTCAACAATAACCAAAGCGACCGGCGTTGTTTGCGAGGCGGCTGCTTTTCTGTCTGTGGAGGATAATTTTCAATTTCGGTATGAGGCTGCGGAGGTGTCATGATTAGCAGAGATTATAAACAAATCAACTATGTGTAAAACAGAAATAAAGTAAGTGATATTGAAGTTACTGATTTTTTTAGATGAATTATGCAACAATCCATCAATATATACTGTTTTATACTTTGAATTTAATCTATCTAAAGGTAAATAATCATACTTATTTTAAAAATAAAATGATCTACTTGTCTTTCCTATTCTTGCGAAAAATGTTCTAATTTTGCTATTGTGTAAATTGCTTTTACTTAGTAATTAAAGGTAAAAGCTCTAATTTATTAGGAATAAGTCAGTTTTTAGTCTTTGACAATATGGGTAATGTATGATGACTACTTATCTTATTTTATTTATTTTTTATGGTGTGGAATTAAACAATTACACCAAACAAACTGTAAAGCCTTTGACTGCTAAATTACATCCCTTGTCTACTAGGAAGGAAATTAAGGAAGAGGTAGATTTTATATTTTAGATCTTGTAGATTATTTATTTTGTCATCTACCGAAAGTATAAATAGGTTTGTGATGATTTAACGTTCCACCTCACCCGCCGCTAGTAACCTCTTGAACTCAACGAAAAGACTCTCAACGGTCGGGTGCAAGCAGATTGTTGTGTGGCGATCGTGAGGTCATTAAAATCACTGGGTAGTTATAACTCTCGCTGACAACTAAAATATCTTTGCAGTAACCAATCGAGATCTGATTGCTTTAATTAATAATTTCTCCTTTGTTATTGTCCAACTTTTCACGCCATTTCTGGAGTTCCTCAGGTGTTTGTCTCACCCAATCCGTCACCTCGCCAACGATTTTTAATGGTGCTTGGGAGCGATATGAGCGCGTCGGATTACCCGGAAATTTTTTGTCTGTAACATTCGGGTCGTTTTCAAATCCCCCTGTAGGTTCGACGATATAAACACGTTCACGTCCATCGCCTTTTGCTAATGCAGCAGCTAGTCCCGCTCCATTAACCAGGGCTGTAAAATAAATGTGATTCATTTTGAGTTCAGATTTGTAATTAGAACTGCCCCCTGCTGTCAGCAAATCGCCAACCGACAAATCTGCTTTTGTCCCATGATAAAAAGGACCTTTGTCAGAAGGTTTATCCTTAAACGAAGTTGCTAATTCATAATTCTTTTTTGCCTTGTTAGGGTCGCTTAAGTCCTCATAGCATTTAGCAATGTTTGAATATAGAGAAGGGAAAGCACTCTTAACAGAGTCGTCATTCATTTTTAATGCAAACTGCAAAGCCGTTTCGAGCCATTTTAATTTATCAGAAACATTTTTTTGATGTCGGGCTACATAATGAGCTGAAATAAATTTTTCAAAGTCGTATGTTGCTTCGTTCCAGGCTTGAAGAAATAGTTCACTTGCTTCTTCAAGCTCGCCTTTTTCTTCCATGCTCATACCTTGAAGACAAAGTTTAACAACATTGTTGCTTGGGTTGAATTCCATAATTATTTTGTCTCATAATTATCGTAATATTGCCGTATCCTAGACAATTACTAGATAGTAAGTGGCGAGTTGTTAAGTATTGAAACATACAAAAAACTTGGTGACGGATTCAACTATGAACACAGCCCATCAAAACTTACCAGTTATGCTTAAATCAAGAACTTACAACCACTTAGAGATCTCAATATTAGCAGTGATCGTCGTGGCTTCTAGCAGTTTTTCACGCGCTTGGACGCGATCGAGTGTTTGTTGCAATTCAGCGTAAAGACGTTTGAGTTCTTGCGATCGCGCTTGTTCTCATTTCAGCAACTCCTCATCTTTTGCCTGACGCTTGATCGCCGCTGCAATACTATCGGCTGCAATCTTGAGGATGGCAATCTCCGCCTCATCATACAGTCGCAGTTCACCGCAGTTGTCAAAGCCAATATGTCCCCAGCACTTCTGCTGATACAGAATTGGCACAATTAGCATTGAAGTACAGTGACTGGCTAAAAAGTGCGCTTTTCATCGACCTTCCGGTAAATCAGACACCAAAAAATTAACGACTTCACCCCGTAACAATCGGGCTTGAAAGTCAGCCAATTGATTCACCCCCACTCCAACTGAAAAGTCAGGAGTAGCAGCAGAGCCGCTTGGTACATCGGCTTGACACCACTGAGTCAATAACCTGACTGCTTGCTGATAGTCAGACATCTCGATTTCCTGGGTAATTGTGCAATGATCGCACTCCACCGCTTCGCCCAACAACTGCGCGACATCGGACAGAACAGAGGTGTAATCTTGCGATCGCAGCAGCAAGTTAGCAACTTGAGCAATCGTGGAGAGCAATGAAGCTTGGCGGTTTTGGGGTTTGGGGCGTGGTTTCGTTTCATAGATACTCTGCGACTCTCCTTCAAAGACGCTTCGCTTCGTGAGCGCAGTTCCGTTAGTTCGGCTTGCAGGCATTCACATTGTGCCGCGTAGCGATCACACTCGGCAGTTAAGCGCTCATTTTCTTGCTGAAGGTTTATAAGCGGGGGGCGGCAACATCGACTGCGGTATCGCGATTTTTGCGATCATCTAGCTTATTTTATCAAAAGTGCGGCGATCTCGATGGAGCGATCGTCTTGCTAACAGCTTTTGAGCGATCGCTCTATCTATGATTTCTTAAACCTACACAGGTAACTTCTCAAGATTTGCTCCAATCGCAAACTGAGCGGCATAACGGCAAAATTGAGCGGCTGTAGAAGACTGGAAACGCAGCAGAAAGCAGTTGGGTCAGTCCGCTGCAATGATGATAATTTTCTAACTCATACCACTTCAAAGTTATCCATCATGCCTAAATCTTCGTGTTCTAACATGTGGCAATGATAGATAAATTTACCACGGTAGGGCGTGAAACGAGCGATGATTCGCACCATTTCTCTGGGGCCGACTCGAACCGTATCTTTCCATCCGACATCAGTGGAGGCAGGGTTTTGGTTATTACGGGAAAGCACCTGAAAATGGGCTAAATGCATATGAAATGGATGGGGAATATCAGCAAACACTTCCCAAATTTCAGTTGAGTTGAGGCATGGGCGAAACTCGACACGATTTGGATCAAATTCCTTTCCATTAATCCGAAATCGTTTACCGGAACGAGACAATATCACTCTTCGAGTCACTTCAGCCTGGGCAGGATTCAGCGCTTCTTCGTCAGGAAGTAAGCGATCTGGGATAGCACTGTCGTCTGGTTGCGATCGCACCACATCAAAGCGCATGACCTGTGAGGTTGTGTGATTGCCATCCAGGTTTTTCAAAACAACTTGAGTGCCGATCGCATAATGGGAGAAATCGATCACCACATCGAAGCGTTCAGCGGGGGCAATAATGAGTTCGGTTTGCGGCACCGGAGCAGGCAATAAACCAGCATCGCTGCCAATTTGGATAAATGCGGCTCTTTCTGGTGGAGGCGGATCGAGGGCAAGTTTATAAATGCGACGATTGGACGCATTCAACAACCGAAAGCGATAGCGGGTGTTAGACAATTCTAAAAAGGGGAACGGCGCACCGTTAACTAAAATCGTATCGCCTTGCACACCTTGATGGTATCCGTCCTCTATGCCTTCCTCATGCAGTGTTGGATCCACAGAAGGATAGAAGAATGAACCATCTTCGTTAAAAATATGGTCGCTGATCATCAACGGAACATCCTTGTCGCCCTTTGGCAGTGGCAACTCATCCTCGATCGCATCGTGAATGAGATAAAAGCCCGCCAATCCTCGATAAACTTGTGCCCCTGTAAACATATCTCGATGATCGTGATACCAGAGGGTGGCACTGGGTTGTTCGTTGGGATAGGTGTAGTCCTTGAACCCATATCCGATGCCACCCACAGTTGCGTGCCCTTCATGGGCTGTAGCAGCGTAGTTTGAGTCAGCAGGTAAAATCAGGTCGGTAGGATAACCATCACTCTCTGGAGGCGTTTTACCGCCATGCAGATGAACTACAACAGGTACAGATAACTTGTTCCGCTGTCGTATGACTACCTGTCGTCCTCTGCGAGCAGTGATCGTAGGTCCGGGGAAAATGCCGTCATATCCCCAAATTGGGGTACGAAGTCCCGGTAGAATTTCAACCTGTCCTTCTTTCTGAATGATCTCATAGTAGTCTGTGCTGTTGTCAGTGCGGGTCGGCTGCAGAATTGGCGGTATGGGCAATGGCACATGAAATGGAGGCACCGCAATCGCAGATGCTCGTTGACGGCTCCCCAATCTGCTATATGCTGCGATCGCCAGTGAACTCAGGGGTACTGTGATGCCTGCACCGACCGCAAGTTTTAGGAACGCCTTGCGCGTCATTATCGACATTGAACTCTCTCCCAGTGATCTGAATCTAGAACATCGGTTCTTCCTTCACGTCAGGAAGAAACCTGCTTTGAACCCATGACCATACATTGGGTTTTCCGGGTGATCGTCGTTGCCGTCCAGAAGAGGAGTAAGGCATTGACCGGATGAAATGCGGTTCCCAAAGACAGAGCAGGGGAAATTGAGTCCAGATTCGCGCTACTACCTTGCACAAAAAATAAGATATTCAACAGTCCGGTCAAACTCCAGATTGCTTTTGGAAAACGTCCAAATAACGCAATCAGGAGTAAGATGAACCCCAAACCACCAATGAAATGGGAGAACAAAACGTGATTTGTCCACCAAGATGGATTGATAAATACAGCCATTCCAACGGTGAAGAGTTGGAATAGTAAACCAGTGACGAAAAGCCAAATTCCCACCAGAAAAGCAGTTCTAAACCAGCGCTTTTCGACAGAAACTGAGCGTTCTGCTGGCAGGTGCTTTGAGGGATGTTGAGTGGTCATAATTGCAAAGGGTTTGTGAACTGTTCTGAGTGTAGCGATCCGGTGTTCCAGTCACTTTTCAGATTTTGCTCAAACTGTGCAGATTTTGCGTTTAAGCAAAACCATTGCAAAACGAGTTATTGAACGCTTGTATAACTTTAGAACCGTCTTTGTTTATCGCTATCGCTGCTGACGAAAGGCTTTGGGAGTCGTTCCTGTGAACTGCCGGAATAAACGACTAAAAGCACTAGGTGTAGCAAAGCCAACCTGAAGTGCGATCTCTGTAATCGGTAACTTGCTGTGCCAAAGCAATTCCTTTGCCCGCTCAATACGTCGTCTGGTGACATATTGATGAGGCGTAATCCCCATGGATTGCTTAAACTGGCGACAAAAGTAAAACACACTCATCCCCAATGCATCCGCAAGCTGATCAAGGGTAAAGGACTGATCTAAGTGAGACTCAATGAATTCAAGGGCGCGATCACGCAGGTAGGGCGGCAGTCCTGTCTGGGCAGATGGATACTGAGCTTTCCAGACCGTATGATTTTGCAATAACTGGGCCGCGAGGGCGATCGCCAATGAGTCTCCAAAGAGTTTTCCTGTCGGATGTCCAGCGATAATATCTGCATGAAGAGACAACAAAATTTGCTGGATCAGTGGATCAATCAAAATCAATTGTGGAATGAGTTCAACCTGAGTTGCTTTTACCGATTCTCGCGCAATTTTCTCCAGGAAAGCCGGCTCAAGACCTAACAGCGAAAATTCGTGCGGCTCTTGCCAAATCGCCTGATAACTCACTTGAGCAGGAATTACCATGATTTCATGACTGTGATAGCTATGTTGATGAAACGTGCCACCCAATCGATGTTCTACAGATGCAGGTGATCCAACACTCCCAATTCCAATCAAATGCTGCGTCCATTGATGCTCCTGAAACTCACAGGGAGAATGGTGGCAGTGTGCCAGGGAAATGCCGTTCCACTGAGCAAACAGGCTGGCTGGATTGGGACGACCAGCAATCCGTTGACTCATCGTTTCAAGTTGAGCCAGATCTACAAGGAGGGGTTCTTTGCTAAGCATCTTACTCGAGTCAGAGAGAATTTGGTGATAGTAAACCACTTCTCTAACCATTGTCGTCCTTCTCTGAGGCTAGCCCGAAGGAGCGATCGCACCTTTCAGCACCAAGTTCTAGGCGAAACTAAAAAACTGCTGATTGCTTACTTAAGGCAGTATCTTCCAGACTGACTTTGGTGCTCCACTAGCAATCTCAAAACACTGCCCCAACCGACACCCTCAGCCAGCTAACGCTCCTGGTTCGGACAAGGCTTCCGGGTGCGGTGGGGAAGCGCCCGGCGGCGGGGGCGGCATCAGCGGTCCGAGTGCCGGCATCACGGCGGTCAGAAACTCACACCGCTCCGGCGGTCCCCAGGCCGTCACGACGACGCGCCCGCCTGGCTTGAGAACGCGGTACATCTCTGCCAAGGCGCGAGGCCGGTCATCAAGAAACTGAAGCGTTTGCGCGCAGAGCACCGCGGTGAACTCCACTTCCGCAAATGGCAGCTCGTACGCGCTGTTTGCAAACCATTCGATGGTTGCACCCGCGACTGGAGGTAGTGATTGAGCAACATCAATCATTCCTGCATTCACATCAACCGCGGCCACCCGCCCGGCTGGACCGACTTTTTCCGCGGCGCAACGCGCCGCCGCACCGGTGCCACAACCGACATCCAGCACAGCTTCACCCGCTTGTAGTGCGGCGAACTCGACGAGAGCCCGGGCCGCCGGTCCGAGAATGGTCGGGACAAGTATCTGTTCATAACGCTCAGCCGCGTCGCGTGCCAGTTGCCATTGTGTGGAGGTTGGTGTCATACGAATTATTTCCTCAGGGAGCATCCCAATTTTTGAAAAAGACAAAAGGGAGAAAATCACTTCGCGAGTATTGCTCGCGAAGTAACAGGGCTATACTTCTGACCCCTACAGGGGATTTATTACGGAGCCTTTTTTCAAGATAATATCTCTTTAACTGATTGGGTTAATACTCAAAACATCGGTAAAACTCTTTATTGCTTAGGAGACGGTCATGATGGGATTTGGAATTTGTTTGAAGCGATCGCTCCGGTAGATGGCTTGCTTTTGGGAGACAATATTTGCAGCAGGAATAGGATTTTCTGAAGAGGTAACTTTTGGTAGAGATTGAGATTGACAGGCGATCGTCGTTGTTACTATCAAACCCAACGCCGCTGGATTTAAAACCCATTTTTTCAGGCGCTGATACTGAGCTATCATCTTGAACCTTTCAACTTAAATTGATAAATATATTGCTTAAATAGATTCAAGCTTTTTAATGCCAGTTCCGTAAATTTAATTTTGTTTATGCTTGGTTGTGCGTGGCGAATGCTTCCACAACCGCCTCAGAATGAATTCTGAGGCTAATAGCTAAAGTCTTCTCAAGAACACTGATATCAAATCGGTAGCATCTGAATTAGGACTTACGTACACTCTACGAACCTATGGTGTTATTGGCATCTTGGCGGTTTAATAAGTTCAGGCGAATTTTGAGTCCTGTGAATGATAAAAAACCGCAGAGTCGCTGAGAACACAGAGAGAGGAAGAGAAATAATTCTGATACCAACGGATTTAATACGAGAAAGATTTTAGTCCACTCTTGGTGGAGTTAAACTATTAGCCAGAGAATTTATTCTCTGGCGGTTGATGGGATAGGTGCAAGATTTGAGACAGTGACGTTTAATATTCCTTCACGTAACTGATTATTCATATCTTTGCTCAACAATACCAACTAGGGACTGTAAATCAAATTTTTCGTCTTCACCACTCAAACAAATTCCCGCACTCATCACAGTTAAATCTGTTTTGGATATGGCGCTAGTGTGACGTTCGCCGTCAGCAGTTGTCCACTCGACAACCCAATGATCTTGGCGATCAACAAACTCGTGTAGTTCTCCCCCGCCCATTTGCAAAGCTTGCTGTAAAAGCTTTTCATCCCGTCTTTGTTGCTGTAAAGCAGCAAATTCTTTGGCTTGTTGAGCAACAATCTCGTATACTGTCCGCATTTCTGGGGTGAGCCTCCGAAAGTGGAGTTTTTCTGGTGGTGTGACTTGTTTAAGTTGTTCTCGCAGTTTTTCAGTAATTAACGGATCAGCACGGCGATCGCATTCATCAAACCACCAAGCAGCGCCATCGGTGCGGGCGATGATTGTCTCAAATCTAGCTCCCTCTGTAACTAAATTTACAGCCACTGGCTGGCAATATCCGCAGCGTTGGCGCATGTCTGCTTCATTGACTGGGTATGCTAACCAAGTTTGCGATCGCAACGGGTAGGCAAGTCGCAAACGTAGTGGTTTGAGTAGTTGCAGATATTCGGCAATTTGGGGAAAGCTAGGTTCTTCGACTACCGCCGCAATTTTCTCATCTACTGGCTGAAAAATGCCCCAACCCTCAAAATTACGGGGTTTGAGGGTGAATATATAAATTATTCCTGCTACTTTAGTTCGTACCTTGCCACCACCCACACACGGGGCAATAAACTGGGTGGCAGGTAAGTTGGTTTCCTGAGCTGCGAGTTGGTTAATTAGCTTGCGGATGTCAGTCATATATTAGGAGATGAAAAGGGAAACAAGGGGGACAAGAATAACGAATCTGCATATTGGAACGTACAGCTGTTTGTAAATCGATGCCATAGTGTGCTACTTTCTGGTGCAGAATTATGCTTATGTATTCTTTAACTAATCAGTTCTCTGTGTGAAATTCAAAGAGGTGTATAACTTTATTTGGTACTTAGGACTACACCTCGACAATCTCCAAAACCTATCCTGCTATAACCTTCTTTCTCACAGTAGCCGCGCAGGATAACTTCATCACCGTCGCACAAAAAGGATCGCACTTCACCAGTAGGTAGTTTTACTGGCTGAGTACCACGCTCAGTAATCTCTAACAGACATCCATATGTGCCTTTCTCAGCACCAGAAACAGTTCCACTACCTAGTAAATCACCTGTAAGGAGGTTACAACCATTACTAGTGTGGTGGGTGAGCATCTGCGCCACCGTCCAATACATCTGTTTGAAAGATCCACAACTCAAGCGGAACGGTTCCATCCCCGCCGCACGCATTTGGGCTGAATACAGTAGCACTTCCAATGTAATGTCAATACCACCCATTTCAGTATTGAACGAGGAAGAAAGATACGGTAGTGGCAAAGGATCGCCTTCATTACGTTCAAAAGCCGGACAACGGAAGGGTGCTAGTGCTTCTAGAGTCACGACCCAAGGTGAAATGGTGGTAGCAAAACTTTTAGCTAAAAAAGGACCAAGAGGTTGATACTCCCAAGCTTGGATATCCCGTGCTGACCAGTCATTTACTAAACACAATCCAAAAATGTGTTCTTCAGCATAATCTATAGAAACAGGCTGTCCTAACTCATTCCCAGCAGCCACAAAGAACCCAACTTCTAATTCGTAGTCTAGCATCTGAGTTGGTTCAAAACTAGGGGTTGGTGTTGATGGTTTTTTGATCTGACCTGTGGGGCGCTTGATTGGAGTACCACTAGGCACAATTGAAGAAGTGCGTCCGTGGTACGCGATGGGAACATATTTATAGTTAGGGAGGAGGGGATTGTCAGGACGGAAAAGTTTCCCTACATTGGTGGCATGAAAAATGGAAGCGTAAAAATCAGTGTAATCACCAATATTAGCAGGTAATAAAAGTTGAGCATTAGACATGGGGAAGACCATTGCTTGTGCTGAAGGTGGTTGCTCATTCCATTGCAACAGCTGGCTCAAGTGACGGCGCAACATTGATGCAGCCTCATTTCCCATTGCCATAAGCTGATTTAAGTTAGGTGCTGCACAGGCTGCTTGCAACTGTTCTGGGAGTTCTTGCAGCAGTCCTGCGTTGTAACAAAGAGATAAATCTAGGATTTGGTCACCAATGGCGACACCGATACGTGGTGTTTCAGTGCTACCCTGAGGGCGAAACACACCAAACGGTAGGTTTTGAATCGGGAAATCAGTATCTTTCTGATTGGCAGATTCCACCCAACTACGTAAATTAGGGTTGTGAGTGCTATCAATAGGACGGCTCATACTAGTTTCAGTTCCTTGAGGTCGTCTACTGGTTCTTGAAATGAGCAAGAACCAAAAGAACGGAAGAACTTTTGTCGAGCCTGCTCAATTTCTGCAATATTTAGGTGATAACCGCGCCAGGTAATAACATCGGTGGTGAATTGGAAGCTGTTGCTATTGGAATTTTGGAGAACTTCTACTGCTTCTTGTAGTGTAATTTTTTGCCAATAAAGTAATGCTGCCAAAACTGCAAGATTTAGAAAGCCATACATGACTGTGCTAGGGCTATTTGGCTCGTATGTAACGCGATGCTTACCTGGTAAGGGGTGGTGCAAACCAGCAGTCGCCTTGAATGGAACTTTAGCTTCAGCAAACGACAAGATACACTGACAAAGTTCTGTAGAACTGGGAAAAGCATCGACGGTTATACCTCCAGTTCGGATTTTTGCAGCTGCACCGCTGTGTTGCAACACTGTTAGATATGGTTTGAAATCGCCACTTAGGGGAATTTCAAAAAATGCGTCAACTTTGGCTGGTAGATGAGGAAGTATTCTCTGAATTTCTGTGGGAGGAAGTGGTGGAAATTCTAGGGCAGTAACAGTGATATTGTTATTGCTGATGAGCGATCGCACTATTTCTATCTCTGTCTCCCAATCTTTTGAAATAATTAGACTAAGCGATCGCTGCTTTAAGTCTAATGTTGGTACAAATGCTGCAAACTCATTCCATCGGAACACTGGCAGCACAAAGCAATTCAGCATCCAACTGTAGGAAGTTAATTGATAGTTTGCATAATTCATCATAACTTCTTGCATACTCAGCTTGGCTGGCGGGAACAGTCCAGCATAGTCCACAATTGATACCAGAAGTGCTTTTACTGATGGGAGCATAGGGTTTTACCTCCTTTGCCTAAACTTCACCCAATGGTAGTGAGGTTGAAGCTTTTATTTCATTCAAAACAATACTGGTACGCACCTTATCCACACCCGGAATTTGCGTAATTTTCTCACTCAGCAATTTTTCTAAATGCTGATGGTTTGTAACAACAACTTTCAAGAGGTAGTCAAATTCACCAGTAAGATGGTGACACTCCAGCACTTCCGACAACTCCTTTACCCGTTCACAGAAGTGTCCGACACACTCAGGTTGATGGTGGGCAAGGGTAACTTGTGTAAAACACAACAAGTCTAAACCTAGCGCCTCACGATTAACTAAAGTTACATAACGATCAATAAAGCCGTTTTCTTCTAGCTTTTTTAGCCTTTTTTGCAGGCCAGGCGCAGTGAGGTTGACCTGACGTGCCAATTCGGCATGAGTGATGCGGCTATTCTCTTGCAAAAGGCACAACACCAGTCGGTCTTTTTCGTCCAGTTGTTTGAATGGCTCCGAGTTCTTCCCCTTGGTAGTTTGATTTTTAGTCAACTTATCTCTCCAGGTGTACTCGTTCAGCATGTTTTATTGATAGCTTAGTTGATTATGTATACCAAATCAAGCAAATAAGTTAAAAAACTACACAATATAAAGACTAAAAATTAATTTTATAATTTTATTAGATGCTTTTAGTTAAAAATTAAAACTAAACGTATTTATGCCAATTTGCATCTTCGTCATTACCAATATCAGAAATCGGTAGCTTTACAACGTTTTTTCTCAGTTCTGAATATTTCCTCTGGATAAGGAGGAATTAAAATGAATGATTTTTGCCCCATAAAGCGCTTCGACCACCTTGAGTTTTATGTAGGAAATGCAAGACAGGCAGCGCAGTTCTATTCCAAGTTTTTCGGATTTAACAATATTGCTTATCGCGGTTTGGAAACTGGTAGCCGGGAAATAGCATCCTATGTCATGCAGCAAGGGGATATCTGCTTTGTCTTTAGTGCAGCGCTGTTGCCAGAACATCCCATTCTTCAAAGCGTGTATAAACATGGTGATGGAGTAGCCATTATTGCCTTAGAAGTACCTGATGCCGTCAGTGCCTATAAAGAAACAACCAAACGAGGTGCTGTAGGAGCTATTGAGCCAACAGAAGAAGAAGACGGATACGGAGTATTGCGCTATGCTGCCATCCACTGCTACGGTGACATGCTAATCAAGTTTGTAGAACGAAACGATTACTCTGGAGTTTTTGCTCCTAACTTCATACCTCAACACCATAGTAACAACAGCAATTTTACAGGTTTACATACCATTGACCACGTTGTCGGAAACGTCGAACTGGGTGCAATGGATAAATGGGTGCAGTTTTTTGCCGATACGATGGGTTTTAGTCTGTTGGTGCATTTTGATGATCAGGCAATTTCTACAGAGTACTCAGCATTGATGTCTAAGGTAATGCAAGATAGTACAGGTAAGATTAAATTGCCAATTAACGAGCCAGCCCAAGGTAAACGCAAGTCTCAGATTGAAGAATATCTGGAATATAACAACGGACCGGGGGTGCAACACATCGCCTGCGCTACTAACAACATTATTGAGACTGTTTCCAAGCTAAGGAAAAATGATGTTGAGTTTCTGCAAGTACCAAAAACCTATTACGAAAACTTAGAAAAACGGGTGAAGAACATTAATGAACCAATCGAGCAACTACAAGAACTAGGCATCCTGGTGGATAGGGATGAAGATGGCTATTTGCTCCAGATTTTTACCCAGCCTGTGCAAGACAGACCAACGCTTTTCTTTGAAATCATTGAGCGACATGGGGCGCAAGGCTTCGGTGAAGGGAACTTCAAATCTCTGTTTGAGGCTATTGAACGCGAACAAGCGCTACGGGGGAATTTGTGACGCGAAGATGCGGAAGGGAGAAAAGGGAGACAAGGGGGAGATGAGACGATGACTTATTACTATAAGTTGGGAAATATTCCACACAAGCGGCACACTCAATTTCATCAACCAAATGGTTCTTTATATCACGAAGAATTGATAGGAATGCGTGGTTTTTCAGGCATTCAATCCCTGCTTTATCATTTACGTCCACCCACCCAAATATATAAAATTCTGGATCAAACAACGGTGGACATCCCCTATGAAGAATCAAGTCCCTTGCGTCACCGCCATCTACGCACAGCAACTGTGAAAGCAGGGAGGGATGCTATTCAAGGTCGTATCCCATTGTTGACAAATGCAGATGTCTGCATTTCAGTTGCTCGACCAACAGAATCGATGTCGTACTGGTATCGGTTTGCTCACGGTGATGAGGTAATTTTCATCCATGACGGTACTGGTGTATTAGAGAGTCAGTACGGTATTCTTCGCTATCGGGCAGGCGATTATTTGATCATTCCTACAGGTGTGTTATGGCGAATCATACCCGATACAAATACAGAGCAGCGAATGCTAGTGATTGAGGCAAATGGACATGTAGAGCCACCAACACGCTATCTAAATCGTTACGGACAATTTCTCGAACATGCCCCCTATAACGAACGTGACATTCGCCCACCAGAGGAACTAGTTACCCATGACGAAGCTGGAGAGTTTGAGGTGCGAGTTAAAGCTAGGGACAGAATTACTAGTTACCTCTATCATTATCATCCTCTAGATGTCGTCGGTTGGGATGGGCATCTCTATCCCTTTGCATTCAACATTGAGGACTTTGAACCGATCACAGGTCGAATTCACCAACCCCCTCCAGTACATCAAACCTTTGAGGCTCCTGGCTTTGTCTTGTGTTCCTTTGTGCCGCGTCTTTTTGATTATCACCCCCAAGCAATTCCAGCTCCCTATAACCATTCAAATGTTGATTCGGATGAGGTTATCTACTACGTTGCAGGGAATTTTATGTCCCGTAAAGGAATTGAGGTGGCATCAATCACCATTCATCCTAGTGGTATTCCTCACGGTCCCCACCCAGGGATGTACGAGGGGTCAATTGGTAAAGAACGGACTGAAGAACTAGCTGTAATGATTGATACTTTTCGTCCCCTGCAATTCACAAAGTACGCCCTACAGTTGGAAGACAAAGACTACGCCTATAGTTGGATTGCTTAATCTTGCCAAGATAACAAAACTGCCACAGCAATTCTCAACTGATAAACTTCTCTCTCTTCTCTATGTCTTCTGTGTTCTCTGCAATTGTCTAAAAACTTCAGAAATTTGGATTGCGATGCAAGGTATTTTATATGACTCAAGCTCTTAACACTGTACATCTCACTATTTCGCCACGTATTAAAGAACGCTTGTACCGAGGCGAACTCACCCACAAACAGGTAGATGACTTTCAAGACTTCCTCACCGAAGTTGACCGGGAATTTTTGCAGCACCGTATCATTACCAGTAACGCCTATACTCGCTGGTTCTGCAACGGTACAGCTACAGATGAAGAACTGCGACACTTCATTAAACAATTCTCGGTTTTTTCTAACCAATTCTTGATTGCTGCACTGTTGAAAGTGATTAACTCACCCAGCCTCCAGCAGTCCCGCGCCAGTCGCGAGATCCTGCTAAACGAACTGGGTGTGATTTACCGCCAGTCCGGACACTCAGTTAGCAATAATATTGCTCAGACAGAGGAAGATAAAGACCGAGAAGGCGACCCCGAACTAGTCATTACCGAGGGTACGGTAGACGGTGGTATCTGTCGTTTCCGGGCAGCACATTTTGAATGGCTGATTGGCGTCGCCGAAGGGTTGGGCTTGCACTACGAAGACATTGGCAAACGCAAGCACGGACGACCTACGACTTTACACTTCTGCGACGAACTACAACGTCTCTATGGTAGCGATGACCCACAAATTGCTGAGGGTGCTAGCTTTGCAGTCGAAAACTGGGCTGCGGCTGGCTTCTGGCAGGAATTGGAGGACGGACTTACACGTATTAAGCAAACACGACACCCACACCTGCGTTTAGCCTTTTTCTCCTGGCACAACCGCGTCGAGGCACAGCACGCCAGACACACGCTAGAAGAACTTGAAGAGGTTTACTTCCACCCAGATTTTGACCGAGCTAAGTTCATTCAGGGGGGGCAAGAGATTTTGGATGCCATTGCCGTCTTCTGGGATGGACTGAATAGCGATCGCCTAAACCACGTTTATACATAAATGGCTATGACAAAGCAACTATCACTTGCAGAAATTATCAATAGCGGTGTGGAAGCAAGCATAGCCACTGCAATTCTACCGCAGGTCAATCAATGGCTGGCTTCTCTTCCTGCTGCCGACTGCTGGCAGCACCTGACTCAGCACATCCTCAAGCCCAGTCATCCCTTTGCACTACACGAACTCCTCTATCAAACTACGTTCTCTGATTGGGACAAAAGCCAAGGATTTCCCCCCGCTTGGTTTCCTTCCCCAGAGCAGATTCAGGGGACTAATATTGCTAGGTTGATGCAGGAGCTAAAGCTGGGTTCCTACTCGGAACTTCACAGTTGGTCAGCACAACATCGTACTGAGTTCTGGGACAAAATAATTCAACGTTTGGGTATCCACTTCCACAAAAAATATACTCAAGTTGTTAACTTGTCACATGGTGTAGAATCTCCCCAATGGCTGGTGGATGCCGAATTTAATATTGTTGAGAGTTGTTTTCAAGCACCAGCAGATGCCCCTGCCATTATTTTTCAGGCAGAAGGAGGTTCAATTTCTACTCTCACCTATGGCGAACTCCATGCCTTAACTAACCGAGTTGCCAATGGACTCGTAGATGCTGGCTTTCAAAAAGGCGATCGCATTGCTATTGCTATGCCCATGACTGCTGAATCGGTGGCAATTTATTTAGGGATTATCAAGGCTGGCTGTGTAGTTGTCTCCATTGCTGATAGTTTTGCTGCTACTGAAATTACTATGCGGCTACACCTATCTCAAGCAAAAGCAATCTTTACCCAGGACTATATTTTGCGTGGCAACAAACAATTACCCCTATACACCAAAGTAGTTGATGCCAATGCGCCTAGAGCAATTGTCATAGAGACTGACACGGGAAGGTGGGGACGCAAAGACACGGAAAATATTGTTGATAGATTCTCCGCATCATCGCATCTGTCAGTCTCTGCTTCTTCAAGACTGCGTCCTGGAGATTTGACTTGGAAAGAGTTTCTCAGTGCCAACGAACAATTCGATGCTCTTCCTGCTGATCCTGCTGCTTATACAAATATCTTATTTTCCTCGGGAACTACGGGAGAACCTAAGGTAATACCCTGGACACAAACTACCCCAATTAAATGTGCTGCTGATGGGCATTTGCACCACGACATCCACCCTAATGATGTAGTAACCTGGTACACCAACCTGGGATGGATGATGGGGCCGTGGCTAATTTACGCTAGCCTGATCAATCGGGCAGCGATCGCTCTTTACTACGGGATACCTACAGTCTCAGAATATGGTAAATTTATACATGATACTTATGTAAATATACTTGGATTAGTACCCAGTTTGGTTAGTAGCTGGAAAGCTACTTCCTGTATGCAAGGTTTAGACTGGAGTGCTATTAAGGCGTTTAGCTCGACGGGCGAATGTTCCAATCCTCAGGATATGCTCTACCTGATGTCTTTAGCTGGATACAAACCAGTTATCGAATATTGTGGTGGTACGGAAATTGGTGGAGGCTATATGACTGGGACTCTGGTACAGCCCTGTGCCCCCTCAACCTTTAGCACACCTGCCTTGGGGCTTGATGTTGTTATTCTCAATGCAGATGGTAATTTAACTGACAAAGGCGAGGTATTTATTATCCCTCCGTCGATTGGACTCTCCACTGAGTTGTTAAACAAAGATCATCACCAAGTATATTTTGCTAACACTCCCCATTTCTCCATTCTCCTGCGCCGTCATGGTGACCAGATGGAACGTTTGCCCAATGGCTGCTACCGTGCCCACGGTCGGGTTGATGACACCATGAACTTGGGCGGTATCAAAGTGAGTTCAACTGAAATTGAACAAGCACTCAACGCTGAGGAAGGAATCTGGGAAAATGCTGCTATTGCTGTTTCTCCTCCCGAGGGGGGACCAAGCCAATTAGTAATCTATGCGGTGGTCAAACCAGAGGTTGAAAAGAATAAAGCAAAACTCATAGCATCCTTGCAAGCAGCAATTAACCAACGTCTCAATCCTCTGTTTAAGATTCATGATGTTGTCATAGTTGATACCTTGCCTCGCACCGCTTCTAACAAAGTTGTGCGGCGCGTGTTGCGTGACCAGTACTAAGGCCTTACCTGGCTTAATTTTGCAACAACAGAGGATAAATACAAAGCGCTGTATTTATTCCTCCCTAATTTTTGGTACACACCATTGACCGATAGGTTCAATTTTTGCCTGTTGCATTAACTCTAAAATTTGTGCTTCCTGACATTGATAATTATCTGCTAATAATTGCATTGCTTGATTTTTGGCATCATCAGCAGACACACCCAATGTCATAATTTCTTCATCTTGATTACCTGTGACTTTCTCAATTGCAACAACACAAACATATTGGGGTTCATTGGTTCTAATTTCCTGTACCATCGCTTACCTCTTTTATTAATCTTGATAGGAATGCTCAAAACGAATTTTAAATTGGTCAAATATACCTGCCAAAGCTAAAGATAACAAACAAGCTATCAAGGCTGTAATCTTTTGGTACCCAGATCCATCTATGACTATTGCTAGGGCAGCAATCCCAACAGCAAAACTAATAGCAGCCTGTTCTAACCGAGTTATGATTTGATAAGTCTGATGGCAAGAACTACAAATTTGGGTATGTCTGGAAAATCTATCTTGCAGCAGGAAATTATTTGGAGATATTTTTTCCTCTGGATATTTACTGGTAGCATAACCTTGATAAAAAGGTAAGCCATCACCAACTTGATCCAGCCATTTGCGATATGCAATCACAAGTGTATCAGTTGTTTTTAGAGGCAAGTAAATTTCTTTGAGGCTTTTTCCTAACTGCTCAATTTGTTGTTGTTGTCTAGCAATAACATCAAAATCCTGCTCCAATATTTTATTCCATTTAAAGTGTTGGAACCAACGCGGCTGGAATTGGAGTGTGAAAGGCAAAAAATTACGATAACCTCTAAATAATAGACGACATCGACCCTTACCAAGAGGCACTCCATAAGAAACCAGTCCTACACACCAACCCCGTTGTCCCAAATTAATGATGTTATGGACTAAGTTGGGAGCAACAAATTCAACATCATGCCAAACCTGATCGGGTTTTTTTGTTCCTCGCCACTTGGCACGAATTCCTCTAGTAGAATTTTCGATGATTTCTATTTCTAATGGTTGGGCATCTTTACGATTACCCTGGCTGCCATGATGGATGATAGAAACATGAGCCGGATCTAAAACGTTCTCTATTAAATAAGTTTGGTCATGAGGTAAATCCACCATATAATCTGTGTGGATGTATCCCGGTTTATCTAAGACTGGAACTATAGGGATACTTTCAATCTCCGCAATTTCAAGTTTACCAGGCCAAACCCAGAGTATGCCTTGTCGTTCTACAGTGAGAAATGATTGGACGCAAGCTTTTGTTGGTATCTTGGCATCTGCTGGTAACTGGGGGATATAAAGGCATTTGCCATCTCCGCCATATTGCCAACCGTGATACAAGCATTCAATCTTACCGTCAGTAACTCTACCATCAGAAAGTTTGGCAGCCCGATGAGCGCAGCAGTCTTGCAAACAGGTAAAATTTCCCTGTTGGTTTTTGAATAATACCAGTGGTTCATCGTAGAGAGAAAAACCGCAAGGACGATCTACTGGTATATCTTGCACAAATGCCACAGGATACCAAAAGTTTCTCCAATTAAACTTTTGCTTGTCATCAGTTGTGGCTGAAGTCAGTAATTCGTCATGAGTAAACATAATTTTGTGTAATTTTAGTTAGTGGTTAGTGGTTAGTTGTTGGTTGTTGGTTGTTGGTTTTTTCCAAATACCCACTCCTGACACCCCTCACACTCCTCACACTCCCAGACGCTTCAAACAGCGCGTCTCTACATTACTCCCCAACCTCACCGAGAAACTAGGACTCTTCAAATAATCGATCGCCTTTATGCAACCTATCTGCCATCTGATAAGTTTGTCCTTGCGATCGCATTGTTGGTGCATGGGCTGCTAAATATCGTGTTGCTGCAATTAAGACGTGAATCCCTGCCTTGGTGTCGCGCAGCAAACTATACTGACGAAAAGCCGCTTCTATTTCTTGAATCACATGGAAACTGCGGTCTTCACGCAATAACATTTTACCGAGTACGGCTAACAGTCGCTCAGGATGGCCACCATTGTATAGGTAACGGGCAACTAATGCACCTGCTGCATTCACTTGTTGCTGTCGATTCAGTAATTCTGGTAGTTCATTGAGCAATTTTTCTGGGTTGTCTACAGTTTCCTTTGGTTCTGGCAGACGTGCTGGTGGTACATTCAAAAAACGGTTGAGATACACACTCATGGCTGCGTCGAATACACCCCGCAGCAAAGATTGGCAAGCTACTCGCCGCAACCCTTGATGCACTGCATTGGCAAAGGTAAATGTATGATGGGCTGTATCCCAATCACCAAAGTCATTGTTGGTGTGGAAGTGGGCAATTCGCAACGCCGCAGCATAGGCAACAGCACCCGCTAATTCTGCTTCAGTAGAACCTGTTCGCAGGGCTTCTACAAGAGAATCTGCGATCGCTTGGGCATTTTCACCTAAAAGTATTGTAACTAATTTTTCCCGATTCGACCAAGTTCCCTGTTTACCCCGCCCTGACTCCAATGCTGCTGGGATTTCTGCAAAAGCACGATCTAAAATTGCGACTAAATCCACTGGGTAACGCCAGGAATTGGACTCTTCCATACGTTCAGCACTAGCATACTCAGCAACTAAGCTAGCCAGGACTGATTCTGCATTTTGCCAATCTGTGGCGTCAAGAGCTTCCAAAGCTTTATTGGTAAAATCAAGCACATGACCGACATCAATATAGCGGTGGTCAGTGGCAGCAGTAAATAACATCTCGGCGATTTGCTGTTGGTCAGCACCTCCACGCACCGCCGACACTAAACATCGTTCTGCACCTTCTGCATCGCGTACTTCAATAAACTGGCGGAACCATCTTTTTAATGTATCTATGTCTGGTGTAGATGTAGGTAGGGGGTGAACTCCAAAGTGGGGTGGTTGACCTGCACACTCACGCGCCACAGCAGCCAAACCGTGATAAAGGGCGCGGGGTCGGTCTTCTGGGTCGAGGTACGGTAACAGGTTCATCAGACAGGTGTGCATCGTTAAACCTGCTCCCCAGCCTGCATTACGGTAACGTACCCCAAAGTCAAGTCCAATCCGAAATGGTTCTGCTGGTTCGATACCTGCATCCAGTAAGGCAATTACAGATTTGGCAATTACTAAAGAGATACCTTGTTCTAAACCATCTTGGAGGCGCTGGCGTTGGTGAGTCTGGGGGTCTGCATGGGGTGCTAAATCTACCCACACCTGATCATCACGAATCTTTACAGGAAAAGCACGTACATCGTCAGCCCAAGCGTCAAATGTGCCGCCGCTAGCCAGATCAAAACGGGCATGATGCCAGTGACAAGTCAAAATACAGTCTTTGACTGTACCTTGGTGTAAGGGAAAGCCCATGTGGGGGCAACGGTTATCTATGGCGTAAATTTTGTCACCGTGATTCCAGAGTGCGATCGCTTGTCCTTGGGCATAAACTACCAGACACCCAGCAGCTTTGACATCAGCAACCTGAGCAACGCACACATAGTGTTCAATATTTGTAGTTGCTTCCAAAGCTTGAGTCATATGCACCTCCTCCCAGGAAGATGGCAAGTTCTTCTTTTACTTTAGCTATTCTCTTGCCTAAAGGTGGGAGTGGTTTTTGATTATGGGGCGATCGCCTAGTAGAGCTACCGAGAAGTATTGCATGGTAGCCTACTTTCGGCTGTTATCGTGTTGCTCGTTTATACTTTGCTGTATTTATCGATTACCTTGGCTAAATCTGGTACTGCCTCCTCCACGTGTTGCTTAGCTGAACCGCGAAGCTTTTCATAAGTTCCTCGTACAATTTGACGCTTGACGTTTTTGGCTTTAGCATCAGTGACGCTCAGCAATGCGTCTGCTGTACGAGAGCGGCTTGCAACTAGGTGTTCAACTGGATCACCTTTATCTAGGCCTTCGCTCCAAATGGGATCAAGCGCTTCAAAGCACTCCGGCAGAAGCATTTCGACGACATAAGGAATGTACCCTGGCTTGACTCCCTTGAGGGCGGCGAAGGCTGTTTTCAGGGCCATACCACCTATACCTGACTTAGAAGCAAGCTGCGCTTCTATGACGTTGCAGCAATCATCTACAACCATAGCCTTTTTGTCCGGGTTCAACAGTCCGTCGCTAAGTTTCATTTCACTCCTCATTTAATGTCAAACTACTTGATTTTCATTCCACTAATTTCCCTAACGAGCAGGAAACTATAAAAAATGATATCTGAAATGCGTAAATTTCATAGATTTTAGTTATCTATAGTCTTGACAGACAAACTTTGACCGCACAAAGGCAGAGAAGGCGCTCTTTCGCCACCTGCGGGCGAACAAGGAGCATCATGGCAAAGGGCAATAGGGAAGAATTGGTTTTCCCTGTGCCAAAAGGAGCCCTGTGTTCCTAAATTTATTTATGAAAAACAAGAAAATATGTATTTTGAGACACACAATGCAATCAAAACAGCGTCAAAATCTAAATCCCCTAAATTTATTTCAGGACTTACGCAAAATACCTCTCCAACTCTTATTTCTCCGTGTCCTCTCTCTTGAAAAGCTTTGATCGCCAAAAGTCGGCGCAAAGTGCGTCTACAAACTTTCTGCTGTGCCTGTGTGGTTTTATTCTTCCGTGATTTGTGCGTAAGTCCTAAATTTATGGGGATTATCCTTCTGTCTTCTTAATTATCAACAGAAATTATCTATTCTGATATCCCGCCAAATATCAGAAGCTTGCCATCCTGAATTGCCAATAGATTGGACTACAGGATAATCACGTACCGGAATATAACTAGGTTCTTGATACCCTAGATGTAGCACTTCCTTGGTTTCTAGAGTTTCTTCTGCAAGATCAAGAGGATCACAGGAAAAATTTTGTTGTTCTGGTTCCTCTGTTTTCTCTACTTCTTTGAGAATAGGCTTTTCAATTACTTTGATTAGTTGTATATCCATTTGATTTTTTGAGGTTTATACGTTGATAAAAGAACAAGACTCTGAACATTCACTTTAGAACCAGAGTAATATGGGCTTTCTGTGAATCTTCAGGAGAAACTGCAAAAAGCTTTTATATAGTCTGGTGTTGAAAAATTTCCATCAGCCAAACTAGGATACAATAAAATTCCTCAAGAATACGAGTTTTTCTTGAGAAGTTTATCAGTTCATTAATTACCGAAGAAAGGCACAGGAGGTGCTACTTGTTCGCCCGCAGGTAGCAAACAAGAAGCATCGTGGCATAGAGCAGAAGGGGTTCCCCACAAATTCGCTCTCCGAATCGCGAATTTGTGGGGGCCCCGCAGAAGGCAGAAGGCAAAGATTTATAAAAATCTTCACTATGCTGGGTTTAAAGCGCGGTAAGACACAAGGCGCAAAACGCTAGTTAATAGCACTGGTGTTCATCGGCGATTCATTGCTTAGGATGCTCGAATCAGAGTACCCAAAGCCGCTTTTCCCAAAACAGCCTGGGTTAAATTTCCTGGAAGATTCCCATCAATTATCCAACAATCAATTCCTAAACTGGAGATAGCCAAAGATGTTTCAACTTTCGCGGCCATACCGCCAGTAACATCTATCGATTCGCTCTTACCTATACACTCCCAGCTTGATTAATACCAGCTCTATCATGGAATATTGACAAAGATGGGATGATTATTTTTAGGAAGCTTACCACAAAATTTCAGATCAAAATTCGCGTTTTGAATATTCAAGCTTATATAGTAACTAATTAAGGATTTTGACGATGTCGGACGCAAGCGACTGGCAACATAAGTTGAGTCAAAAGTATTGGCAACCATCACCATATCAGACTATCTGTAGTGACTGTGCTTTTCATATCAAGGTCAAAGGAGTGATAGAGTGCATTCACCCTGACGAATTGGAAATTAATTGTTCTACGGTTATGTTCTGCAATTCATTCCAAAGCGCACAGGAAGTTGAAAGCCCCTGTGTGTGTTTTGATGATGAGTAAGGATGCGATCGCCTGTTGCATTGAATTAAATGATAGCTCTATAAAAAGAGCTTCCAGCATTGAAATTTGCCAGAAGCTCTATGTCTTTTGAGCCTTTTATACGATGTTGTCGTTCTTCAATAATTACTAATTTCATTCATCATTTCTTCCATCCAAGGTGTTAATTAACTAGTTATAAAGTTTGTGAAAATGTCTGAAGTCTTGAATTTAAAAAATAAGTAAATCATGAGAAAAGTAGATTCCTAAACTATTCAAAATACTCTTTTTTGACACACAGCCAACATTTTGTATTTCTACTCACAAAAGCGCTTAACTTTATAGTCTTTCATCCGACAGAGGTTTCTGTTAAGCATAACTATTACTTTGCTCATTAATGGCTCTTGAAGCAACAGGATTTTATTCATGTTTAACTTTATAAAACAAGTTGGCGACTACACCAAAGGAACTTTTCAAGCAGCTAGATACATTAGGCAAGGGTTAGCAGTTACTTTCGATTACATGCCTCGTCGTCCAATTACTGTACAGTATCCTTATGAAAAACTCATCCCTAGTTAACGCTTCCAGGGTCGGATTCACTTTCTGATGCTCGTCGCGCTGGTTTATTTCCCTCTGAAATTTTAAAGCAAAGTATAGAAAATGAGGAAAATACTGACCTTTATCGGTCAAACTAAGCTATTTTTCCCAAGGGCGAATCAGCATAGTGTACTAATAAATCAGCAGGATCATCGTAAATTGCTTTCGCCCCAGCCAAAGCCGCATCGTCAAAGCCACCACAGCGCACTGCAATCACACCGACTCCAGCCTGACTCGCAGATTTGATATCGTAGGGTGTATCACCAAGCATCAAAACTTCCTGAGGCGAACTATTCAGCTTGCCAAGTGCTGCTTCTACAATATCTGGTGCTGGTTTAGAGGCTTCGGCATCGCTGGATGTTGTTTTTTCTGTAAGCAAGTCGTCAACTTGGGCAACTTTGAGTAAAACCTCCATTTCTTGACTTGAAGCTGAACTAGCAACAATCAGCCGTAACCCAGATTGCAGCATGTGCTGTACTAATTGTCTTGCGCCATTGGCTGGTACTAGTTTCGGTGCATACTCATTGAGAAACAGTTTTCTGCGTTGTTGAGCGATCGCTTTTCCATCGCCTTCTTCATCCGTAAGTCCTGGTACTATCCGTGGTATTATTTGATCTCCGCCCATACCAATGAGCGATCGCACTTGCTCAAACGATACATCATAACCAAATTCTCTAAATGTATCAACCCAAGTTTGAGCGTGGGCATCATTGCTCAAAACCAGCGTTCCATCGATATCCAAAAGCACTGCTTGCAATACCATTGCCAGATTCCCGATTGATATAAATTGAGCTAATTATGGGATTGCAAGGTTGTGAAATCATCGCGCTAGAGAGGCAACTTCCTAGCTTTGATTCACTATCTATGGATTGATGATTCCATAGTAAATAGCAGCAACAAATAATAAACTTGCCACAATTAAAGTAAAACCAATAATTAATCGGGGGTCAGGTAAGTCTTTATTAATGGTTACATTCTCTGTTTTTACCTGAGTTATAGATCCAGATTCCTTTATTTGTTCAGAATTCTTATAATTAGGTATATTCTCTACTACAGGAAGATTATTTCCTGTTTTTTGAGTTTGGGTTTCTTGTAATTCCATAGAATTTTTTACTCCTATGTTTTTGTCTGTTCTCCTGTCATATTTTCCAACATTCATAAGTTACTACATCGTTCTTAAGAACTACCTGGTGTGAAGTTGAATTGTGATTGTGAATACGGGAAACGGTTAACAGTAGGGAGAATGTGTAATTAATTTTGTCATGGTACTTAATATGAAATTTGAAAAAATATTTGGGAAACAACCTGAAACTGAAGCCACAGCTCCTGGTAGAGTCAACCTACTTGGTGAACATACAGATTATAATGATGGCTTTGTTCTCCCAACAGCAATTCCTCAAAAAACTACAGTACAAATTGGATTTAGTACTGATAGACAACATCACTTTTATTCTGAAGATTTAAATGAGCAAGTCAGCATTTTAGAAACTAGTCATACGCCATCTGGCTTTGCCAGTTATATCTTTGGCTGTATTCAAGTTTTGGAAAAAGAAGGACATACAGTACCATCACTAAATTTATACGTAAAATCTTCAGTTCCTATGGGTGCAGGTTTGTCTAGCAGTGCCGCTTTAGAAGTGGCGACACTACGGGCAGTGCGCCAGCTACTCAATCTCCCGATCAATGATGTCGAAATTGCCCAACTCGCACAGCAAGCCGAAATTCACTATGCTGGCGTGCAATGCGGCATTATGGATCAAATGGCTTCCAGCCTTGCTGACACTGAACACATGTTATTTTTAGATACCCGTACTTTAGAACGTCACTTAATATCTTTCCCACCAGGAACAGAGATTGTGGTGATAGATAGCGGTGTACCTCGCACGCTGGCAACTAGTGGGTATAATCAGCGACGGGCTGAGTGTGAACAAGCAGCGCACTTACTGGGGGTGAAGGCGTTACGAGATATTACCAAGCCAGAAGCAACAGAAGACTTACCCGAACCTTTGCGGCGTCGCGCCCGTCATGTGATTACGGAGAACAACCGTGTTTTGGAGGTTTTGCCAGGAGTATCATCTCAGCGCTTTGGAGAGTTAATGAATGCATCCCACGCCAGTTTGCGAGACGATTACGAAGTTTCTGTACCAGCGCTGGATATGCTAGTAGAGATATTGCAGAAAACTCCAGGAGTGTTTGGTGCAAGACTCACGGGTGCAGGTTTTGGTGGGGCTTGCGTGGCTTTAGTGGTAAAGGATGAGGAAAGAGCGATCGCAACACAAGTTCTGGAACAATACAATGATACTGGTCACAAAGGACGAGTTTTAGTTCCCGCGATCAATACTTAAATAATGACAAAGACTAAAGTTATTTTTGGCAATGCTGCGATCGAAGGTGCAAATCGCTGGGGATGGTTTATTGGTCACTTTATCACTCCTAGTCACGATCCGCGCTCTACTGAAGCACTAGTCTACGTTCTTTCATCCCCTGGTTGTGGGCGAGCCTCCTTACGGAGGAGCTACGCTAACGCCCGTGGGGGTTTTGCACTTCTTTATCATCACTGAATGAGATTTGTATTTTCGCTATACAAGTTAACTTCACAATAAATACACCTTGAGATATACAGATATGTGCCATACAGTTGTCCCTGAGAAAGACAATTGTCAAATTCCAGTGTTTTACGATAATTCCTATCAGTTATAGGTATTGGCTCCGAAAAGGATTTTATACAGCGCTACTAATTTAGTGAATCATTACAAGTTGAAAATTTCCCAAGTCACCGAATAATCGAGCCGAGTTAAAGGAATTGCGTAAATGGAAAGCTATGATGTTGTAATTATTGGTGCAGGCCACAATGGGTTAGTCTGTGCAGCTTACTTACTCAAAGCAGGTTACAGCACTCTGCTTTTAGAAAAAAACTCAATTCCAGGGGGTGCAGCAACTACAGAAGAAGCAATGCCTGATCTAGCCCCTGGTTTCAAATTCAACCCCTGCGCTATTGATCATATTTTCATCCACTTAGGGCCGATTGTCCGGGAATTAGAATTGTCCAAGTACGGGCTAGAATATCTTTTCTGTGACCCAATTACCTTTTGTCCTCATCCTGATGGTAAATATTTTCTCGCTCACCGTAGTGTGGAGAAAACTTGTGCTGAGATCGAACGCTACAGTCCTCGTGATGCTCAAAAATATGCCGAGTTTATAGATTTCTGGCAACGAGTTACCAATACGATGATTCCCGTGTTCAACGCACCGCCTAAGTCTGTGATTGATATGAGCGGGAATTTTGATTGGGATAAGTTCAAGGATTTCTTGTCGCTACTGGGGCCACCAAATAAAACTTTGGATTTGATGCGAACTTTGTTTACTAGTGCTAGCGACATGATTGAGGAGTATTTTGATTCAGAATTTGTCAAGGCTCCCTTAGCGAGAATGGCAGCAGAAATAAGTATGGCTCCTTCTCAAAAAACTAGTGCTATTGGTGGGATTATGATGGCGATGCGCCACAATCCCGGCGTAGCTAGACCTCGTGGCGGAACAGGAGCGTTGACCAAAGCATTGGTAAAATTAGTACAAAGCCAAGGGGGTACGATCCTCACCGACCAGCAGGTCGAGAAAGTATTAGTGGATAATGGTCGAGCTGTAGGCGTACGCGTGAAAAATGGCAAGGAATATCGAGCGAGAAAGGGTGTTATTTCTAACATAGATGCCAAGCGGTTATTCCTCCATTTAATGGAACCAACAGATGTAGATGCTGCCGATGCTCAATTGCGCGATCGCTTGTCTCGTCGGATCATCAACAACAATGAGTCTATCCTCAAAATTGACTGTGCTTTATCGGAAGCACCCCGGTTTGAGCATCACGAACATAAAGATGAGTACCTGATTCCTTCATTCCTGATTGCTGATTCAGTTGACCATGTAGAGAAGGCTCATACTTATCCGGTGATGGGTCAAATCCCTGATGACCCCTCGATGTTTCTAGCTGTACCCACGATGCTAGATCCATCTTTGGCTCCAGAAGGTAAGCATACGCTATGGATTGAGTTTTTTGCTCCTTATCAGATTAAAGGTGCAGAAGGTACTGGCTTACATGGTACTGGTTGGACTGACGAACTCAAAAATCAAGTGGCGGATCGGGTGATTGATAAGTTGGCAGAATACACCCCCAACCTGAAGAAAGCAATTATTGCTCGGCACGTGGAAAGTCCCGCCGAACTAGGAGATCGCTTAGGATTCCTCAAAGGGAACTACTACCACCTGGATATGACATTTGACCAAATGGTTTTCTTTCGCCCCTTGCCAGAAATAGCCAATTACACAACTCCAATTGAGGGACTATTTTTAACCGGTGCAGGAACTCATCCAGGCGGAGCAATTTCTGGGATACCGGGGCGTAATTGTGCCCGCGTTTTCCTACATAAACAGCACCCGATTGGTGAGACTTTAGCTGATGCCGGAAATATTCTCAAATCTTTATTTTCGGGAGCTTCATTTTAGCGATCGCTAAAATCTTTTGGACACTGCTGTAAAGCGACTGGAAGTCATGGGAGGATGTCAAATGGGTAAAATAAAAAAGCATAAAAACTCATCTTCCCTGGCTCCCAACAAACTATGAAAGCTGAAGCCGAAAATTCCAACAGACTGACGTGTGAAGTAGAGACTACGCTGAAGGTAATTGGTGGACGTTGGAAAGTATTGATTATTAGAGAATTAATGTTGGGGGTAAAGCGCTTTGGTGAATTACAACGAGCTTTACCTGGAATCACACAAAAAATGCTGACGCAGCAACTCAGAGAAATGGAAGAAGATGGGATTATTCATCGTCAGGTTTATGCTCAAATTCCACCCAAGGTGGAATATTCACTGACACCTCTAGGGGAAAGTCTCAAACCAATTCTCTATGCTATGCATGATTGGGCGGTTCAATATTACGGTAAAGTTACTAGATAATTGTTGTTGGTTGTTTGTTGGTTGTTAGTTGTTGGTTGTTTCTACCAACAACCACTAACTACTAACCACTAACCCCTATCTACTAACTTTCCTCATTAGCTTGTAGATAATCTATAGCTGCTTCTAGTTTTGACGAATATCTTTCGGCAAATCTTTCAAACCATAGTCCCTCTGGTGAGAAAGGATCTAGTTTTGCTAACCAATCTTTAGCGTGTAGTTTTAAAGCCTCTCTTCGCTTGGCTTTAATTTGTTCTTGTCTAATCCGTTCTTGTTCTAATTCTTGCTGTATTCTTAATTTTTCTGCTTGATCTAGTTCTTCAAAATCACTCTTTACTTCTTCTAATAATTTATCTATTAAAGATGCTGATTTTGGAGATTTTGGATGAATATTTGGTGTTGCTATGCTTGGCTGTTGCTTGGGCTGTTCGTTGTTTTTTTGCTGATATTCGGCTTGCAGTTCAGCCAATAGTTTATCAATAGAGTCCATGTTATTTAACCCCTGGTCTACTGCATTTACAATATGATTTTTATATGCAGTTAAAATACTAAATATTCAGTTAGGTCTTGTGTAAAAGATGAAAAGCGATCGCAAATGCACAATCAATAAAAAATTTTCCTTACTAGTACCTGCGTTTCAGGGGGGACAGAGGGGGTAAAAATCGGTAGATACAGATTAGATTATGCACTCAGCATTGATGTTATTTTTTTGCGACTTGTTTAATCACAATTGAAGATTTACTACAAATCCATGTTGTAGGTGCAGGAATTGGCGTTTAGAAGTTTATTTTGAATGTTGATAATTAGTAGTTAATCATTAATCGCATTCAAAAGAACTTCAGATAAACTCATATCTTCCATGTCATCCATTGTGATCGTGTCACAAATATCAAACTTTGCACCAGCAGTTTGTAATTCGTCATCTAATACTTTGAGAAAACGGCTTGCATGGGGGTCTTTGCCCACTTGAATAAAAGAAATAGCTAATTCTTCATCTCTTTCCATACGTCGAGAAGCTTCAATAATGACCTTCATGACAGCTTTGCGGTCATCTGGTTCACCATCAGTGACAACTAAGATTGTTTCACCATTTGGTTTAGTCTGACCAGCTGATTTCCGTTCAAAATAATTATCAGTGGCGTGTTTTAATACTGCTGCTAAATCAGTGGTGCCAGCTGGATCATTTTCTTGGAATATTTGTGATACTTTACTTGATGTCACATTTTCGTAGCGCTTGAATCTCCCAGAAAATAAATAAACAGTAATACCATCTGGATCAAATTGTTCACATTTGCTTGCTAAAGCAAAAGTAGATTCTTGTGCAGCTACCCATCTGCTTCTACCGCCTTTTTGATCTGGTGTAGCCATACTGCCGCTTTTATCAATAATCAAAGTGTAGTCACGATTTTCCAACATTTTTTTATTCTCCAGTTATTAATTAGTAGTTAGTAGTTAGTGGTGAATGATTACAACCAACAACCCTTCGGGTTCGCCAGTCCCCCTACCCTTACCTTAAGCCGCTACGCGTCTACGTGACGGAGACCGCCTTTTTGGGGGGCTGGTCTCACCAACAATCAACAAACAACAAATCATTAATCAGTTACCGCATTCATCAAAACATCTGCAAGGCTCATGTCTTCCATGTCATCAAGGGTAATTGTGTCGCAGATATCAAACTTTGCACCGACACTTTGCATTTGATCATCTAAAGCTTTCAAAAATTTGGTTGCTTGTGGATCAGAACCCACTTGAATGATAGAAATTCCTAATTCTTCATCCCGTTCCATCTGGCGAGTTGCACTAATAATGACTTCAAATACAGCTTTGCGGTCATCTGGTTCACCGTCGGTGATGACTAAAATTGTTTCACCATTGGCTTTGGTTTTACCTGCTGCTTTGCGTTGAAAGTAATTATTGATAGCGTCTTGAAGTACACCTGCTAAATTTGTTGTGCCAGCTGGGTCATTTTCCAAAAATATCTGCGCTACTTTGGCCGAGGTCACATCGTCGTAGCGTTTAAATCTACCGGAAAATACGTAAACAGTAATACCATCTGCGTCAAATTGCTCACATTTTCTTGCTAAAGCGAGGGTTGATTCTTGAGCAATTTCCCATCTACTTCTACCACCGACCTGGTCGGGAGTTGACATGCTACCGCTTTTATCAATAATTAAGGTGTAGTCGCGATCGCTCACCATACATTTCCTTTCACTGTTACTCGACGTTTCTAGTCTAGTCCAGGCTTCTCTAGTATTGCTTAGGTATTCAAGCTTCTTTACGAGTTTTGATACTGATTTGCTACTTATCTATAACCGTAGTGGGGTTTAGGCATTCTATACTTGATGAAAAGACTGGAGGTGATGAGATGATAGTAAGCGATCGCTCTCCAATCTTTTCCGTAAATATGCTGATTCTCTAATTCCCTCTTCAGATAAATTCAGCAAAAACACTGTTACGCAAATTTGCGGTTCTGATCGAAACTGCAATTATCCAGTTTATTAGGGTAAATATATGACAAACCCTGCAAAGACGGTAATCCGAGTCAATCTGGAAATGGCAAAAGAAGTAGCTCAAGAGTGGGAACGAGCTTCATATCAAGAACTCAGTGCTTATTGTTTGGAAATCTTAAAGGAAATAGGCTTTTCCACTACCGAACTCCCAGAAAACTTGCAATCTCGTGAGCAACAGCTAAATTTCATCACAGGATTTGCATCTTACGCTTTTGGGGAGGTGCTAAATGTCCAAACCCTTGGTTGAAGATAGCTTTGATGAACCAGAACAGGTAAAAGAGACTACTTTGCCTGCAACTGATAGGGATTTATTGAATTTAATCCAAAAATTTTCAGGATTTGAAACTCCTACTAAGGTTGTCTTACAGGCTATAGCCATTGCTACTTACGATTGTGCATCTGCTTTTCGCTACGCTGATAACTATTTGAATATCCTGAAGAATCAAAAGCAGCGGAAAAAGTTACTTCTGCTAGAGTCTGAACCGGAGTTTTGCATTAATCCCAGATACGTAGATTTTCGGTATTAGATTTTCGATTGGTTTACCAGACGATCAGAATATACCGGATAAGGGAGAGATTTGAATCATAATACCAATTTGAAAAAAGAATGTAACAAATAGACCATCTGTAGAGACGCGATTCATCGCGTCTTGAGCCAAATATGTGTTGCAATCATTAATTGAATTGGTATAAGTAATTAGCCGGACTTGATATCAGTCTACTTCAAGCAGACTTGGACTATTAGCCCGCAGGTAGACCGCGGGCTAGCTAGTTACTTAGTCTGAATAATATTTATCGAACTCACGTAGTACAGCGAGGCGGAAAAAAGCTTTTTGTCTTTTGACTTTATATACTTCTGCGTAGCGGTATGAGATTTTTTATTTTTGTGGAAACTTCTGCTCTCTGACTTCAAAGCTATAATCCTGCACAGCTTTTGTTATTGTCTCACGTAAATTTGCATACGCCTTCGCAAATGGTGGTTGTCTTTCCGAAAGACCGAGTACATCAGAAGTGACTAGTACTTGGCCGTCACAATGTGGT
Source organism: Fischerella muscicola PCC 7414 (assembly GCF_000317205.1). Classification (GTDB taxonomy): domain Bacteria; phylum Cyanobacteriota; class Cyanobacteriia; order Cyanobacteriales; family Nostocaceae; genus Fischerella; species Fischerella muscicola. Next base: position 136,728 of record NZ_AJLK01000109.1, on the reverse strand, counting down.
CCCGCGCCAATTCCAATCGTAGGAATACTGAGTTTGTCTGTAATTTCCAATGCTAAATCACTGGGGATATGCTCTAAGACTATAGAGAACACACCTGCTTGTTCAAGAGCGATCGCTTCTTGTAAAATTCTGTGTCTGTCTGTTTCTGTCTTCCCTTGTTGGCGCAAACCAATTTGATGGACTGATTGCGGTGTTAAACCCACATGACCCATCACTGGAATTCCTGCTTGCACCAGACGAGCAATAGTTTCTACCATTGCTGGATATCCACCTTCTAGTTTAACAGCTTGTCCTCCTGCTTCTTTCAGCGCTAGTCCAGCAGAGTGCATAGCTTGTCGAATGCTTTCTTGATATGTCAAAAATGGTAAATCTACGACCATCAAAGCATGTTTCACTCCACGCCGCACAGCTTTGGCATGGTGTAGTGTTTCTTCTAAGGTAAGTGGTAGTGTTGTATCATACCCCAACACTACTGACATAGAATCGCCCACCAAAATTAAATCTACACCAGCTGCATCTAATAGTTGGGCGATCGCATAATCCCAAGCAGTCAACGCCACAATTGGGCGTCCCTGTTGTTTGTATTGAATTAATTGTCGAGTTGTAATTGCCATTTTGGTTGTTGATTGTTGTTGATTGTTAGTGAGACCAGCCCCCCAAAAAGGCGGTCTCCGTCACGTAGACGCGTAGCGGCTTAAGGTAAGGGTAGGGGGACTGGCGAACCCGAAGGGTTGTTGGTTGATGGTTGGTAGTTGTGAAACAAACAACTATCAACGATCAACTACCAACAAAACTTCACTTCACGGCGCGAGTAAAAGCAAGATGGGGTTTTGCAGTTGTCATTTTTGGCATCAACCAAGCTAGACCTTCGGTAGTGCCAATCCACAATTTATTACCAACATCAGGGGCAAGGGCAAGTACACGACTAGAAGGAAGACCAGGAACTTCATCTAGCACAGCACCAGTATTTGGATTCAATCGTAGCAAACCATTGTTTGTACCGACCCACACACTACCATCTTTAGCAAAACGTATTGATTTGACGTCACGTCCTCTCAGAGGAGTAACTGATCTGAGTACAGCACCGGTTTTTGGGTTAATCACTAGCAAATTATTTGGCATTCCTGCCCAAATTAATCCATCTGGGCTAGTAGCTAAAGCTTGTACGGTCGTACCCGGTAAATTGTCAATTCGCTTCATAATCAAAGCACTAGCGCTATTAACTCGGACTACTCCATCCAGTGTTCCTACCCAAAGTTGACCTTCCACATCTAAAGTCAAGGCGTTAGCACTAACACCAGGTAATTTTTTTAACGTGGTCATTATCAACCCTTGATCGGGACTTATTAGCGATAAGCCGTTATCTGTTCCTGTCCACAAATAACCCCGCTTGTCAACTAACAAAGATAAGACTCTCTTGGAAGGCAAAAATAAATTTTGGGCTGTAATTTCATTACTACGAGGATCAACTCGCTTTAATCCTTCATAAGTTCCTACCCACAAACGCCCGACTTTATCTTGGGCTAAAGCAGAAATAGCAACATTTGGTAAACTAACGCGAGCTAAGATTTTTCCAGTATTGGGGTCTATCCGGGATAATCCCCGCCAAGAAGCTACCCAGAGATTGCCAATGTAATCTGCTTGCAATGCACTGACTCGATAATCAGTTTCTTGGACGTTTTCAATGAAATTTCGCTCATCTGGTAAAGGGTCTACTCGTCCCGGTGGGGCGCTAGCTGGGTAATAGGGAGTTAATTCAGATGGATCAACATTCAGGATTTTGGGCGTGGGAGTATTATTATTTTCTGCTGGATTTGCTAGTACTACAGTATCCAAAATTGGCAGGGCTACTAACCCCAGCCAGATAGAACTGATGAATAAACCACCACGTTTGCCCAACAATAAGGCGATCGCATTTGCTTTAGAGACAATTTCTTCCATCACTTCACACCGAAAGGCTTAAGGATAAGTTCAGTGTTCCCCAACGGCATGAACAGTTATCAGTGATCAGTTATCAGCGATCGCTAGTAGTTTGAAAAATCACTACTGAGAGCTTTAGTCTGCTTCATATAACTGCTTATGTCTTTCTGTAAAGTATCTGTAATATAAAGTTGAAATTATTCTTTAATAAGAAATTTAAATATAAAAGTTAAAAACTTCCAAAGAATAACTTATTACATTCTTGATATATTGTGAAACAAGTTACAAATTACGTGGTGTGCAATGAAGTGTCTGGCTCACCACTCCCTTAAATAAAGAACAAATTTAGGGGAGTGCGAGCAACAGATAAGTAAACAAAAGTTTATTCCTGGGAAAAGGGAAACATAGCAGCGTACAATAGTGCGTGCCTACAACGCAAGTACACTGGTGAGAAAATTTCCCCACAGTCCTTAGGGGTGAAGGCTCCAGTCCAGACTTAAGAGGGTTTCTACCAAGTCTTCTAAGTCAAAAAACCACTAACCTTAGTCAAAGACAACCTCATAACAGAAGATGTTCCGTATCTTCATTTCGTGCTTGGGGAAAACAGACAAGGTTAGAGGGGGTTGCACGCGGCGTGGTTTGTAAGTAGAAAGAGTGACTTCTTGGAAGGGAATTTATGTCTTACGCTCAAACGAAGACTCAGACTAAAGCAGGGTATCAAGCTGGGGTAAAAGATTACAGACTAACTTATTACACCCCTGATTACACACCAAAAGACACGGATATCTTAGCAGCATTCCGTGTTACACCTCAGCCAGGGGTTCCACCCGAAGAAGCTGGCGCTGCTGTGGCGGCTGAGTCTTCCACTGGTACTTGGACAACCGTGTGGACGGACTTGCTGACCGACCTAGACCGCTACAAAGGTCGTTGCTATGATATCGAACCAGTTCCAGGCGAAGACAATCAGTATATTTGTTACGTTGCCTATCCCCTGGATCTGTTTGAAGAAGGTTCTGTAACCAATATGTTGACCTCAATTGTAGGTAACGTATTTGGTTTCAAAGCTCTACGGGCACTGCGTCTGGAAGACCTGCGGATTCCAGTGGCTTACCTCAAGACTTTCCAAGGGCCTCCCCACGGTATCCAAGTTGAGCGTGACAAATTAAACAAATACGGTCGTCCTTTGTTGGGTTGTACTATTAAGCCCAAACTCGGTTTGTCTGCGAAGAACTACGGACGCGCTGTATACGAGTGCTTGCGCGGTGGTTTGGACTTCACCAAAGACGACGAAAATATTAACTCCCAGCCTTTCCAACGCTGGCGCGATCGCTTCCTGTTTGTAGCTGATGCAATTCACAAAGCCCAAGCAGAAACAGGCGAAATCAAAGGCCACTACCTGAACGTTACCGCTCCCACCTGCGAAGAAATGCTGAAGCGGGCTGAGTTCGCAAAAGAACTCAAGATGCCCATCATCATGCACGACTACTTAACCGCAGGTTTCACCGCCAACACTACATTGGCTAAGTGGTGTCGTGACAACGGTCTATTGCTCCACATTCACCGGGCGATGCACGCGGTAATTGACCGTCAAAAGAACCACGGTATCCACTTCCGCGTTTTGGCTAAGTGCTTGCGGATGTCTGGCGGTGATCATATTCACACTGGTACGGTGGTCGGTAAGCTGGAGGGTGAGCGCGGTATTACAATGGGCTTCGTAGACCTACTGCGCGAAAACTATGTTGAGCAAGACAAGTCTCGCGGTATTTACTTCACCCAAGATTGGGCTTCTATGCCTGGTGTAATGGCAGTTGCTTCCGGTGGTATCCACGTATGGCACATGCCAGCACTCGTAGAAATCTTTGGTGATGACTCTGTACTGCAATTCGGTGGTGGTACTCTTGGTCACCCCTGGGGTAACGCTCCTGGTGCAACCGCTAACCGTGTGGCTTTGGAAGCTTGTATCCAAGCTCGTAACGAAGGCCGCAACTTGGCTCGCGAAGGTAACGACGTTATCCGCGAAGCTGCTAAGTGGTCTCCTGAGTTGGCTGCTGCTTGCGAACTGTGGAAGGAAATTAAGTTCGAGTTCGAGGCAGTTGATACAGTCTGACGATTTTAGATTTGCGATTTTGGATTTTGGATTGATCTAAAATCCAAAATCCACAATCTAAAATTCACAGAGGCTGGGGTCGAGCATGAATATTAAACAAATTGCGAAGGACACAGCCAAGACGCTGCAAAGCTACCTGACATATCAGGCAGTGAGGACGGTGTTGGCTCAACTCAGTGAAACCAATCCTCCCTTGGCATATTGGCTGCATCGGTTTTCCGCACAAGACAAAATCCAGGATGGAGAAGCTTACATTAAAGAACTTTTCCGAGAAAAACCGGATTTGGCATTGCGGATCATGACAGTCAGAGAACATATAGCGGAGGAAGTCACCGAATTTTTACCGGAAATGGTTCGCGCTGGTATTCAACAAGCTAATACTGAACACCGCCGTCAGCATCTTGAGCGGATGACGCAGTTAAATCAATCAAACCCCAGTTCTGAGTCAGAACAGCAAGCGACTTCAGATCCAAACAATGAAAAGTGAACAGTTAGCAGTGAACAAATCATCACTGATAACTGATAACTTAATGTCAACCGCTACCATTTTGATTTAGCTATGCAAACTCTACCAAAAGAGCGTCGTTACGAAACCCTTTCCTACCTACCTCCCCTCACTGATGCTCAAATTTCCAAGCAGATCCAGTACATTCTGAATCAAGGTTACATTCCGGCGATCGAGTTCAACGAAAATTCAGAGCCTACCGAGTACTACTGGACAATGTGGAAACTGCCTTTGTTCAGCGCTAGAAGCACTCAAGAAGTACTGAGCGAAGTACAAGCTTGTCGTTCTCAGTATGGCAACTGCTTCATCCGTGTTGTTGGCTTTGACAACATCAAACAGTGCCAAATTCTCAGCTTTATCGTTCACAAACCCGGCAGATTCTAAAACTGGTGATCTGTGAGTAATTAATATATTCCCTCAACTGGAGAGGTAGATCACTCTACCTCTCTTATTTACTGGGAAGTTGTTAGTTGTTAGTTGTTAGTTGTTAGTTGTTAGTTGTTAGTTGTTAGGAAGCAGCAACAATCAACAACCAACACTCAACAAACAACTCTTAATAAAGCTTTCAGGTATTTGTATCGTCACTAGAGACTTTTTCACTAGCAATCTTCCGAACTAGTTCAACTTCTATACCCAAAGCTTTAGCAATTTGCTCTACACTTAATCCCAGTGTTAGCAACTGAGGTATTGTTTCTAACTTACCCTCTAACTTACCCTCTAACTTACCCTCTAATTTACCTTCCTGAAAAGCTTCCTGATATACCCGTGTTTGCTTTAATTCACCCAGTCCCAACATTTGCTCTATCTCCTCCCGACTCAGGCGCGGAAATTTATAGACTATGATCGTTTCTATTAATTGTATGAGTTCTCGTTGAGTAACTTCATTCGCTATCTGTTGTTGAGCAGAAGTTATTAGCTCCCTAGCTTTTGTTGTTGCAGTGTCTTCTGGTTCTACAATTAATTTAACAGTTTCAATTCCAAGAGATGGCTCTGTTGTTGAGGTTAGTTCATCTAAATAAACACGATTTACCCGTTGAGAATTGAGTAATTCAATGTAGCGTTGTCTTTCTCCTGTATCTACACTGCTACTGGGGAATATAACTACACCGCGCCAATTATTTGTTAATTCAGTTTTATCAAGATAATTGAAAACTTCAGTGAAGAAGCGAGAATAGAATTTTTTATCAGCTTGAAACTGAACTTCACTAAAATATATAGGTAGTTCAACAGAATTGGGAAGAAAAACGCCATCTATTCTAAATGACAGTTGTTTAACTTCAACAGATGAGAATTGATAAACATTGGCAAGTTGAGGTGGTTGTTGGATGAGTTCAAAGAAAATGCTAGGAAAGCTTTGGAAAAGGCGATAAAAAATACTATCAGTTTTCACAGATGAAGTCTTTTAACAAGTAACGGTGAAAAATAAACTTATCTATCTCTAAAGAAGAGTGACTATTTGTCACTAAAAAATTTAACATAATTTTAAGATATTCGATCTATCCCCAAGGTTTATGAGTTACTACATCTCTCCTCGCTTTCTGGACAAAGTTGCTGTTCACATCACCAAAAACTTTCTTGATCTCCCTGGTTTAAGAGTACCTTTGATTTTAGGTATTCATGGACGCAAAGGTGAAGGCAAATCCTTTCAATGTGAGTTAGTTTTTGAAAGAATGGGTGTGGAAGTAACTCACATTTCGGGTGGAGAATTAGAAAGTCCAGATGCAGGAGATCCAGCACGTCTAATTCGTCTGCGCTATCGGGAAACCGCAGAATTAATTAAAGTGCGCGGTAAAATGTGCGTAGTCATGATTAATGACTTAGATGCGGGTGCAGGACGTTTTGATGAGGGTACACAGTACACAGTAAACACCCAGTTGGTGAATGCCACACTGATGAATATTGCCGATAACCCTACTGATGTACAGTTGCCTGGTAGCTATGACGCTACACCATTACATCGTGTACCAATTATTGTTACAGGAAATGATTTCTCTACTCTGTACGCGCCATTAATTCGTGATGGTAGGATGGAGAAATTTTATTGGGAACCAGACCGGGATGACAAAATAGGAATCGTTGGCGGAATTTTTAGTGAAGATGGACTTTCGCAACGGGAAATAGAACAACTTGTTGATACTTTCTTGAATCAGTCTATTGACTTTTTTAGTGCTTTGCGATCGCGCATTTATGATGAACAAATCCGCGACTTTATTTATGATGTTGGAGTTGAACGCGTTTCTATGCGGGTAGTCAACAGTTTAGAAGGACCACCACAATTTAGAAAACCAAATTTCAACCTATCTCATTTGATTGAGATGGGCAATTTCATGGTCAGAGAACAACAGCGTGTTCTGACTTCTCAGTTAGTCACCGAGTACAATCGTGGTTTATATTCCCGCAATCTTTCCCAGCCTACTGCTACACCAACACAAGCTAATCAACCTGTTAACAATGGTGGTAACGGCTATCAAAAATCACAGCCGTCAAACACTCATCTCACCCTAGAAACTCAAGCACAGATACGCGAACTCCTAGCACAGGGTTACAAAATTGGCATTGAACACGTAGATGAACGTCGTTTCCGCACAGGTTCTTGGCAAAGTTGCGCTGTTGGTCAAATCAATGGCGAGTCCGATGCTATCTCTACTTTAGAATCTTGCTTGGCAGAATACAGTGGCGAGTATGTGCGCTTGGTTGGAGTTGACCCCAAAAATAAACGTCGGGTTATGGAAACAATTATTCAGCGTCCGAATAGTTGATTATTGATTGTTGGTAGTTGGTTGTTGCTGTTTCCACACACCAAACAACTAAGAACTAACAACAAATTACTGGAGTTTCAAAAACCTATCCAAAGCAGCTACCATACTCGGAGGCCAGCGACGGATATTTTTCACCCAGTTGATATCCTTGTAGCGAGGATCAAGTCCGTAGGCTGCTACCCAGTTACTTTCAGCTTCACCTTTTTGTCCGTTTACCCAAAGGGCGGCTGTGAGTGCGGCACGTGTATCAGCAAAATTTGGGTATTTACGGACTATATTTTTCATCTCTCGGATGGCTTTGTCTATTTGACCAGTTTCATACAAAACCAAGGCATAGTTACCACGGGCAATGACTAAATTTGGGGTGATCGCCATTGCTTTTTGGTAATCTGCTATGGCTTCTTCCCATTTACCCAAACCTGCTTTGGCTGTACCACGATTGTTGTAAGCCATTGCATCGTTGGGATTGACTTCTAAGACATGATTATAGTCTGCGATCGCTTCTTCCCATCTTCCCAAACCTTCCAGCGCTGTACCACGGTTTAGATAAGGATCTGTAACACCAGGGGCAAGTTCTATAGCTTTGTTAAAATCTGCTAGTGCCTGTGGCAATTTGTTCTGACTCACCCTAGAGTTTCCCCGATTACTCCAAATTGCTGCATTATCTGGGAACCTTTCAATAATTTCTGTCCAGTACTGTTCAGCCTTGGCAAAATCTCCTTTACTTGTCGCTGCAAAAGCTGATTTTGCCAAGTTATCCCATTTTTGTATTTCTTGTGGCGTGAAGTTTGGTGTTTGGGGTTGGGCGATCGCTGCTTGACTCGAGCCAAACAGCAGTAGCAGACTCAACAGAATTACAAATAATCTCATTATTCGGGATCGCGAATTGGGAGGAGACAAAGGAGACAGGGGAGAAGGGGAGACAAACCAGACAAACCAGACAAGGGAGATAGGGGAAAATCTATTAAAAATATCTCCTGTGTCCCCCATGTCTTCCGTGTCCTCCGTGTCCCTCGTTCTCAGTTCCTCATAACAACGATAACTGTTCATTGGGCGGCTTAAAGCCCATATGCTTATAAGCTGCTGTTGTCGCTACTCTACCACGGGGCGTCCGGCTTAAATAGCCAATTTGCATCAAATAAGGTTCATAAACTTCTTCTATGGTTTGGGTATCTTCACCTGTTGCAGCTGCGATTGTTTCTAATCCTACTGGCCCACCGTTGAATTGTTCAATGATTACAGTCAACATCCGGCGATCCGTCCAATCTAAACCGCAAGGATCGACTTGGAATAATTTTAATGCTTCAGCTGCAACTTTTTCACAAACTTGAGGAAAGGATTTGACTTCCGCATAATCACGGACACGCTTTAGTAGTCTATTAGCTATCCGTGGTGTGCCTCGCGATCGCTTAGCGATTTCTTTCGCCCCGCCTTCAGTCACAACGGTATTGAGTAACTCGGCAGTGCGCTGCACAATCAAGCTTAGTTCTTCTACCTCGTAAAATCTCAATTTTTGCACTAAGCCAAAGCGATCGCGTAGCGGAGAAGTTAGGGCCCCCACACGGGTTGTTGCCCCCACCAAGGTAAATTTTGCTAACGGTATGCTACGAGTTCGAGCGCTGGAACCCTTGCCAATTGTAATATCTAATCTGTAATCCTCCATCGCAGGGTATAAAATTTCCTCAGTCATCCGCGATAGGCGATGAATTTCATCGATAAATAGAACATCCCCTGGCTTCAGGTTCACTAGTAGCCCAACAATATCTCTAGGGCGTTCTAGAGCTGGGGCGCTAGTAATTTTATAGTTCACCCCCATCTCAGCTGCTAAAATCATTGCCATTGTGGTCTTACCCAAACCAGGAGGCCCATACAATAGCAAGTGATCTAGCACTTCTCCTCTAGACTTAGCTGCTTTAATAGCTATTTCCAGTACATCTTTTAAATCTTTTTGACCAATATAATCGGCAAACCGTTGTGGTCGAATACTTTCTTCCTGTTTACCTTGTTCATCAATTGCAGCATCGGGTTGCAAAATATTCTCTTCTAGAGACGTTTTTACCGACTCCCGGCGCTGTTTTGGTTGCTTATCGCCTGATTCGTGAGGCTGTTTTTTTGAGGAGATAATCGCCATATTTCAGCTATTAACTTTTACTTTTACACTGATTGGGGGCAAGTGGTAGCGGCACCAACGGGTATAAATACGGAGGAAAATTTTCTTGGGAGAAATACGCTTGCCCATTTAAAATTTAAATTCCGGGGAACTACTTAGGAGTACAAAGATTGTCATGCTAGCTAAGAGAATCTTACCGTGCTTGGATGTGAATGCGGGACGAGTTGTAAAAGGAGTTAACTTTGTTAACCTGCAAGATGCAGGCGATCCTGTAGAACTAGCAAAGGTTTACAACGAAGCTGGGGCAGATGAAGTAGTGTTTCTGGATATTACGGCTACTCATGAAGACCGTAATACCATTATTGACGTCGTTTACCGCACTGCTGAACAAGTTTTTATTCCTTTGACTGTTGGTGGTGGCATCCAATCCTTAGAAAATGTTAAAAATCTGTTACGAGCTGGAGCAGACAAGGTTAGTATTAATTCTGCGGCGGTACGCGATCCAGATTTTATTAATCGGGCTAGCGATCGCTTCGGCAATCAATGCATAGTTGTTGCCATTGATGCTAGACGCAGAAAAGATCCTCACAATCCAGGTTGGGATGTGTATGTGCGAGGTGGACGGGAAAATACAGGCATAGATGCTCTCAAGTGGGCGCAAGAAGTAGAAAAACGAGGTGCAGGAGAACTATTAGTGACTAGTATGGATGCCGACGGTACCAAGGCTGGCTATGACCTCGAATTGACAAAAGCGATCGCCGAAACTGTACAAATTCCAGTCATCGCTTCTGGTGGTGCAGGTAATTGTCAACATATCTATGAAGCACTAACAGAAGGTAGAGCCGAAGCCGCCTTGCTAGCTTCACTATTGCATTACGGGGAATTAACCGTGGAGGAAATTAAAAATTATTTGCGCGCTCATCACTTACCAGTACGAATGTACTAGTAAGTTTAGCATAGCTCTTGTCTGAAGATACATCTACTACTCAACACACTTCCTGAAAAGGGTGTTAAACTTAGTAAAGAAGCATTAAAAAATATTAATAAATATGTTGATTCCTATATTAGTATTTGATGTGGCGCTGGTAGCCTGGTCGCTGCATTTGATGGAAAGAGCTTACGAGAGCAAGGAATTCTCCCTCATGTTGGCTGGTTTGTTAGTAGCATTAGCCGCAGCTGCCATGATGGTAGTTTACTTTTTGATGGGTCATTGTATGAGCTATTTGCTGCATGTTTCTTAACAAGTAAAGATACTTATTTAGATTACAAGGCAAAACAACAATCGCTTTGTGGCATTATTCATTACCCAATACTTTTAATTGCCAACAAATAGAAAATTAAAGTACCAATATTACATTAAGCTACATGGGAACTGAAAGTAAAAAGTTCCTAAAGACTGTATAAGCTCAAGTATTAAATAAAGCTATCGTCAATATTTATATCTCTTATTTATAAGAACTTCTTAGAGGATGTTTGAAAAGTTTTGAGCGAATAGAATTCGCTACTACACAAGCAAAGTCCACCTCCGTGGACTAATAAAAAAGTAAGGATATGAACCCGCGCAGGCGGGTTTTGCCTGTGTAGCCAAGCCAGTGCGGTGGACGGGTCTCCCGGCATAAAGCACCTGGCGTGCGACTTCTAGTCGCCTGGGCTAGTAATAAATTAGACTTTACAAACATCCTCTGAGGCTTTACAAGTTACAGGATTGATTTGATAGTCGCAACTGTGATAAATTTCATCCCTTACCCACTCAAAACAAGCTTTAGCGATCGCCTCTGGTTTGATGCCTTGATGCAATCTTTTGTGCTAATTCCAGAACTGTAGGATGCTGCCAGTCAATAATTTCACTGACTTGTAGATATTTTTTTATGCTCATATAGCAATTAGTCAACAAACAAATTCTTAGTTATTTAAAATAGAAGCATTATTAACTTGAAATTCTGTGTGGGGTAAATCTGCATGAAAATCTCGTTTCTGCCGCTCAAACTTATCGCTGTAACTACTTTGGCGGGAATCGGCTTGACTTCCCTGCTAATTCCACAACCTAGCCTTGCTGAACCAAGCGAAATACCGAACTTGCCAAATTACGATCCGCAGAACAATACAGACGACCCATACAACAATAACAATAATCCTTTTTCTAACACCAACACAAATGATGGCTTTGGTGTGTTTAACTTAATCCATCGTGCCAATTTAAGTGTGCCGAATCTGGATATCAATGCCCAAAACCAACAACTTGATGAGGCCGCAGAAGCTTTTAAAGCCAGACAACGAGCATTAACACAACAAAATCAACAGCAAACACCGAGTTTGCAGATCATTACTCCAGGTGTGAATACTACTCCAAATCGATAAAGTTGATTGTTGCGTTTAAGTTAAATCAAACAATTTTGGATTTTAGATTTGCGATTTTGGATTGACTGCAAGCCACTTGTAGGATGCAACTTGGAGATTTGAGATTGACTATTTTAGATTTGTTCTGCCCACAAGGGGCGGGGCTTGAACCGAAAAAATAATCTAAAATCCAAAATCCAAAATCTAAAATTGGCACAGTCAAGAGTCAATAGTTTGGATTATTGACTCTTTAACTGTTGATTCTGCTCAGAGTAGTTTACAATCCCAAGACAGCTAATATATCGCCGGCATGGGTAGAGGTGTTGACACTAGAGTCAACATGAATAATTTTGCCGTTGCCATCTATTACGTAGGTAACACGCTTAGCATAACCACCACCATCGACATCGTAGGCTTTAATTAATTCACCATTGGTGTCAGCTAGGAGTGGAAAGTTGAGATTATACTTTTGAGTGAATGCTTGGTGCGAAGCTTCATCATCTGCACTTACCCCTAGCACCACAATATCTTTGTTTGTGTATTGCTCCTTAGCATCACGGAAACTACAAGCTTGCTTTGTGCAGCCTGGAGTGTCGTCTTTGGGGTAAAAATACAGAACTACTGTTTTACCTTTGAAATCAGATAAAGAAACAGTGTTGCCGTTAGTATCTTTAACGGTAAACGCAGGTGCATCTGTCCCAACTGCTAGAGGCATAATTTACCTTCCTAAATTTGAAATTATTGATGCACTTGAAATTTTACAATAATTTACAATAATTACAGGAAAATAAAAAAGACATCAGTTAACTGATAACTAATAACTGAATAACTGGAAACCAAAATGCCTGCTGTTGACGCTCAAAATCAAAAAATCCTGACATATCCATCTAAAACCGTAGAAAGAGCCAAGCGATCGCTACTTTGTTCTCCTTTTAATTTTGGTTTATTTGCAGCGATGCTTTCAGGGCGGGTAGCAATGAGTGAAATTGTTGGCAATTCTGGTGTTAACAAAGGCTACACCAAAGCTGCTTTGTCTGAATTAAGAGCAGACAACTCTTTGGTATGGTTGATCAAAGTAGGTGTACTGCGACGCGAAGTTGATGGTCAAGGCATTACAGATAGTTTTCGCCTCACACCCCTTGGTCGTCAGTTAGTAGAACAATTGCAGCGCCAGGGTTTGCCGACTATAACATGGCGCGATCGCTTTTTAGATATTGTAGCTCGTTGGTTCACACTACCATTTTAGAATTTGTTGGTTGTTGGTTGTTGGTTGTTGGTTGTTGGTTGTTGGTTGTTGGTTGTTGGTTGTTGGTTGTTGGTTGTTGGTGATTTACCACTATCCACTAACCACTATCCACTAACCAATTTTTAATTAAAAAGTTAAGAGTCGCTTGGAAGCGGGAACAATATATACGGAAGTCTCAACTGCATTTATGAAGTCTTTACTATAGCTTCGTGACTTGATGTGAGATGTTGCGTAAGGTCGTTGTTTGTCCTTAGTCATTTATCATTTGTCTAACGCTAATGACAAATGACCAATAATCAATGACTATTTAACGAATAATCTGATCACTCAAATAGCATTGCTATATTAAACTTCATGCTTTTAATATCATACCTGATCGGAAAAACAGTTGAATATGAAAGCAATTATGGTGGTGGGAACAACATCCCACGCGGGGAAATCACTGTTGACGGCGGCTATTTGTCGCATTTTGTCGCGGCGTGGCTGGCGGGTGGCTCCCTTTAAAGGTCAGAATATGGCTTTAAATGCTTATGTCACAGCTAATGGTGGAGAAATTGGTTATGCCCAAGCAGTACAAGCCTGGGCTGCGGGGGTTGTACCTTGGGTAGAAATGAACCCGATTTTACTCAAACCGCAAGGTGATATGACTTCCCAAGTAATTATTAAGGGTAAGGCTATAGGAAAAGTGAGCGCTGCGGATTATTACGAGCAGTATTTTGAATTGGGATGGCGCTCAATTGAAGAGTCTTTACAGCATTTGTCCACAGAATTTGATTTGCTGGTTTGTGAAGGTGCTGGTAGTCCAGCAGAAATCAACCTCAAGCACCGTGATTTAACCAATATGCGAGTGGCAAAATATTTGAATGCCCCGACTTTACTGGTAGTTGATATTGATCGGGGTGGTGCTTTTGCCCATGTAGTTGGAACCTTAGAATTGCTCGAACCAGAAGAACGGGCTTTGATTCGGGGTGTAGTCATTAATAAGTTTCGGGGACAGCGATCGCTACTGGAACCTGGTATCAAATGGTTAGAAGAACGTACGGCTATTCCGGTGCTTGGTGTAATTCCATACTTAGAAACGGTATTTCCGGCGGAGGATTCTTTAGATTTATTTGAACGTAAATCGCATAAATCCAATGCAGATCTCAATATTAGTGTGATTCGTTTACCAAGAATATCTAATTTTACCGATTTTGACCCATTGGAATCAGAATCAACAGTAATGGTAAAATACCTAAGTCCCAAGCAAGAATTAGGACACCCAGATGCCGTAATTCTCCCAGGTACTAAAACATCAATTGCTGATTTGCTGTTACTCCAAAGAACTGGTATGGCAGAGGCAATTCAAAACTATGCAGCAGCAGGTGGTACAGTTTTGGGTATCTGCGGTGGTTTTCAAATCCTTGGTCAAATGATTGCCGATCCAGAAGGTATAGAAGGGCAAGCAGGCAGATTTCAAGGCTTAGGACTATTACCTATCAAAACAGTCATAACGGGACAAAAAATTGCCCGCCAACGTCAAGTGACTTCTAATCATCCCCAAATGGGTTTACCGGTGACTGGATTTGAAATTCATCAAGGGCGATCGCGCATCGAAACCCAAGGAATAGATTCCCAATCCTATTATCCTCTATTTGACGATCCAAATTTAGGATTAGTCGATAGTTGTCAATCAGTTTGGGGTACTTATCTCCACGGTATATTTGACAATGGACCTTGGCGTCGTGCTTGGTTGAATCGCCTGCGTCAACAACGAGGTTTAAAATCTCTGCCTACAGGTGTTGCCAACTATCGAGATCAGCGCGAAAATCTTTTAGATTCCCTTGCCACAGAAATTGAACAGCACTTAGATTTGACTCCTTTGTTGTCGTAGTAAGCTCAAAATTATGACTGTGCGTGTCCATTTCTTGCCAGATGATGTTACAGTTGACGCCCAAGTGGGGGAACCCCTGCTAGATGTTGCTGATCGAGCAGAGGTGATTATTCCCACAGGTTGTCTGATGGGTACTTGTCACGCTTGTACAGTGGAACTAGACGATGGAGAAATCATTCGTGCTTGTATTAGCTCAGTTCCAGACGGATGTGAAGAATTAACGATAAATTTGTTTAGCGATCCAACGTGGTAAAAAAGTATGAAGTATCAAGGATGTAGACACTCCTGAGGGCGGCTACAACCTTTAGACTTCAGCCTTTTTTTGTAAGGCATATTGCTGAAATCGCTCTAAATCCGCACGTAAAGTTGATTCTACTAATCGTCCCAAAAATAGATTATCCATGATTTTGCCCAGGATACCGGGGATAGCATAGGCAACAGTAAGTTTAACGATACTACTGGTATGGCGATCGTAAAAACGAATAGCTCCCCGATTCGGTAAACCATCGATAGATTCCCATTGGATGATTTGATGAGGAATGACTTTGAGAATCCGGGATTTCCAGGTAAATTCAAAACCACCAGATTTCAATTTCCACAATGAGATATCGGGGTTATCTTCAGGAACTGTCACCGAATCTATCCACTTCATCCAGCGGGGCATTTGCTCCAAATTAGACCAAAGACTCCATACTAAATCTATAGGAGCCTCTACTTCCATCTGCACCGTATGTTCTAACCAATCAGACATTAGATTTTAGATTTGAGATTTTGGATTTGAGATTTTGGATCAGCAAACTATTTTTTCACAGTTTCCAAAATAGCTTTTGCGGCAAGCATTCCTGAAATCGTTGCTCCTTCCATGCTATCGATGTAATCCTGCTGTGTATAACTGCCTGCCAGGAAGAAATTAGCCACAGGGGTTTTTTGACGAGGACGATAAATATCCATCCCCGGTGCTTCTCTGTACAAAGACTGAGCTAGCTTAACTACACTGTACCAAGTCATATTTAATTCCCTTGATGATGGAAACAACTCGTGTACTTGTGCTAAAACGTGCTGAGCAATTTCTTCATTGCTTTTTTTAATAAACGGATCTCCTGGTGTCAGCACTGCCTGTAACAAAGAACCCTGCCCTTGCCGATAATAATCGGCAGGGCTAGTCAAAGCCAAATCAGCAAAACAAGAAAAATCGGCATCAGCAGTATATAGCAAATTATCAATCCCTGCTGCGTGATTTAGCTGTTTGCGTGCTTCTGCATCTTGCAGTTCTGTTACCCAACCATCAAATCGTAGCTGCACGGTCGCCACAGGAACCGCATCCAACTTGTAAATATTGTCAAATTCTGTCCACTTACGCCATTGTTGAGGCAAGAGGCGCTGAATTCCTGGCAGATCACAGGCGGCTACATAGGCATCAGCAGTAATGTTTTCTTCTGTGTCACCATTAGCAATTACCAAACCAGTGACACGGGTTTGTTCTCCTTCCTCAGCAAATTGAACTTCTCGTACTCTCCGGCGAGTATAAATTTTTGTTCCTCTCGCTTCTAGATACTCCAAAATCGGTTTATGCAAGTATTCATAGGGTGAACCTTTAAGCATCCGCAGTTTTGATGCTTCTGTTCTCACAGCGAATAACTGAAAAATTGTCAGCATACAACGGGCGGATATGTTCTCGCAATCAATAAAACCCAAAGCATAGGCAATAGGGTTCCACATCCGCTTAATACTGCCATCACTACCACCGTGACTACGGAACCATTCAGCAAAGCTAACTTTATCTAAGTCACGAATATTCTGCATCGCACCCTCAAAGTCTACCAAACCCCTGACAACTGGACTTATAGAAAGTGCTACAGCATTCTGCAACTTATCTAGCCATGAGAGTTGAGAGGTAGTAAAAAAGGCCTTTAAACCATTGAAAGGCGCACCCATAAAGAAACGAAAATCAAGCGCACCAATCTGTCCTCCCTTATTGATGAAGTTATGAATATGTTCTTTAGGAAGAAGGTTTTCAAAGGCTCCCATCTTCTTCATCAATTTCAACAACTGATTATAGTTGCCAAAGAAGACATGCAATCCCATCTCAATATGGTTGCCATCTTCATCTACCCAGCTGCTAACTTTTCCACCAACAAACGGACGGGACTCAAAAATCTGGACTTCACAGCCAGCATCAGCTAAATCTACAGCGGTTGCTAGCCCAGCCAGTCCCGCACCAATGATTGCAACGCGCATTCCGCCCTTCCTTTTCAATTTCTTTACAAATTGTAACTGGGTTGGTGTCGGAATTTGCTACTTGTATTCCATCCATAGTCCAAGGATTCAAAACACCCAGACAAATCCCAAAAAGAGTCAAATAAAGTAAAAAGTAAAAAGTAGAAAGCAAAAACAAATTTTTCCTTTCTTTTTTATTTCTTTTTATTTGTACTCTTAATCTATTGTCTGCCTCCTTATCTGTTACTATCATTGGTGTCTTCAGCTACAGACAATCCTCGGATCAATTCCCGAATCACATCAGTTGCTGGTCTACCAGTTTGCTGACAATACTTTTCCAATTTTTCGGCCTCCTGTGCTGCTAAATTCACAGTAATACGTTTTACAGCCCATTTTTTATTAGTCATTTGATTATGCTATTTGCTGTATATCAACATCATTGAAAAAATGTTAGTGAGGATGAAAGAGATAAGAATATCAGAGTTTTTGTCAGGAAACAAGCAATCGTTGATGTAAAAAAATTGGTTTGCTTGAAGTGTTGTTTATTTTCTAATAGAATCAAAAAACAAATGAATAAAGTGTTGTTGTGACAGGAACAATAGCGTATATTGGTTACTACACAACAGGAACTCTGCTGAGGAATAATCAAGCTTGACCAAAGATTTTATAATTTAGCAAAAAAGATTGCTGCTAAATAAATAACTATTTGTTAGAGGATAGCAATATACAAAAAACTTAGCTACCTCTACAATATAAGTTCGCCAAATACTTTTGGGGAAAACATGTGCCACAACACCTGTAAATAAGGCATCAAGGTATTAGCTTGTTTAGTATTCAAATGCTGAGAAATTTCTTGCTGTAAAAGGTGCAGCATACAGCGAATTAGTTCCCATTGAACTTTTAATCTTGGGTAGAGCATTGCACATAATGGGAACAATTCTTGTTGAATTGCATTCACGCTTCCCTCTAAGCTACAAACCCAAAGATAAACCTGGAACATTTCTACATCCCTGATACTGGAAAGCCTGACTAGTGGTTCACTTAATAAACCAGAGTGGGAATGATAATTAGGGTAAAGATCAATTATCTTTTGGCAAATTTTATTGGCAATCAGTGTACTAACAGGTAAAAGTGTTTGTACTGCTGTTAAAACATGAGAATTATAATCATGCTCGGCGGCTGCATAATAAGCACGCTGTAATGGCATATATAAGTGGTCATCTATGACTTTTAAGTAACTGCCAAGTACAATTTGTTCCAAAGATGAAAGAGTTTGTAGTAAGCCAAGGTTAGTATAGTGAAACTGCATACTCACAAAGCCAATCACTCTTGGATCATGTTGTGTGTATTTCTGCCGTAGCAAACCAACATTTGTGCTAATGATTGTTGCCATTTGAGTAGAAACAAAATGTTGTGCTTGCATCTGCTGAATTCTTTCAGACAGTGAACTTTCTGTATTTGCTGGTGGGATTTGTGTAGATAAGTTGTGACTTGATTGTTGCTGGATGTATAGATGCAATGCTTGTTCGTATATCTCAAAAGAATCTGCTGTTATTTCCCAAGGATTGATTAATTTTGGATCAATACGATGCCTTTTGATTTCCTCTGACAACAATGCTTCTGTTTTGTTCCAAGCTTGTAAACTCACAGTACGCAGTGAATTCATTAGCTTTTGCACTGTTCTTTTTCGTCCTTCGGGAGATACTACTTTTTTGAAGTTTATAGCATCTTGCTTATCTTCATAGAAGTAGTTCAGTTCTACATTCTGTAAATACTTTTTTGCCCATTGTTGAGCTAAATATGAAACAGCAGATTGTTTTTCTAGTTGTAGTAAACCCTTTAAATCATTATCTGGGTTCTCATTCATCTCCATATATTAATACTGTAAATATTGCTGTATAAACACCCTATTTATTGATGTTCCCATTGTATATGTTTTCTAATTGAATTGGTTGCCTTTACTTAATCTTTACTGAATTTGTACTTAAAATTAGATTTTTATTTTTATGAAAATTTTAATAAGGAATAGTAAAAATATTACATTTGATTGTGTTGAGCTAAGCAATATTTATAAAATTTCCAAAATACACATCATACAAAAAGTATATTTCTCTAAACTATATTTAGCTTAGATTGATATCGGTTTTTTTAGATGCTTTGTATTTGTTTATACTTTATTTCCGGAAACAGATTTGATAGTTGTCAGTAGCCATAAAATGTAAATAATTTTACCTAAAATCTACAAGTAACTAGTGGCAAAATCATTAGGTTTTTCTACAGAAACTTTAAAGAAAGGCAAAATGCATATTACATAAATAAAAAAATTATGATTTTTAAAGTAGATAGTAAAGTTTCTGTGAGTTGCTATTACTAATAATTCATTTTTAATTTTTGCAATCTTTAAATAAAAAACTTCCCAAAAAAATAAGTAAAGTGAAATTCACGATACAGTTTCAGGTTGAACAGTTAAGACATATCTGTCTTGAAAATGAATGTGGGGGTGTAAGAATGTAAAAGTGTAGGAAGAGTCAATTTTGTGAAGGGATAATAAGTAATGGGCCAATTACCTATTACAATGTAAGCCAAGCACTAGCGGCGAATATCTCCGGCACGTACTCGCGTTCGCTAATAGCAACATATGAAAGAAACACAATCTTTCTTCTACACCCTTACACACGCGCTTGTGCTACAACGGAGGAGCCAGTGCGGTGAAGCAGCCCCCCAAAAAGGCGGTTTCCGCCACGTAGACGCGCAAGCGGTGAGGGGGTTGCAGTCTTGGACGCCACGTGGCGTCACCTGGCGTCACGTGGCGTGGAACCTCCAAGGGCGCACTGGCTCCCCTATACCCCCATACCCCCTATGTTTTTTCAGACTTTGTTATTCAAATTGCAGTTGCGGCATTAGCTGGAGAGTACCAATACCCAAGTCTTTAGGTGAAAGCGATCGCGCCTCAAATAAAGCCATCATATCTCGCAACTGAGGATTACCACGGGCAGCACCAGTAAGTCCTTTGGCAATGATCAAACCGCAGTAACCTTTAGTATTTTTACAGCGCTGATTCCATTTTTTTCTGGCTTCAACGTGAACAGGATCATCATCTAAGAACTCCCCAAACAAGAACAATTCGCCATTTTGAGTTTGCAGTAAACCCAGATCATAGCGATCGCCACCAAAAGGATCAGCACCAGGATTGAAGCAAATTGCTTTCAGGCCTCCTGCTTTCTCTATATTTTCTATTACAGTCTTAGCCTTGGGACGCGAAGTTTGAATTAGAATAACTGGCAGACCATCTCCTACTGGCTTAATTTCTCCTGCTTGATGGTAATTAACTCCTTGACGTAAATACTCCAACATTTCCCAAGACACTACACCCAAGCTGAGAAAAGAGTCTTCCGGTATTAAGTCATCTCGCAATGACCTAAACATCGGCGTGGATTCAGATTCTATCTCCTCATCCTCTGAGTCTTCTTCATCCTCATAGCCTGCCATTTCCTCTAACTCTGCTGCCAATTCCGGCATACTAGAGACAGTTATAGCTACTGATTTTGTTTGCTCATCACAAGAATCAGGTAAAGAAATGCGGTAGCGACGACTCAAAGCAGGAAAAGAACCGCTACCCAAATGACGACGATGATCGCGAATAAAACGGTTAAGGCTTTCTAGGGCAACGTATACTATCAGTGCTTCTTCATCGTATAAAACCGAGCGTAGTCCCTCGAGAGGATGAATATTACCAAATGTGGGTTCAATTTCTGACAGTGGCAGTTTTGCTAAATCCTCAAATTCTTCCTCTTCGTCTGTTTCGTCAGCATGTTCAAAAGTCAGAAACAGACAATCTTGTTTGAGGAAAGCTTCTTCTAAATGTCCTTGTGATTCGTCTTCTCTTAAAATTGTGGCTCGAAAATGCTTGAGTGAATCTTCTGAACGATATAAAAGTACTCCATACTCCATCCCCAGCATCCCCATCATTGAGGCATAGAGTGTGCCAACATCCCATTTGTTGATCTCGATTGATAAAATCTGCTGTTCTTCTAATAATTCCCAGGGAGCAGCTTGCCAAATTGCTAATGCTTTTTCTCGCAAAGCTTTTGCATACTGTGGAGGTAATTCGGGAACTTGAGAGTCGAGAATTTCGGCAAACCCACGAAACAGTTCATCAATTAGAGGTAAATCAGGTGAATAATCAATAGCAATATCTAAATCTTGTAAAACTCCACGTAAGTAAAATTGTATTTCCCGGTCTCTGACCACAATTCTTTGGGGACGAGCAGGTTTAGCAGGACTGTGGGGATGCTCCATTGCTCGCATCAAAGTGCGAACAATTGCCTCTGGCCCACTTTCTGGAGGTACTACGTCCATTCCCCGCACAATGCCTTGTGTACCATCCACCCACAGAATACATTCGCCCTTAGTTTCGGAGTCTGAGTGCTGGGTTGGTGATGACAATGGACGGCGATCGCCCTCCCATACAGAAGGAATTTGAGTTAATTTCCGTAAACGACGGCTGGTAGAGCGATTAAAACTTGTCATAGAGTAAGTGAATCAAAACAAGGGATTTGTAAATACACTTTTGAGTCAGGGCTAGTCTCCAATGAAAACTCCTTTGGCTGTTGAATTAAGAGTAATCCTAACTGTGGGCTGCCAAAGGCTGAAACTCCAAAAATAGCGAATCTCTAAACACATTGAATCTCTCAATTCTAGAATAAAAATCTTTGCGTGCTTTTGACGGAGTATTTACAATTTGGCAACCTAGAACATCAATATCGCTAAAATGGATAAAAAAGCTTTTATAGACGCGTGGTTGGAAGGCGTCTGTGAAAATTTTCGGGGCTACCCAATGACGAAACTTTTGGGTTAAAGGTTCCCGCTTTACTTGTATAGGGTAATCGATAACCACATAAGGAGTTAAAAAAGCAGATGACACAGGCAACTCAGTCTTCACAAAGGGGAATTCAGTTAAGCGAAGCAGCATTGCGGCAAGTGAAATTGTTGCAGGAAAAACAAGGCGGCAAAGACTTGTGCTTGCGGGTGGGAGTACGTCAAGGGGGTTGCTCTGGAATGTCTTACTTGATGGACTTTGAAGACCCTAGTAAAATCACCCCAAATGATGATGTTTTTGATTATGACGGCTTCAAAATAGTTTGCGATCGCAAGAGCCTATTATATCTTTATGGTTTAATGCTTGATTATAGCGATGCCATGATTGGTGGAGGCTTTCAATTCACCAACCCCAACGCCAGCCAAACTTGCGGATGTGGGAAGTCATTTGGTGTTTAGTCAAGTGTCAATTGTCCATTGTCAAGTGTTCACAGTTGTAAAAACGCTTCAAACAGCGCGTCTATACATTTAGTTTATTGACCATTGACAATTGACCATTGACAATTGACCATTGACAATTGACCATTGACCAATTCACTATGACTCAAACAGTTGAATCCCTGTTTGATACAGGTTTAGAACGCTATAAAGCTGGGGAATCACCACAGACTTTGATTCCTGTTTTTAAAGAGGTTTGCGATCGCGCTCCCAAAAGTAGTGCTGCTTGGACTTGTTTAGCGTGGTTGTATCTATTGGATAACAAACCCAACTCCGCTTTCAAGGCAGCACAAAAAGCAGTAAAGTTAAACCCACAAGACCCACAGGCAAGGGTCAATCTTGCTGTTGCCATGTTGGAAACCAACCAAAAAGGCTTACGCCAACATATTGATGCTGCTAATCAATTATTAACCCTTAGCCCCGAATGGCAACAGGAAATCAAAGACAGCATTGAAGATGGTTTTAAGAGAAAACCGGATTGGCAGAGTTTGGCAAAAGTCAAAAATTGGTTATTTGAAAATTAGGAGTATTGTTGTTTGTTGGTTGTTGGTTGTTGGTTGTTCCAAACAACAAACAACCAACAACTACCAACATTATTCATATTGAGCTTATGAAAGAAAAATTTTTAAGTTGGCTTAACCTAATTTTAGTAGTCGATGTCTTTCTTGTTCTGTTTGGTTTTGGCTGGTTAGCGATCGCAGTGATTGGCAAAGCGTCAGGAGTACCCTTAGGTTTAGATTTATGGTACAAACTCTGGCAACCTGTTTTTAACCCAGCAATTGGAATCCTCATGGGTGGTGCAATTGTTAGTGGTATCATCAATTGGATTTCCCGAAAATTCCAATCTAGTTAATGGCTAGTGGATAGTAGTTAGTAGTTGTACCAGACGTGCCATGACACGTCTGGTACATTGGTTTGTAGATTATATATACCTGAAAATAACCTAAGGCACGGCTTTGCCGTGCCTATGCCCTCCATCTTCATTTACAGCAATTCAACTAGGTAGGAATCTAATCCCAATTCTCTATAAATCCTGCTACACATCAATCTCCGCGTCACCGTGTCATTATCGGTAGCCATATTTCAGAAAATGGGTATAATTTATGGCAAAGCAGCTGCTGGACTTAAATCCAGGAGGCTGAGCAAACGAGCAATATCAAAATGTTCAGCCATTAAATTACGAATACAGTGGACTTTAATGGGTTCGTGGACGCGCACTTGACCAAAAGTCCGATCCACAATTTCCACAGTAGTTAAGGTATCCAAATCTACTGATAGGATGGGGATTTCTAGTTCTTCAGCGCGGGTGAGAATGAAATTCGGTGGTGGTAGTTGTCCAGTCAGAATTAGACATTGGGTGGAAGTTTCCAAAGCTGCCTGCTGAATTTCGACGCGATCGCCCCCTGTCACTACTGCCATATTTCGACGTTTGCGAAAATACTTAACAGCAGCGTTGACGTTCATTGCCCCAATTGCTAGGCTTTCCACCATTAAATCTAAGCGATCGCTGCGACAAAGAACTTCAGCATTTAATTGATGTACTAGTTCACGAACGCTGACGCTACGTAACAAGTCGTTTTTCGGCAATATTCCTAACACAGCTATATCCTGCTGTTCCAAAAATGGACGGATAGTATTATCCAAGGCTGGTATTTGTTGTGCAGGAACATCGTTGATCACGACACCAATTAGACGTTTTCCTAGTCGCTGTTTGGCAGACAGCAAGGACTCAACCGAGAGCAGCGATTGATAGCGGCTAACTAACACCACAGCAGCATCAATTATTTCAGCCACTTGTGGTAAAGACAAGTTAAACAAACTGCCTTCTTCCAGATTACCTGGCCCTTCTAGCAACACCAAATGACCAACCGATATTTGTAGATATTGCTGTACTAAAGCTTGGCAATAATCGGTTTTGTCTTCCCCGCGCAGACGTTTTTGAATTGTGGCTTCATTTAAAGCCAGCATGGATGGTACGATGCAGTTTTCGGGCAGATTGAGGCTACCTGCAATAAACTGGACATCTTCCTCAACCATGCTACCAGCAGACTCACTTAAACAAGTTCCTATGGGTTTGCCATAGGCAACATCCAATCCTTTTTGCTGTAGCAGATGAGACAAACCCAGGACAGTTGCAGACTTGCCACTGTAAGCCTCCGTCGAACCAATTAGCAAATGTTTAGCAGATTTTGGCACACATGCACTCCTAAATTCAAAAGTCGGCACAACCTTTGCTTGGTGTTTCCTAATTTTAGGGCGAACTAGTGCGATCGCGTTGTTGCTAGAGGAGACATTAGGGAGGTAGGGGGTGGGGAGATGGGGAGATGGGGAACTCACCGGCCCCCACTCCCCCAAGGGAGTGGGGATTAGGGGCAGTGGGGAGATGGGGAGGTGGGGAGATGGGGAGATGAGGAGATGGGGGGCTAGGGGTCCCACTTTGTGGGGTTGGGGGGCAATGGGGAACTCACCGGCCCCCGCTTCCCTAAGGGAGTGGGGATTAGGGGCAGTGGGGAGATGGAGGGAGTGGAGGAATAACCACTAACTACTATTGTACGGACGCGAGGAACATCGCGTCTCTACCTACTAACCACTAACCACTAACCAATATCATTCATCTATCCGCAAGAGTTTACGGTAAAAGGTCTGAGAAAAATCAGTCAGCCGATAGCGTTTATAATTTTCCATCATCTCAATTAAAAAATTGATAAACTCGAAGCTAGCCATCATCACTTCATAACTTAGGTCTGCGTTACCTTCAAACTGAACTCGGCAACGGGTTAAGTCTGAGGGTAGGGTGGCAGTATTCCAAGTCGCCACAAAAGGGACATTCTCACTGCCTTCTATTTTGCGGTGTCCTTCCACAACACCTTTGTGATAGAGGCTAATGGCGTAGGGTAAGAAATTGCGCTTGCTGCTTTGAATATATGGCAAGTAGACATTTGCTTGTTGTGGCGTCGCAGGCTGAAGTTGCTCAAAAGACATACTGTAAATATTCCTCACGTAAGTTGACAACGAAGGATACTAGTGATCCTACATAGTGTTCCCAAAATAAGTGTTGTTATGCACACTTTCTATTAAAGAGGTGGGGAGGTGGGGTGATGGGGAACTCACCGGCCCCCACGACCGACAGGGAGTGGGGATTAGGGGCAGTGGGGAGACAAGGAAAGGAGGACAAGGAGGACAAGGAAGAAAACAAACAACTAACCACTAACTAATGTAGAGACGTGCCATGGCACGTCTCTACAAAAACCAACAATCAACCACTAACCAATGACAAATGACAAATAACTAAATAATGATTGACTGTGTGTAAACTACGTTTAAAGATGTCTTAAGGAAAACTTTAGTGGTTTAACACTATAGGATTTTATGGCACCACTGGTTGCAAACTACTACTTGACTTATCGTTGTAATGCTCGATGTCACTTTTGTAACATTTGGGCACTAGAGCCAGGAAAAGAAGCTGATTTTGAGACGATCAAACATAATTTGCAGGATTTACGCCGTCTGGGAGTTAAATATGTAGACTTCACAGGTGGTGAACCACTGTTGCGGCAAGATGTGGGTCAGATATATATCGAGGCGAAGCGCCAAGGTTTTTATACTAGTATGACCACAAATACAATTTTGTATCCGCACAAAGCAAAAGAAATTCAGGGTTTAGTGGACTTTTTGAATTTCTCTTTGGATGGGGCGGATGCAGAGACTCATGATCACTCGCGTGGAGTGAAAATTTTTGACAATTTGGTCGAGTCGGTAAAAATTGCTAAGTCTCTGGGAGAATTTCCAGTACTCAATCATACCGTCACTGCCCAAAACTACGAACGTATTGATGAAGTGGCTGAACTGGGTAAAAATTTAGGCGTGCGCGTCTGGCTGAACCCTGCTTTTACAGCCCATGAACACTATAACTCCAATAAAAATCCTACTCCTCAAATGGTGGCGGCAATAGAAGCTACTGCCAAGAAATACAAAAATGTCGGGTACAATAAGGCTGCATTGGCTTTTATTGAAGCTGGGGGCAATGACACTAAAAATCCCCGCTGCAAAGCGGTAGATGCAGTCATTGCAATTTCTCCTAACGACGAGCTGTTGCTACCTTGTTATCACTTTGCCCAAACCGGAGTTCCTATTCAGGGGCGGCTCTACGAACTTTATCGGGAGTCGGAGGAGGTAGAAAATTACCGCCAATCTCAAGGTAAGTTAAAAGTGTGTGAGGGGTGTACAGTTTGGTGTTACCTAATACCCAGCTTCTTTATGGGTGTTGACAAATACTGGTGGTTAAATCAAGTGACCTATGCCAGCGAATTTCTGGCCCGAAAACGATTCTTACAAAGAGCTTGATCCGCTTGACTCTTTGCTTTCTGAGCTAGCGGTGGAAGAGGAGTTAGAAGAAGAGACATCGCCTTGTGTGTCTCATCCATCCCGGTTTCAAGGTCGCAGACGCAAAGCTGCTCTAGTTCTAACTATGGTCTGGAGTAGCACGATCGCGTTGCATCTTGTTTCTTGGGGTTATTTGTTCGTACTAGGACTGACTACTATCATCGGGCTTCATGTATTTGTGCTGGTGTTTGCTAAACCCCGCCGGACTCATGAGCAATTAGAGGGTGATTACCCCTATGTTTCGGTGTTAGTAGCTGCAAAAAACGAGGAAGCTGTGATTGGCAAACTCGTCAAAAATCTTTGCAGTCTGGAATACCCAGAAGGAAAGTACGAAGTTTGGATTATTGATGATAACAGCAGCGATCGCACGCCGCAGTTTTTAGCAGAACTAGCCCAAAAATACGATCAATTAAAAATTCTGCAACGTTCACCAGGAGCAGGTGGCGGCAAATCTGGAGCTTTGAATCAGGTTTTGCCACTAACTAAGGGTGAGGTTTTGGCGGTGTTTGATGCTGATGCTCAAGTTCCACCAGACATACTGCTACGAGTTGTTCCCTTGTTTGAACGTCAAAAGGTGGGGGCGGTGCAAGTGCGAAAAGCGATCGCCAACGCCAAAGAAAACTTTTGGACAAAGGGACAAATGGCAGAAATGGCATTAGATGCCTATTTCCAACAAGGGCGGACTGTTATTGGTGGATTGGGTGAACTACGGGGTAACGGTCAATTTGTCCGGCGAGAAGCACTCAAACGTTGTGGTGGCTGGAATGAAGAGACGATCACTGATGATTTGGATCTAACATTCCGTTTACACCTAGACAACTGGGACATTGAAAATGTCTTTGACCCCGCAGTTGAAGAAGAGGGCGTAGTCAGTGCGATCGCTCTTTGGCATCAACGTAACCGTTGGGCAGAAGGCGGTTATCAGCGGTATTTAGATTATTGGGATTTAATTCTCAAAAACCGCATGGGTAGCCGCAAAACCTGGGATTTACTAGTTTTTCTGCTCAGCCAGTACATCTTACCCACAGCAGCAGTACCAGATTTATTGATGGCGATCGCTCGGCATCGTCTACCAATACTTAGTCCTATGACAGGCTTGACTATTACAATGTCAATGGCAGGTATGTTTGCTGGTCTGGTACGGATCAGAAAACAAAAGGGGCTAAATTTGTCTAGTTATTTTATGCTGCTGCTTCAGACTTTGCGTGGTACTCTCTATATGCTTCACTGGTTAATAGTAATCAGTAGCACCACCGCTCGCATGTCTGTGCGTCCTAAGCGTTTGAAATGGGTGAAAACTATACATACAGGAAGTAAGTAGATTACCCAGCGCTCACGCTTGGCGTAGAGCGCGGGCTTCCTGCTTTATTTGAGGATTTTGCTCAAATTCCCTAATCTTCCATCGTAAAGGTTTCTCATATCTTCCACCACCTTGATATCCCCCCCTCAAATCAATTTGGGGCTTACCAATAGCTCTCCCAAACTCTTATTTTTGGTGCAGAATGTGGCAATTAAATTAAGAAAATTTTCAGTGCTCCTAGCCTTACTTCATCTGTCATGCTTTTAGGTTGCCTGTTACGACTTCAAGAAAGAGGTTGGAGGTGAGGTTCAGCAATGCTCTATCGAACTGACATTTATTCAGCCTCCCCGATCAGAGTAAAAGCTGCCCAGTCTTTTGGGTTGGGGTGTTTATCCTTTGCCTTCAGCATTGCTTGGCGTAAAGCTTGCACCTTATTCATGCCCTGCTGTAGATAGTTTTGATAAAATTCCTTCATCAACTCGGCTGTAGGGGCATCTGGAACAGACCACAGGGAGACGATCGCACTCTTGACCCCAGCCGCCATTAAGGAGCGAGATAGACCGATGACTCCATCTCCGGTAATTCGACCCTGCCCTGTGTTACAGGCACTGAGAACAACCAGTTCTGCATTTAATTTTAGTCCTAGAATATCGCCAGAGGTGAGGAAACCATTATCGCCCCCAGAGGGAGCTAAAGCGATCGCTCCTGGTACTCCTAGTTGCTTGAAATCGTCCAATAATCCGTGAGTCGCTAGATGAATCAATCCCGCTTGTTGCATCCGGGGTACGATATTAACTTTTGTCGCTTGCTTGCCGAGGAAGGGCTGGGTATTTAGTAGTTCAGCAATGGCTTTTGCTTCTGCTTCTGCTCCTGGTAGGGAGGATAATCGCTGTGGCGGTTTGGTTAAGGGAATAGTTGGCATTGTTGGATTGCCCACCACCAGAGCCGATCCTAATTTCTTCCCACGAAGCTTGTTCCTTTTCCTATGTGTCAATTCCAGCACCTGAATGGAGGGAGCTATCAGCATCGTGTGTTTTTCGATTAAGTATTTTCCGTCGCTGTCTTGGAGAGCAGGAAAAGGAATCAGAAACAGTTCCCTTTGGGGGATAAAGATGACGCGGTCATTTGGATTGGTGGGCAACAGCTCGGCAATGGGTGCAATTAGCAGTTGATGGAGATTTTGTAATTGCTGTTGGTTAGTTCGGGAGGACTCCACTTTGGCGATCGCGTCGCTGATTGGACGTGAGATCTGTACCCCGTCATCAAACTGGGGGTGCGTGAGGATCAGCATAGCTCTCTCCGAATCAACTCCGATCACCTGCCAAGGTTCTTTGAGACCACTTTCCTCATCGTCCTTGAGTCTGACTAAATCACCTGGAGTGTAAGCTAAATGTTGGATAGCACCGCGACTGTTGATGCCCAGAGATTCACGCATCTTGGGAACGAGGTCTGCTAGAATAGTACCTTGGGAGATAAGGTCAACTGAGCGAAACTTGATTTCTCCTGTCGGTTTAATGACCCAAATAAACAGCTTTGATTCCAGGTATTTACCTTTAGTTCTAACATCATTGTAAGTAATTGAATATTCGACAATCGTGGCATTTTGCTCTTTAGCAATTCGTTTGATCTGCTCAATTGTTGGTTGAGCAATCGTAGGTTGATTGGTTTCGTCAGTGGATAGCTGTGAAGCTAATAACTCTATAAAAGCACGTGCGCGACCGCGTTCAGAGATTTCTAGCGCTGCTTCCGGTTGATTCTGAGCAATGTAGACTCGTTGTAGTAAGCGGTAGGTGTTAGCTTGACTTTCAAAAATTGATATTTTAAAAGCGTCATTATCTTGCAATCCAGCCCGGAGAGATTCCCCAATAGCCATTGCAGCCAATAAAGTTTTCTCTGCTTCTGCAAGATTACCGGATTTCAGGAATGTTCGTCCTAGAATACTGAGAGTATTGCCTTCGCTATGCCGCTTGCCAATCGCTTGGAAAATCTTCAAGGCTTGCTGTGAGAATTCTATTGCCTGGGAATACTCTTGCTGATTGAGATAAAAATCTCCGATATTCATCAGAGCAGTTCCGGCACTATCTTGCTTGCCAATTTTTTTGTGAATCTTTAAGGCTTGCTGATAGAAATCCAGTGCCCGCGAATCCTCTCCCAAAGAGGCGTAAACAACCCCAAGGTTATTGAGGGTACTTCCTTCATCGCTTTGAGCGCCAATGTCTTTGACAATTGCTAACGCTTGTTCAATAGACTGTCGTGCTTCTGTATATTTTTTCTGCTGATAGTAAATCCCCCCAATGCCGTTCAGGGATGTTGCTTCGCCATGTCTACTACCAATTTCTTTATAAGTTGCTAAAGCTTGCTGATGGAACTTCAAAGCCTGGGAATACTCTCCGACATTGTCGTAAACACCTCCAATACTATTGAAGATAGTCCCTTCGCCTGCACGGTTGCCGATCGCTTTAGCAATTTCTAACGCTTGCTTATAGGACTCCAATGCTCGAAGATACTCCCCTCGTTGTTGGTAAACTGACCCCATGTTATGTATACTTGCCATTTCTCCATCTCGATTGCCAATTGCCTTTCTAATCTCTAAGGCTTGGTGATGAAACTTCAAAGCCTGGGAAGACTTTCCTAAATCGCTGTAAACCACACCAATGTTATCGAGGGTAGTTGATTCTAAATTGCGGTTGCCAACAGCTTTGGCAATTTTCAATGCTTGCTGATGCAACTCTAGCGCTTTGAGATAGTCTGCAAGTTTGTGGTGGATTAGTCCAATGTTGTTGAGGGAACTAGCTTCGCCATCCTTGTTACCAATGGCTTTCTTAATCTCCAACGCTTGCTGATAAAACTCTAGCGCTTTAGCATACTGGCTGAGATGGGTGTAAGTTTCCCCTATGTTACTAAGAGTAGTGGCAGCACCTGCCCGTTTGCCTATGGCTTTGCTAATTTCCAATGCTTGCTTATAGGACTCCAATGCTCGAAGATGCTCCCCTAGTTGGTTGTAAACTACCCCAATGTTATTGAGGCGAGTTGCTTCGCCATCCTTGTCGCCAATAGCTTTGCTAATCTCCAATGCTTGCTGATAAAACTCTAGCGCTTGGGGATACTGGCTCAAGTTGGAGTAAGTTAGACCAATATTACTGAGGGCTGCTGCTTTGCCCGCCTGGTTGCCAATGGCTTTGCTAATCTCCAATGCTTGTTGATAGGACTTTAGCGCTTGGGGATACTGGCTGAGGCTGTCGTAAACTACCCCAATGTTATTGAGGCGAGTTGCTTCGCCTGCCTTATCGCCAATAGCTTTGCTAATTTCCAACGCTTGCTGATGGAACTTTAATGCTTGGCGATACTGGCTTAAATCTTGGTGAACTGAGCCGATGTTACTGAGGGTAATTGCTTCGCCTGCCTTATTGCCAATAGCTTTGCTAATTTCCAACGCTTGCTGATGGAACTTTAATGCTTGGCGATACTGGCTGAGGTTGGAGTAAACAACTCCGATGTTATTGAGGGTAACTGCTTCGCCTGCCTTATTGCCAATAGCTTTGCTAATTTCCAACGCTTGCTGATAAAACTCTAGCGCTTTTGGGTAATGACCCAGACTCTTGTAAACTCCTCCTATGTTATTAAGGGTATTTCCTTCGTTAGCACGATTACCAATTTCTTTGTGAATTGCTAGCGCTTGCTGATAAAACTCTAGCGCCTTGGGATACTGGCTTTGATTATCGTAAATATTCCCAATATTATTCAGCACTGTCGCTTCACCACTGCGATCGCCGATTCTTTTACTAATCGCTAGGGCTTGTTGAAGAAACTCTAGTGCTTGGGAATATTGACCTTGTTTAATATAAAGATTACCGATGTTATTGAGAGTTGTTGCTTCTTCTGCGCGATCGCCGATGGCTTTGCGAATCTTCAAAGCTTGCTGATAAAACTCTAAAGCTTGGGTATACTGACTTTGGTTGTCGTAAACAACTCCGATGTTATTCAACGCTGTCTCTTCACCACTGTGATCGCCCAGTTCTTTGGAAATTGCTAGGGCTTGTTGAAAGAATTCCAGTGCTTTGGAATACTCACCTAGAAGATTGTAAACACTCCCAATGTTACCGAGAATAGTTGCTTCTTCTTCACGCTTGCCAAGTGCTCTGCGAATCTCTAACGCTTGTTGCAGCGCCTCTAGCGCCCGATTGTACTGCCCTAGATCAGTGTAGGTAGTTCCTATATTATTTAGGGCAGATCCAATGCCAGAGCGATCGCCAAGTTCTTTGGCAATTGCCAACGCTTGCTGATAAAACTCCAGCGCTTTTGTATGCTGACCTCTGCTGTGGTAAACTCCCCCAATGTTGTTGAGAACAGCCCTAATGCCAGAGCGAGCCTCCTTCGGAGGAGCTTCGCTAACGCCTAGTTCTTTATAGATTGTTAATGCTTGTTGATATTTCTCCAATGCCTGAGAATACTGGCTTAAATCCTGGTAAATTCCCCCAATGAGGTAGAGAGTAGAGGCTTCACCCTGGCGGTCATTAATTTGCTTAAAAATTTCCAAGGCTTTCTGAAAGGACTCTAACCCCTGGGAATATTGATTTTGTTTGCTATGAGTGAGTCCAATGAAAAGGAGAACAGATGCTTCATCCTGGCGATCGCCTACTTCTTGAGAAATCGCCAAGGCTCGCTGATATAACTCCAAAGCCTGGGTATATTTACTAAAATCGAAATAAGCTAGCCCCATCTTGCCGAGCATCGCACCTTCACTGTAGCGATCCCCAATTTCTTTGAAAATCGCCAAGGCTCGCTGATATAACTCTAGTGCTTGCTGATACTTACCTTGACTGTGGTAAACGTCTCCAACGCTGTAGAGAGCATTCGCTTCACCAGTACGAGAACTCATGTCTTTGAGCATCACCAAAGCTTGCTGATGTAATTCCAGCGCCTGTTCGTACTTACCTTGACGGTTGTAAACCAATCCAGTAAGAAGAATCGTCTGGCTTTCCCAAAAGCGGTTTCCTACCTCCTTATTCTTTGCTAAAGCAAGCTTCAGCAACTGTAGCGCACGGGAATTTTCACCCAGAAGACCGTATACTGCTCCCATCCTGGCAAGAGTTTCCCCTTCTCGGAAGCTATCTCCCACTTCTCGACGGATCGCCAATGCTTGCTGTAAAGTCTCCAAAGCTTTCTGATGTTCGTTTTGACTGGTGTAAACTGCTCCAATGTTGTTGAGCGTTTCGCCTTCACCAACCCTATCCTTTACTTCCTTGCGTATCGCCAGCGATTGCTGCAAAGCTTTCAAGGCTTTGGGATATTGACCAAGATCGATGTAAACTTCTCCAATGTTGTTGAGCGTTTCCCCTTCTCCCTTACGATCTCTTAGTTCCTTCCGGATCGCCAACGCTTGTTGCAAAGTTTGCGAGGCTTTAGGGTATTGGCTCAGATGGGTGTAAACTGCTCCGATACTATTGAGAATTTCGCCTTCGCCTGCCTGATCGCTAATATTTCGATAAATCTGCAATGCATGTTGCAAGGACTGTAATGCCGCTTTAAACTGACCGCCTCGAAATTGTTGGACACCTTTTTGAGACAGATCATCTGCTTTGGCTTTTTGGTCTTGAACCGCTGGTGTCTGCGCTACTAAAGACTCCAGGCTTCTGGCAATTGGCAAGAAAGGAGAACCTAGAGACAAAACCAGTGTGACAGCAACAATCCTGAGAAGACGAATTCGATAATACATAAATAGGTAAGTACAAATAAACGTAAAACCTCATCTTTTCTGCTCCTCGAACAGTCTTAATATGCAAATTAAATGTGGAACAGCTTAGTACCGCTACTGCTAGGGAGTGCAGCAGGGAACCAGCGGTTTTGAGCTGATATACTCCAATCCCACACCCTGCCATAAATCGGCCCAGTCAACCTTGAGCGCTTCATCCTTCGGATGGGTGCGATAAAGTTCAGTGAGATGGGTTAGGGTGTCAAACCACAGCCCATTTTCTGCATATAGAGCAATGCGCTCTCGTGGAGTGGCTGCCGCTAACTGACTCTTCAGGGCAGGAGCAAGCGGAACCCGTTCCACTTTACCGTTGACAAAAACATCTTCCGCCCGGTTAGTTGGATTGCAAATGACAGAGAAGCGCCAACTGTAGAGCTTTTGAATCTCCAAGGGAGGTGTCGTTTCCGGGAAACGGACGCTGATAATTCCTGGTGTTTCCAAAAGCGGTAACGTCTCCCTGTATACTTCATTATCTTCTTTATCCCGCAGCAAAAACTCTACAGAGAGTCGGTTTGTCGGCGGATAGGGAACATAGAACCAGAATGTAGGACGCTCGGCGACAGTTAACCCCAGGTTCGTACCTGGTACCAAGGCAGTGAGCGGCTCATTTTTATTCGCCAGCTCTGGGCAAGAATCACGAGTAGCCGCGCCTGTTCTCCGCTTGCCAGGTGCGCCTCTGGGCGGTAGTTTTAATTTCAGTGCCAGTTGGAAGGAGGATTCGCTAACGGCTGTTGTCAGCAAGCGTTCTGGTTCAGCCTGCCGTGCCAGGACTCCCGTACCGCTGGCGAGTATACCAGTGAGAATTAAGAATAGAGTTATCTGCTGATCATGCCTTTTTTTACCATTCATAATTGATGGCGCGAGCCGCTCCAAATAACCTGGCGGGCCACCAATACTACCCATCCCCCAGTCACTATCAAAACCAACACAGATGGTACCAGCGGCACCCACCAACCTCTAATTAAAAGAATAAAGCAAACACCCGATAAAATAAAGATAACAATTCCACCCGCAGGGAGCAGGTATTTTAGTTGTCGATAGTGCCAAGCCAGCAAGCCACCCCCTATTGCCCAGCCCAAAACCCAGAAGGCTTCCTCCCACCATTGCCATACGGACAATAAAGGTCGCCCATCTAGCACTGCGCTGAGAATTTGACTGATCATCTGCCCTTGAACAAATATCCCCCGCATCGTTTGGTCTGGGTCGCGACTAAAAGGAGTAAAGAAATCATCTTTCTGGCTCTTAGCGGTGACACCAATGAGGACAATCCGGTCTTTGACCCAGTTAGGATCGAACTTACCCTTCAAGACTTCTGTAAGGGTGATACTCCGGGCGATATTACCACGAGTGCGATAATTGAGCAGCATTTGATACCCCAAGTCCTCCTCTTGCTGGTAACCTCCGGCAGGAAAATGCCAAGGTTTTAAGCTAATGTTACCTACCTGCAAGTAACCTTCTGGAGTTTCTCGAACTTTGATCCCCTTTTCTTGTATTAGGTAATAAAGCGCTAACTGGAGGCTGAAGGACAGCTCTGCTGGACAAAGAGAGTCGGAGTTGAAAGTGGCATACCACCAATGGCGACGAAGAATATTATGCGGGTCTACCACAACATCACTGAACCCCAAGCGGTCTTTTGGGACTTCCGGCGGGGGCGCAACGCCAATATGGCCATTTGTCGGGTTACTGCCTTGACACACAGCAAAGAAGCGATCGCTCTGCCGTAGCTTGGTTGCCAAATCTTTATGACCATCACTTACCTGGAAATCGCGATAGATATCCAAACCAATAGCACTAGGTTGATGGGGTTCCAGTTTCTTCAACAACTGAGCCAGTGCAGCATCGGATAGGGAACCTTGCCGCTTCATTCCCATCTTGTCCTGATAGTTAAGATCTTCTTCAGTAATAGTGACCACTAAGAGACGATCATCTGGTTGTTCATCAGGGCGCAGCCGCATCAACTGGTCGTAAGCCTGCAATTCCAGTGACTGTAGCAATCCGAAATGCCGCACTCCCAACACTAAAGCCGTCACCACGACACTAGCTACAAGTGCAGTGCGGAGGATACGCAACCGCGACGCCTGTTGATTTCCATAGCGCAATGAGTACCAAGTCTGCGGCACAGCCGCAGCATTCTGGTAGATCGCTGGCAACCAACTGGCACAGGGAAACTGATTCTCCAAGCCTTGCAGCCGCTTCCTGGCGTTTCCCACTGCCTGATAAAGAGATTTTTCACCAACAAACGCTTGCAGAAAATACTTTAAAAACTCTTGTGCTACTCGATCCGCTACGGGTTCGCGCATGACGATCGCTTGCGGAATGTGCAATTCCTCTAATTCCCACGCTAGCCCCATTCCGTCACAAGAATTGAAAATTGCTAACTGCAAGCCTTTTTTTACTGCTATCTCCAGACCATGCTTCAAATCTCCCACGCTCAGACTTTCGGTGCGATTAATATAAATCCGACCTGTTTGGGCTTCAGTTTCGCTATGACCTGCGAAAAACAGGATGTCCCAAGCTTGCTCCCACAGCTGGTCGTTAATCTCTTGGCGCTGCGGCTCTACCAGAAACCGAATGTCTACTCCAGGTAATTGCTCTAGCATCTTTTGGTCTTTCTGAATATTAATGCCACCACTATGACCCAAAATCGCTAGAATTCTCACCTTGTTGCTGTCAGTGGAGGTTTTGATTTTTCCCTGGCATTCAGACTCAGGAGGGCTAATAGCAATTTCAATGTGACCGTAACGCTTGACTAAATCCCACTGATGCCAGGGGAGTTGCTGCAATGTTCGACAAGATGTGCGAACGATTACCCGTATCCGATCTTCGGCGGATAGAGTAAAATGCTCGATGCATTTCTCTCGAAGGTCGCGAAACGAGTCAGATAGGAGCCAGGTATTGAAGCGATCGCTCAACTCCTTAGCCGCCTGAGAGCAATCAGAGCAAGCTCTGGTGAAGGACACGTTCGTCGTTTGCCCATTCTTGGATTTAATTCGAGTGCGCCCATTCAAACTACGATAGCTGAAGCGCCAACGTTCGTAGTATTCGGGTATTGCTAGACATGGGGGCAACTTGCCATTAATATCTGTTGAGGGTTGCTTCCCTTCTTCCCCAACTTCCAGGCTGACTCGAAACCCCTGTTCAAAGTCACCGTCTAGCTTCAACACTACTAATTTTTTCATCTGACAACCTCACTGGAGGCTGAGTAATCTCTGGTAAAAAGCAGAGGCGGGAAAACAATTGTTCCTAAATTATAAACTCTTGCGTCACCCTCACTTCTTTCAGGATTACAGTCACACTGAAGCTTTCCCCGTCTTTGGCACTAAACTCCAATTGGATAAAATTATCCGCCTCCCGCGATCGCGCTTCTAGTTGATTTCCCGACTTATCGCTCACCAAAAGTTGCACTCCCTGGGGCAAATGCGTTTGTCCGAGCGGATGCACCTGTACGACTATGTCTACTTCCTCATCAGCTTCTGGCGGGAGGATGACAACTAATGCCACCGACTCTCGTGCCAGTTGCATCCCCAGGTCAATCTTTTGAGCTCTAACAATGCTTATTGCATTTCTAAAACCAAATGCCAACTCAACTTGTTGCGGATCTAAAAGCTGCTCTATTGCTAGCCAACCCGCCTCAACCATTCCCGCAAACCATTGCCGCAAATTCACGTTTTCTGGTTGTTTTATTTGATTTAGAGCTTTGGTTTCGGTTATGGGAATTTCTCGTACATCTAATACAGAAACACCAAGCAATTCACTTAGCTCTCCTGATTTCAAGAGAGCCTGTAGATACTCGAATGCTTCTTCAGAAGCTTCAAGGGTTAGATGATTTATTCCTTTTTTGTTACTCATGTTCTTCATCTTCCTGCTCTATATCTTCAATTGTCAGATCGACATCACCCAAATATTGTTCAAATTTTTCCAAAATCTTAACTACTTTTTTCAGAAGTATTATTCCTTCATAATCAATTACTATCCTTTTTCTTTGCCCTCGTTTTTGAATTGTCTCTACCTCTTTTTTGTATCCATTAGCTTTCAAGATATAAACTATTTTTGCCCAGGAGGGACGAGCCGCTTCTGGATCTATATCCTTATCCAATTCTGACAATAACTCTTTGAGCGGCATACTTAAATTAATGGTAATAAAAGATTTAATACCACTAGCTTTCGCTCTGATTAATTCATTCACTTTCTGTTGGATTTCTTTTTCTGTAAACCCAGGGTGCTGACTTTTAACTTGCTGCTCAAGATATTGGAAATATTCTCTTTTGGCAATATCAAGAGGCTCTTCGCCAAGAAGTGATAGGCATATATACAGTTGTTCGCGGTCTGACAGCTTCCTCCTCTTATAGGTTTTCAACTTGTTGAATAAACGCTTTATATCTATTTCTAAATATCTTTCTACTCTTTGACATTCTGGGCAAATTTCCTTAGAGATATCTATCATATTAGAATATGTTTATAAAGTGGCTTCATGTAAGTGTGGTCGCAAAAATTTGTCATTAGACCTATTGCAAAATTCTATATTTCAAAAAAACGAACACCGATAAACACCGATAAAATCTATGTCCATCTGTGTGCATCTGTGTTCCATGAGTGTACTTTACGGAAGCCGCTACGAGTCTACGTTATTAAGAATTATCCTAACTTTCGCAAGATATCTATTAATAATCTCACATAATTCCGGACAGAAATAAAGTTAAAACAAGAATTAATATCGTCCACAATTTCTTTGAAAAGCTATGTAGGAAGAAGCTGCTAGTCCGGAAGCTTTTTGAAAGTAAGTTTCTCCAATATTACATATTGTCCTGTTTTCAGTAGAGATTAAGGCAATGGCTATTAGACAATTGCTAATCTTCGTCTGATATTGTAATGCCAATGTCGCGCCCAATCCCTGAAGAGAGCTATTTTGCGCCTCCCTAAGTCCAGAGACATAACTATCGTATAATGGGGGAGCGCATACTGTTTCAAAATATCTGTAGACTCCGCGATCTACAGCCTGGGCAAAAACTTTATTTCTCAAACATCCACTTGAAATAAAGAAAGCAATAATAATGACTGATGATAAAAAACGAAAACCTTTGCTAGTCAACATAGTCTTACTTAGCTCCTAAACAGAATTGATTCTCTTCATAAAACGTGTTACTCTCTTGCTCTGTTAATTAGGAAAGTGGCGTTCGCTGACTCTTTTCTTTGCAACCACTCCTCCTGCATACTCAGCCATTTAATCAGGCACAGAGAAAGATCTAATCGCTGCAACTGTCGCGCATTTGCCACACCCAGACTAGCTTCATGTAAAGCTTGAATGAGAATGTTTTGATCAAAGATGCCAAGTTCATCTATCGGAGAAATTTTTAACATTTCTTCTAAAAGTTGGAGATTCTTGGTTAGACCAAGATAATACACCTCATTGAAATGACCTTTGCGCTTTCGTTGAGTAATTTGGCGTGGGAGAAGGTCGCGCATCGCTTCACCAAGAATGGGCTTCATCCTACCAGGTTGTGGAGGAATTCGCTTCTGAATGCCCAAACCAAGTGCTAAGACGCGACTGTCAAGAAATGGGTGAGCGATCGCTATCCCCAAGGTTGCAGCTACAGCCCATCGCAGCACATCACCAGGTCTACTATCAATAGCATTCAAGGTAATAGAAAGCCCAACTTGCTCACAAAGACGATAAGTATTGCGGGCATTTTCCTTAGTACGGCTTTGTAGTGCATAGCGCTGGGCAAAATCTTGACGAATCCAGGGGGGAATACTCCAGTCATTCTGTGCGTTTAGTTGAGTTTTATTGCTTCTGGGTTGAAAAGGAAGCCAAGCTGTTACCAAAGGTTCAATCCCAAAAGGTTGGATAATCCCCCAGGGATTAGAATTCTGCGCCCGCGCCCATTTAACTGTTTCTTGCCATGCTTTTAGGAATCTACCCTGACGTAGCAAATCACTAAGATAATACGGATGCAAATCATGGATTTCATCAGAGCCAATACCTGTGAGTAAAGTGACTGCACCAACCTGGCTAGCAACCTCCACTGTGGCACAATCCATTGCCCAGCGCCAAAGACCTGCATACGGTTCATCGTGGGGCGGCGTGTCAATAAAGCTATCAAAATCTAACAATTTATCTGCTATTAGCCGATGAGCAACAATCTCTGTCTCCTTCTCTAAGACAGATTCAATGTAGGGTGTCTCGCGAACTAAGACAGGGAGTTCCTCGTAGACAAGGGATAGTGTGTGCAGTGGTAATGAGCCTCTACTAGTACCAATCTCATCTCGTGCTAGCAAAGCCACTGAAGTAGAATCCATTCCTCCTGATAAGTGGGCAAGAGTCCGTCCGTGCAGCCGCTCCCGCACTGCACTCCGCAGCACATCTGCATACTGCTGGGCGACTTCTGGTAAATCGCTGCTGTCTGGCAAAGTGAATTTTTGCTGCCAATCCCAATAGCGGCGGCGCTCAACCTGACAAGTATTGAGATGGGCAGAAACTATTGTTCCTGGTAAGACTCGGTGAATACCGTTATAGGCACATATTTCAGTCGCACCCTCATTTCTCTGCCCTGACATGATTAAGAAGTCAGCTAGATATTCTAATGAGAGCGATCGCTGTGGCAACAGATCCAGCAGTCGCCGCATACTGGTACTAAAGGCAACCGTGTCTCCTTGCACAGTCCAAAACAGTGAATATCCTCCCATTGGATCTCGCATTCCAATTAACTGTGCCTTCTGTACATCCCAAACTACAAGTGCAAAATCACCCTCCAGTCGCTCCAGAGAATTTGCTCCGAATTGACGGTATATCTCTAGCGCAAGGGTAGCTGCATTCGAGGAGCATTCATGCAGCCTTTGAGAAGACAAGTGTGGCTTGAGGCTCGCCAATAGCTCGTCTTGGTAGTAAAGACGACCCATAAGCAAAGCACAATGGTTAGGTAACTGGGCTAATGTCACTAAAGCCGTCTCTTTGTTGTTTTTCGGTTCGCTTAACTCCAGTTCAACGCCAGAGTCTCGCCTGATAGCAGTAAATCCAACTCGCATGGTATTAAAAATTTCTGATGAGTAATGACTAATGACAGAATTGAAAGAGGTGAGCTGCAATAGCCACCCCTTTGTGAATAATCAATTACCCTCCACCAAAGTCTTCCTGAAACTTAGTCCAAACTACTTCATTTCCTGTTTTTGTTCTCAGGAGCAGCCTGGTGTCATTGTCCGTTAATGAAACAATTTTGAAGTAATCCTCTTCAAATACTTGACGCAGATTATTTAACAAATTTCCTAGCTCAATTCTCCCACGAGGAGTCGGTATATTGAGAATTGACTGGGTAAGTTCGT
The DNA here is from genome assembly GCF_000317205.1 of Fischerella muscicola PCC 7414. Taxonomy (GTDB): domain Bacteria; phylum Cyanobacteriota; class Cyanobacteriia; order Cyanobacteriales; family Nostocaceae; genus Fischerella; species Fischerella muscicola. The sequence continues at coordinate 95,586 of NZ_AJLK01000109.1, read as the reverse complement.
CAAAATTGAGGAAGAGAAATGGACCTGTGCGATCGCTTTCAAGTAATTCAGATCTGGCAGAACTATTTTGTTGCTCTTTGAGAAAAGGAGCCGTGAGAAAGCCAGTGGATATTCTGACAGAACCTCCTACAGTCTTAGTAACAGAACCTCCCACAGACGATTTAGAGTCAGAGGTTTCCTTAATCGTATTACGGATGTGCCAGTTTCCACGAATTTCGCTGCCTGTGAACAGTTGACGAAAGCGTTGTCTTACATCAGCAGCGGAACACGTATAGCTAAACTTTGAGCCAAATCCCATTAAAGTAATTGTCTCTGAATATTCGTGATGAATTGGCAATTGCCATGTTCCTACGATTTTGCGTTTGATGATAACGGGGTCGAGTGATGACATAATTTAGAGTTCCTCCTGAGTCATTAATGAGTTTGTCAATTGAATAAATGGAACTCTTGTCTGTGGTTTATTTCCAAATATCATCTCTTAAAATCAGAGATAAACAAGAGTTCCAGTCATTGAAAAATCAACGAGGACTAGGAACCCCAAACCCACCAGCCACCAGTGCCATCCTTGAGGTGTCCTCCAATGTCGTTACGAACTAACTCGACTGCTGTCCCAGCAACTAATAGTTGGGGCGTCCGGTAGGACGGTATAGAATTTTTAGCTTTCTCCAGGGATTGATTCTTCATCATCTTTCCTCCTAATTTGACTTACTTCCTTTGAGCTTAAAGAAGAATTTATTTACCGTCACTAAACGAGGGTTTTAAACGCCTCAACAAGAGTTTCAATCGTTTAGAAGCTAAGCTTGATAAATCCACCAACCGTTGTAACCATCTCTGAGTTGTCCCCCGCCGCCACTAATTAACTGGATTGCTTTTCCAACTATTAATAATTGCGGTATCCGATAGGAATGAAGATAATTAGTTTGATTCAGCGATTGATTTTCCATCATCTTTTTTTCTAGTTTTAATTACTTAATTTCAGTTTAAATAAAAACTCATTTACTGTCACTAAACTACGGTTTACAACTACTATTTATAGATTTTAATCTCCTATTTTTCTAATATTTTATTGATGTGATTTAATCAATAAGTAGAAAATGATTAGGACTGTTATTTGGTTACCCAAAGTAGGAAAACCTCAACAAAATCACAGTTCCGTAGCTATTCCCACTTTTGAATTTGGTCACGCTGCTATAGAAATTGTGGATGGTTCTTATATCAGCAAGTGGCCCAAAAGACCAGAAACTCCTTATGGTTACACCATGTGTTATGAAGAAGATGTGGATTTATGCGGTCGAGAAGCTGACGAAATTATAGAGATTAATCATCTTAATGAAAAGACAATGGAAAAATATTGGGATTCCGTTCGTGACAAAGAATTTCACGATCTATTTCGCAATTGCTGCCGAATTGCTGGTAAGGCTCTAACTCAGGGTTATTATTGGAGCGAATTTAGTAATTTTAAGCTGTATTTTAGGCGTGTGAAGCGTCGATTTAAGAATTTGCCAGACGCTTTTCAGGACACTTTTGGGGAGCCATTTAATATGTTGATCACCTGGACACCTTATACTGTGTCTGGTCATGCCAAATATATTAAGAAAATAGTTGATTAGTCATATCATTTTGCCATCAAACTGCACTCTTGTTAGCCCGCACAGGCGTGCATTGAATGCAATAGCCCCAGTCTTATAGACTGAGGGTAACCTCTAAAGCTTGGGCGCTGTGAACAGTTCATTCGTAAGTAAGTACTGATGTAAAGTGTTCGCACCTTTCCTTATCGTCTCCAATTACTTCCGAACTAACTTCGCACCAGCAGTGAGTCGCAAACGGGAAGAGGTAAACACCCAGCTTGATCTGAGCCGGAATTCCAGCGAAACGAGCCAGCCACCAGCTACAGAGAGCGCGTTCTTTACATTCAACTTTAAGGAGATGGCAGGCTGTCGCCTCACTAACAGCTAAATCAACTGACTTCATCAAGAAAGTCATCTCTTGGTTGTCAGCAATTAACGAAGCTTGACGCTTGGGAGTTTGCCAAGCTTTTATTGTCCCAGGCAAACCAAATAGTCGAATGGAGAAATACGCTAGCGCTAAAGCTAACCATGTCCTAATCTGCAAGGATGCAGGCAAAGAGCCGATTAACCAGAGCAACGGTAAAGTAAGTAATGACAAATCAAATCTTATGCCTTTGACTTGAGGCGAGGAGTCTTTGGGATGGTAAATGACACCTTTGTTTTCCAACCCTTGAAGAAATACCAAAACGTCATTCAGGGCTTGTGTAGTATCTAACTCATATTCAGCTACGAGTCTATTTACCGCTGTTGTCGAACCTCCTTTGAGCGTTTCTTTGAGAATCAAAGCGCCAGTGGCAGAGATAGCGTAGAATTCACCATCCAAATTCAGTAGTCTGGCTGTACCATCTTGAAGAAGTAACAGAATCGCATTCGGTACTAAGAGATAATCTACCTGCTGATTCTGTAAGGCTATAGCTTCGGTACGAATAATTTCCACTATCATGCTGCTCACTTAGTATGAATGAGGTAAATTCGCAATGAAATTAGTAACACCTTCCCGAAGTTGCTCGCCTCCAACCTCAAAAAACTCATTGTGTTTAGCTCTCGGAATAGGCAAAAAACTCACAGCTATCCCCTTAGCTTTTGCCTTAGCTCTCAGAGCTTTTGCCATAGCAAAAGGGACAATCTCGTCCTCAGTTCCATGACTAATGAAAATAGGACATTTGACTTTAGCTATCCTCTTTAAGTTGTTAAAACGTTCAGGAATCAACAATTCAATTAACCATTTGGGAATCAACCACTTAAGTACATTAGGAAAAATTTCTACTGCTTCATCAGGAATATTTGTAAAAGCACTCAATAGAATCAGAGCAGCTACTGGTTGAATTTTTGCCAGGTACGTAGCTACTGCTGCTCCCAGCGACCATCCGGCTACAATAATTTGGTCAGGCTGAACTCCTTTAGTCTGAGTAAGATATTGATAAGCTGCTCTGGCTGTCTCGTAGCAGCCTGACTCGCTTGCAGTTCCGCTACTCATCCCAAAGCCGATGTATTCAGGAATGACGACGTTCAAACCAAACTGACGGAAGTAATTTAAATCAAAATTTGCGTCACTCAAACACATGGCATTACCGTAAAAGTAAAGCAGCCAGGTTTGTGATGGTTGTTTATCATTTGATAGTGCTTCCCCAGAAAGGAGGAAGATTCTATTACTATTGTCGGTGTAAATCGGACCCTCAAGAGAGTCTTGGAATTCTGGAGGTATTTTTATCTGTCTTCCCTGTGTCTCGCTACCAGGAAATATTAATGACTGCCTGATTTTAGATATAGATAACACAACAATTTCACTCCTTGGGTAAAATTCCCAGAGCTATAGTTTAAAAACCTTCAGTTTTGGATTTGTTGTCTGTTTGAGCCAGATTCTCCTGATGTGTCCAATTAAATAATTAGAACTCTTGTCTGGGAATGGTTTCAAGATCAAGCATCGCTTGGGTCTATGCCTAAAAAGGAAGCTACACCAGCTAATACGGCTGTTCCAACTCCTTTCATAAAACCGTTGCTGATTGCATTAAGCATATTCGGTTGATTCTCGTTCAATTCACGGGAGAGTTGGATGGTTCTGGCTAAAACCAACTGTGTCACTTCTTGCATTCGTTCATTGAACAAATCTTTAAAACTACTGAAAGAGATATTGCCAGCAATTGAGGCAACGAACCATTTATTCTCTCCATCGTCAAGATCCTCAAGCACGATCAAAGCACCCTGCCTATAAAGCTGTTTTACTCCGTTGTACAGTAGTGCTGCAAGTGTCGGCCAAGTTTCAGCGATCATCTCAAAGGTATCTTCATCTAGATTGCTAACTAATTTATCAAAAGTGTGATCCCAGCAAGTAGCAACGAAAGCTGAATTTTGATTCCTGGGAATGACATAGATGACATAAGAAGAATCGTCATCCACAGGAAACTCAATTTCAATATAGGTATGAGTGATTTTGCTGCCAATTTCATCACCAATAGCAGTCTTTCTCTTATCTAGAAAATATCTCATAGTAAATACCTCATAATTTAATGTTCAGCAATGAATATTCCTAATCTTGCTTTATATAAGAAAATTTAACATCTGGTTTTAGATCCAAAGAAAACGGTAGTTTAGAAAGTTTATAACTATCGTTATTAAGGGAAAGGTATTGTGTCTGAGAAAAATTTGATCGCAAATCTAAAATTCCGAATTCAAACCGCCAACTAAAACCACTAACTAGAGTTTTATTGGTACAACCAAAATAAGCTTTTTCCGTGTGCTGAAACATTTATGGCATTCTCTAAAGCCATAGCTACTGGGGAACGTGGACTCAGTGCGTCCACCCTTGCTATAAAAATCTGCCCAGTGCCCCCACCAGAAGCGATCGCATCTTTTCAATGCAACCTGCACAACTTAGACACCCGAATCCCAGTTAAATACAAAGTTTTTAAAATTATGCCCTGCTCACCCCGTCAACCCAGTTATACTGGATTGAAGGCTGTCAGTCCCAAATTTATTTCAGGACGAGATTTGGGCTTATGAAATCTATCGAACTTAGGTTAATGAGCTAGGTTTCTATTATTTTAATTATTATATGGTAACTATAAAAACTATAAATCATAAATAGTGTTAACTGATCATAAAAATAGTATTTACTAGAATTTAATACTTACGAAACAATTCACATAGTAGCCTAGTAAATCTCAGTGAAATAATTTCCTGGGTTAAAAAATGTAAAACTGGCAATATTTCTTTGCAAAATACGCTTTACATCAACTTGTCTATTGGTGTTTATCGTAGTCAAATTTTCCATATCTTCTATATAGTTTGTGAGGAGCTATCATGACGAGATATCTGCTAGCCTCTGCTTGTGGAGCAAGTTTATTGTATTTAATTATGGGATTGTTACCAGTACAAGCCCTGACTAATTTTGAGATTGCAGATAACAAGCAAGTACGAAATAATTCTGAAAAAATAGCAATTTCTCACGTTGGTAACACCCCTGAAAAAATAAATATTAATGACGGAGTGAAACCTAATAATTCTCCAAACAAAATAATTATAGCTAGTGAGGATGAACAAAATTCATCTGTTTTAAATCAGAAGCAAGAAGACAAAAATTTAGAGCTAACTTCAGCTGCTAATTCTTCACTACCAACTTCCTCACAATCTGCAAATTCACCTCAAACATCAGACAAAATCGCACAAGTCACATCTGTATCGCAACTATCTGATGTGCAACCAACAGACTGGGCTTTCGGTGCATTACAATCTTTGGTTGAGCGCTACGGTTGTATTGCTGGGTATCCCAATGGTACATATCGCGGCAATCGTCCGATGACTCGCTATGAATTTGCTGCTGGCTTAAATGCCTGTCTTGATCGAGTCAGCGAACTAATTGCTACGGCGACTACTAATTTGGTAACAAAAGAAGATTTAGCCACTTTGCAGAGATTGCAAGAAGAGTTTGCTGCGGAATTGGCTACACTGCGGGGTCGGGTAGATGCGCTGGAAGCCCGCACCGCAGAACTGGAAGCAAATCAGTTTTCCACAACTACCAAACTGAATGGCGAGGCAATTATTGCCGCGATTGGTGCTACAGGCGGTTCTCCAGATAGAGATGACCCTAATATCATCCTGACAAATAGAGTGCGCTTAAATCTCAACACCAGTTTTACAGGTAAAGACTTACTAATTACTGGTTTGCAATCTCATAACTTTTTGGGCGGTTTGGATGGTAGCGGTAGCCTACAAGAATCTTTGGGATTAGCTTCGCCTATACTTAGTGCCAGTAGCGCTCGTACTAGTTTTGAACCTCAGTTTCCTGGTATTGATGTTAAGACTTTATCAGATGTCAGTGCTAATGATGTTGAGCTTTACAAATTGCTTTACATCTTTCCGGTGGCTGATAAATTAACTTTGTTTGCCGGGACTGCGGCGGAAACATCGGATGCTTTTCCTGCGATCACACCTTTCTATGGTGAAGGACAAGAGTCAATTTCTCGCTTTGGCAATTTGAATCCTGTAGTACGTGTCTCCGGTGGTACTTCTGGTTCTGGTTTGGCCTCAGCTGTAGGGTTTATTTTTAATATTTCCGACCAGTTAGACCTAAGAGCTTTATACGGCAGCGTTAATGCTAACATTCCTCAAAATGCTCCAGACATCCAACCAGGAGTTTCTGGTACACCTTTAGGATCTGGTTTTTTTGGTGGTAGTAGCGTTATAGCCGCACAATTAACCTTTAGACCAACTAGTTCTATAGATATTGGTCTCAACTATGCCAATAGTTATCACGAAATCAATATCTTGGGTACAGGATTAACTAGTAGTGATATTGGTGCTTTGGCTAATGTTTCACTGGGAACACCTGTCAAACTTAATTCTGTTGGTGGCACACTCACTTGGCGTTTCTCCCCAAAAATTGCTTTATCTGGCTACGGTGCAGCAATATTCGTAGATGATTCTTCAGGTGATGTTGACGCTTCTACTACCTTCACTAGTTGGATGGTGGGACTTCACTTCAACGATTTGTTCAAACAGGGAAATAACGCAGGCATTCTGTTTGGACAGCCACTATATCGCACTTCTGCTGATGGAGATGCTGAACTTGCTCCAACAGGTGTAGATCGGGCTACTCCTTATCATTTAGAAGCGTATTACCGCTTGAAACTAAGTGATAATGTGAGCATTACCCCTGGGGCATTTGTGCTGTTTAACCCCGAAGGCGACAACAGAAACGACACAACGACCGTTGGTGTACTCCGTACTACCTTCACTTTTTAAAATTCATCATCTGTTTCTACTTCGTTTTCCCACTCAGAAGTCGTGCTAGAGTCGGTAACTTCTATTACATCATCTGCAAAGCGGATAATTTCACCATCAAAAAATTGTGCCAGACGTTGGGCTGCGATCGCAGCCTCATCACTCTCCCAATTGGCTGGTGGCATCTGAGGCTGTGGTGGAGACACAGTATGCGCCACAGCAGCATTTGTTACTGATTCTGTTTTTGTGATTACTGGTTTTACTGGTTGATGATTATCAACTACAGGTGGTTGTTGATTGTAACTAGGTGGAGGCGGCTGATGAGCTTGAGGAGTATTATTTTTAGGAATATCTTTTTTTTCATTACTAGGTGCAGTTTTTCCCTGGTTGGCAACCAAGCTCACTTTATATTTTTGCTGAAAAACCTTCACAAAAGCGGCTTCCACATCGGCTAATTTGCCTTGAGCAAGTTTGATCAGCTTTGGTGGTACACCCACAACAGCGACACTATCGCCGATACTTAATAAGCGTCCGTGTTGGTTTAATAAAGCTTTGGCAGGTATAGGCAAAGATTCTACTATTTTTTGCCAAGTTGCTTCCAATGATTCTTGAGTGGAAGAGTTTAGTTCCTCTTGTTCAGAAGGTGGGGGAGTGGGGGGAGAGAGGGAAGATTTTTCGCTGTTGCTGTGTTGCTGTGTCGTTGTGTCTTCTTGATTCCCCGTGTCACGTTGTACCTGTGTCACTTTGCCGTTAGAAACTGGGGAAGGTGGGATAGAAGGGGTTGGTGATACTGCGGGTGTTACACGATTTGTTGTTAATGGCTGAGTGCGAATAGTTGCTGAAGGTAACAATCCCAGCAAGGTGACTTCTAACCACAAACGGGGTTGGGTGGTATTTTTTAGTTGTAATTCAGCAGTTCTCAGGTGTTGTTGTCCTTGTAAAATTGTGCTGATATCTAACTGTTGAGCAAAACTAACCAGTGCTTGCCAAGTTTGGGGAGTGCAAGCAACTAAGTTTTGACGACTGGGTGCAGTTTTAGCTATGAGTAAATCGCGGTATAAAGCGGCAAGATTTTGGAGAATAATCAGAGGTTCTCGACCACGATCTAGGATTTGACGAGTACAATCAAGAACAGCTTCAGGGTTGTCTGTTGCGATCGCCCCTAAAAGTGTGAGTAAGTCGCGTTCGCTGACTGAACCCACCAAATCCCACACTTGGTCTGGCGTGACTTCCCCTGATAATAAACTTAATTGGTCAAGTAAACTTTCGGCATCCCGCAATCCCCCCTGAGCAATTTGAGCTACAAGTGTAATTGCTTCAGGATTGATATTAATGTTTTCTTTTGTAGCAATAGTACTCAAATGCTGCACCATTGCTTCTAGAGGTATGCGGCGAAAATCGAACCGTTGACACCGGGAAATAATTGTAGGTAGTACTCTTTGGGGGTCAGTTGTTGCCAGGACAAAGACTACGTGTTTAGGTGGTTCTTCTAGAGTTTTTAGTAGTGCATTGAACGCTGCCGTACTGAGCATATGGCATTCATCGACCACATACACTTTATAACGACACTGAACAGGGGCAAATTGCGCTCTTTCGATAATCTCTCTAATGTTGTCTACGCCTGTGTTGCTGGCTGCGTCAATTTCAATTACATCCAAGGAGTAGCCTTTGGTGATTCCTTGACAAACATCACACACACCACAAGGTTCAGCTGTGGGTTTGTCACTTTTAAGACAATTGATTGATTTAGCTAAAATGCGGGCGCTGGAGGTTTTGCCTGTGCCTCTTGGGCCTGTGAATAAATAGGCTGGTGCGATTTTGGATGCCCGGATAGCATTAGTGAGGGTGGTAGCGATCGCTTCTTGTCCCACCAGTTCAGCAAAACTCTTTGGGCGGTACTTATGGTGCAGGGGTTCGTAAGACATGGATGGCAATGCCTTTTCTGGTTTGTGAGTCGCACCCAGTCGAGTTTGGGATTCAATCATTTTAGCTAAAGAGGGGAATTTTCAAGAATGGGAAACGGGGAACCGGGAACGATAATTAGAATATTAATCATTTTTCCAATCCACACTCCCCATCTCCCCATCTCCCCACCTCCCCACTTCCCCATTCAAACGCGTAGCGACTAGCCGTAGACATCGCTACAATCTTAGGGTAAACAAAACTCGGGGGGGTGCCAGAGATGCTCAAACGGCTCATTTTATGGCTAAAAAGGTTTTTTCAACGCTTGTTGGGCAACCAAAAAGCGCCAACAACATTTGCGGGTAATCATCCCAAAGAACCACCTCCACCTCTAACTGACACAGATTTAGAATTTTTGTTCACTGAACTGTTAGAAGGAGTACATCAAGCTAGAGGACAACAATGGGCGCTGAAGTGGCTACATAATATTGAGCATCGCGTCCCAACAGAACGTTGGATAGAGTGGTTGCATGGCTTTGGTGAAAAACTGCTGGCATCACCAACTCCTAATAACGAATTAGCCGCTCGGATGATACAACTAGGGGAATTGGAAGTTGGAGAAGTGGGAGATGTTGCCCATGATATTGGGATGCAATTACTGACACGCAATCAAGGAGAACCTGTATGGGAGTATGAAGGCCCAGATGCTCAAATAGCAACTTTTGGCTCAGCAGAAGACACTGATGTAGAAAATTTTCCATCCAGTCAAGTTTTCCAAGCACCTGATGACTCAGGAAATCTCCCTGAAGGAGAATTCCAAACCGTAACTTTAGACGAATTACTGGTGATCATGCAGCAGGATGAAAATCTACGCCAGATGATTGCTCAACAATTGGGAGTTGATACGGAAGATCCGCAAATGATTATCCAAGCATTGATTGATCAATTTCATGCTGCTAACCAATCAAATACAGAACAAAGATAAATTATTGCGCTCCTTGTGGGCGGAGTTCAAATATCGTAGTTGGAGGCACGAAGTTGTCAGATTTGTTTCATATATCTGGTGTACGCAGTTCATAATAATTGTTCAATCGCTGCATTGATATTTGTGGTTATATCTAATAGTACATAAATACTAAATTATCAAAAGACAAAATGTCAAACCCTGGGAAAGGACTGTTCATAAAACAATACGGTTCACATAAAAAAGCAGCCATTTCCTCTGGGAAGTGACTGCTTTTTTATAGAGGTGAGTATCTTACTCACCCTTTGCAATATTTTAGTAATCGAAGTCGCCGCCCATACCAGCGCCAGCACCTGCTGGTGCGTTATCCTTAGGTTCTGGCTTGTCAACAACGATACACTCTGTGGTCAACACCATACCAGCGATGGAAGCTGCGTTTTGTAGGGCAGAACGGGTTACTTTGGCAGGATCAACGATACCAGCAGCAAACAGATCGACGAACTCGTTGGTGGCTGCGTTAAAGCCAACGTTGAATTCTTTCTCTTTGACGCGTTCAGCAATGACAGCACCATTCTGACCAGCGTTTTCAGCAATCCGTTTGAGGGGAGCAGCCAAGGCGCGAGCGACAATCAGCGCACCAGTCAACTCTTCATCTTTGAGGTTACTATTTGCCCACTCTTCTAACTGAGGGCTGAGGTGAGCTAGAGTTGTACCACCGCCAGGAACGATACCTTCTTCTACCGCAGCTTTGGTAGCGTTGATCGCGTCTTCAAGGCGTAGTTTCTTGTCTTTCATTTCGGTTTCGGTAGCAGCACCAACTTTAACTACTGCTACACCACCAGACAACTTAGCCAGACGCTCTTGCAATTTCTCTTTGTCATAGGAAGATTCAGTTTCGTCCATTTGACGACGAATCTGTTCGCAACGAGCTTTTACGGCTTGTTCGTTACCTTCAGCAACAATAGTGGTGTTGTCCTTGGTGATAGTGATGCGACGAGCTCTACCTAAACTATCCAGCTTGGTATTTTCTAGCTTTAAACCCGCATCCTCGGTAATTAACTGACCACCAGTGAGGATGGCGATGTCTTCCAGCATTGCTTTGCGGCGATCGCCAAATCCAGGAGCTTTCACAGCAGCTACGTTCAGCACACCCCGCAGGCGGTTAACAACCAAGGTTGCCAAAGCTTCTTTTTCAATATCTTCGGCAATAATTACTAAGGGTTTGCCTTGACGTGCCACTTGCTCAAGAACAGGTACTAAATCTTGTACCAAAGCTATTTTCTTATCGGTCAGCAGTAAGTAAGGATCGTCAAATACTGCTTCCATCCGCTCAGGATCGGTGGCGAAGTAGGGAGAGATGTAGCCTTTGTCAAAGCGCATCCCTTCGGTGATTTCCAATTCGGTGGTCATAGATTTCCCTTCTTCTAGGGAAATTACGCCTTCCTTACCTACTTTGTCCATTGCTTCAGCAATCATCTGACCGACTTCTTCGTCGTTACCAGCAGAGATTGCACCAACTTGAGCGATCGCTTTGGAATCTTCAACAGGACGAGCGTGTTCTTTAATTTTTTCTACTAAGAAGTTGGTAGCTTTATCAATACCACGCTTCAACTGAATGGCATTTGCACCAGCCGCAACGTTCCGCAAGCCTTCTTTAACCATTGCGTGTGCCAAAACAGTAGCAGTGGTGGTTCCGTCACCAGCAGCATCGTTGGTTTTGGAAGCAGCTTGGCGGATCAAAGAAACGCCTGTGTTTTCAACATGGTCTTCTAATTCAATTTCTTTAGCAATGGTCACACCGTCATTGATGATTTGGGGTGCGCCAAATTTTTTCTCTAGTACTACGTTACGACCTTTGGGACCGAGGGTAACAGCCACAGCCTCAGCCAGGATATCCATGCCTCTTTCTAAGGCGCGACGAGCGTTTTCGTTGTAGATAATGCGCTTTGCCATAATTTCTTAGTTGTCCTTTGCCATTTGTTATTTGTCATTCGTTATTTGTCATTTGTCATTTGTAATAAACCAGTGACCAATGACCAATGACCAATGACTAAGAAACAATTGCTAAAATGTCTTTCTCAGAAAGCAATACGTATTCGTCGGTTCCTAGCTTGATATCAGTACCAGCATATTTAGAGTAGAGAACTTTATCCCCTACTTTGACATCCATTGGCTGACGAGAACCATCATCTTTGATTTTGCCTTCACCAACCGCAACAACTTCGCCAACTTGGGGCTTTTCTTTGGCGGTGTCGGGTAAGTATAGACCACCAGCGGTCTTTTCTTCAGAGGCGCTCACTTTTACAAACACGCGATCGCCTAAAGGTTTTACAGTAGAAACGCTAAGAGATACAGCTGCCATACGAATTTCTCCAGAGTTAGCACTCTCAACTCCTGAGTGCTAATTTAGCGAACGACTGGATGCAATGGCAATATTTGGGTTTGTACGGGTTCCCGAACTTTTGGGATTGGGGATTGGGGAACTCACCGGTCCCCACAACCGTAGGAGTGGGGACCGGTGAGTTCCCTGATTCCCAATTTCAGTAACGAATAGTTATATATGGTCAACTTTATTTGCAAAGTTTAGAAATTGTTATAGAACAGAAATCAGAAAGCGCGCGATGGGTAACAAAATAGTGATCCAGTCCAGCCACAAAATAGAGAAGGCAACTCCACCACCAGAAAATAAAGCCCTAAATTACTCTATAGAAACTTTAGGACTAAAAAAAATTCAGCGACATGTTTTTATCTGTGCTGATCAGACATTGCCTAAGTGTTGTTCAAAACAAGCAAGTCTGGAAGCGTGGGAGTATTTAAAAAAACGCCTGAAGGAATTAAGGTTAGATGTGCCTCAACAAGAGCGACCTAGTTGCATATTCAGAACCAAAGCTAATTGCTTGCGAGTTTGTTGCTCTGGGCCGATAATAGTGGTTTACCCGGATGGTGTCTGGTATCGCCAAGCAACCCCGGAAGTTATCGAGCGGATTATCCAGGAACATTTAATCGAAAATAAGATTGTGGAAGAATATGCTTTTTTAGTTCATCCTCTGTCAGAAACCTCTGTGGTTACTGAAGAGCAGCGCAACAGAAGCTTAACATCCAAGGGATATGGTGAAGCGGTGAGTTACACAAGTGCGGGTTAACTGTTTACCAGGAGCATCTTAGAACTAGCGAAGTTTGGTAATCTATAAGGATTATTATTCTGCTGAAGTTTTTTGCCCGCTCCTTTCAAAGCGATATATAATAACGCATTATAAATACTACTGCTCTACGTATCCTTACTGGACTTTTGCCATTGATTGAGTAGTTTCAGGGAAAGTAATTTTCAATTTTGAAACATTTACTCAACAAAGGCAAGTTAAGTGGGAAAAAGCACAACATCACAATCATCCACCAAAAAGGATCGCTATACAAGGCCCCTATGGATCTACGCGCGACAAGTGCCACTGCTATGAAAGAACCCAGCATGAAAGAATACAAACGACTTCTACTCATTGATGATGACCCTAACCTCATCTTGCTGGTGAAGGATTACTTGGAATTCCGGGGATATGAAGTCATCACCGCAGAAAATGGTCGAGAAGCTTTGGAAATTTTAGAGCAGGATGTTCCAGATATGATCATCTGCGACGTGATGATGCCGGAAATGGACGGATATACTTTTGTTGAACAAGTCCGGCAAAACGAACGCACTAGTTGGATTCCTGTTCTATTTCTATCAGCAAAAGGACAAAGCGCAGACCGGGTTAAAGGACTGAATAAAGGTGCTGATGTATACATGGTCAAGCCCTTTGAACCAGAAGAGTTGGTGGCGCAAGTAGAATCGTCTCTCAAGCAAACCATTCGTTGGAAAGAACACCAAGCCAAAGGAGGAGACAACGGTTCCCGTATTCAAGTTCCCTTTGACGTGCAGTTAACCCCAACCGAACTGAAAGTTGTCCAGTTTGTTGCCAGGGGTTTAGCTAACCGCGAAATTGCTGAAGAACTAAATGTTAGTCAGCGTACAGTTGAAAGCCATGTGTCCAACATGTTGGGCAAAACCAATCTTCATAATCGTACTGAGTTAGCACGGTGGGCGATTGAGAATCAAATGGCATAGATCAAGCTCTAATTTATGAGTGTTGAGTTATGAGTTAGTTTTTTCGATTTCAAACTCATAACTCAATTACTTATTTTGGGGTTACTGAATCAAAATCAACTTCCATTAAAACCCACCCATGTCCCAGGAGATTGCTGTTGAATTTCGTAATGTTACATTTAGCCGTAACCAGCGCCCCCTAGTATCAAATTTGAATTTCAGCATTTCTCAAGGAGAAGCACTGGTATTACTCGGACGTAGTGGTAGCGGTAAAACTACGACGATGAAACTAATCAACCGCCTGTTTACACCCACTCAAGGGGAAGTGTTGTTTAATGGCATTCCCACAACCCAGTGGGATGAAATTAAATTGCGGCGCAAGATTGGTTATGTAATTCAAGAAACTGGTTTATTTCCCCATTTTACTGTTGAGCGTAATGTGGGTTTAGTTCCCTCTTTGGAAGGTTGGAAGCCCAAACAAATCAAAAGGCGTGTTTCTGAACTGTTGCAGTTGGTGGGTTTAGAACCAGAAAAATTTGCTCACAGATATCCCCACGAACTCTCAGGTGGGCAAAGACAACGAATTGGTGTGGCGAGGGCATTAGCAGCCGATCCGCCAGTGTTGTTGATGGATGAACCTTTTGGCGCCCTCGATCCGATTACACGGCTGGAATTGCAACAAGAGTTTAAACGCTTACAACAGGAATTAGGTAAGACGGTTGTTTTTGTGACTCACGATATTCAGGAAGCGTTTGTTTTGGCATCGAGAATTGGTTTAATGCATGGGGGAGAATTGGTAGTGTTGGAAACGCCAGCAGAGTTTATGCGTTCCCAACACCCAGAAGCCCTTGCTTTTTTGCAATGTCTGAAACCAGTCTTATGAACTTTAATGACTTTTTTTTTATCAAATATGCGCCGGAAATCTGGGAACGCACTTTAGAACACTTGTTATTAGTGGCGATCGCTATTAGCATTGCGATCGCGATCGGTATTCCACTAGGGATATTAATCACCCGGCAAAAATCTCTGCGTCAACCGATTTTGGGTGTTGCCAATATTTTCCAAACTATTCCCAGCTTGGCGTTATTTGGCTTACTCATCCCTGTACCGTTTATTGGTGGGATTGGTGCTAATCCTGCTATTTTTGCCTTGGCTTTATATTCTTTGCTACCAATAATTCGCAATACTTACACTGGAATTACTGGCGCCGATCCAGCGATTCGAGAAGCAGGGCGCGGTATGGGAATGACAGATAGACAGCTGCTGTTACAGGTAGAGATTCCTTTGGCGATGGGAGTAATTTTAGCTGGGGTGCGAGTAGCAATGGTAATCAGTATAGGTGTTGCCACTATTGCTGCTGCTATCGGTGCGGGTGGTTTGGGTGAGTTGATTTTTCGCGGCATCAGTACAGTCAATAATCAATTAATCTTAGCAGGTGCGATTCCGGCGGCAATCATTGCTTTAGTTGCTGATTTGGGTATAGGTTGGTTGGAGAAAAGATTGCACTCTTAAGAAGGCAGAAGGCAGAAGGCAGAGGAGGCGCTCTTTGCAAAGCTGCGGTTCGCGTTCAAGGAACGCCGTGGCAGAGGGCAGAAAGCAGAAGGAAACACCCCCATAATACCGTTTCACTATGAGTCTGATACATTTGGCGACTGGGGGCACAAGGGGGACAAGGAGGACAAGGGGGACAAGGAAGACAGGGGGGACAATTTGTATCAAGAATTTTGTGAAATTGTATAAGACGCATTTAGGGGTAAGTTTGACGGACGCAGTATTTCTTGCGCCAACGTCTGGAAATACATATTTCCTTCTTTGTTCAATGAATTTAGGAGCTTGAAAGCCAGTGGCATTGGACATTATAAACTTTCTTCCCTCCTGCCCTCTGCCTCCTGCCCTCTGCCTTAATTCATTGCAAAAAATGCCCAGTTGTCTTTTGAATGTGGTTCACAACTTTCTCGTAAGATTCTGGGTTACTGACTGGATTAATAATAATTGGAATAATGCCGTCTGGTAGCCAAAATGTGATTCTGCCATTCGGCGGTTCATAACAAAAAGAACTGATACAGTTGAGGTTAATTACATACTCGTTTCTCTCGTAGTAGATTTTTACCCAGTAGCTATTTTCTAACTCTGCTTCGGTGACGTATTGAATATACTCTAAAATTTTTTGGTAGTCTTGCTGGTTACTTTGAGGATTGATCACTATCGGGATAGCACAATCAGGTAGCCAAAATGTTACCCTACCGTTTTGCTCATAACAAAAGGCACTTACGCGTTCAAAATTGACCACATATTCTTTCCTCTCGTAACTAATTTTTACCCAGTACGCCACAAAGTCTCCTTACATGGGGAATATATCAGGAGCATATTGCTGTACAGCACCCTCTTAGGAGAGTATAAATCTTCATCTGCCAGAAAGTTTTGCGTGAATTCTCTGGAAAATAACGACTGATTGTAAAGAAATTTAGGAAACTGAAACAGGTGTTTGTCTGCCTTCGTAGGATTGAGAATGAGCGATCGCAGCTTCGATAAAGCCTTTAAATAGAGGATGGGGCGCACTGGGGCGAGATTGAAACTCCGGATGAAATTGGCAAGCCAGAAAGAAAGGATGCTTGGGCAATTCTATCATTTCTACTAAACGTCCATCGGGAGAAGTGCCACTAATCACATAACCAGATTCTAAAAACAGGTTGCGGTAAGCGTTATTGAATTCGTAACGATGGCGATGTCTTTCGTAAATCACTTCGTCTTGATAAAGACTAAATGCTAAGGTATTCGGCAAAACGCGGCAAGGATACAAGCCTAAGCGCATTGTCCCGCCCAAATCTACCACGTCTTGCTGTTCTGGCAACAGGTTAATAACTGGATTTTCTGTATGAGGTTCAAATTCAGCACTATGAGCATCCGTAAATGCCGCAATATTTCTTGCCCATTCAATCACAGAACATTGCATTCCTAAGCATAAACCCAGGAAGGGAATTTGATGAATGCGAGCATATTTGATAGCTTCAATTTTACCATCAACTCCACGCACACCAAAACCTCCGGGTACAATTACACCATCAACACTAGCTAAGTGATTCTCGGCTCCATCAACTTCTAGTTTTTCTGAGTTTACCCACCGCAGACGCAAGTCGCCACTCATGGCAATCGCTGCATGACGCAACGCCTCTACCACGGAAAGATAGGCATCGCTTAATTGTACGTACTTACCAACAATGGCAATTTCGATGCGATGTTTAGGACTGTAGAGTCTTTCTACTAGAGTTTGCCACTGAGTTAAATCTGGTTGATGTTGCTCCATATTTAGCAACTCCAGTGTTTGCTGTGCTAGTCCTTCCCGTTCTAAAATTAGCGGTACTTCATAAATGCTCTTAGCATCGATCGCTGTAATTACACAGGCTACGGGAACATCGCAAAACTCGGATAATTTGTGTTTTAATCCGGTTGGTAAGGGGCGATCGCATCGACAAATTAAAATATCTGGTTGGATACCTATCGAACGCAGTTCTTTGACAGAGTGCTGTGTGGGTTTAGTTTTCATTTCACCCGCCGAAGCAATCCAGGGAACCAAGGTTACGTGCATGTATAACACGTTTTGCCGTCCTACATCCTTGCGAAACTGACGAATTGCTTCTAAAAACGGTAGTGATTCTATATCCCCTACCGTTCCGCCAATTTCTGTAATTACTACATCAGGATTTGTGTCTTTTGCAACTCTCTCAATTCTTTCTTTGATTTCATTAGTAATATGGGGAATTACCTGCACAGTGCCGCCATTGTAATCCCCACGACGCTCCCGATTAATTACTGCTTGGTAGATAGAGCCAGTAGTTACACTGTTGAGACGCGACATGGAGGTATCAGTAAAGCGTTCGTAATGCCCTAAGTCCAAGTCTGTTTCCGCACCATCTTGGGTAACAAACACTTCTCCATGTTGAAAAGGACTCATCGTTCCTGGATCAACATTAATGTATGGATCGAGCTTGAGGATCGATACCGAATAATTCCGAGATTTGAGCAAACGTCCCAGGCTTGCTGCTACAATGCCCTTGCCGATACTGGAAACTACACCGCCGGTAACAAACACAAACTTAGTCATAACTCTAGAAATTTTAGTAACTTTTGAAGGAGAAAATCAGTGAACAGTTATCAGTTATCAGTTATCAGTTACCAATTGATAACTGTTCACTGATAACTGACAACTGCATCATCCTTCTGCCTTCTTTCTTGGTCATTTTGCCACAGTAGTTGTTGTGAATCTTAATGTATTTTGGCGTGAAATCACTTTTAGGATTTTTAATATTAGGCTTTATAGTCGCTTCCTCCGTAGTTGTCTCGGCACAACAGCCATATCCCTATTTGCGGGTTGTTTATCCTCCCCCAAATCACGAAACTAGTGCTGATCGTATTTTTTTCCTTGGTACAGCCCCCGCTTCCGGACAGGTTTTAATCAATGGTAAAGCAATCAGGCGCAGTCAGTCTGGCCATTTTGCCCCTAGTTTACCTTTACAGGTGGGAGAAAATACTTTTAATTTCAACTACCAAAAACAAACAATTCAGATTCAGGTAACAAGGCTAGCTACCCAACCGGAAATACCACAGGGTTTAGCCTTTGCCAAAGATTCTTTGACTCCAGCAGTTGACATTGCTAGACTTCCAGGGGAACTAATTTGTTTTAGTGCGATCGCCACTCCCAACGCCAGTGTCTCTGTAAAACTAGGTAATCAAACAATTTCCCTCTCGCCCCAACCCCAACAAGCACAACTACCAAGCAATTTGGCAGCACTGACAGGACGAAATCAACCTTCTGTTAACCGTAGTGCTAGCAAATACGAGGGATGTACTACAGTTTCAGACAACACCAACGAAGTAGATTTGGGTAAACCTCAGTTTCAACTGACACTTAATGGCAAAACGATAAATCAGGAAGGAACAGGAAAAATCACTATCCTCTCACCAGCAAAATTGCCAGTAGTAGAAGTCACAGCCGATGCTGGTGTTACTCGTACTGGCCCGAGTACAGATTATTCTCGACTAACGCCGCTACCCAAAAGTACACGTGCAGCAGTCACAGCTAGGGAAGGAGAATGGTTGCGCTTGGACTATGGCGGTTGGATCAATAGTAAGGAAACCACTATTATACCAGGGGCTGTTCCTCCCCACTCAATCATTCGTAGTGTTGGTTATCGTCCGCTGCCTAACATGACAGAGATGGTTTTTCCTCTGCAAGTTCCCGTCCCGGTGAGCGTACAACAAGGAGATAAAACTTTTACTCTCACTCTCTACAATACCACTGCTCAAACTGATATTATTCGCTTGGACGATAACCCCCTAATTTCTCGCCTAGATTGGCAGCAGGTGAAGCCAGAACAGTTACAATACACCTTCAACCTCAAAAAAAGTCAACAGTGGGGATACAAGCTGAGATACGAAGGTACAAGCTTGGTATTGAGTCTACGTCACTCTCCCATTCGCAATAGCAAACAAAAGCCTTTATCAGGAATCAAGATATTACTAGATCCAGGACACGGTGGCAAAGAACCTGGTGCAAGAGGACCAAATGGCTACTTAGAAAAAGATGTGAATTTAACAGTATCAAAATTAGTGCGGGATGAATTGATCAAGCGAGGCGCGACAGTGGTGATGACACGAGAAGATGACAAAGAAGTTTCACTTAGCGATCGCCAAGCAATCATAGATAGAGAAGAACCAGCAATCTCTATTTCCATCCATTACAACTCTCTTCCCGACGATGGCGACGCCGAAAACACCAAGGGGGTAGCAACTTTTTGGTATCATCCCCAAGCGCACGACTTAGCAATATTTATGCAGAATTATTTAGTTAAAGCCAGAAAACGGCCTTCCTACGGTGTGTTTTGGGATAACTTAGCGCTGACGCGTCCAGCGAGTGCGCCATCAATATTATTAGAGTTGGGTTTTATGAGTAACCCCGATGAATTTGAATGGGTGACGGATGAGAAAGAACAGAAGAAATTAGCAAAAGCTGTAGCTGATGGAATTGTCGAGTGGTTTAAGAGTGTGAAGTAGATTCCCTGAAATAGATCCCCGACTTTTCCAAAGATACAGCTGGCGAATCAGGGGTGTCACCCCTCATTGAACAATTTTTCGTTATCCCAATAGATGTACCAGACGAGAGGTGGCGCGTCTGGTACAAACCAATTTGTGGGTGAACGAGGGGTCAGACCCACCATTCGCCAGCTGCATCTTCCAAAAAGTCGGGGTTCTCAAGAGTGTTGCGATCGCTGATTTTGAAGAGTTAATCGATAATGTTCTCGTTTAAACTAAGAACATTCAAGCTCAAAACCACAATTTTCTCGTTTCAACCAACAACATCCAAGCTTCAAACGACAAGTTTTTAGTTTCAATTAACAACATTCAAGCTCAAAACCACAATTTTCTCGTTTCAACCAACAACATCCAAGCTTCAAACGACAAGTTTCTAGTTTCAACCAACAACATTCAAGCTCAAAACCACAATTTTCTCGTTTCAAGTGAGAGCTTTCTTGTTTGAAGCCAGACGGTTATGTAATAAAAGACACCGAGGGCATGAAAAGATAACTATGCAACTATTTATAGAAACCCTATCTATATATTAAGGTAATTTTTAAAAAGAATTTTACTAATGAGGAAGTTGCGAGGATTTGCAACGCTATCAAGATTTTTTTGACGTTTGCGTTGCTATTCATCGACACAGAGAAAGGGTGGATTCATTTTTAGTATAGACAGACAAGGGGGACAAGGAGGACAGGACACCCTTGTATCTTATTTGCTTAGACAAGAAGTTTTCCTTTGCGTTCTCTGCGCTTGAAAACATGCGATCGCACCTGTGCAAGCGTTTTTATCTGTTAACAATTGGTGATTTTTCTCCAACATTTTCCCAAAATAGCTACTATTTAATTAAGGCATGAGATGTTGTTGAATCTTTGGGTATCCGCCAAATAATTCCTTAGTTTGCAACGACATCTTTAATTCCAGCAACATACGACTGATGAGGTCTGAAAATATGCTGAACAAACCCTTAGCCTTTAGTCTAGTAGCTGCTACAATTCTTATTGCTCCGGTTGCTGCTTTTGCTGGCGACCAAGAACAATACAATGAGCAAACAACTTATCAAAATGGTGCTGCTATCAATGGTGGTACTAATGTGCAAACTTCGGAAACTCGCAGCTACCAAGAGCAAATTCAAATAAACAACGAAGATTATAACGACGACTACTACCGTCGTGGCCGTGATGGCTATTATCGCCGCGATCGCTATGATGATGACTACTACTACCGTCGCGATCGTGATGATGACTACTACTACTATGGTCGTTAAGACATTTTCTGTTGTTCTAACTTCAAATTTTGCCTTTTAATCATTTCCTAGTTGTCGGATCTATTTAACCAATCCTCTATAGCCTCAGTAAGTCTTTACTGAGGTTTGTGTCTTTTAAGGCAAACACTGTCAGTAATATTGGTATTATTCGCCAACAGATTTGATATGATTCCTAAATTTTGTTGCAAGTATCTCAACCTGTCCCTTCACAATTTATTGAATAGGATTCATAACAACAGTAATCTTTTGGTTATTGAAGCCAATCAAAGTACAATAATTCTGTGTAACAAAGCCTTGCCAATACTCGAAATACTGCCAACGCTTTTCTGGTTGTAATTTGATTTCCATGTGACGCGGATATCCAAATTTGGCATCGTAAAT
This sequence comes from Fischerella muscicola PCC 7414, assembly GCF_000317205.1. Lineage (GTDB taxonomy): Bacteria > Cyanobacteriota > Cyanobacteriia > Cyanobacteriales > Nostocaceae > Fischerella > Fischerella muscicola. Next base: position 74,131 of record NZ_AJLK01000109.1, on the reverse strand, counting down.
CGCGTTTACACCTAAAGGTCCGTCACATCCACAACCATTTGGACCGCATTCTTTACCATCTGCTAAAGATTCTATTTTTCCAAATAAATCAGTAACCGTTTTTCCAGGTATTGTTTCACAAGTATTTTGTCTAACTGTGACTATTTTCTCATCTTTAATTTCCAAATCTTGCTGACAATTAAAATGAGAATATTTCAGAAGCAAACGATAATGTTTTACTGCCTGCTGATTCCACTTTTGTTTTGGCAATTCTAGTTGATTATTAGAATAATTCGATAACGCAGTGCGATTGCCAAATACTGCAACACCACCAATTACAATTAATCCAAGAATAATGATTTTTTGTAAGTTAAATTTATCAAACTTAGTCATATTTTAGTAAAAATAAATTGGTAAATTCACTACACATCAAAAACCCGATCATAAATACCGAGTTTTTGATGTTTAACAGTAGGGTCAGATCCCCGACTTTTTTAAAAAGTCGGGGATCTAGCCAACCTATCAAAAGGTATACTCAAATCTGTCTTAAAAGGCAGATAGTGAGTATAGAGGTTAAATATAAATCTCGCTTTCTAATAAGGAATACAACTAGAATTAAGCCAATTTCGGAAATATCTCAGTCATCTCAGTATTGCATAAAATGGGTATGAATAATGAACCGCCAAAACGCCAAGAACTGAATTTTAAATATGCCAGAGAAAAGCAAGTCATACCGCAAATTTGCAACACCGGAATCTCAGCTACATAAAGTGATATCTCACGTCAAGATGCAAAGGCTAAAAGCTATTATATTAAGTCTGGCTAATTAATTACAGTATGGTTGCTTTTGTTGGTAATAGGTAATTGTTTTTTTCAATTACCTATTACCCATTCCCAATTACTGACTTTCACAGATATGATAAGTCCTCAAACGGATATGATATTAAACAATATATATATTCAATTATAAAAAGAAGTTTGATATCGATTTTAATCGCCTACAGGCTTATCCCCATAGGCAAAAGCTATGGGCTTACACTTTTCTATCTTCGATCAAAGCAAATCAGAAAGTGATACTTTGCCTTCCATCTGAAGTTTGGCTTGCACACAGGTAGCACAACTGCAACCAAGTTGATCGATGATGGTTTGAGAGTCACTAGATAAGTTTGGTGCAACCCATTGGTGAACAGGTTGTGCAGATACCAAAGTTACCTGTTGTGTGACAGCAGGTATAGAGTTGAGATGAGATGCAGCCGCCGGATTTGCTACCAACAGCATACAAGCAAGGACTACAGGACAAGCAAGTAAAATTAGTTTGATTATGTTCATAATTGACAAAAAACCCTAGTAGGACTATATCATAGCCAATCCTTACCGACTAGTCATGAGTAATAATTGTTCCTTTTAGCTGTTAGCCTCGTCCAAAACCTTGACCACGTGATGTTTTTGCCCAAATAAATAATTCGCCTTCTTTACCACCAGCAGCTAGTAGCTTGCCTTGGGGATGCCAAGCTAGACACGAAAAGCCATCTGATGCGCCTGTGAGAATTTGCGATACTTTTTTGGCATCTTTCCATAGACAAATCCAGCCATCAGCGCCTGCGGAAGCCAGAAGCAAACGATAAGGTGCAAAGGCGATCGCATTAATTACATCAACATGGTTGGTTAATACAGTTGCTTCCCAACCTAATGACTCATCCTGCGACTTTTCCCAAACAACAATACCATCAACGCTACAGCAAGCCAATATCGGTACACCATTTTGATTGCCAATATCTGACCAGGCGATTTTACGAATCTTACCGGGAAAGCCGCGCATCACCCAAGGCTGGGGGTCATTACTAGAGACTAGTAACTGACTTTCAACTACAGTGATAGTGCGATCCATGTTGCCGGAAGCCAGATACTTGCCATCAGGCGACCATGCCATAGCAATACTGACAGAAGGTATGTCCAAAGTATATGGTTCCTGGTTCCAGTCTTGGCAATTCCACACCTTAATACCTTGATGACCACCAATGGCCAGGTATTTGCCATCACTACGCCAATCAATACCCAATATTGATGAAGATTCAAAATTGAGAATCACAACAATCTCACGAGTATCAGCATTCCAGACTTGCACGCGCCGCCCCAAGCTAAAAGCTAACTGGTGAGAGTTGGGACTCCAAGCTAGTTGATCAACCCAAGCTGGAGCATTTTCTAAAGTAGCAATTAATTCTGTTCCTTGCCAAATCTTGACCAGACCATTCTGTCCGCCCACGGCTAAGAATTGCCCATCATGGGAAAAAGCCAGGCAATCTACAGAGTAATCATTGCCAGTTTGCAAAGTTGTTAAATTGTCATTTTGCCATAGTGCTACTTCCCCAGCAGCAGAAGCAGCAGCAAGCATTGTACCTTGGGGCGACCAAGCGATCGCTCTCACGTAATCTGAAAGGCTTCCAGAAAAGTACTGGTCAAATTCTTTGGAATTGAGAGTTGATGGTTTCATGCTGATGGGGGGATGGGGGCTAGGGTTCCCCACTTTGTGGGGTTGGGGGCAATGGGGGGTGGGGATGGGAGATGGGGAGATGGGGGGATGGGGAGAATAAATATTTATGCCCTATGCCCAATTCCGATCCCTGATCCCCGATCCCCTTTAAACTAAGCAGGCGAGAAAATCTTGTTTGAGTTTGGCTTCATCTAGGTTACGACCGATGAATACTAGTTCATTTTTACGGGTTTCGCCTTCTTTCCAGGGGCGATCTGGTTTGCCTTCAAAGATCATATGCACACCTTGAAAGACAAAGCGATCGTCCTCTCCGGCGATATTTAAAATACCCTTCATCCGAAAGATATCTGGCCCTTGAGTTTGCAGTAACTTACCTAGCCAGTTGTTTAGTTTCTCTCCATCAAGTGCGCCTTCGGCAACTAAAGCCACAGAATAAACACTTTCATCGTGTTCGTGGGCATCTTCTCCCAAAAATTCTGGATCAATTTCCAAAGCCCGGTCTAAATCAAAGGCTTTCACACCTAAAAGTGCATCCATTTCTACTTCAGAATTGCGGGTACGGTAAATTTTTGCCATCGCATTCATCCCACGAATTCGCCTTTCTAATTCATCTAACACATCCGGCGTCACCAAATCAGTTTTATTCAACAAGATAACGTCCGCAAAGGCAATCTGTTCTTGTGCTTCGTCAGCTTCCCAATGTTGCCAAATGTGCTTAGCATCTACCACTGTTACCACTGCATCCAGTTCTAATTGTTCACGCATATCTTCATCGACAAAAAATGTCTGAATGACTGGTGCGGGATCAGCTAACCCGGTGGTTTCAATGACTAAATGGTCAAATTTATGACGGCGTCTCATCAAATTACTGATGATGCGAATCAAATCGCCCCGCACCGTACAGCAGATACAGCCGTTGTTCATCTCAAAGATTTCTTCATCTGTATCGATAACTAATTGATTATCAATACCGACTTCTCCAAATTCATTCACAATCACAGCCACTTTCTTGCCGTGTTCGTGGGTGAGAATACGATTGAGCAGAGTTGTTTTTCCTGCTCCCAAATAACCAGTGAGAACTGTTACTGGAACTACGTCTGTTGTCACACTACTGACCATATCCCAGATACCTTTTGTTTAAATGATAATCGTATTCAATATTAAGCACTGATCCAGAAAAATGGTTAGTGGTTGATTGGTTATTTAGTACTCCTCATACTCCCCCCACTCCTCACACCCCTCACACCCTATCTCCCCATCCCTCTTCAAGAACCAGTCCTCAAAAAGGGCAAAATAGCCTGTGCTACTGCCTCTGGATATTCTTCATGCATTCCCAGAGAACCAGGAAGAATGGCTGTTTGGACTGTGCCTAGTGCTGCCAAGGCGTCCATGTCAGCACGGGATTTGCTGGGAGAGGATTCTCCAATTACCACCATCAAAGGCACAGATAAATTTTTAGCCAACGTCAGAAAGTCAGCTTGGTTGTGTACAGCGTCGAGATTTCCTGTTACAAAGGCAGCAGGAGCAAATCTAGCTCCTGGTTGCTGGGTATTTTGCCACTTATGTTCAATGAAACTGGGGGTGAGTTTGGCAGCATCTACGTAGACGTGGCGACGGTACATAAAACTTAAAAAAGATGGCACAGTGTTGAGCTTGTAGAGTACTTGACCGACAATAGGCGATCGCACTATTTCTCTAAATACTCCTGCAATCTGCCGATCTACACCCATCGTTGGTAAAGGCCCACGCCAAGTTGGTGCGACTAAAACTAACCGTGAAAATACAGAGGAGTTTTTCTGGGCTAATTTCAGAACATAAGCTGCGCTATGACCAGCAGCCACCACTGCTATTGGGGCATCAAAAACAGAAGTAACAAAATATTCCAGAAATTGCTCATAGATAGCAGGTTCGTAATTTACAGGTAAACGGGAAGAATCTCCAAATCCAGGCCAATCTACACCGACTACTTGAAAGTAGGGCGCAAGTAAATTAGCTATCCCGCTCATTTCTTCTCGTGTAGACACAGTGCTAAAAGCAGGAAGTAGCAATAGCGGGGAACCACTACCAATTGTTTCATAGACAATCTGCAATTGTTGGTTTTCCCAATTCCAGGAGAGTTGCTTTACTACTCCACCGATACCAAAATTTGTAGGAGATGATAATAAATTAGTTGACATGAGACAAAGTTTTATAATTAGTAGGTATTAATGATTTTAATTATTTAGTGGTTCATGAACTTGTAGTACAGCACCTATGAAAATTAGGATTCCTTCTAACTTCTATCTTTTGCCCTCAGCATAGCTGCCCTCTGCCCTCTGCCTTATTTTCAGAGTAGTTATTTTCAAGAAAAAATTTCCCCTTTCCCCTTTAACCCTTCCCCTTTACCCTTAATTCTGGCATTCTAAAGCCTTCTTTTGCATAGTCTTGAAAATGTTGTAGAAACCATTTGCGCGGGAAGGTGTGAGGCTAACATTTAAACCAGTTTCTTGAATAAAATCTGGAGTCAGTTGGACAATTTCAGCAGGCGTAAGTCCATTCAAGCCTTCAATTAAAAGACCTACTAATCCTTTAGTTAATTGAGAATCAGAATCACCTTGAAATATAACTTTGCCGTCTGCTAAATCAGCCGTGACATAAACTTGGGAAACACACCCAGGTACTTTGTTTTCTGCGATTTTATCAGCTTCTGGAAACTCCTTTAGCTTCTGACCATACCAAATTAACTGTTCATAGCGTCGTTTCGGGTCTGTAGCGCGTTGAAAGCGCTGGACAATCTTAGCAAGGTTTGGTGGTAAGGAGTCTATGATAGAGGACATAACACAATTAGCGAAGCGATCATATCACCTTGAGTTTAGATGATTTTGCTGGTGATTGTGTCCTTATCTCCAATCCACTGCACCTAATCCCTTACGCCTTATCCCTTCCAGGAAAATTTCAGTTGCGCGATCGCTAATAGCCTTTACTAAGTAATTCAAAAAAATGTTAACTATTAATGCAAAATCCAACTTTGGATTGATTTTTTTTGGTAAGAAATTCACATTGGTATTTTTAACGCAATCACAATTGTAAGGAGAAATTCAGTTGCTGACATCTACTTTACTAGCGGCTGCAACCACACCTCTGCAATGGAGTCCCGCTGTTGGGGTGACAATGATTCTCTGCAATATCCTTGCCATTCTCTTTGGCAAATTCACCATTAAATACCCCAATGCAGAACCTGCCTTGCCCTCAAACCAGTTCTTTGGCGGATTTGGAGCGCCAGCGCTACTGGCTACTACGGCTTTTGGTCATATATTGGGAGCAGGCGTTATCTTAGGTCTGCACAACCTGGGAAGATTCTAAATTTTTGTACCAGAAGCAACATAAGTGATTTGCCGTATTAATATTTACGGTTAACTACTGGGTTGATGATTTTTTGTCTCCGATTGTGAGTCAGAGAGTAAATTCTCTGACTCTTTTTTTATAACAGTTAAGTGTGAATTGACTAGACTGACATAGGAGGCTGACCACGCATTTGCCGTAAGGCGTTGAGGCAAGATGGACAGTCACACCCAAATAAGGCTATAGCAGTATCGCTTTCCTCCTCAGTAAAATTCATTTCAATTATGTCACTGGGTTCGTTATTTTGAGCCAGTTTCATTTCTGGTTTGGGTAGTGGGGTAGGAGTGTTACTTACCCGCGCACATACCAGACGATGAGTTGCAGAGTGAGGAGACTCTACACAAGAAACGTGGGTTCCTGTTGAGTTCACTGTTTGATTTGCGCGGGCTGGTTGGGTCATCATCACCATAGACAGCATAGACGCAAACAGTGCGGGGCTAGAAAGCAACGAAAGAGCTAATTTTCTGTTCATTTACTCAACAATGTTGGTGATTAACGAAAGCAGAATAGATAGTATTTTCACATTTGTATGGTTAATGTTCAGTAAATTCTATATAAAGTTGTCTGATGTGATAACCCAAAGATTACTGAAAAAGCGGACATAGTGTTACTTGCTGCTATTCCTGGTTACAAGTCCAATCTTTCGTAAAGACTTATGAGAGTTCAGCTCAACTTTTAACCATTACACACCACCAAACATAAGTGAAAGACTCAGCTATATGAAGCCAAGTTTAAGGCATCGACTAACATAATAGTTGCCAAGTTCCCAGAATGGGGAGGTGGGGAAATGGGGAGGTGGGGAGATGGGGAGATGGGGAGGTAGGGGGAGTATCAGGAGTGTGTAGACGCGTAGCGGTGAGACAGCGCGCAGAACAGGGGGTTCCTCCCCCAACCCCAAAGCGGGCCCCGAGTCCCCCATGAGCGACTGCGTTCGCGTAGCGTCCCGGAGGGCTCCCCACAGGGTGGAGTAGTAAATAATCAATCAACTACTAACTACTAACCACCAACCACTAACAACCAACCACTAACCACCAACCACTAACAACCAACCACTAACAACCAACCACTAACAACCAACCACTAACAACCAACCACTAACCACTAACCACCAACCACTAACCACTAACCACTAACTACTAACCACTAACAACCAACTAGCAACAAACAACAACCCCAAATTCTCCTACAATTTGTTGGGTATAAAAGCATAATTCAAGCTATGGCGAATCAAAATTTGATCCCTGTGATTGTGAGCGGTGCTGCTGGTAAGATGGGACGCGAGGTAGTCAAAGCAGTGGCACAAGCACCCGATATGAGCCTGATGGGTGCTATTGATACTAGTCCAGAACACCAAGGCAAAGATGCAGGCGAACTTGCTGGTTTAAGTGAGCCTTTGGAAGTACCAATTACCAATCAATTGGAACCGATGCTGGGGTATGTAGCTGGTGAAAGGCAAATGCAACCAGGAGTGATGGTAGATTTTACTCATCCTGATGCTGTGTATGATAATGTCCGTAGTGCGATCGCCTACGGTATTCGTCCGGTTGTTGGTACTACAGGGTTAAGTCCTGAACAAATTGAAGATTTGGCAAGTTTTGCAGATAAAGCCAGTACAGGATGTCTACTCATTCCTAATTTTTCTATCGGCATGGTACTACTGCAACAAGCCGCTGTGACAGCATCTCAATATTTTGATCACGTAGAAATCATTGAACTGCATCATAACCAAAAAGCCGATGCTCCCAGTGGTACTGCCATTCAAACTGCCCAAATGTTAGCAGAAATGGGTAAAACTTTTAACTCAGCAATCGTCAAAGAAACCGAAAAATTACCAGGGGCGAGAGGTAGTGTTGCAGACGAAGGAATCAGAATTCATAGCATTCGTCTACCAGGGCTGATTGCTCATCAGGAAGTCATTTTTGGTGCCCCTGGTCAAATTTATACCTTACGACATGACACAAGCGATCGCTCTGCCTATATGCCAGGAGTACTACTAGCAATTCGTAAAGTCTTGCAGTTAAAGTCGTTAGTATATGGATTAGAGAAGATACTCTAATATCTGGTTGGCTTGAATGTTTATGTTATCTGTCAAGCTGGTAATTGGTAATTGGTAATTGGCCTTTTCCCCATTCCACATTACCTATTATCAACAAAACCAACTTGGTATACATTTTCCATCTCCAATCCAAAATCTAAAATCCAAAATCCAAAATCCGAATGCTTGTCCCACTGACTCGCCAAAAATTTAATCAACTCATTCCCTTAATCGCCACTGGCCCACAGTACAAGTATTACTGGGGAAAATTTCCAGATTTTTTACAGAGGCTGTTAATTTCTGTTGTCATTGCAGCTGTTTATGTATTGGTAAGGCTTTTTGCTATGCCTGGTTTTGGCCCCATTCTATTTGTACTAGGAGTAATTGGTGCTTTTTACTGGCTATGGGGGCCTGTATTTTGGGCGAGTATGCGAAATGCCAAATGTCGCCGTTACAAATACAGTGGCTTTTTCCGTGGTCGGATTTTGGATTGGTGGATTACAGACGAATTGATTGGTAAACAGGAAACCGTTGACAACAAAGGTGATTTGGTAATAGTAGAAAACCGGGAAAAGCGAATCAACCTGGAAGTGGGTGACGAAACCGGATTTACAGCCCAACTCAGAGCGCCACTAAGGGTAGAGCATAAAGTAATTGCTCGTGGTCAAAAAGTAGAAATGCTGGTGATGTCAAATCGTCCAGATTTGAGCAAAATTGAAGAAATTACCGATATCTATATTCCGAGTCGGGATTTGTGGGTGAGTGATTACCCTTATTTGCGGCGAGATTATTTTCCGGAAGTGAGTCGTCGTTTACGCGATCGCCCATCAGAAAGACCCCGCAGACGTCGCCCCCCAGAGGAACAGAGGGGGAGAAGAGTGGAAGAATGGGAGTAAAGGAGTGTGGGGAGTATGAGGAGTATGAGGGGTGTGAGGGGTGTCATAGAGAATAATTATCAACTAATTCCCGATCCCTGATCTCCTATCCCCTCACTTTTCCATAGGCTTGCCAAGCCAAATCTATTAGACCATCAACGATCGCAGCTGCAACTAATGCTCCACCTTTGCGGCTATCGATTGTAATGTTTGGAATCAGAGAATCTTGCAAGCGTTCTTTATCTTTATCTATGTTGATAAAACCTGCTGGTGTGGCAATCACCAAAGCTGGTCTGATTTCTTCTGCTTCAATTAAATCAACTAATGTAGACAAAGCAGTTTGTGCTTGACCAATTACAAATAAACCTTCAGGGTAACGTTTAGCTAAAGTTTCAATTCCCCAAGCTGCTTTAGTTTTTTCTTTTTGAGGACGGGTAGGTGTATCCATGCTGCAATATACAGCGTTAGCAAAGGTACTTTGGATTGCGTAGTTAATACCTACTTGTACCATCGGCACATCTACAACAATAGTTGTGCGTGAAGCCAAGGCTGCCGCCCCTGCTTGCAAAGCACGCTCAGAAAAACGAATCAAAGATTTGTATTCAAAATCAGCCGTGCTATAAATCACCCGCCGAACAATTTCATACTCGGCAGGTGAAAAGACATGTTCGCCAATCTCGCTATCAATAATTGCTAAACTTTCAGCATCAGTTATGTGCCATTCCATTGCATTTCAGCTTAAATAGTCAAGAGTCAATTGTCCATAGTCCGTAGTCCATAGTCAATTGTCCATAGTCAAAAGTACAGAGAATTTCCAATTGACCATTCACCCTTGACCATTGACTAAGTCACATTTCCGATGCTGAAGAACGATTGAAAAAGTTAGATAAGTAGGCAACTAGTACACCGATGAGAAAACCAGCTATATTACGAACTAAAGGTAGCCAGTCAGAGGTACGGGATACTACAGGCCCAATACCGAAAGCGATAAACAAGATTCCCCACAGAGGAGAAAAAATTAAAGCCCATTGCCAAGCAATAATTTGTCCGTCACGCCGGGGTTGAGCCGCAAATCCACAAACAATTCCACCAATGATTGAGCTAATCAGTGTCAGAATCCACTGTTCTCTTGGTAGTCCGGGAACGACACGGCAACCGCCCTGACGCAAACAAGTTTCAATTGATTCTAAAGCTTGTATGATTGCTCCGTCTTCGCCTTCTTCTCGTACAAAGTATAAGTTGCCAAAGCGTGTTTGTAGTTCTACCCAAAATGTGCGGGGTAGCAACTTATAAACTGCATCGCCGACGTTGAAATTGAGAATATTACCACCACTGGCATCAGCAACTAATAAAACACTTTTATCATCAAGTTTCCAAAAGTTTTTAACTGCTAAACCAGGCGTACGGTCATACTGAGTTAAAACTCTCAACTTCCAGCCGGTTTCAGCTTCAAATTGTTCTAGTTTTTTAACAAGGTTTTCTTCCTGAGCAGAGGTAAGCGATTTGGCTAAGTCTACGACTGGGGTTGGAGTGTCTGGTAGTAACTCTGGATTGTCGTAAGCATGAGCGTAGGGAGGATGTGTTACCCAAATAGACCCTGCCAAGAAAAACACTGCGCAAAATACCAGAATTCGTCGCCAAAAACAATGCTGCATGGACTTTTTTATACGATTCTCTACAGTAGACGTGAACAAGTTGTTTTAAAAGATTAGAGGAAAACTGATAATTCTTTACACTTTTTAACTTTAATCTAATTTAAGTCATTAGTCATTAGTCATTGATCATTGGTCATCGGGGAAGAGATCAAGTGTCATTGGTCAATTAGCGAATGACAAATGACAATTGACACTTAACAAATGACAATTGACCATTGCATATTAAAGAGGTTTGTGTGTTGGTATACCGACAGCACGGGGAAATTTAGTTGGTGTAGTTGCAATCTTCCGTAAGTACAAACAGTGACGAAGGCTATTACTCAGGGGAGTGGTAAATTGTTCAATTGCTTCTATTTCACCACCAAGCAGTTTGACAGCATCTGTTAAAGCTGTAGTTTCCTCTTGTGTCCAGTTACCCCGATAAATTATGGCTAAACCACCCTGTTTGAGTAATGGCAAAGTATATTCCGCACAAACTGATGCATTACCAACAGCGCGTATCATAGCTACATCGTAGTTTTGGCGGTGCTGGGACTGCTGACCGATTTCCTCAGCTCTGCCGATTAATGTTTTAACATTATCTAGTTTCAACTCAGGTAGGATGTTTTCAATAAAAGCTATTTTTTTGCGAGTAGAGTCCACAAGTGTGACAGTACAGTCGGGCAGTGCGATCGCTACAGGAATACCAGGAAAACCTGCACCTGTGCCAATATCAATGAAGTGATGGGGTGGTGGGGTGGTGGGGTGGTGGGGTGGTGGGGTGAAATCTTTCTCCCCATCGCCCCATCTCCCCATCTCCCCATCTCCTAGTAAGGGTGCAATTCCCCGCAGAGAATCCCAGAGATGTTTTTCCCAAAATTCCTGAGGGTTGGTGATTCTAGTTAAATTAAGCTTTTGATTACCTTCTAAAATTAATTCATACAACCTCTGCAATTGTACCTGCTGTTCGGCTGTTGGTTGCCAATTGAGAGTTTGCTGCCATATATCTGGCAATTCTGGCAAAGAAGGCACGGTTAAGTAGTTCACAGTTTCACTCTTACAAAAAATAGGGTGTAAGGGTAAATATATTAATTGTTTTTCTTCCTCATACACACTTATACTCTTACATTCCTATACCCTTTTGAACTTAACATTTTTAAAAATAGGTGTTTTTAGTAAGCACTTTAGTGCTTAAAGGTATTTTTTGAAATTGGGATTCTCTCAGAACCCATTCATAAAGAACATTAAGACATTTGTGACTAACATCTTGATGTTGTTTATGAACGGGAACCCATTCACTATAAACGTGAAAGCGATCGCAAATAACGATTAAATTTATAGCGCCTACAAACCAATAACCGCTTAAGTTGCTGCTGCAAATCGTTTGTTAATTTCATCCCAGTTCAGCACGTTCCACCAAGCATCTAAATAATCGGCGCGGCGGTTTTGGTATTTGAGGTAATAAGCGTGTTCCCATACATCATTACCCATAATTGGATATTTGCCTTCACTCAGGGGAGTATCCTGATTGGGTGTACTAACAACCTCCAGCCTGCCATCTTTGTTACGCACCAGCCAAACCCAACCACTACCAAAACGTTTACTACCAGCATCGTTGAACTGCTTTTTGAAATTTGCAAAACTGCCAAAATTGTCTTGAATAGCATCAGCGATCGCCCCGGTTGGTTCACCACCACCATCTGGTTTCATAATCAGCCAAAACATCGAGTGATTAATATGGCCGCCACCATTATTGCGTACCGTTGTGCGAATATCTTCGGGAACGCTGTCGAGATTACGCAGTAAATCTTCTACATTTTTGTTTTTAAGATCCGGATATTTATCCAATGCCGCATTCAGGTTTTTGACATAAGTTGCATGGTGTTTGTCATGATGGAAGCGCATTGTAGCTTCATCAATGTGTGGTTCTAAGGCATTGTAATCATAAGGCAAAGGTGGTAGTTGAATTGCCCCTGAATTACTTGGTGTAGTAGGGGGAGTAGGAGAAGAAGTAGGAGAAGTAGAAGGAGTGGGTGTACTGGCAGAAGCACAAGCATCTAAAGCAAAAGCACCTACACCTGCACCAAGTAAAACCAAAAAATGCCGACGTTGAAGAATCATAAGAGTTACTGAAGCAAATAAATTAGTGAAATTGGTTTGCAGTTATTATTTTCGTAGATTTTGTCCCATTAACTCCGTGATAATCGCTGTACAGCTTCACCTTGTAAGATTTGGTGTGCTTGTGCAAGGACACGAGGAATTTTATCTGCATGGGGACTGTGGTTGAGACATTGCTGCAAATCTAGTTTGTCTATGTGGTCTGCTTTGTTACCAGGGAACCAGTGACTACCATTGCCAAGCAAGTTGTAGCGCATTTTGGCGTAGTCTACCATATCGTAGGCGATCGCTAAATTCCACAGCCACAAAATTATTGGAATATTCACCTGTCCAGGAGTTTGTTCGTAGGTGGGTAAATTGACATGCCAGGTTTTGACCCAATCTTCTCCTAAAATTGCGATCGCTTCTTCCTCTAGACGTGCCAAAATTAGTGGCAAAATTTCCGAGGCGTTATCCAGTAAATCTAAAGTTTTCAGATGTTCATCAAAGTCTGTTGGTTTTGCTGCCCCTAAACTGAGAGTATGTACTTGGGGACGACTCAAACAAAACAAATCGTTAAACACCATCGGACTCAAAGGGGCGCAAAGTTCGACTAACTTTTGTGGTGGATTGTATAACTTCCCTCCCTTATCAGATGGGCTAATAATAAATACACCCATATCATGGCGAGTAGCAGCCTCAATCGCAGCCCAATTAAATTGATTAATATAATACCAGTGCAAATTAACATAATCGAATTGATTAGTGTTAATTGTCTGAATAATAATATCTGTAGGAGCATGGGTAGAAAAGCCGATAAACCTGACTTTACCTTGGGCTTTTAGCTTGTTTGCGACTTCTAAACAAGCATCCGGTCGGATAGTGTAGTTTAATAATTCAGCATTGTTGATGCCATGTATTCCTAGTAAATCAACATAGTCTAAACGCAGATATCGTAGCGATTTTTCAAAGTCTCTTAAAAATGCTTTTGCATCTGCCTGTGGACTGATTTTAGTCTGAACAATCAATTTTTCGCGCTTAAGTTTAGGTAAAATTCTTCCCAACTGCATTTCCGAACTACCATAACCACGAGCAGTTTCGATATGATTAATGCCTAATTCTATTGCCCGTTGAATTGTCGCTTCCAAGTTTGCCTGATTATCACGGGGAATCTTCCACTGTGGCACATCTTGCCATTTATATTGGTATCGCATACCTCCACAGGAAAACACAGGCATTTGTAATTCTGTACGGCCAAATCTTCTGTATAGCATCAAAGGTATGGGTGTGAATAAACTTAATTTGGTTGATTGTTAGTTGTTGATCGTTGTTTGGCGATAACTACCAAGCAACAACTAACCACAAACTAATTATTGGTCAGATCCCCGACTTTTGGGAAAAGTCGGGGATCTTGCAGCCTATCAAAATTAATGGGACACACCAGTACAAATGCCCAATTTCATACTTGAGAGCAAGAATTTGAATCTTAATTTTCCCGGCTTCTAATATCTAAAAATATGAAGTAAAGTATAATTTATCATTCTATTCTTAAGAAAATTTACGATCATTCGCCATAACATGGCAATTTGGTTTATTTTACTCTATAAAGTGCAAATTTCCGTATTTTCACTTGTCAGGCTTCTCTTCCATAATTAAAACAGGATGCTGAGGATGAAACAGCTTAGGCATACACTCCTTCTCTTCACTTGCCCGTAGCGATATTAGAAACTCTTGCATTTATCACTATTGCTGAAGCGCAAATCATCCCTGACAATAGTTTGGGTGCTGAAAGTTCTATAGTTAATCCAGATGTAATTAAAGGTATACCGAGCGATCGCATTGATGGTGGTGCGATTCGCGGCTCAAATCTTTTCCATAGTTTTCAGGAATTTAATGTTGGTGAAGGTAGGGGAGCCTATTTTTCTAATCCGGCTAACATAACTAATATTCTCACCAGAGTCACAGGCGGCAATCCTTCTAACATTCTGGGTAAACTTGGTGTCTTAGGTAACGCGAATCTATTTTTACTCAACCCGAAAGGGATTTTTTTTGGGCCTAATGCCAGTTTAGATTTAGGTGGTTCATTTTTTGGAACCACAGCTGACAGTTTTATATTTAACAATAATTTTGAGTTTAGTGCGACTGATCCACAAGCACCACCACTTTTAACAGTAAATGTTCCCATTGGTTTGCGGTTTCGTAATAACCCTGGAATCATAGCCAACCAATCTATAGCGCAGGATGCAAACAATAATGTAGTTGGACTTCAAGTGCAACCAGGAAACTCCCTAGCGCTGGTAGGCGGCAATATTAATTTATCAGATGGGGGCAGACTAACTGCAACAGGAGGCAGCATTGAATTAGGAGGATTAGCAACATCAGGGACAGTAGGACTAGATGTAACTGGTAATAACTTTAAGCTGAATTTTCCCACTAATATTTTGCTCTCAGATATCACCTTATCCAATGCACGAGTGCAAAATAATCTTTTCCCTGAGACAACTGGTACTGCTGGTGATGTCAATGTCACGGCTAACAACCTTTCTCTCATCAATGGCGGACAAATTAGTGCCAGCACTTATGGAAAGGGAAATGCTGGTAGAGTCATTATCAATGCGACTAACAATATCTCTGCTTCCGGTGAGGATAGCAATGGAAGCAACAGTGGAATTTTTAGCCGAGTATACTCAACAGAAAAAGGAGATGCAGGTGGTATCGAGATCAATACTAAAGACCTTTCTTTAACTGATGGGGCAGTAATAAGTGCCAGCACTTTTGGAAATGGAAATGCAGGTAGAGTCATCATTAATGCAAGTGGCAATATCACCGCTGATGGTGAGGATCAGGATGGATTTGTCAGTGGAATTTTTAGCATTGTGAATCCATCTAGTGTTGGTAATGCTGGTGGTATTGAAATCAAAACCAATAATCTTTCTTTGACTAATGGTGCAGTAATTAATGCCAGCACCCTTGGACAAGGAAATGCTGGTAGTGTGATCATTAATGCAACTGGCAATATCACCGCTTCGGGCAAGGATCAGGAAGGATTCGGCAGTGGAATTTATAGCGTTGTTGCATCATCAGGTGTGGGTGATGCTGGTGGTATTAAAATCAATGCGCGATCGCTTTCTCTTTCTAATGGCGCTACCCTAACTACAGATAGTGAAGGAACTGGTGCAGCAGGTAACATAGAAGTCACAACTGCAAAAGACATTCGATTAGACAATCGGGCGTCGATTACTGCTAATACTACAGGTGGTCAAGGTAATATTATCCTTAACTCCCGTGACTTAATCTTACGTCGCAATAGCATCATCCAAACCAACGCCAGAGGTACTGTTCAAGGTGGAAATATTAGCATTCTGACTGGGAACTTTGTTGCTTTAGGAAATAGTGATATCAGTGCAAATGCTGAAAAAGGTTTTGGGGGTAATGTATTTATCCAAGCTGCTTATAGGTTCAGTAGTCCGGACAGTGATATCACCGCTACTTCTGACCTTGGAACCCAATTCGGTGGCACGGTAAGAATTAATACTACAGATATCAACCCCAGCCAGGGATTAGTACAATTACCAAACAATCTTACAGACCCAGGTGATCAAATTGCTCAAAATCCCTGTCAAAAAGGTACAGGTAGTGCATTTATCATCACTGGACGGGGTGGTTTACCATCTAGTCCCAATGAAAATTTCAGCAGTGACAATGTTCGTGTTGATTTAGCACAACCAGTCACCAGTAGTAGTTCCCAAACTGCTACCATCAACCAGCCAAAAACCTCTGCTACTACTAAACAGATTGTCCCAGCTCAAGGGTGGATATTCAATGAAAAAGGAGAAGTAGTTCTTACTGCCTACGATGTTACCAGCAGGGACTTCCAACGTCTGCACCAAAATTCAGGTGTTTGCAGAGCATTTTAATTGTAGAGACGCCTTATGCGTCTCTATAGATTTTAAATTTCTACATTTCCCGTACTACAGGTTGACCATCTTTGACTTCGCCAATTAATACGAGGTCTGCACAATTAACAAAGATGCCATTTTCTAAAACACCGGGAATATTATTCAATGTTTTTTCGAGGTTAACTGGATCATCAATAGAGTCAAATTTGACGTCGATCACCATATTGCCTTGGTCTGTGATCACAGGCCCGGCTTTTTTTACACCCATTCGCAGTTCTGGTTTACCGCCAAGTTGTGTAACCGCGCGCATTACAGGCGTGACAGCCATTGGTATTACTTCCACCGGCACAGCAAAAACTGAACCCAAGCGATCGACCAGCTTACCAGCATCCACAACCACAATAAACTGATCTGCTAGGTAATCTACAACTTTTTCGCGGGTATGTGCAGCACCACCACCTTTGATTAAATTCTTCTGCGGATCGACCTCATCAGCACCATCAATGGCAATATCGATGTGGTTAATAGCATCTAAAGTGGTTAGTGGAATACCGTATTCCTTCGCCAGCACTTCTGCTTGAAAAGAAGTGGGAACACCAACAATATCTTTGAGTTCACCCGACTTGAGGCGTTCTCCAATATATTGAATCGCATAGGCTGTGGTTGAACCTGTGCCTAAACCGACGATAGAACCTGATTTGACTAAGTCGGCGGCGGCTTTACCAACTTGTTGCTTCATCAATTTTACCGGATCTGTTGCTGCGGTCATTCCCAACTCCTGAAAAGCGGATTTAACGTACAAGTAAATATTAGGGGAGAGTGGGGGAGTGTGGGGAGATGGGGAGTATGATGGGTGTGAGGGGTGTGTAGACGCGTAGCGGGTTAAGGTAAGGGTGGAGTAGTGAACAACTACTAACCACTAACCACTAACAACCAACAAACAATTTTAAGTAATGTAAACTAGGTAATAATATATATTTATGTTTAGATAAACTCTTAGTACCCAAATTGACCTGTCAACTTTCCCAAAATCTTAATACCTGGGAACTCAATGTTAGATTAAGCAGAAGACGAGAATCTGACCCTGGTTTGTCATGGTACGACAAGAACGAAGCGCCTAGTATAGACTTGACTTTTCTGGATGTCGCTACGTAAGTCGTGTAACTTTTGAAATTCGGAGAAATGTACCATGAATCGGGAAACACTGTTGCAAGAAACCGTTAAACACATTGACATCAAAAAGTTTGATGTAGTTGAACTGGTTGAAGCAATGAGTCAAACAGCATTTCAGGGTAGAAATCTGGGACGAGCAGCGAAAATTTATAATGAGATGCTGCAAGAGCCAAATTGTACAATTATTCTCTGTCTGGCCGGCTCCTTGTTTAGTGCGGGTCTCAAGGAAATTGTCTGCGATTTGATTACACACAATATGGTAGACGTCATAGTGTCTACTGGTGCGAACATTGTTGACCAGGACTTTTTTGAAGCACTTGGTTATCGTCACTATGTTGGCGATCCGTTTGTAGATGATGAATTTCTCAGACAACAACGGATTGATCGCATTTACGACACATATATTGATGAAGATCAGTTGCGAATTTGCGATATGACAATTGCAGAAATTGCAGGATCTTTATCACCCCGTCCCTATTCTTCGCGAGAGTTTATCCAGCACATGGGTGCTTACTTAGAGCATCGAGGTACAACAACTCAGTCTGTAGTACTATCTGCTTATCAACATCAAGTACCAATTTTTGTCCCTGCTTTCAGTGATTGTTCTGCTGGATTTGGTCTAGTACATCACCAGTGGCATTCTCCAGAGTCCCATCTGACAATTGATTCTGTGCGTGATTTCCGGGAATTGACGCAATGCAAACTAGCAGCAGGTGATACTGGCTTGGTAATGATTGGTGGCGGAGTGCCAAAAAACTTTGCTCAAGATACAGTAGTAGCCGCAGAGTTACTTGGTTTTGAAACCGCAATGCACAAGTACACAATTCAAGTAACTGTAGCTGATGAACGTGATGGTGGTTTATCAGGTTCTACCCTTAAAGAAGCTCATTCGTGGGGTAAGGTGGATAAAACTACTGAACAAATGGTATTCGCTGAAGCAACTTTGGCTTTACCATTGATTGCTGGATATGTCTACGGCAAAGGAAATTGGAAATCTCGCTCAGGCCGTCAGTTAGCCAAGTTGTTTAATCAACCTCAAACCAGTTCTTTAGCGGTTTAATTGTGATTAGGTGGGTTAGTACTTTAATTTAATCTACCAAGAAAAAGATTAGAGGCTAGTGGTCTGTCTCATTAGTTCTGAGTGGTTGCCAGAGGTCAGATCCCCGACTTTTTAAAAAAGTCGGGGATCTCGCGGCCCATCATAATTAATTCGATGAACCACTAGTAAGTTGTAAAAAATCTTTTTTCCTTCAGCCCTCTGCCCTCTGCCTTCTAACTTTGCCCTATGGCTCGTACAGGTTACACTCTACCAGTATTTGCAGTAGCTGCTGCTAAGGCAGCTTTGATGCATCTAAATAGCAAGAACTCACAGGTATCCGTTGAGATTGATCTGTTACCTGGAATAGCAGAAATTCCCATCTCTCAGGTAGCAACCCTAGAATCACATAGCGCCCTAGCTATTACGCTCAGTGATCCTGGTGATAACCTAGATTTGACTAGAAATACGCCTATTTGGGCTTGGGTGAGGTTGTCACCACGACAGTCTCAAGCTTTGGTTTTGGAAGCAGGCGAAGGTTTGGGAAAAACAGCTTCTGGCGAAGCAGCAATTTATAGTTATGCTCGTCGTCTATTTGATGCCAATTTACTACCTTTGATTCCTCCAGAGCAAACAGTCACAGTATCGATTATTCTTCCCGAAGGTCGGCAGTTGGCACAACGCACCTCCAATGAGGCTTTTGGCATTTTAGAAGGACTTTCATTGTTGGGAACTAGTGGCATTTCTCAACCTCTATCAGCGGCTGATCATCTAGAAGAATTTCGACAGTCATTGCAAACTAAAGTCAGGGATTGTACTGACTTAGTATTTTGTATAGGTAACAATGGTATGCAAGTAGCCCAGCGTTTAGGCATACCAGAGTCAGCGATCGCACAAACTGGTAACTGGATTGGTGCAATGCTTGTAGAAGCTGGACTATACCATGCGAATTCTGTTTTATTGTTGGGATATCAGGGCAAACTAATTAAGCTAGCAGGGGGTATTTTCAATACTTCCAGTCATTTAGCAGATGCCAAGTTAGAAATCATCAGCGCTGCTGTGGTTGCTGTTGGCGGTGATTTACAGGCTGTAAGTGCAGTTTTAGAAGCAAAAACCGCCGATGCTGCACACAAAAAATTGATCGAACTGGGATTGTCAGAATTAGTTTTTGGGAAATTGGCTGAAAAAATTAGTCACAAAGCAACTGCTTACGTGCAGAAATATGCAAACGTCACTTTGAAAGTTGGTACTGTATTGTTTGATCGTAAAGGTGAAATTATCAGCCAAGATTCGCAAGCGACGGAATTACTGGGGAGAGTGGTGGGGAGGTGGGGAACTCACCGGCCCCCACTCCCCTAAGGGAGTGGGGATTAGGGGCAGTGGGGAGATGGGGAGATGGGGAGATGGGGAGATGGGGAGGTGGGGAACTCACCGGCCCCCACTCCCCTAAGGGAGTGGGGATTAGGGGCAGTGGGGGGAGTGTGAGGAGTAGTAAATAACCAACCAACCCTTCGGGTTCGCCAGTCCCCCATCGTGACGGGAACCGCCTTTTTGGGGGGCTGGACTCACCACCAACCACCAACCACCAACCACCAACAACCAACAACCAACAACCAACAACCAACAACCAACCATTTATATGAAACGTCTTCTTATTCTTGGTGGAACAGGTGATGCTGCTGAGTTAGCGGCTAAAGCCTCGGTGATAGAGCAAATAGAAGTGATCACATCTTTAGCAGGTCGCACTCGTAATCCACAAGTACCTACAGGAATAGTGCGATTTGGTGGTTTTGGTGGTGAAGCGGGTTTAGCTGCATATCTGCGTGAAGCAAAAATAGATTTGCTAATTGATGCGACTCATCCCTTTGCAGCACAGATTTCTTGGAATGCGGCGACTGCTGCTGCAAGCTGTAATATCCCTTATTTAATGTTTATTCGTCCGGCATGGCAACGACTTCCTGGGGATGAGTGGATAGAGGTTGATAGTGTGGAAACTGCTGCTAGTGTGTTACCTAAATTTGCCAAACGGGTATTCTTGACTATCGGTAGACAGCAACTTGCACCTTTTGCTAGCTTGGACAATATTTGGTTTTTGATGCGGCTGATTGATCCACCTGCGCCTAATGCATTAGTACCATCAGGGATGATATTGTGCGATCGCGGCCCTTTTGCTTTAGACAATGAACGTCGGTTGTTAATCGAATATCAGATTGATACTTTGGTAAGTAAGAATAGCGGTGGTGATGCTACCTATGCCAAGATCATCGCGGCGCGGGAGTTAGGGCTGAAGGTGGTAATGGTGAAGCGTCCACCCACTCCACCAGCAGAAAAAGTCAGCAATGTCGAAAGTGCGATGCAGTGGTTAATTAACCAGGTGTGCTAATAGAAAATGATTAAAAAGAACCAATTAAGGAGACTGGGTGATTACAAGGAGCAAATAAATTAAATTCAATGATGTTTGCCATCTTAACGAATGAAGAGAATTATTATAGTTACTGTTTAATATGGATTGATAAAATTCTTCTTGCTGAGGGGGTGACAACCGCAGTCAACTTGTGGCAGGGCAAGCCTTTCAGGTGACGGACGCCCTCAAAGATAAAAAGCAACAGCAAGATTTTTCTTATTCATCAGCACTCAAAACTCCTATTTTCACAAAGCGCGATCGCGCTCAATTAATTCTCATCTTTTCAGCAGTGATTAAAGTGAAAGGCAAGCCAAGCCTAAGTTACATCCCCCTTGTCACCCCCTCAGTTCTTCTTGCTTAGGAGAGAGAAATTAGCTTTGATATTAATTAGGGTAGTAAAAAATATATTTTTTGTAGGTCGAACACCGTGCAAGGCGATGTACACAGATGGGAATAGATGTATTTTGGATGTCATTTGGAGGGTAAGTCTATATATATTGCTGGAGGTAAAGCTAACTTGCGATAGAAGTATAATGACACGTCGATATTTAGTATTTGACTAGTGTTTGTTATCTTTTTTATGTCTTTATTGCCTAATTTAGATCATCGTCGTAAAGAAATCCTCCGTGGAGTTCTCGCTGTTTCTATCATCATTGTTGGTATCACCCATTTTATTAGACCGGAGCAATATGCGCGCATTGTTCCACCACCATTTCCGCCGTTTGCATCTGTTTATATTAGTGGTTTTTTTGAAATTCTAGGTGGTATTGGTTTAATGATTCCATTTGTCAGTGTCGCCGCAGCATGGGGATTAATTGCCCTATTTATTGCTGTGTTTCCAGCGAATATTTATATGACTTTGTATAATATTGAGGTTGAGGGAATTCCTCATAATCAATTACTTTATATAGCAAGGCTACCTTTTCAAGCTGTGTTAATTGCCTGGGCATATTGGTATACTCGCAACCCAGAAACACAATTGGGAGCATCAAAAGTTACTAAAAAATTAGATGATTCTTCTTTGGTGCAGTAAAGTTTTTACTATTACATGTAGTTTATCTCTAAGGCTAGATTCAGGTTTTGCAGTGGTTCAAACTCTGGGTGGATGAGTAATAAACGTGCAAATTGACAAAATCTGACTAGATCGCAAAGGGTGAGGACTATAATGCATGATTAAATCTTGGATGGTAATTGGTGGGGTTGCTTTTTTAGTTGCTTTATGTGCTAACTTCATCACCCCTAGCGATGTCAAATGGTTTAAACGCCTACAAAGACCGAGATGGCTAACATTTGAAGCAGCGATTCCTGTAATTTGGACTGTAGTATTTACTTGTGGCGCTTGGTCCGCTTATATTGTTTGGGAAAAAAACCCAGGAACGACTACAACCTGGTTATTAATGGGGTTATATTTGCTTTTAGAAATTGTTACTGTTGCCTACAATCCTGTGATGCTTAGGACTCGCCATTTAAGAGCAGGTACAATTCTGGGAGGAACGGGTTTTGTTATTGGGGTGATCTTAGCGATCGCAGTTTATCCCATTTCTGGTTGGGCAACTCTATTACTTGTACCTTATTTATTGTGGAGTCCTATCGGTACATATACAACTAAAGTTATGGAACGTCTCAATCCTCAAGATGTGTAAGTGTTGTTTGTTGCTTGTTGTTTGTTGCTTGTTGTTTGGAGAAACTACCAACAATCAACTACCAACTACCAACAATCAACTACCAACTACCAACAATCAACTACCAACTACCAACTACCAACTACCAACAATCAACAATATGACTAACGACTGATTAAACTCATATCCTAAATTGCCAAAATTGCTGTGTAAGACTTGACAAAATACACAGTAAGGAGTATTTATATGATTCAATCTTGGATGGTAATTGGGGCTGTAACTTTGTTAGTTGCAGTTGGTAGTTTTTTTATCACACCACGTGATGTGAAATGGTTTGCCCAGCTAAGTCGTCCGCGTTGGTTAGTTTTTGAGCCGCTAATACCTTTTATTTGGACTGCTATTTTTATTTGCGGTGCTGTTTCTGCTAATATTATTTGGCAAAAAAATCCAGGCAGTTTAATAACCTGGCTACTAATGGGTTGCTATCTGTTGCTGGAAATTATTACTGTTACCTACATACCCTTAATGTTGAGGTTTCGCAGTCTCAGAATCGGAGAAATTATTGGTTCAGTCGGTCTTGTTTTAGGTATAGTGCTAGCGTTATCTGTTTTGCCTATTTCTCGACTGGCTAGCTTATTGCTGGTTCCTTATTTGGTTTGGAGTCCAGTCGGAACCTATACGACTGAGGAGTTAATTCAGCTAAACCCCGAAGATGCGTAGGTGTTGTTGGTTGTTGGTTGTTTGTTGTTTGGAAGTACTTAACAATTAACTAGCAACAACCAATAGCCAAGTAACTAAATTAGCCTACCGTAGCGTGCTACTAGATTTTGACCTGGATTGGTTTGATTATGCAACCAAGCCCACATCTGATCGCCTATAGAAAAATGCCACCACTCGCGGGGGTTACGTTTAAAATCGGCTTTCTCCATCACGTCTCGCAGTAGCAGACGGTTAGCATGATATTGTTGTGCATCTTGTTGTTCACTATTGGCATAGTAATTAGGCAGCGATCGCTCTGACATTTCATCAATCGGCGAACCCATATTCACAATTGCGCCGTTCTCATCCACTAATGTTACATCCACAGCAGCACCAGTACTATGAGGCGGTGGTGTGTTTATATCTAAACTAGGTTCAGCCCAAATTTGATAAACTTCTTGCCAAATTTCTTGACGCTGAGTTGCTGATAAATTTGCCGCAATAAGTCCCCTGTTCCGTACCGCTTCGGCAAAACTGTAATTTACCATAAACTGTTGCACAGCTACGGGACGATAAGCATCAAAAATTTGAATCCGCCAGCCAGGACGCAGCAATTGTAAGTGATTTTGGGCTGTAATCAAGCTTTCAACCACGCTTTGGCGCAGAAAATAGGGAGAATGTTCCCCATAAGGCGCACCTAATTTTTCATAAGGATGGGGAGATTCCACTGCAAACATTGCCAAAGGAATAACTACTAGCGGTTCGCCACACTCTTGGATGGGAACTTGATGATAAGGTCTCATACCAATTTTGGATTTTAGATTTTGGATTTTAGATTAGGAATTATTGCTAATAGCTTAAGTGAGCTTTTAGCTGACCAATTACCCATTACCAATTACCAATTACCAACACAGGCAAATAGTATAAGTGTGCTAGCAGACATGATATAAGCTTTAACTAACTCCTATTACTGCTCCTGCACTTTCATTTGCCAACCGATCAACGGCACATATAGCATAGGTTCCTGGTTCAACGGTAGCAAAGGTTGTGCTAGCAGGCAAAACTCGCTGCAATGTCCAACTATCACCACTCTGCCTATAAACTGTCCAAGAACGAATCTGACTGTTATCACCTGGTTTCCAAGTCAGTTTACGGTTGCTAACTTGCAACGTTGTGGGAGGTGCTGGTGGTGTGGCATTCTGCCAAGATAAAGTCGGAGGTAAGGCAGGTTTGTTGTAAAGTAATTGCAATTTATCAGCAATGCCCTGACTATTTTCCATCAACACACCGACGTTAAAGAAGATATTCCCCAGCGACAACTGTTCAGCTTGGCTGCGGCTAATTTTCACCTGCTTTTCAATTTCGTCACTTTCGCGACTCTTGTTGTTTGGTTCTGTGAGATTGTTACCTGCATAAACGTGTCTTTGCTTGGTGTTAATCTGTGTCCACCACTTCAATAAGGCGGAATAACTTTGTTGTGTTTGGTCGGTGCGCCAGTAAAGCTGGGGAGCAATATAATCAATCCAACCTTGTTCTAGCCATTTCTTAGCGTCAGCATACAACACATTGTAAGCATCTAAGCCGGTAATGCCAGGGGGCTGTCCGGGACGATAGATACCAAAGGGACTAATGCCAAATTTGACCTGGGGCTTGGTGGCTTTGATCCCTTGCCAGAGGCGCTGTACCATTTTGTTAACATTGTCCCGACGCCAATCAGCCAGACTGAGTGTACCACCCGCCGCCTTATATGCAGCGTAGGTTTTGTCATCGGGAAAAGATTGGCCCTCTACGGGATAGGGATAGAAATAGTCGTCTAAGTGAATGCCATCAACATCGTAGCGTTTCACCACATCTAAGATGACGTTGTAAGCCCGATCCTGAACTATTTTCACTCCTGGATCCATCCAGCGTTGAGTTTTCCACAGGTAGACGCATTCTGGATTGGTAACTGCGAGGTGGGGGCGAACAGTTTTGGCTGGATTAGTGGAAGTGCTAGCCCGGTAAGGGTTAAACCAAGCATGAAGTTCAATATTACGCTTGTGGCATTCAGCGATCGCAAATTCTAAAGGGTCATAGAATGGATCTGGTGCTTTCCCCTGAGTTCCTGTTAACCAAGCACTCCAGGGTTCCAATTGGGAAGCATAGACTGCATCTCCCTCTGGTCGTACCTGAAGTATCAAGGCGTTAAAATTGAGAGCATCTAATTTTTCAATAATCTTGATTAGCTCAGCTTTTTGCTGGGCAACAGGCAGTCCTGGTTTGGAAGGCCAGTCACTATTCCACACACAAGCTACCCAAGCCCCCCGGAACTCCCGTTTATGACTGACAATTGCAGCAGGGGTAGGTATATTTCCTGGTTCCGGGGCAACAACAATATAGCTGGAGGCTATTTTTTCAGCGTTACCCTGATATACCAAGGCTTGATATATGATCGCCGCCACATCACCTCGGGTTGCTGCTACATTAGGGTTAAGTATTTTCACGTTAGGAAAATTAGCAACTATACCAGCACGAGTGGCGATCGCCACTGCATTTCTAGCATATTCAGGAATACTAGCTGCATCATTATAGATAAGAGGAAGGGTTGGTAATAAGTCAGGCTTAATATTAGTACTCAGACCTAAACCACTGACTAAAGATACCAAAACATCGCCTTTAGCAATTCTATTATTAGGACGAAAACTGCGATCAGGATAGCCAGACAGAAATCCTGTTTCGTAAGCTTTTTTAATCGCATTTACTGCCCAGTGGTTAGCAGGAACATCAGTAAACGGCACATACTCCCGCTTGGCAGGTTGGTTAAAAACTGTGGCAATTATCGCAGCAAACTCCGCACGAGTTACTGAGTTATCGGGACGAAACGTGCCATTAGGATACCCGTTTAAAATTTTACGTTGGGCTAAAGCTTCAATAAAAGCGCGGGCCCAGTGATTTTGAATATCCGAAAAGCGAGTAGAAGTAGATACCATATCCAATCCCAGCTAACTAGATTGATTTTAGTCAGCTTTGTAATTTTTGGGACGGTTTTTCCATTACTCTTTAGGTTTATCTCAATCGGTGCGATCGTAAGGTAATGAATTAACCTTTCATCTGGCTGCGGGTTAAGTTTTTTTATTCTATTTTTTTGTTTCTATAAAAAATATGATCAGGTTTATCAATGTCAAAAATATGCTCAGACGTTTTACCCTAGCTTTTTTGGCAGCGGTTGTTAGTGCTGGATCTGTTATAACTGTCCCACCCGAGGCTAATGCTCAAACTCGTAGATATTGTGAGAATCATCGTTGTGATAGACAGTATTATCGCCATAACCGCGATCGCAACCCTCGTGATCGCGTTTACCGACGTTATCGTCAACAACGCTACCGTAGGGTTCCGATTCGCTCTATTCAAAGGCGCAATTATATAGTAGTGCCTATTCGTCCGATCAAACAACGTGACTATAGGCGCTACCATCGTTAATTAACCTAATGTCTTGGCAACTAGTAGTTCACCAAATTGATTTTGATAGGTCAGCTAGATCCCCGACTTTTTAAAAAAGTCGGGGATCTGACGTCTCGCAAGCTGTCAAAACTTGTGTGGTAGAGTACTAGTACTTCAAGCCGAGGAGATGATGTGGTGATAGGGAGAAAAATTTCTCCCCACCTCTATCTCCCAACCTTGACTAGAATAGGTAGCCTACACCTGCTTGAAAACTGACAGCATCAGCATCACTATTCTTGTAAGCATCGATACCCCATTTAGCATCACCGTAAATAACGGTATTTTTGGCAACTTCTGATTCTGCACCAAGGGTCAAGACTGTAGCATTTCTATTTCCCAACGGGGTGTTTTTACCTTCATTTGTAACGAATGAGTAACCACCACCGAAGTAAACGTTAGTATTTTTAGCCACAGGTGCATCGTAAGTTAGCATTGGCATCAGCGCAGTTGCATCACCACCAAACAAGACAGAACCGCGAACTGAAATAGGTGCATTAGGAATGGCAGTTCTTCCTTGCACATTTCCACCAAATTGAGCTGAATCGTTATTTTGTCCGCCATTAGTCACACCAGCAGCAACACCAGCACCAATGTAGTTACCATTCATACCACGTGGTTGCACTGCTTGTTGAGCGGAGGCAATGCCAGATGAAAAGACAATAGATGCAACAGAAAGTACGGAAGCTGCTAAGATTTTAAGTTTCATAGGACTCTTTTGTCTAGAATTAAATGTTGTTTTTCTTCTCTATTTCTAGAGTCCCTTTTTTTACCAATTTCGACCTCACGCACTTAGTTCACCTAAATGGTTGAATTGTTTTTCACCCTCTTGGGTGATCACTCTCAGCGATTGTTGTTCATTGAATGCTTGCTGCTATTGGCTTTGTTTTATGAGTGCGATCGCTCTTAGTCAATCAAAATACTTTTTTAAAAAAGTATTTTGTAGTCAGCTTAGCTTTTACTTCTATGACCCTTTGTTAGCCTATCGAATATAAATCAGATAGAGGAAAATCGATATTGCTAGTGCAAAAACGTAATCTAATCTATCTATTTTTAACGCTGGTCTTATTGGGTATTCTTGGCTTTTCTTATGTTTCACAGCGATCGCCTCTAATCACTTGTCAGCAACCGGAATTTGTTTCCAAATCAACAAGTAATAAATTCTATATCCATCCAGAAAAAATCGTAATTGAGCCTTGGCGTGGTCGGCATCATGTGTATGCTATTTTCATGCTTCCCAGTGGACACATCAACGACCATTTTTTAAAAGTGACAATAGAAGGAATGGATAGCATCTGCGGAGTCATGACATATCTAGGTCAAAACTCCGTTGAGGGTATTAACGCCAAGCCAGGGTATTATCTAAGCAAGGGATGGTTGCAAACTCGCATGGCTTTATGGTTAATGATTCAAGGCAAGTACAAACAATTAAAGCAGCCACACAATTGGATATTGGGATATACAAAGAAACAATATTAGGGTAATTGGTAATGGGTAATGGGTAATTGTGCGATCGCTTGAGCCTATATCTGCATTCATCTGTAGATATCAAATTAATATTCCAGCTAATGCCGTAGTGATACAACACACTGATAAATGCAGAGAAAAAGATAATGCTGGGCAAGACTTGGAAAGCAAACAAATGCTCTTTATAATTATCTCCAAAAACAAATTTAGCACCCACATCACAGAAGGCTAAAAAATTACTGACAACATCACCTAAAGACTTAAAAACTGTTAACCCGCTAGGAGTTTTAAGAATCAGCAGCGCCACAATAAATTCCAAACCCAACCCCCACGCCACTGTTCGCCAACCCACTGCACGACGTTGTATAGATAAAGCGTAGGCAATGCCAAGGAAAACTATTAACCCCAGGGCTGAAATAACACGCTCCATGATAACTTCTCTTGTAGAAGATTAAGGCAGAGATTATACATTAAATTTAGTAATAATTAATAGTTTTAAAGAAGCGATCGCACCCTGAAGGAAATCGCTTACTGTTAAGTTTTAATAGATATCGAACACTCATGGAACACTCATGGAACACCGATAAGCCATCTGTGTGCATCGGTGTCCATCGGTGTTCGTTTCTTTTCTTTCTATATTGCAATTATTCCAATCCCATTGGAAGCAAACTCTTCTACTGTTTTCTCTGATAATTCATGAGTGGCCATAGCCCGCAACATTGCCAATGGTAAAGTCAAATGGTGCGCCCCGGCTTGTAACGATGCAGCTGCTTGTTGAGGTGATTTGATGCTGGCAGCTAAAATTTCGGTATTACTACCAGCAAGGATACTTGCCATATCCCTTACCAAAGCAATACCATCACCCAACAAAGGGGTGGCGCGGTTGACATAAGCGATCACAATTTTAGCACCCGCTTCTTTTGCTACTACTGCCTGGGAAGCGCTGTAAATTGCCGTAACTGAACAAGTGATTTGAGGCGACAAATGGGCTACTACCTCAAAACCTACTGGTGTGGCTGGTATTTTTAGTATTGTCTGTTCACCAATAATTTCAAAAGCCTTTTTTCCCTCCTGCACCATGCCATCGAAATCAGAGGCAGTTAATTGATAGTAAAGTGGACCATTTGTCAAGGTGACTAATTTTTTCAGCGTTAACTCTGGTGGGATATCACTTTGAGCTAAAAGTGTAGGATTGGTAGTGATACCTTTTACCCAACCCATGCGCTTGGCAATTTCCGCTTCTGATGCGATCGCCGAATCTAAATATAAGGCCATGACTTACACCCCTACACCCTTTTTCTGCAATTGCAACTGAATGCGATCGCCTGATTTGGGTTCGATTACCTGGGTAGAAAGATTGTTTTTTGCTAGTAACGAACGAAATTCCTCTATGCTTCCCTTGGTTTGCAAGAAATTTGTCAGGAATCCTGCAAACGTGACATCGCCTCCAGCTGCTGTGGGTAGCATGACTTGGGGTTGCAACCACTGGGCTAATTCTAAGGCATTTTTACCACCCCTGATAAATGGCCCGACTATAGGCAAAGTCAACTCAACAAGTGGAGTAATCACAACATCTATGGGGGCTGCTGCTTTTAGTGAGGGGGAATGATATCCGTGTGGTTCATAATAAATAGTCAAATTACTTGGCAACTCTTTGAGGAGATAACCATTTTCTACTAAAGTGGGACCGATGGGCGAACCAGGAAATGCTTTGATTTCTACACTTGTATTTAAAGTAAAGGTTTCATTATGAGCAAGCACTGTGATTTGGGTGTAACCTAGCTGCTGTACTACCTTGGCAGCATTAGGAGAAGCTACCACTGGAATATTATGATCAAGTTGCTTAAG
Source organism: Fischerella muscicola PCC 7414 (assembly GCF_000317205.1). GTDB lineage: Bacteria > Cyanobacteriota > Cyanobacteriia > Cyanobacteriales > Nostocaceae > Fischerella > Fischerella muscicola. The sequence goes on along the minus strand of NZ_AJLK01000109.1, from coordinate 44,014 downwards.
TGTTGGGGGATGGGCATGATCTTCTAGCCCTTGAGACAGCAAGATCAAGTCTATGTTTTCTGGGATGGGGTGATCTTGAGTTCGAGAACCTTTAAAAAACCAATCTTGATTGCCGAAAGTTAACGAATCTACTAGCCAAGGATCAATAAGTATTCGTTTGTCTGCGATTTCGACTAACCAACTATTGCTGTCTAAGTATGTTAAGTACATGAGCTTACGTGAAGATAACACCTATCTTTATTTATTGTGAATCAGATAGCCTTAAGAGCGATCGCTCTCAAGGAAATTACAAATGTGATAACCTAAAGTTTATTTTCTCTGTAATTACTATGACTCGTATGTTTCGGCGATATCATCGCCAGATTGCGATCGCTTTGTGTCTGCCTTTATTTTGGACACTACTCACAGGCGTAGGCTATACCATTGTTGATGAATGGTTCGGTCAAGGTCAATTGGGTGCATTTCTCCTCAGTCTACACACTCTGGAAATTATTCATTTAGAAAAAATTTATCCCCTTTTGAATGGTTTAGGATTACTGGGGTTATTAATTACTGGTCTAAGTATGACAGGTTTATTTCGTAAAAGTTCAGACAGGTAAGGGAGATTAGGGATCGGGGACAAGGGAAGGGGGACAGGAGGAGTATGAGGAGTAGTAAACAAACAACAACTAACCCTACCCTTACCTTAAGCCACTACCCTGCCTTAAGCCGCTACCTGCGGAAGCCGCTACCTGCGGAAGCCGCTTCGCGTCTACGCGTCTACGCGTCTACGTGTCTACGGGTTCGTCAGTCGCTCATGGGGGACTCACCGGCCCCCACGACCGACAGGGAGGAGCCAGTGCGGTGGACGGGTTTCCCGGCATAAAGCACCTGGCGTTGGGGATTGGGGGCTAGGGGCCCCCTTTGGGGTTGGGGGAGGGACCCCCCTTGGGGCGCGCTGACTCACCACTAACTACTAACTAATGACAATTGACCAATGACAAATGACTATTAATTATGTCTTCTGGCATATACGCGATCGCACATATCGGTAATCTTAAACTTTTTGTTGGCGAAGCGAGCAAACTTAGTCAAAAGTGGCCACCTATGCTTGCCCAACTTAATAGCGGTAAATTTCCTCATGCTATGTTGCAACAGGTATGGACAACAGAAGGCGGTAAGCGCCACTTTTCGTTTCACACAAAAGCAGAGATTATTGGTGATTTGGATATTTTGGGTATAGAAGAACTTTTGGCAGAGACTGCTACATAAATTTTGGGGAGCTATATCTCTATTTTATATCATGTCCGCTTAAACAGTTATATTATCCGTCTATCCGTCCTTGTCGGTAATGGGTAATTGCTGATCAGCACCCAAATTTCTCTGTGAAAAATCATTGAAACGGTTGTTCTATATGAATTTGACGGTTATGGAGAATAGGAGACTCGAACCCCTGACCTCTGCGGTGCGATGAAAGAGTTAAAAACTCTCCAAGCCTTTGCAGAATTAAGTTACAGCTACTATCAATAAAATATATATAATCATTATCTAGCTTTTGCTCACTTTACACGTGATCGCAAAGGATTAAGAGGATTTTTAGTCCTCTCTCAACCTCCATTTATCAGCGTTATCAGTTGAAATAGTATCAATTTACCAATATTATTGGTAAATTGATACTATTGATACAGTTTTGGTAACTCATTTCGGTTTTGATGGTTGGTAGAGAAGGGGTATAAGCTCTAGGAATATACCAACCAATCACACTGATTGGGTAAAAGTTTATGTATTGCTTAGAAATTACAGTGTCTACCTCAGATGAATCCTGGACTGCCAAGAAGAGCAATATTAAGAGCTAGTGGCATTCCCACAAGTTTTATCCGCAGCTTTGATTCTACAACATCTGCTGTACCATCGTCCTTATTGACTTGGTTTGATGTCATTGGCTACACAGTTTTCTTAGAGAAAGACATCATTACTTTTGGGAATTGGACAGAGCGTAGCAGTATTACTGAGGTAGTTTTGCGCGATCGCCTGCATAGTGCTGTGCAACGGATTAATCCCAGCTTATCATCAGGAGCGATCACCCAAGCCATCTGTCAGGTTAATTGCATCGGGAATCTCACACTATTTGAAAATAACCGTCACTTTCACCAACTACTGACAGCAGGTGTGGACGTGACGTACCAGTTAAATCATAAGCTTGTTCATGAAAAAGTCTGGCTGATTGATGCTGATAATTTACTCAACAATGATTGGTTGGTAATCCATCCATTCACTGTTAAGCAAGAGAGTTATATCCAGAGTTTGGATGTAGTTGTTTTCATCAATGGCTTACCATTGGCAGTCATAATTTGGAACCCAATAGACGAAACAGCCACCCTTAAGACAGCTTATGGACGATTCCAAACTCACTTACAAAAGCTACCAAAACTATTTTTCTACAATGCCTTTGTTGTCATTGCCTATGGAAGTCGGGCAAGAGTAGGGACATTAACCTCAGACTGGCAAGAATATTTACCGTGGCGTACTATCGATGGCGAAGATTTTCCCTCAACTGGAGAAACACAACTAGAAGTATTAATTCAAGGCATTTTCGATAAACGGCGGCTTCTGGAATTGGTGAGGCACTTTCTCGTGTTTGAAGAAAACACCAATTGTATTCACAAAAAATTCCTACGCCATCCTTTTTGTACAATATGCAATCCAAGCAGCCATAAAGCGATGACGGGAAATCACATTTTCTAGCACAACAATGGAGAGAATCATGATTACTGATGAAGATTTAGCCCAACAATTTAGTGCAATTATTGAGCAATTCCATCCACGTGTCTGGAAGTTGTTACGCCAGTGTTACGTGAAAGTCATTCATACTAATTTTGTAAGAGTATGTGTCTCGGATATGCAATATATAGGGATTTATTGCCCTAACAGTATTATTGCAATACTAGAGTCTGAAAAAGATTTGCTGCGAGAAGTGGCTAAACAAATAGGATTAGTTGAAGTGATGTGTCTAAATGCTACCAACTTGGTACACGATCCAATGTCCAAACTTAAGCAGTCTAATCCTCGCCTTTGGTTAGAACTAAATTGGATTGCTACTCAAGAACAATAACGCTGGTGATGAAAACTGGACTTTTCTGTAACTACGAAGATAATCACCAAAGTGTCCAACGTGCTATTTCTGAACAAGTTACACTTATACAACATGCAGAAAGCTTGGGTTTTGAAGAAGCCTGGGTAACAGAGCATCATTTTAATGATTTCAGTGTTAGTTCGTCGATTTTGGTGTTATTAGCACATTTAGCGGCTGTGACTTCAACTATTAGATTAGGTTCAGCAGCAGTTTTGTTGGCATTTCATAACCCGATTCTTGTTGCAGAAAGCATCGCTACTCTCGACCATCTGTGCTATGGACGACTGGCTTTAGGCATAATTTCTTTTTGGATGGAGCGAATTTGTGCAGCTAACTCTTGCCGAGTAGAAGCTTTGAGTAGATATCGGAAAACAAACCATATTGCGTAACCGATTCCGGTCAACTCAAAAACTAAATGTAACTGTGGAATTTCATTGATTACATTTAATACAGCTAGAACTATCTTAACTGCTATAGTTGCTGCAATAATTGAAGCAAAATAAAAAATTGGTAGCTGGTATTCGTTGAAAAATTTACCTAAGTATTCGGGAAATTGTTCCGAAAAATCAGTAAGTTTTTCGACAATTTGTTGCCATTGAGGTAATTTTTCATTGGCATGTGGTAGCAATAGCTGAGTTTCAAGTTTGGAATTTTCATGTGCTGCGATCGCTTCAGTTAATGTAATATCAACAGATTCTGCTGATTGTTGTACTTCACTCTCCAGAAGTTTCCTATTTTCTTCAGGTGTCGGAGTATAAGACGGTTCAGGCATGAGTATATTTGTATTCGGATCAAAACTCTTATCGGCAGGAGTTTCCAGAACCACCTGTTCTACAGAAAAGATATCGGCAGTTTTGTTCAGAATACCATTAATGATTTCCTCAGATTTCTCCTTCAAAGTTTTATCGTTTTCCTGACTGGATATATCTTTTTGCTTCTCATCTTCACGGATATCTATTGCAGCAAATTTCATCAAAGGTGAGGAAATGGCATTGTACATATCCCGTGCCATATTCACAGCACCTTCAAATCCCATATACGGACCATTGTGGTATCCATGTCCGTTAACATAGGGCAAGTGTAATTTCTTCACCAATGCTCCTACTCTTGGCCCAGTTAGAACTAAATCGGGTTTGACTATCTCTAGCACCTCGAAAAATTCGAGTTCGTTGCCATCATCAATATAGATAGTCCCTTCTTGACCTCTGGCAATCACCTTTTCAAAGTCTTCTTGATGACCAAACTTCGAGGACATTGCCACAACTTGCATACCCAAATCGTCTTCTAGGGCTTTCGTCCAATGCCACAATCTTGGCCCACCAGTCCAAATACAGACTTTTTTACCCTTTAAACGCTCTTTATACCACGCCAGCTTTGATTCATATTTGGCAACTTCTTCGGCAATCAAAGCTTCCGCCCTGTCCTCAATACCAAAGAAGGCACCGATTTTCCGCAATGCTTCCTTACAATAGTCAAAGCCCCAAGTATCTACATCCAAACGGGGGATACCATATCTGTTCTTCAACTCATTGGCAATGTATCCAGCACTACGCGCACAGTTGGTAACGTTTAACTGCGCTCTATGCATACCCCGCAATGAATCATAAGTACCGTTACCAGTAAAATGGGCGATAATTTGCACACCCATTTTTTCCATGTACTTTTCTAGGACAAACGTATCGCCCTGAATGTTGTAGTCGCCGATGACATTCATCGTATATGGGCTGGTGATTTCCGGCTCAAGTGTTCCCACTTTCTCATTCACCCAGCCAATATTGAGAACGTGGTGACCCTTGGATTGGCTAACACCTGCAAAACCAGGACACTCAACACAGAAGATATCTACATCACCGAGTTGTTTTTCGACATCTTTAACAACGGCTCTAATGTCATCTCCAATCAGTGCAGTAGCGCAGGTGGTGTAGACAATCATCCGCTTGATCTCGGGAAATTCCGCGAAGGCTTCCAGCATCGATTTTTTGAGTTGCTTTTCGCCACCAAAGACTATATGCGACTCTTTCATATCGCTTGACCAAGCATACTTGAGTTGGAAGTTGCCGTTGTCAGAAGGATAGCGTTTGGTGTGCCAGGTATCGTAGGAGCAACCGATGGGGCCATGAATCATTTGAATGGTGTCTTTGAGAACACCACCAATCACGAGTTTAGCACCACAGTAGCTGCATCCGCGCTCTGAGAGTGAGCCAGGTATTGTTTCGATGTTGGAAAGAGGTAGAAATTGAGTTGTGTCTTCTCCTTTTTCTTTGATATAAACGTGCTTTTCACGTTCTGGAATGGATTCATCGCATTTCAACAATTTCAATGCCATAACTTTTTGCTCCTGAACCAATTTCTACACTTTATGAAAGGTTTTTGTACTTTTAAAATATTAGCTATATCAAAATCATTTAATAGTAAGTTTGATAACAATAATACAAATTAGTGTTTATGAATAAATTACGAAAACCCTTAGTTTTAGATACTATAAATTAAATACCTAACTTGTATATAAAGTTGAGTATCTGTTTAATATATTTCGTTATTTAGTTCAAGAATTAATTAATTTATATATTAATAAGAGTAATTTATTGAGTGTGAACAAGATGTTTTTACTAACTCTAATTCCTGCAACTATTGTTCACTACCATTACGACCTGATATAAAATATGGATTGAAAAAAATGCTGTTTATCCCAATGCGATTGATGAACTGCAAGCAGACAAAAGCCTCCCTACAACTCTGGAACTGCTAGCGATCAAGACCTCCACAATACCTCCAGAAACTTGCGGAGCATGACCATCAGTTCATCAAACGATTGGTTAACCTTTAACCACAGTAAGACAACAATTGAGAGATTACAAAGCAATGAACATAATGTCTATGCCAGAATCGACCTTTCGTGATTTCGCTTTTGATTCCCATAAATCAAGAATATCATACATCTCGCAAATTTACTTGCGACTGCCAATTTATTGAGCAATTTTATTATGAGAACAGTTAAGTTACCACACAAAAGCTTTGTATCACATAAATCGATAACTAAAAATGTCTTAGAATCAGCCGCGAGACTAGAAGAAAAACCGACCTACCCTTGAATATCTCGCTTTTTGAACAGTTCAACAGCTGCTAACCCAGAAACAAAACAAGAAAAACCCAATTGTTGCTGGAGAATCCTTTAATTTCTGATTAATTGTTACCACGAATACTCTTTGCAAATAAATTTACTTTAGCAAGTAAATTTGCAAGATGTATGATATTCTTTATCTATGGGGAATCAATAGTCCAAAATAAGCAGTGTTAAGATTGTGGCACACTGCTTTTACAAAAGCTATTGAGTTTATGATTCAGGGATTGAAGTTGGATTTCCATGTAAACACTTGTTGAATAAACATAACGATAAATTGCTGTAATTCTATATTCATTCGAGCAAGCTTTTACCTATCAATATAAAGCTGTTGTGCAAAAATGATTTTTATCTTGAGAGTTGCTGCTGTTATGTAAATAGATTTCCAGTCCAACTTCAGTCTTTATAAAAGTCAAAAGATTGCGATCGCTGATTTTTTGGAGTGAATACTTATTAGCTAGCTGTTGTTTATTAGCTACTAACAATTAATCAAGAATTGATACATAGAAATACTATGCTTGAGCATTTTCTGTCCATGAATGACCATAATTTACCGTATCCCGATACAATGCACCCGATTGTTGTCCATTTTGTGATTGCGATGGTGTTGTTTGCCTTTTTATGTGATGTGATTGGGTACTTTACTCGTAACCACCGTCTTTTTGAGGTGAGCTGGTGGAATATGTTTTTCGCTACAATCTCCATCTTCATCGCCATCATATTTGGTCAATTTGAAGCAGGTTTGGCAAAACCTTATAACGTATCTCAACCAGTACTTAATTTACATACGCTCCTTGGCTGGTCGCTTTCAGGAATTCTTGCAGCTATTACAGCTTGGCGTTATGTAATTCGTTCCCGCAATCCAGAAAAGATATCAGTCTATTACCTAGCAGCAGGTCTTATTTTAACTAGTTTGATTGTTGTACAAGTATATTTTGGAGATCAACTGGTTTGGGTATATGGACTACACACAGTGCCAGTTGTTGAAGCGGTGAAGGAGGGCTTGCTGCAATGAGCCCTGAAGTTATTTACCAATTAAAAACTCATCTGGGAGTCAATGGATTGCCCTATGCCATACCCATTCACCCAAATCTAGTCCATCTGACTCTGGGTTTGTTCATCCTTGGCATTACCTTTGATCTCATTGGTGTGCTGTTCCCTCTACAAAAAGCAATCTTCAAGTTTTTAGCAATTCCTGCCACTCCTTCTAATTTCTTTGATGTTGGCTGGTATAATATACTAGCTTCAGCACTCATCACATTTTTGACAGTGGCAGCAGGTTTTTACGAAATGATGTTGGCAGAACCATCCACTGAGGTAAAGAGTGCCTGGGGATTACAAGCGATGCAAACAATGCTTTGGCATGGAGTAGGTGGTGTTTTTCTTCTAGCGCTGATTGTTGGTATGGCTGTTTGGAGAGGATTTCAGCGCTATGTTTGGTGTAAAAATGACGCTCAACAAGTGCAGTTGACCTATTTACTTTCCGGGCTATTCATTATGCTTCTTATGTACATTCACGGTACGCTGGGGGCGCACTTGGCTGCTGAGTTTGGGGTTCATAATACCGCTGATATATTGTTGCGATTGGGTCAAAACCCCAACTTACTACTGAAGTAACTGAAAACTGTTAACTGATAAATAAATTTGTCCTGATGAAAATCCGAAATATTTTGATTATAAGTGCGATCGCGATCGCCTTAACTGCCATTAGTATCTGGATCGGCAATCTAGCCTATTCCTGGCTACCCCCTCAAGGCGCAGCAGAATCGCAGCTAGTTGATAATTTGTTTAGTTTCTTGATCACACTGGGAGCATTTATCTTCCTGGGAGTCACAGGAACATTATTGTATTCAGCGATTTTCCACCGAGCCGAGAAATATGATACTAGCGATGGCCCACCAATTGAAGGAAACATAACACTAGAAGTTGTCTGGACTGCGATTCCCGTATTATTAGTGTTTTGGATTGCAGGTTACAGCTACCAAATCTACGAGCAAATGGGGATTCAAGGGCCAATGCAAGCAATGCATTTGCATATGCCAATGGCAATGCGATCGGCAAACGCTGCACCAATGAATGAGGACATGGAGACGCGAGAAAGTGAAGACGCGGGGAATATTAATGTCCTGCCTGTTGAAGATATTGAAGTCGATGCCAAACAATGGGCTTGGGTTTTTCGCTACCCAGAAATAGGAATTACTAGTACCGAACTGCATTTACCCGTGAATCATCGTATCCGTTTAGCGATGCAGTCAGAGGATGTTATTCACGGTTTTTATATCCCTGCTTTCCGAGTCAAGCAAGACATTATTCCCAACCGTAACATTGACTTTGAATTCACCCCTATCCGTATTGGCAAATACCAATTGACCGATTCTGAATTCAGTGGCACTTACTTTGCAACCATGCAAGCAGATGTTGTTGTTGAATCCCCTGAAGACTACAAAAAGTGGCTAAAAGAAGCAGCAAACCGCAAACCATGTACTGCAAACAATCAAGCAGCTTCCGAATATGCCCAAGCATCAAAACAGTTAATCAAAAGCTGGGCTACGGTAGCACCTGCACAAGCCCCTGTAGTCAATTACAGCAATAGTTAGTGGTTGGTAGTTAGTAGTTATTAACTAACAAATGACAAATGACCAAGGACAAAAACAATGACAAATATTTCTGTTGAAGATATTACAAATGATGTAGCTCAACACGAACCTACAACAAACTGGAAACGATACTTTAGCTTCAGCACAGACCACAAAGTAATTGGTATTCAGTATATTGTTACTGCTTTCATTCTCTTTTTGGTAGGTGGCATATTTGCAATGGTCATTCGTGGGGAATTAATTACTCCACAATCAGACCTTGTTGACCGTAGTGTCTATAACGCCCTGTTCACCATGCATGGCACAGTGATGCTGTTCGGATGGACATTCCCCATACTTACAGGTTTTGCTAACTATCTTGTGCCTCTGATGATTGGGGCGCGAGATATGGCGTTTCCTAGACTCAATGCTGTTGCCTTTTGGATGATACCAATCGCTGCTATCCTGCTGATGGCTAGTTTCTTTGTACCTGGCGGCCCAGCGCAAGCAGGTTGGTGGTCATATCCTCCCGTCAGCTTGCAAAATCCTACAGGTAACTTAATTAATGGTGAAGTTATCTGGCTGCTAGCTGTGGCAATATCAGGTGTTTCCTCAATTATGGGGGCAATCAACTTTGTCACCACGATTGTTAAGATGCGCGCACCAGGCATGACATTTTTCCGTATGCCCATCTTTGTTTGGAACGTATTCAGTGCCCAGATTATCCAATTGTTTGGATTACCTGTTTTAACAGCAGGTGCAGTCATGCTTTTACTCGACTTAACAGCTGGAACTAGCTTTTTTGACCCCACTAAGGAAGGCGATCCAGTTCTGTTTCAGCACTTTTTCTGGTTTTACTCCCACCCTGCTGTTTATGTAATCATTCTGCCAGTCTTCGGAGTCTTTTCAGAGATATTCCCTGTTTTTGCTCGCAAACCTCTATTTGGCTACAAAATTGTTGCTGTTTCATCGCTCTTGATTGCTGGAGTTAGCGGTATTGTTTGGGTACACCATCTGTACGTTAGCGGTACTTCAGCCTGGATGCGGATGTTTTTCATGGTCACAACAATGTTCGTTTCTGTACCTACTGGTATTAAGGTATTTGCTTGGACTGCAACGATTTGGGGTGGCAAGCTGCGGTTTGATACACCAATGCTATTTGCATTCGGTGCATTAATATTATTTGTGTTTGCAGGCATCACTGGCATCACCCTCTCCTCTGTTCCCATTGATGTCCATGTCAACAATACCTATTATGTGGTGGGACACTTTCACTATGTTCTGTATGGCACAGTAACGATGGGGATGTTTGCTGCTATTTATTTTTGGTTCCCCAAGATGACTGGGCGTATGTACTACGAAGGCTTGGGTAAGTTGCACTTCTGGCTAACTTTCATTGGTACTAACCTCAACTTTTTTCCAATGCATCCACTAGGATTGCAAGGAATGTTGCGCCGAGTCTCTTCTTACGCTCCAGAGTATGAATTTTGGAATATTGTTGCCAGTGTTGGAGGATTTTTGTTAGGTGTGTCCACTTTGCCCTTCATTCTGAATATGATTAGTTCTTGGATGCATGACCAGCAAGCACCAAAGAATCCTTGGCGAGCGATTGGACTTGAGTGGATAGTTTCTTCACCCCCTCCTGTAGAGAACTTTGAGGAAATTCCAGTTGTTGTAGGTGAACCTTACGGCTACGGTAAATCTGAACCATTGGTAGCCGAGCATTAGTAGTTAGTAGCTAATTATTAATGGCTATTGGCTATTAGCCATTAATAATCACTGAAGGAGAATTTATCAAATGGACAGTTCGCTCATTGCAGAAGAGTTAAAATATTCCTCCGACGAGCATACCCATGATGAAGAAGGCAATAAGATGTTTGGCTTCATTGTATTCTTGCTTTCGGAGACTTTTATTTTCCTGGGTTTTTTTACAGCATATATTGTCTACAAAACAACAGTTCCTAACTGGTTACCTCCTGGTGTTTCCGGACTGGAAGTCAGGGATCCAGCAATTAACACGGTAGTTCTTGTTTCCAGTAGCTTTGTGATCTACTTGGCGGAACACGCTCTTGCACGCCACGATTTAATGAAATTTCGTCAGTTTCTTTTGTTAACAATCGCAATGGGAACTTACTTTTTAGTCGGACAAGGAATCGAGTGGAGCCACCTTTCCTTTGGCTTTACCACAGGAGTCTTTGGTGGGATGTTTTATTTACTGACAGGCTTCCACGGTTTGCACGTTCTCACTGGCATTTTGTTGCAGATCATTGTTTTTGGTCGCTCTTTCATCCCTGGTAACTATGACACGGGTCATTTTGGTGTAAATGCCACTTCTATTTTTTGGCACTTTGTTGATGTCATCTGGATTGTTTTGTTTGTCCTAATTTATATCTGGAAATGAATATAAAGGTAGGAGAAATGAAGATTCTTACTTCCTTGCTTGAAGGGCTGGTCAAAGAATTTCTTGCTTATTATAGATATGGATATTGACAATTTTAGACTGTCCAAAGATTCCACACAAAAGCGGCTGATTACAAAGTTAAATAATTGTTTTCAGCGAGATAGAGTTGTACGTAATCTGGAATTTTTTCAAGACTTCATTATCATCTCTCTTTGCCTGGGTTTATTCTGTGTGATGCTCATCCGTCTGGTAGATATGTTCTCCTCTTTTTTGCATCCACTAGATTTACGGCAAGTAACATCTGACATCCTGTTCATTTTGATTTTAGTAGAGTTATTTCGCCTGTTAATTGACTACCTGCAAGCACAGAGTATATCCGTAGGAGCAGCAGTAGAAATTACTATTGTTTCTGCTTTACGAGAGGTAATTTTACGTGGTGTTCTCGAAATTAACCGTGACCAAATTTTTGGTATCTCTGTATTTTTGGTAGTTTTAGCGGGAATTCTTGTGGCTTTGCCTTGGATGTCTCGTTTTTTTGAACAGGTCAGAATTGCTAGTCCTCAAACAACAGAACAAACAACGTTGTTAAGTGAAAAATCCCTCACTTCTGATTAGTTTTAACCCAATTGAGAGGTTTTTATAGCCTTATCCTGATCTCAAAAATTGGCATTCTGAACTACACCAAAAATTGTTTACCTTACTAGAAGGAATATAACTTATTATGTTGACTGAAGAGGTTTTAGTCCAAAAATTTACCACTGTGGTCAAACAGCGCTGTCCCAAACTCGGTGGATTGCTCCAACATTGCCACGTCGAACTTGTAAACTCCTATTGGGGTAAGCCACCACAACTTTCTCAACATTTTGTTGTCTACTCTCCGGATCAGCTGTTTCCCTTAATCAATGCTTACAAAGCCATTCTCAGAAGAGCTGCTAAAGACCTGGGAATATCAGAAGCTATTTGCATGAACGCTACACGTATTATCCGCGATCCAGCCTCAACCTTGAAGCAAAAAGATCCTGTTCTGTGGTTGGAACTCCAGTGGTTGGTAGCAAAGCCTCTCGAACGCTAAGGCTTACGTGACTGGCACAAATTTGACATCGCTAAGTGAAGGCGATCGCCAGTGTATTGTTAGCTTGGGTGCGATCGCCTTTGGTAGATAATTTTTGCGATCACGTCCTTTTTTGCCACTTATTTATAAAGCTTTACCTATAGTGGACAGAAATTTATACTTTAATAACACCATTAATTCTCTATAGTTCGTGTAACTAGCTCACGATCGCGGTAACGTTTCTTTTGAGAGTTTACAGTCTTGGAATCGCTGCATAACACTTACAACTTTAAGAGAATTATCGCTGAAATATTTACCGTTGATTTCTATTATTAACGGAGAACAATATTCACTAAACAAGTCTTTGCGACACCAAAGAAATACTTTTGCGGGAAGATGACCTTGTGGAGAGCGAAGATCGTAAGTCAAATCTTCCTTTCTTTTCCATCCGAGTCTTCCTTTCCAACCAACTTCTTCACCAAAAGCATTAAAGGTCTCAGTTTTTTTAATTTTATGCTCGTAATGGTAATTCTGTTGACTGCGCTCTTTCAGTGTTGAGTGCAGATATTTATCTTGCATATTTTTTGGGGGAGAGAGCGGTTGCCGACGGCAACCGCTCTCTCCCCCTCAGAATGATTATCATTTTTATTAGCTGTATATTTTATTCTCTGGAAGTCCCTAAAACCTTTCATACAAATTATAAAAACCATAAATTTTCTGTAGTTATAAATACATTATTGATAAAAAATACAGGGATAAAAAATTTTTCTTTAGGCAATTATTTTGGCAACATGTATGCTATGCTTGCCATAGGGGGAATGAAAAATATGTAAAAATACAAAAATACTAACAGGTCTTCCAGCAGAAAAAGCACCTACAAGAAGACCTTCTATTGCCTGGGCTAATTAAGTGTATCTGCTGTGGCTTTTTGTAACGGAGAGTACAGGCTGATGAAGCTGGATATGCATATTTGCAATAACCTGAAGTCAATAAGGAATCGCCTGGGTATGAGTCAGCAAGACTTGGCTAATATAGCAGGTGTCACCCGTCAGACTATTGGTGGTGTGGAATCGGGACAATATGCTCCTTCAGTTACCATTTCCTTGCGTTTAGCCAAGGCGCTTGGTTGCCAAGTTGAAGACTTATTCTGGCTAGAGGATGATTTACCCGAAATTGAAGCTATTCTTGCCGGAGCAGCCCCTAATCGACAGCAATCACGAGTCAGCCTAGTGCGGATTGGGGATCAATGGATAGCTTATCCTCTAGTTGGGAACAATGCTTTTCGCATTGATATAATTCCGGCAGATGGTGAGGTTGTTGCAATAGACTGGTTTCCCTGTACAAGCAAGCTACCAAATCTGGAGGGTGAAGCACAGAGACACATAGGTACAAATAAAGTTCTGGTTCGGCTTCTAGATGATATGGATAAACTGCATAATACAGTTGCGATCGCAGGTTGTACACCCGTGCTTTCCCTTTTGGCAAGAGCAACTGAACGTTGGCATCCACAACTGCGAGTTCATTATCATTTTGCTCACAGCATGGCTGCATTGCGCTCTTTATGCCGAGGTGAAGTACATATTGCCGGGATGCACTTGTATGATCCGCAAACCGGAGAACATAACATTCCTTTTGTGCAGGAAGCCTTAGCAGGTAAGAATGCTGTCCTGATCACTCTTGGGGTTTGGGAAGAGGGATTATTAGTCGCACCAGGAAATCCAATCGGAATTAAAACAGTTTCCGATTTGGTAGAATTTGGAGCCACTATTGTCACCCATGAACCGGGTTCTGGCAGTCGGATGCTTTTAGAGAGAAAACTTGAAGAGGAACGGGTGCCATTCCAGACTCTTAAAGGATTTGATCGTATTGTTCATAACCATCAAGATGTCGCTTTATCTATCATCTCAGGAGTTGCTGATGCAGGTATCAGTACAGCATCCGTAGCTACGGCCTTTGATTTGGGGTTTATTCCTCTGCATCGATCGCGATACGACTTGGTGATTCTCAAAGAATACTTGGAAGAAGCACCAGTACAACAATTTCTCAGCATCTTGGGACATCGGCTAGTGCGATCGCAACTTGAGCTGCTTGGTGGCTATGACACAAGTAAGATTGGCGAAATAGTCGCAAATATTTAAAGTCATAAACTATACTTCACTATGAGTAACCATACGATTCAGATTAACGATACAACCTTGCGAGATGGCGAACAAGCCGCAGGTATAGCTTTCAACGTTGAGGAAAAAATCGCGATCGCCACTCTACTTGATTCAATTGGTGTTCAAGAACTGGAAGTTGGTATTCCGGCAATGGGGCATGAAGAAGCACAATCAATTAAAACTATTGCCAATCTGGGATTAAACGCCAAATTACTCGGTTGGAATCGGGCTAACTTGTCTGATCTCAAAGCATCTATAGATTGTGGTTTAGAGCGAGTGCATATCTCTGTTCCTGTCTCTGACATTCAGATTGCTGCCAAGTTTCAGGGTAAAAGACAATTAGTATTGGATCGCCTGCGGGATGCGATCAATTTTGCCTGCGATCGCGGTTTATCTGTATCTGTAGGTGGAGAAGATTCCTCTAGAGCCGATGAATCTTTTTTACTGTATGTAGCCCACTCTGCTCAAGAATGGGGCGCATTCCGGTTTCGTTTCTGTGACACCGTAGGAATTCTTGATCCCATAACTACTTACAACAAAGTTAGTCATCTAGTTTCTCACCTATCAATTGCAGTGGAAATGCATATGCACGATGACTTTGGACTAGCAATGGCAAACACCTTAGCTGGGGTAAAAGCTGGAGCATTATCAGTTAATACCACAGTCAATGGTATTGGTGAACGGGCAGGAAATGCACCACTAGAAGAAGTCGTCATGGGACTCAAACACCTGTATGGTATTAAAACAGGCATTGATACCAAACGATTAGTAGAACTGTCGCGATTAGTAGCCAAAGCCACCAACTATCCTGTACCACCCTGGAAAGCGATCGTTGGTGAAAATACTTTTGCCCACGAATCAGGTATTCATGCTCACGGTGTGCTGCAAAATCCTGTCACCTACGAACCATTTGCCCCAGAAGATGTTGGCTGGGAACGGCGTTTAGTTGTAGGCAAACATTCCGGTCGGCATTTATTGCTGAGTGTGTTGCAACAACATGGGATTACTCTCGGTCAAGCAGAAATTCAATCAGTATTAGATGCTGTGCGACATCAATCAGTACAAACCAAACGCAGTCTCACAGTTGAAGAACTTTTAAGCTTGGTTCCCCAAGGATAAACACACAACACCACTCACTTTATCTTAGATTTTTTATTACTCTGTTAATGCGTAAATCCTATATTTCCAAAGATTATATGAAAAGGAGAATTTTCATTGCCTGTTTAGCTTTTTGCTTGGCAATTTTGAGTGCTGATGCTGGTAATTTGCTAGTCTTACAACAGTCAGCTAATGCACAATCTTCAACAAATAAAAATGTCATAGTCGCAATGACAACCAGTATTGAAGATAGCGGTCTGCTAGATGATTTAGTGCCAGCAATTGAAAATAAAACAGGGTATAAGCTCAAAAAGGTTGCTGTTGGTACTGGACAGGCTTTAGCTCTGGCTGAAAAAGGCGAAGTTGACGCACTGTTTGTCAATTCACCCAAAGCCGAACGCAAAGTTTTGTCAGAAGGTGCGGTAATTAATCGCCACTTGGTCATGCACAATGACTTTGTGATTGTCGGGCCAGATGCAGATAAGGCTAAAATTCAAGGGAAAAAGAATGCTGTGGAAGCATTCTCCTTGATTGCCAAAAATCAAGCATTGTTTGTATCGCGAGGCGATGACTCAGGCACTAATAAACTAGAAAAAGATTTATGGAAACAAGCTAATATCACACCATCTGGTGCTTGGTATCAACAAACAGGTGCGGGAATGGCGCAAACTTTGCAAGTCGCTAATCAAAAACTGGGATATACCTTAGCAGATCGGGCAACATATGTATTTCAGAAGAAAAATTTATCTTTCCCAGTATTGGTAGAAGGAGATAAGAAACTATTAAATCTCTACCATGTCATGGAAGTAAATTCTCAAAAATTCCCCAGAGTCAATAGTGCAGGAGCTAAAGCATTTATTAATTATGTCTTATCTCCTGAAGGACAGAAACTGATTGCAGCCCACGGAAAAAAAGAATATGGACAACCACTCTTTTATACTGATGGCGGTAAAACAGAAAAAGATTACGGCTTTTAAATCAATAGTCAACAGTGATTAGTGACTATTTTGGACTCTGGATAGCCGCAACAAGAAATTTATGACACTTGCGTAAGTCCTGTGAAAGAAATTTGAGTATAAGATTATCAAGATTTACTCTATTGCACATTTAAGTATTTTTTTTAGAGAGTATTGTGAATACAATCATCGAAGGAGCGATTAGAGCTATTGAGCTATTAACAAGTGGCGATCGCGATGTTTTCCAGGTTATGAGCGTAACATTGCTAGTATCTGGAACCGCGACAGCTATTAGCGTTCTGCTGGGTGTACCCTTGGGATTATGGTTGGCTTTAGCAGATTTTGCTGGTAAACAGGTATTAAGTAGTTTAGTTAACTTCGGTATGGGATTACCGCCAGTTGTGGTGGGCTTAGTCGTTAGCTTATTTTTGTGGCGTTCTGGCCCCTTGGGCAATCTTGAACTAATGTATACACCCACAGCTATGATTCTAGCCCAAGCAATTATTGCTTTCCCAATTGTTGCTGGCTTCAGTTTTGCAGCAATTGTCAGTATTAATCCTAAACTACGCTGGAAACTACTATCGATGGGGGCGACACAGTGGCAAGCTAACTGGTTGCTGATTAAGGAAGCAAAGTTAGGGTTGATAGCTGCTGTGATAGCGGGTTTTGGTCGCGTCATCTCTGAAGTTGGTGCATCAATGATGGTAGGCGGTAATATCAAAGGTCAGACAAGAGTGCTAACCACAGCTATTGTTACGGAAGTCGAAAAAGGTAATTTTGATATTGCTATGGCGATCGCCTACATTCTACTCATCATCACCTACGGCATTATTGTATCGCTGACGATCTTACAGCACGAGAAGAAAATGTTATGAGTAAAATTACTAGGCTGAAGTCCTTTGTGAATCTGGAATCCTCTGCTGTAGCACAACAGCAAAATCTTGGGAGCATAAACCAGTATGTCCTGAATATGCGCCAAGTGAAGGTCAATAGCAAAACCCGGAAAAATATCTTATCAATTGATAATTTTGCTGTCCGTCCTGGGGAACTTGTAGCAGTACTTGGCCCCAATGGTGCTGGTAAAAGCACTTTGTTAAGAACCATCAATATGTTGCAACCTTATTGTGGTGAGATGCAATTGTTTGGGCAGGATGTCCGCAATGCTAATCAAACATTGTTGCGTCGTCGTTCGGCTTTGGTTTTTCAAGAAACATTACTATTAGATGACACTGTTTTTAATAATGTTGCCAGAGTATTACAGTTTCGAGGAGTACCAAAACACCAAATTAAGCACAGGGTATATACTGTCCTAGAAACATTTGGCTGTGAGCATTTAGCACATCGACAAGCCCGCGCACTATCTGGTGGCGAAGGTAAGCGGGTTTGTATTGCCTGTGGCTTAGTAGCTGATGCAGAATTGCTGCTATTAGATGAGCCTTCCGCCTCCTTAGATGTGGCAATCCGCCCACAAATCATTGAGAAAATTCGACAATGGGCCCAAGCGAGGGGAGCAGCAGTTATATTAGTCAGTCATAACTTTACTGACATCCTGCATTTTGCTGATCGAGCGATCGCACTATTTGATGGTTGCATTGTCCAGGATGATAAATTGGAAACTCTGATCCGCAGACCAGCTAACCAGCAAATTGCCAGACTGGTAGGCATGGATAATATTATTAAGTGCCAGTTACAACCTAACAAGCATGGTTATTTGATTAAACTGGCAAACAGTATAGAGTTTTCATATTTTGGCGAAGTAAAAACACCCATAACAGCCTGTTGTCTATCCGGTGATGCTTTCTATATTGATGATGCCAGTTATTCAATTCCATATCAGTCAGGAATGGTGACAATAGAAGGGCGAGTGGAAAGGATCGTACGTGGCATAGGGACTCATACTATTAGGGTGAAAGTGGGAGAGGAAACTTTAACTGCTAGAGTACCTCGGAGTGATATATCCGACAATGTGTACCACAATGCAATGATTAAGCTGGCATTCAATCCTAAAGACGCACATTTTGTTTAGAAAAAAAGATTTTCATATACCAGAAATAGGAGCCACAATACTATCGGAGTTCTATAAATTATTAGGTAACAGTAGCAAAATAATCTAGAATTTTACACATGGCAGTATTTATATTCCTAAAATCATCATCCCTTGCCAACATTTCTTCAGGTTTCTGAATATATTTACCTGCAACTAATTCGGAAGCACAATTTTCAATAATTTGATGAACACTTTCTTTAGTTGATTCTAGATGAAATTGCAAACCTAATACTTTGTCACCATAAATAAAAGCTTGATTCGCACATGCTTCACTATAGGCTAGCCGTACCGCATCTGAAGGTAAATCAAAAGTATCGCCATGCCAATGAAACACATTCATAGACTGAGGAATTGCCGCAAAAACAGGATAATTTTGTGCTTCTGGAGTCATTGTAATTGGATACCAACCGATTTCTTTTTCCTGACCTTTATAGACCTTAGAACCCAAAACATCAGCAATTAGTTGCGAACCCAGACAAATGCCAATAACTACTTTATTTTTCTCAATTGCTGCTTCAATAAAATGTTTTTCTGAATTTAACCAAGGATACTTATCATCCTCATAAATATTCATCGGACCACCCATGACTATTACCCAATCTAGGTCATCAACAGGTGGTAAAGTGTCACCATTGTAAAACTTAGTTGCAGAAATAATATTACCATGCCGTGTCACCCACTGTTCAATACTGGCAAGTCCTTCAAATGGCACGTGTTGTAAGTAATGAATTCGCATAGATTTGCACTCATATCACAGCCATTTTTTATGATACACCTGATGCGATCGCCTACGGAAAACAGAACAGCAACGCCACTTTTCAAGATACCGCCACCTTTTTGGCCTGCGATGCGGTTTACCAACTTCCTTTCATCATCGCTATTACAATCGCACCTTGTACAAGCAAAAATAATATTTATCTTCTGAAATCATGTTAAATCTTCAATCCATACATACCACCGTCATGCAAAAAGTTCCATATAACTGGGCTTTGATGAAAAACTTGCTTTCACCAGAAGCCAGCTTGGAACTAACTGCTAGTTTTCCTCACCAGGAGTTTCAATTGTCAACAGGAGAGGGATACGGCTACTACTGGGGAAAGATACTCGCCCCTAGTCAGGATATTCCTTTGATGCTCAAATTCAAGGATGATCGCTGGCGACAGCGTTTAGCACAAGGAAGACTTACTAGTGATTTAAAACACCTGAGTTATGTGTGGCGACAGTTGATAGAAGGACTCTGGTCTGATGATTATCGCATAGCTTTAGCCGAAATGTCGGGTTTAGACCTCAAAAACTGTGTGATGGATATTGGATTTCGTCAATATAAATCAGGACACCAACATTCTCCCCATACAGACGAACCGAATAAAGTTTTAACTCATCTGCTATTTTTCAATCAACAATGGTCTGGAGATTGGGGTGGCTGTTTGCGAATTCTCAAAGATGAGCAGCCTGAATCTACCTTTCAAGATATTTTACCCCTAAGCCATTCTTCAGTGGTGATTGCCCGTTCTGACAATTCTTGGCATATGGTAACACCGCTTACTTGCCCTCCATCTGAAAGTCGATTGGCTTTACGAGTTGCGTTTTTTCGGAATGTTGAGTGATTCTTTTTGTGAGGAATAGAGGCTGGAAATTTAAACGCAGAGGGACGCGGAGGTAAACGCAGAGGTACACAGAGAATTTGTGAAGAAGTGCTGTTGTGATGGAGTTTTTTGCAAGCTTAGAAGATTTGGAGTTTAACGGTTAATTATGACTAATCCTGTAGAGTTACTGCGATCGCGCTACGGTGAAATACCCTTCAATTACGATCTTCCTTGGAATGACTCTGTAGAGATGATTTTATCTCACCGTTCAGTTCGCTCTTATTTACCCGATCCCCTGCCATCAGGAACCCTAGAGTTGTTAGTAGCAGCTGCTCAATCGGCTGCGAGTTCAGCTAATATGCAAACTTGGAGTGTGGTAGCAGTTGAAGATCAAGAACGCAGAGAAGAATTATACAAGCTGGCTAATAACCAAATCCATGTCAAGCAAGCTCCTTTATTTTTGGTTTGGTTAGCAGATTTAGGTCGTCTGGCTCATATAGCTGACAGTCGTGGACTACCTCATGTTGCTTTAGACTATATAGAATTATTGATTAAGGCAATAGTCGATGCCTCAATAGCAGCCCAAAATGCAACTCTTGCTGCTGAGTCTCTTGGCTTAGGAACAGGATATATTGGTGCAATCCGTAAAAATACGCAAGAAGTAGCCACATTATTAAATTTGCCACCTTTTGTATTTCCTGTGTTTGGGTTATGTGTAGGTTATCCCAATCCTGAAGTCAAAGCAGCAATTAAACCGCGTCTACCCCAGTCAGCTGTGTTGCACCGAGACACTTATAAATTAGCAGAACAAGAAGAAGCGATCGCTCGTTACAACGACATTATGAAAGAGTTCTACACTGAACAAAAGATGAATGTCGCTGTTGATTGGTCAGAACACTCAGCCGAGAGAATCGCCACCCTGGACTATCTCAAAGGATGCAAGAACTTGCGCGAGACTCTCAATAACTTCGGCTTCAAGCTATTGTAAATCAATCCGTTAATGGAAGGCAAGCCGAGCCTTTCACAGAGCAACTTAGCTTTCCAAAAAAATGATTTTTTAAGAGCATAATTAATAATGACTTGGGTTGTTGAGTTTCATCCAGACTTTGAACCAGAATTAGTCGCAGGTAATAAATCAGGTAGTAGTGAAAGTCTGAATAATCAATAATACCACCATAGTTAAGCGATCGCCCTCATTCTTCCCCAAGAGCGATCGCTAATGCCTAAGTCCAATGTATATGTTTAGAACGAAAAGCTCTATCCCAATCGTTGGCAATGACTTCCATCATGTTGATCATTCCTTCATAGCCAAAATATGGTTTGTCAAGATAAGTTTCTCTGTTAGTCGGACTAAATACATCAAAAGCAATTCTAATTCCCAACTCCTCTGCCATGTATTTTTCCCATGCCGAGCCAAGAACAGCATCAGTATCAACCTCCCTCAAAGCTTGTTTAATTTGATACCCATCAGCAGAAAATACCAAGCGAGGAGAAATACCCATACTTTGTAGTTCTTGCTCCAGAATTGAACGAGATTCACGCATAGCCGAGCGAAACAACAAGACTTCTGGAATCATCTCCAACTCTTCAAAGAGCATTCTTACCAGTCCAATTCCCAGCGTTCCATCCGCAGATACCGCAACTCTACAATTACGATATCGAGGAATAATCATTAATGCTCGTCGGCGAAGCGTATCTACAACCATTTCTTCGCCTTGTCTGATCAATGGTTCTACTTTCTTTTCTTCTATTTTGAAATGTGCTGCTAATGCCTGCAACCATCGCGTAGTATTTTTTACACCTATTGGCAAAGGTATATCATTGAGGATCAGAGGAATATCATGAGTCTGCTGCATTTTCCGAGCAAACTTATACCCGACATCATGACTGAGAAGAATATTAGCGGTTGCCTCACCAGCTTGCTCCAGTTCTGCAAACGAGGTACCATGAGAAATTACCGTTTGTACCTTGATTCTTAAAGATTTTAACGTTTGCTTTATCCATTGCAAATCAGCCCACCAAGTAGGATTGATATTTGCCTGTGGTGCAATAATGTTTACAATTCTCGGCCTTTTACCCCTTCTCTTAGTTTGCCTTTTTTTTATAAAAGGAAGTAAAGCCTCTAATCCCATTTCCAAACCATCATAAGCATTACCTCGAAACCCACCAGCAAGTATAGGAACGAGTTTAGCATTTACTTCTGGCTGAAGATTATTGCATAAACCCTCAATATCCTCACCAATGATATCTGCCGCACAAGTACCAACGACAAACATCACCTTAGCATGAAAAGATTGATCCGCCTCTTTAATCAGACCTTTGAGCTTCTCAGACGCTCCCATCACAATATCTGATTCAAAAAGACGAGTACAACCGACTTTGCGCTTGGTAAAATCAACCTCATGGTGATCATACCCAGCCGCCACAGTTGACGCACAACCTTGGGGAGAATGAATCACAATACTGACATCTTTAATACCAGCAACCATGTTGGCAATACCTTCCAAGGCACAGCCGACGATTGGGTCTTTACTGCGATCGCAATTGTCAAAGGTTAGTTGTTCTTTCTGGGAGGATATTACATTGAGTACCTGAGAATTTTCGCTTGTTATTGCTGAGAGCATTTTCCTTTTCTCTTCTTTGCATATACCGTAAAATTGTGTAAGTTATTACTCGTTCAAACATTTGCCCCGCTTCTTACCTGCATATACGGTACAATCGGGCAAATCTTGGGCTAATTTTCCTGTCAGTGATTGAGCAGATGCTAACCCTGAATTTTTCGGGAATACCATTTGTTTGGTCAACGAGCTGCGAGGTCTAAAACCATACTGAAGTGCCGTTTTAATACACTTAGCTACCTTTAAGGCTCCGCGATAGCCGAATCTCGGACGATTTAAGATGGCATTTAAATCCACAACGGGAATGTGGGGGAAACTCAAGGAAGAACCAAAATATACTACTGAATCGGCATCAAGACCACCAATAAAATTCAGTAATTCATCTTCGGTTTGTTTCATCGACTCATACTTACCAAAAGCCAGTGTTCCTTTCGTAATCAAGATTTCCGGGTCTAATCCCGTTTCCAATAGGTAATCTACACTGGTTTCCCGCGCCTCTGTACTCCAGGGATGGAAGTTATAGATGACCGCACGCATCCCAAAATCACGCTCTAACATATGAGCAATGGATAGGGACTTGATCGCATCATGTCCTTCGATAATTGCTAACTTCCCTTCTATATATTTTTTAGCTTCTTCAAATTCAGTCTTGATGGCAGCATATTCCCGTTCCATCAAGGCGGCTGCTTGCTCTTCCATCCCTAAATATTTTGCAGCGCCTTGCAGCCATTTTTCTGTAGCAGAAATTCCATAGGGAAGGATTGTAGAGTTGAGGGGAGTACCAAATTTGTCTAACATGGCTTTACCGATGGTATAGCCCAGGTCTAAGCACAAGGTACAGTTAACTGCTGCACTTGGTGCTTGTTTGAGTTCCTTTAATGTACAGTTACCAGCAATCACACTGTGAACTCTGGCTCCCATTCCTTCGATTAGTCGCACTAGTTCTTTAACATCAGTTTCTACTTCCGTTCTTTCCGGCCCCATTTTTGCACCGACAATATTGACAGCATCGGCTAATTGTGCTTTACGTTCAGTAGTGGGTGGTTCCATAAAGTCTACAATTTGCCGAAACACTATATCAAATCCACTGCGATACTCCCCTGCGAATCCTTCACAATGTATTGTCATGATCTCAGACTGGATTTCGCTGCGTACCTTATTTACCACATCATCAACACAGTCCCCAATAATTCCAGACGCGCAACTGGTAGCCACAACGATCGCATCGGGATGGTATTTTTGATCTACTTCTCGAATTGCGCCTTGTAATTCTTTTTCGCCACCAAAAATCACCGCTTTCTCACTCATGTTGGTAGTTACTACAGGTTCATAAGGAGAACCACTGTTGCGGCTATTAGTCAGTTTGTATGCTCGCTTGACTCCATACGCACAGCCACTAGGCCCGTGAGAAATAACAATTGCATCTTTAATGCCACTTAAAATCTTCGTTGCAGTCCAGAATTTACAGGGACGGGTATGACTACCTTGTAAGCTAGTCTTAATCTTACCTTCTTTTGCCAAGCGATACAATTCGCTTAAATTTCCGTAAAATACTACGTTTGCATCGATGTTTGTCGCCATAATACTTCTCTAGTCTCTGGAGTAATGAGACTCCCGACTTTTTGAATCAGTCAGGAATCTCGTAATCAAGTGTCCTCTTCTATACCTTCATTACCGTGTCTTTGTGTCAACCTTTTACCAGACGTTTAAGATCCATTCGCGATCGTGCTTGTATTCCATATCTGCAAACAAGGCATTAGCGATCGCATCTCCCAACCATTCCGCACCTCTGTAACCAATCACAGGGTTTTTCCACAAACCTGCACGGTCAAAAGTGGGGAAGCCTACGCGCACCATTGGGATTTGGTTATCGATCGCAATATATCGACCCTTAGAATGACCTAAAATCAAGTCGATATCGCCTCTTTCCTTAACGCGGCTTTCCAGTTCCCACAAATCCGCATTCCAGATCACTTCGATATTATATTCAGCGTGGTTTGCTTTCTTGTCCAACTCAGCTAGTCTGGGGTCTTTAGAAGGAGCCTGGTTATCATCACCCAGCAACAGCAATACTGGTTCTAATTCAACTTCCTGACAGAACTCTGCCAAGCCAATTACTAAATCGGGGTCGCCGTAAATAGCTACTCGCTTGTTAGCAAAGAACATATGAGCTAAGTCAGCTAAGGAGTCGATCGCTTTGCCTCGTTCTATTACCAAGGATTCTGGTATTGGTTTGCCAGTTAGTTTCTTGATATTTTGTAACCAAGCGTCAGTGTTTTTAATACCAATTGGTGTGGGGCCAATAATTGCGGGAACACCAAACTCCCTTTGCAAGAATTCTGCTGCGTTACCACCTTCATATTTGCATAGAGCAATGGTAGCGATCGCATTGGCAGAATCAGCAATATCTTCAATGGTGGTATTACCAAAGGTAAAGCTGTTCCTATCTGGCATGGTGGGAGCATTGAAGGTTTCCGTATCTAATAAAATGTTACCTTCAACACCCATTTCTTGGAGGATGTGTTTCACTTCGGTAACATCACCAGGGTTAACCCAACCGGTAATGATGTTTAATTTGCCATTCGGTTCACCTTTTTTGGCTAAGTTAGCAATCAAAGAGGTGACACCAGCATCATATCCAGTCACCTGACTGCCACGATAACTGGGAGTGTGTACGGGAATCAACTTCACTGGGCGATCGGGATACTCTTTCTTTAAAAATTTGTTGAGCTTGTTGATTGTTCCTTCTACGTCATCCCCAATGGTTTCAGTGGAACAAGTAGTAATGATAGGAATTAACCGCAGGTGAGGATATCGCGCTACCAAAGTCTTCACTCCTTCCTCAATCCTTGGCATACCACCAAATACTGCACTAGCTTCATGGAGTGAAGAAGATGCAATGTCAAAGTTTTCTTTCAAATGCTGGGCAAACATGAGTCGTACAAACATACTACAACCTTGTCCACCATGCACCAGAGGAATGCAATCTTTGACACCGATAGTTGCATATTCTGCACCCGCAGGCTGACAGGTAAATATGGGATTGATTACTCCAGCACGCTCTTTCTTTTTGACAGCTAAAGACATTTTTGTTGCCTCCGGAAGAGTGTAGAAATTTTGAAGAAATTTGCTGGTGGAAGTTAAATTAAACTTGCCACCTTATTCTATAGAATTGAATTTCGCTAGAATTATTGGTGAGTGATTGCGTGAGTTTGGTGGAATTGACAGTAAGAGAATCGCAAGTACTCCACCAAACTAAATGTAAGCGGTTTGACTCAGCAATGTATTGCTCAAATCTAGTAAAGCGAATGATTCAATTCAGCATTAAGCGAGCCAGTGATGGCAATATGGAGCAGCTTTTGTCTAACTAGCTCCAGTACTGCTGTAATATGTGCTTTCTGAGCTTTATTTATCCATGAGAACTTAGTTTTGAGATCAAGCACAAGGATCTTTGCGTCTGCATAATGAAGCTTGTCAACAAGAGTTTCATTAACTACTTGTTCTTCGTTGAAGATAGCGATCGCTTTGTTGATCACACCATTGATGTTTTCTTCTCTGTCCCAGGAACGAGAGTGAAACTGCCATAAACAACGCTCTTGAATGTAGGTTGTGATTTCCTCAGTTCGCTCTTGAATGTAGGCTGTGATTTCCTCAGATTTCTGTTTCAAACTCTCATTGTTTTCATCTTTCGATGTATCTTTCTTGGTTTCATCGTCACGGACATCAATAGCAGCCAAGTTCATTAAAGGAGAGTAAATGGCATTGTACAAGTCACGCGCCATATTCACTGCACCCTCAAATCCCATGTATGGCCCATTGTGATAACCATGACCATTGATATAAGGCAAGTGCAACTTCTTGACTAACGCACCCACACGCGGCCCAGTCAACACCACATCTGGTCGGATCATCTCTAAGACTTCAAAGAATTCCAACTCATTACCATCATCAATATAGATAGTCCCTTCTTGACCTCTGGCAATTACTTTCTCAAAGTCTTCCTGGTGTCCAAACTTAGAAGACATAGAAACTACTTGCATTCCCAAATCATCTTCCAATGCTTTTGTCCAGTGCCATAGTCTGGGACCACCTGTCCAAATACACACCTTTTTGCCCTTGAGCCGTTCCTTATACCAATCCATCTTGTCTTGGTATTTGGCGACTTCTTCAGCAATCACGGCTTCGGCTCTTTCTTCAATGCCAAAGAAGGCACCAATTTTCCGCAAAGCTTCTTTGCAATAGTCAAAGCCCCAAGTATCTACATCCAAACGGGGAATACCATATCTCTTCTTCAACTCATTGGCAATGTATCCAGCACTGCGCGCACAGTTAGTAACGTTTAACTGCGCTCTGTGCATTCCTCGCAATGAATCATAAGTACCGTTGCCAGTAAAATGGGCAATGATTTGTACACCCATTTTTTCCATGTACTTCTCTAGCACAAACGTATCACCTTGGATGTTGTAGTCCCCAATCACATTTATGGTGTAGGGAGAGGTGATTTCTGGCTCTAGTGTGCCGACTTTCTCGTTAATCCAAGCGATGTTGAGGACATGGTGTCCTTTGGATTGGCTCACGCCAGCAAATCCAGGACACTCAACGCAGAAGATATCTACATCACCGAGTTCTTTTTGAGCACTTTTGACGACGGCTCTGATGTCATCACCAATTAATGCGGTAGCGCATGTGGTGTAGACAATCATCCGTTTGATGTCGGGAAATTCTTTGAAGGCTTCGATGATCGATTTCTTGAGTTGTTTCTCACCACCAAAGACAATGTGTGACTCTTTCATGTCACTTGACCAAACATATTTGAGTTGGAAGTGACCGTTGTCAGAAGGATAGCGTTTGGTGTGCCAGGTATCGTAGGCGCAACCAATGGGGCCGTGAATCATTTGAATGGTGTCTTTGAGAACACCACCAATTACGAGTTTGGCACCACAGTAGCTACATCCTCGTTCTGAAAGTGAACCAGGTATTGTTTCAATGTTGGAAAGAGGTAGAAATTGAGTTGTGTCTTCTCCTTTTTCTTTGATATAAACGTGTTTTTCACGTTCTGGGATCGATTCGTCGCATTTTAATAGTTTCAATGGCATAACTGATTGCTCCTAAGCCAATACCAATACTAGATGAAAGCTTCTTTTACTTCTGTTCTTTGAGAAGAAACTTTCTTCTTTCTTTTCTCTTTCAAAATATTAACTATAATTTTATTTGTTAACAGTAACTAAAACAACAATATTAAGAATAAACATTTCATTTTTTTGAAACAGTAATTAGTAAAAATATACGAAAAATTCTAAGCGATAAATATTAAGTTTATAGTTATTATTTCTTATTATAAAAACTAAAAAAGCTCCTGATATCTAGAATTAATCAGGAAACTTGTTCTTCATAAGTAGAACATAGTTCTACTCAAAAATATAAATAATAGAGCATTAAACTATGAATTTGATGTCAGTCAAATTCATCATTTGGGCAAACATTTTTTGTTTTTTGTCCAGAATCCACTTATTCTTCTTCATGAGCATATGCCAAGTTATTGTTTTCTGGTTGCAGAACTTTACGTAACATAGGTGGAGCGCTACCGTTCATACTTTGTACTAGCATATGTAAAATATCGGGAATTCTATCATATTCTTGCGCTCTGACTATAGTTACACCCTGCTTCATCAATTTGTTTCCAACTGGTTTTCCTATTGCTTTAACATATAGTATTTTGCAGTCAAGAACTGCTTCCATTTTGGGTGTAATCTTATCCTCATGGGTTGCTTCTTCTAGATCACCTTCAAAGGTTAGAGTTTCAACAAAATGAAATCCATCCATATATACTTCATACACATCAATTTCTTTTGCCACACCAAAGTGAGTATTGACATAGGTTCCATCGCTTGTAGTAAAAGCTACTTTCATTGATTTACTCCAGAATTTAGTAATTATTTTGTGTACTTTGTCATGTGTCGCTAACCAAAATGAATGACTCATTAATCATGGTCAATTTTTTTCATCCCAAGGAGCAGGTTTTCTGACTTGTTTCCATACAGGACTATACAAGGCTTCATATAATTCCTGAGCCATTTCCAGCATCCCTGCATAACCAGCGTAGGCATGATGACGTTCATGATTAATATCTAAGAAAGGAATTCGTGCTTTCAGTGCTGTGTATTGATTGCTTCCTCCAGCTATTAACATATCAGCTTTTGTATTCTCCAGTACTTGTAGTAATGCACTGGGACTTCCCTTGGACAAAACAATGCCATCTTGACCAAGTAATTGTTTAATTTTGGCTTTCTCTTCTTTTGTACTTTTTCTATCACTAGTAGCAATAACTTCCATTCCTAAATCTCTTGCTGCTAAAATAATTGACCAACTTTTAACACCACCACTATAAAGAACAACACGCTTTCCTTTTAAGCGGGAACGGTAGGGAGCAAGGGCAATATCTAGTGCTGCGGTTTCTTCTGCTATCAGCCATTCTGTGCGTTCTTGAAGATAAAAATCGCCTAATGTTGCAGCAATATTTCGCAAGCAACGGTTCATGTTTTCCACACCGTAGAAAGATTCTTCAATGTAAGGAATTCCATAACGTTCCTTTATTTTTTGTGCCATTCCTAGTGATACATTCGAGCAAATCACTACATTCAACTTGGCGCGATGAGCATAGCAAATTTCTTGATAGCGAGCATCACCCGTAATTTTGGAAAGAACACGAATACCTAATCTCTTCAACAGTGGTAAAACATTCCATATTTCACCAGCAACATTGTATTCACCGATAATATTAATATCGAATGGTGTAATCATTTCTGGTTCCGCAGTTCCAACCACATGTTCCAATAAAGCTTCACCAGCAATACGGTTGCCTAAATTTTTACTACCAAGAAATCCAGGTGCATTTATATAAATAACTGGGATACCAATTTTTTTTGCAGCTGCTTGACAAATAGTATCCATGTCATCACCAATCAAAGCAGTGACACAAGTAGAATAGACAAAGACAGCCGCAGGATTGTAGCGTTGAGCGATGTCGAGAATGGCTTGATAAAGTTTCTGTTCACCACCAAAAATGACATCATTCTCACTCAAATCAGTAGTAAAGCCAATCTGGTGTAGTTTAGAACCTGATGAGAGACTACCACGACTTCCCCAGGGGTTACGAGTGCAGGCAACCGGGCCATGTACTAAATGAGCAGCATCAGTAATTGGTACAAGAGCAACCATTGCTCCCTCAAAAGGACAATTTCCTTGAGCCGCGCCTGGTTGTGGTGGCTTTTTGCAAGATACTTTTTTATTATCCTGCAACTTTATTTGATTATGTTCACAGTTCGTTTCGTTAAGTAGTTTGTTGATTTTTACTTTAGTATTGTTCATGTCCTTACTTGTACTGAGTTAGGATAGGGTGAAGGAAGAAAAAATAAGTATTTTACTTATTCTTGATTTCGATCTGAATTTACATCTTGTGCCATTTTTTTAAATTCATTTTTCTCCTCACTTATAAGCAGCAATTACTGTAGTGTGCAAGATATTAAAGGTGAATCAAACCCATATTTATTCAAGATTTTTTGTCCATCTGGAGAAAGAATATACATAGCTAACATCACTCCAGAATTACTGGCATTCTTCATTAAGGTCATACCATAATTGACCTTGAGTGCTAGTTTTTCTGGTAATTCCACTATTTGTAAATTAGGTGATGATAAAAGAGCTAACCTAGCAGCAGTACAGTAGCTTAAAAAGATATCTACCTGTTGTGTTTCACTGATGAAGTATGCAAGTTCATTCTTTCCTTTGGGGACAATAGGAGAATTACGTCCACCTACCAAACGTAATGCTTTTTGATTTAGCTTGTTAAAACTACCTAGTTGTACTTTTTCAGCTTTACGGAATATTTCCTGTGCGTAGTCCCCAGAAGCATCTTCATTTGGTGTTGATGTTCCTAATTTTATTTCTGGATTTAACATCAAATCTAAGAGATTATTTGGTGTCACTTTTAAACCAGGTTTGACAATGGCACACATTTTATTCCTGGTAAAATTCACTACTGGGCTGCTTTTATTAGCTTTCATTAAAGTGGCGGGATTTCCTATATCAGCACTAGCAAATATATCGCTGTGTTCTCCATTTAAAAGACGCTCTCGTAGCAAACCAGAATGGTCAAATTCAAGTCTTACAGGTATGTCATATTCTCTAGCAAAATCCTGTGCAACTTCTGAAATAGCACCTCTTAAGCTACCAGCTGCATACAGAGTAACAGAAGTTTGAAAATCCTGAGTAAAAAGGATTTTTTGTTTATTATTGAACTCTAAAGATGTCACCATAAATTTAACTCCTAGTAATAGCTAAGGCATCTGTAGTAACTATTTACTACGATTCAAAAAATGCATTTTTGTGTAGTGAAAATAAAACTGACTGCAATCAATACCTCAATTGGCATAATTGATAATTTTGAACTTATACAAAACCAGAATAAAGAAATTAATGGCAAGTAATACAGTAACTGATGAATAAATCAACATAACAGATACAGTGTTTAGAATTAGTTATTTATTGTGTTTATAGTCTGAAGAGGAAAGATAGGGGAGTTGGCAGTAAAAGGAGTAACCATCATAATTCCAGAAGGTAAGGTGTCTTATAAGGTATTTCCCTACATCCCCTATCAGCAGAAAACCTATTAAACCTGTGAAGATTAGAGGAAAGGAAATGGGAAAGGGAAATTTCCCTTTCCCCAAGTTAGATACATCTAACTGATAAAAGTTAGATACACCTAACCCAGCAAGCAAGCCTTTGTATTGAGTGAGAAATCACAAAGCTAATTATTTCGTGATGCTCAACAAAAATTTTCAATGTGACATGGACTCAATTGCAGCAACTGAAGTGACTTAAAATTTCACTAATTATCTAATACCGCAGATGACCTGTAAAAAGATAAAACTCTTATCTTGATCAAGAACTGCAATCTATCAAACACCTCAAGAATAAAGTTACAAAAAATCGTAACTGATTCAATAGCACCTTCTATGGAAATAACTAAAGTCTTCTAAAACATCTCGTTTCTATGGGAAGACTCGTTAATGCTTTTACTATTTTTATTCCCCTTACTGCAAGCATAACACACACATTGCAAAATTATTTGCTATTTTTAAATTTTTTTTGCAGCAACAATCTCATGTATTTTGTAAAAATACTTACAGATTTTGATTTTATAGCAAGTTTGGTATGCATTATGCTAAAATAATTGCATTAGCACATATTCTCCATCTGCATATGACTTATAGTTATGCTTTAGCTCTTTGGCTGCAAGCTTCTTTCCTTACGAGAACGATACTCTAACTTGAAGTTGTTACCTTGTGGGAATGCCTGATAGCGATCGCATCTACGCTGAGAGTTGATCAACTACTTCAATTGCATAACGACGGGATCGTTTTAATCGACTCAGCAGGACAACCATTAATAGCTTAAAGAGTAAACATTGTTACCGTAAAGTTTACTAGTAACAACAATGCCAAGCAAAGCCAAAAATCGTCTTATTTTCATTGATTATTAGCGCTTGAAGAATTATTATTCCTAAAATAAACGATTGGTAAAATTTTACCGTAGTAAAAATGTATGCCAAGAAAAGAACAAGGATGGATTACATTTCAAGTTTCAGAGCAAGAGCGAAAACTTTTGGACGAATTAGCCGAAAAGTTACAACGTACTAAAACGGAAATTCTTCGGGAACTAGTACGTGGACTTGAGCAACTTCAAGCGCGATCGCCACAATCAATACCAAGCAAAAAGCAAGAAGCAAAAGAGATCCAGACTCACTATATAGAAATCACTCATTGCAACAAACCTCTGAAAGTTAGCTCTGGCAATATCCTTAAAGGTGTAGTCACAGAAGTTATTCGCACAGGAGTAAGCTCTCAGGTAACTTTAAAGGTTGTTCATGAAGTAGAGTTAATTTCGATCATGACTACTACCTCAGCAGATGAATTGGAGTTATGCGAAGGAACAGAAGCTTATGCGGTAATTAATCCCTGTTTGGTGACTCTAGGTAGGGAATAATCTGCCAACCCTAAATCAAGGGTCTTCAACCCGTCCTTCATGTCCTTTGAGGGTAAACTAAAGAAACACTTTTCCTCCCCTACACCCCCACACACTACACCCGTTTTTCTTGAAAATAAACAGATGTAGAATAAAAAATTTTCCTTTACCAACTATTTTGGCAAAATGTATGTTAAGCTTACTATAGGGGAATAAGAAAGCAGCTAAGTAAACTAGCAACAAGTTAAACTTACTTGCTGTAATAGCAGAAATCCGCAAGTACCTTAGTGAATTGTACACTATGCTTGCTCCGAAGAGATCAAAAATTAGCAAATATCTTAGCAAAATGTATGTTATGCTTACCGTAGGTTGATTAGAATTGTCACAGCAGTCTTCTGATCTTCCAGCAAAAACAGCATATACTAGAAGACCTTGCTATTGCCTCGGTAGATTAAGTTTGTCCACTGCGGCTTTTGTAACGGAGAGATACAGCCTCATGAAGCAAGACGGGAGTCTGTGCAATAACCTGAAGTCGATTAGAACTCGTTTGGGCATGAGTCAGCAAGATTTGGCTAACATAGCTGGGGTGACTCGTCAGACTATTAGTGGTGTGGAATCAGGACAATATGCTCCTTCAGTTGCTGTGTCACTACGTTTAGCCAAAGCACTTGGTTGCCAAGTCGAGAACTTATTCTGGTTCGAGGAAGATTTGCCTGAAGTTGAGGCAGTTCTTACTAAACCTGTCCCCACTGGACGGCAAGTGCGAGTTAGTCTCGCGCGGGTTGGAGGCCAATGGATAGCTTATCCCTTGGTTGGGAACGATGCTTTTCGTATCGAAATGATTCCAGCCGACGGTGAAGCACAAGGCCAGATAGGAACAAATAAAGTCCAAGTCAGGCTTCTGGATGATATGGACAAACTGCACAATACAGTTGTGATTGCTGGTTGTACACCTGTAATTTCTCTCTGGGCGAAAGCTACCGAACGTTGGCATCCCCAGTTGCGAGTCCATTACAATTTTGCAAACAGCATGGCTGCATTGCGCTCTCTAGACCGAGGTGAAGTACATATCGCCGGGATGCACTTGTACGATCCCCAAACTGGGGAATATAACATTCCCTTTGTGCGGGAAGCCTTAGCAGGTAAAAGTGCTGTCCTGATCACTATCGGGGTTTGGGAAGAGGGATTATTAGTTCCACCGGGAAACCCAATGGGAATTAAAACAGTTTCTGATTTGGTGGATTTAGGAGCAACCATTGTCAACCGTGAACCGGGTTCTGGCAGTCGGATGCTTTTAGAGAGAAAACTCCAAGAAGAACAAGTTCCATTCCATACTCTTAAAGGATTTGAGCATATCGTCCACAGCCATAAAGATGTTGCTTTATCTGTAGTTTCAGGAATTGCTGATGCAGGTGTGAGTACGGCATCTATAGCTACTGCCTTTGGGTTGGGATTTGTCCTCCTACATCGTGCGCGATACGACTTGGTGATTCTCAAGGAATACTTGGAAGAAGCACCAGTACAGCAGTTGCTTAGTACTTTGGGACATCGGCTAGTCCAATCTCAGTTAGAGGTTCTCGGTGGCTATGACATCAGTAAGATTGGGGAAGTTGTAGCAACTATTTAGGGTAGAGTTTAACAGTTATCAGTTAGAGCTATTAGGATTTTAGGACTGTTCACTGATTGGTGGTACTACTATTGGTTGGTTTGGTGGTAAGCAGGGAAACTTTGTGTAATTACTACCAGTAGTATAGTCACTCTCAGATGTGGGCAACAACATTGGTAGTTCGAGAATCTTCGCTGCTCAACTCTAAGTACCCTTTTAAACTCTGTTGAGTATGCGAGCAATTATCTGACTGTGATGCTCCTGAAGTAACTGCAACTATAAAGTTGTACTCAAGACATATTCGCATGTCTGCAATCAAGTTATTGCAACGGTGTGATTTGGGTAAATACTCTGATCACAGCGTAAGAGATAGTAGTCGGGTAAAACAGTTGCGATCGCTATCAAGTAAAACACTCAACTGTACAGTTGCAAAGCTTTGCGCTTCCACTAACTACTAAACATTAGAAATTTCTCAACAACTGAATTAGCTGAGTATTCATGCTTAAAAATATTTTTGCAGGGTCGCGATCGCCACCGGTGGGTACTTTGTGCGAACGTCACGCTTTGACGTTCTAAACGTAACTCCACACTTTTACGCTTCATTCATAAATCGCAGACCCACCCATCAAACCATTACAGGAGAAATCATCATGTCCGACGAAAGAATTAGACAAATAGCTTTCTATGGTAAAGGCGGTATTGGTAAATCTACCACCTCGCAAAATACCCTCGCTGCAATGGCAGAAATGGGTAAACGGATTTTGATTGTAGGATGCGATCCTAAAGCTGACTCCACCCGCTTAATCCTCCACTGTAAAGCTCAAACCACCGTGTTACACCTGGCAGCAGAAAAGGGTGCAGTAGAAGACTTAGAATTGGAAGAAGTAGTAATCAATGGTTTTCGTAATATTAGGTGTGTAGAATCTGGTGGTCCTGAACCTGGTGTAGG
Source organism: Fischerella muscicola PCC 7414 (assembly GCF_000317205.1). Lineage (GTDB taxonomy): Bacteria > Cyanobacteriota > Cyanobacteriia > Cyanobacteriales > Nostocaceae > Fischerella > Fischerella muscicola. The sequence continues at coordinate 8,711 of NZ_AJLK01000109.1, read as the reverse complement.
TTGTGCTGGTCGGGGTATCATCACTGCCATTAACTTTCTTGAAGAAAACGGCGCTTACCAAGACCTAGATTTTGTCTCCTATGATGTATTGGGTGACGTTGTGTGCGGTGGTTTCGCTATGCCTATCCGTGAAGGTAAAGCCCAAGAAATCTACATCGTTACCTCTGGTGAGATGATGGCGATGTTTGCTGCCAACAACATCTCTCGCGGTATTCTCAAGTATGCCCACTCCGGTGGTGTGCGCTTGGGTGGTTTAATTTGTAACAGCCGTAAAACTGACCGCGAATGGGACTTAATCAGCGAGTTGGCAAGACGAATTAGTACTCAAATGATTCACTTTGTCCCCCGTGACAACATTGTGCAACATGCTGAGTTGCGTCGGATGACTGTAAATGAGTATGCACCAGACAGCAATCAAGCAAATGAATACCGTACATTAGCTACGAAGATCATCGACAACGAATTTATGGCTGTTCCAACTCCCCTGGAAATGGACGAGCTAGAAGAGCTGCTGATTGAGTTTGGTATTCTCGAAAGCGATGAACAAGTTAAGCAACTGACTGAGACAGATAAAGCAGCTAAAGAAAGTGAGAAAAAACAAGAAGATGCTGAAGGCGAAGCCCTAGAAGCACTGAAAAAAGGCAATGTCGAAATTGTGACTTCTAGCGACAAGAAGTAAAGTTTGACCGGCTAACGGTAGACCACAGCACAGGTGGGCAATAATTAGCCCACCTTTCCTCCAATTGTAGAACAGACAATTCATTTAGTAGGATTTCCAAATTATCGAGAGGTTTTATGAAAACCAGCCAAGGAGAAATCAATGACCTACCTATAGAGCCAAGATCCGAAAATCAAGACAAATCTTGCACGCAATCATCTAATTCTGGAGATGCTCAATCCGATTGTGCCTTTGATGGTGCAATGATTGCCTTAGTACCAATTACTGATGCTGCCCATCTAATCCACGGCCCTAGTGGTTGCATTGGTAATTCTTGGGGAAATCGCAGTAGTTTTTCCTCCGGTTCAACATTGTACAAGATTCGCTTTACAACTGATACAGATGAGAATGATATTATCTTTGGTGGCGCAAAAAAGCTGTACAAAGGCATTCTGGAATTAGTCAGACGCTACAAACCTGCTGCGGTATTTGTCTACTCAACTTGTGTCTCTGCTCTTATTGGTGATGATGTTAATGGCGCTTGCAAAGCCGCCACCCAGGTAACTGGTATACCAATTATCCCTGTAGATTCTCCAGGGTTTGTTGGCAGTAAAAATTTGGGTATCCGTATTGCTGGTGAAGCTTTGCTCGAATACGTGATTGGTACGGCGGAACCAGAGCAGATCACTCCCTACGATATCAACCTGATCGGTGAATACAATATTGCCGGTGCTCTTTGGAATATACTACCATTGTTGGAGAAATTAGGTATTCGGCTTCTGGCAAAAATTACGGGTGATGCTCGCTACAAAGAAATCTGCTATGCCCACCGTGCCAAGTTGAATGTGGTGATTGCTTCCAAATCGCTATTGAAAATGGCAAAAAAAATGGAGGAACGCTATGGTATTCCCTACATTGAAGCATCTTTCTATGGCATAGAAGACATAAACCGCTGTTTGCAGAATATAGCAGAGAAATTAGGCAACAATGATTTACACCAACGTACAGAAAAGTTGATTGCTCAAGAAACTGCTGCTTTGGATGAAAAACTAACTCCCTATCGTATTCGCCTCCAAGGTAAGCGCGTTGTCATTTATACCGGAGATGTCAAGAGTTGGTTAATCATCTCAGCAGCTAAGATGTTGGGAATGTCCGTTATTGCTATTAGTAGCAAGAAAAATAGTCGTGAAGACCAAGCGAGGATTAAAAGCTTGTTAGGCAAAGATAGCATCTTTTTGCCACAAGACAGTCCTAGAGAAATTCTTCAGGTTATTAACGATCATCAAGCTGATATTTTAATTGCTAGCGATCGCTATCAATATACTGCCCTACAAGCGAAAATCTCTTTCTTAGATATAAGAGCAGAAGTTCATTATCCTTACACAGGCTATGCGGGGATTTTAGAAGTGGCACAAGAACTATATGCAACTTTCTTTAGCCCTGTATGGAAGCAATTACACCAAAAAGCACCGTGGGAAAAAACAGAGGTGGGGTGATAGGGAGGTGGAGAGTGTGGGAAGTGTGGGGAGAATAAATATTAACTTTTGACCAATGATCAATGACTAATGACCATTGACGATTGACAAATGACAAACTAGTAATCGGAGTTCAAATCATGGCGATTGTTAGCGTTACAAATACATCTGTTGCAGTTAATCCTCTCAAGCAAAGTCAAGGAGTGGGTGCAACTTTAGCTTTTTTGGGATTGAAAGGGATGATGCCAACTTTACATGGTTCTCCTGGTTGTACAGCCTTCACTAAAGTAGTTCTGGTACGGCATTTTCGTGAGGTGATTCCACTTGCAAGTACGGCAATGACAGAAGTTGCGACTATCTTGGGTGGTGAAGAGAATGTGGAACAGGCAATTCTGACGTTAGTGCAGATATCTAAACCCGAAATTCTCGGTTTGTGTACCACTGGATTGACAGAAACTAGAGGGGATGACATGGGACGTTTCTTGAAGGAGATTCGCCAACGCCATCCAGAACTAGATCATCTACCGATTGTGTTAGTCTCGACACCAGATTTTAAAGGTACATTGCAGGATGGTTTTGCGGCGGCAACAGAAAGCATAGTTAAGGAAATCCCCATCAAAAGCGATAAGCTTGAAACTCGTCTTCAACAAGTCGTTATTTTAGCGAGTTCTGCTTTCACACCAGCAGATATACAAGAAATCAAAGAGATTGTTGCTTCCTTTGGATTGAAGCCGATCATCGTGCCTGATCTGTCTGGCATACTAGATACTCACTTCGATGCTCCTCACAGTCCGATCACAACCAGTGGTACTTCTCTGGCACAATTGCGAGACATCGGCTGTTGTGCATTCACTTTAGCGCTTGGCGAGAGTATGCACGGTGCAGCAGAAATTTTAAAGCAAAGGTTTGGCATACCCTACGAGATGTTTGGTGAACTCACAGGATTAGAACCAACAGATAAATTCCTGCAAGCATTAGCAGACATTAGTGGCAACAGTGTACCAGAGAAATATTGCCGTCAACGTCGCCAGTTGCAAGACGCGATGTTAGATACTCACTTTTATTTTGGTGGCAAGCGAGTTGCCTTAGCATTGGAACCAGATTTACTTTGGTCAATAGTTTGTTTCCTCAAATCCATGGGAACTCATATTCACGCAGCTGTTACCACAGCACGTTCTCCTGTGTTAGAAAAGTTGCCGATTCCTTGCGTTACTATTGGTGATTTAGAAGACTTTGAGCAACTAGCAGTTGGAGCTGACTTGTTGATTTCTAATTCTCATGCAGTTGCCATCGCCAATCGCCTCAATATTCCTTTGTTTCGCCAAGGAATTCCGATTTTTGACCGTTTGGGTCATACTCAGCAGTTAATCAAAGTTGGCTATCGAGGTACTATGCGGCTTTTGTTTGATATCGGTAATCTACTTTTAGAAGTGGAGGAAACAACAGTTGAGCATTTCAACGAGCAAATGCGAGATTATGTTGGATAAGAATCAAGATTAAGAATAAAAAATATACCTCATTCCAAGTAGATATATTTTGAAGCTACTGTGCTGGTACCTGGTTGACTGACAAAACTCAAGTAGAATAGCAATATGACTTGACCCGAAACTCTCTTTCATACTGCCTTTGAGCCTGTTTCTTGGAAGCAATAGCAGGTTCTGGGTCAGAAGTACCAAAAAGCTGCAAAGAATGGAAGGATTCCCACCCTTGATGCAAGCATCCCTTAATCCACTGCCAACCAATTCTCAGATAACTATTGCCACGCTGCCAATGGCAATCGATTCGACGACGAAGCCCACAAGCAACTACTTCTTGCCCTTGGCAGGTTAGGTAAAGTGTTGCCACTGCTAAAACTAAACATAAGCCAGACAGTGCAATAGAGGAGCGGATTTGAGAACGTTCTAACTCAAAACCATTGGATTTATCATCCAAAAAGTTCTCTTCAATATCGAATCTTTGGCTGTATTCGTGAAATGTTTGGAGAGTGGGAGTTTCATCGCTGATGATGTACCAAAGTTCTCTACTAATCGGATCACAGCAAGCAGCAACAGATACCAACCCATAGGGATCAGTTTTAGTGATCTTTACCCCTTGGAGTAACATCGCTTCTCCTAAACCCAGATGAAATTGCTTAAGTTGACGTGGTGGCTTCCCTCCACACCAAACCCACAAGTCATTTTTGCCCCGAATCCGGTAATGCCACCCTAATTGTTCTTTAAGATAGCGCAACAGGTGAGTATCAACAAAAGCTCTATCAGCAAGAAACCTGACTTCTACCCCAGTCGGTACAAGGCGTGATACTCGACGTAATAATGGCTGGTACACTTCAAACGGCACACTACTACTTTTGTGAGGCAGTACTCGCCATCCCATAGGTACTGCACGTCCACGATATTCTACACATACTCGTACTATACAATACTCATTCCACAGCATTGTGGTATCTAAAATCAGTACCATCACTTCCTGTTTCCAGTCTTTCACCGCAGAGCGGATGATGGTTCCATAAATGGAATGTACATTGATACGACTATTGTGTAGCCATCGGCTAAACCGCCTCTGACGACTCTGGGCAAACAAAGCTCGACTTTGCATATAAATACCCCACTTGGTCAAATTTATACACTCTGAGCAGATTAACGCAATTACCATCCAAACGAGTGTTTTTAAGTGCCTTATGTCTGTCCATGTTTTCGATTGACTCAGTAGTGCTAGCAAGTCATCATATAAACGGGAGGTCGCTTCCATCTATTTCTCTATCTGTGTTTACCCACCAGCTAGAATACGGCGAAATTAGTCGTTATGGAAATCTGCGCCTCCTTTTTTCTGCTTTAATTTCTTAAACTCAAACTTTTGTCAGTCAATCAGCCCTTTTTGGATAATTCTAAAATTTTTGGTGTTGCTGAATAATAGGATGATTTAGCTGAGGGGGTGACAACCGCAGTCAACTTGTGGCAGGGCAAGCCTTTCAGGTGACGGACGCCCTCAAAGATAAAAAGCAACAGCAAGATTTTTCTTATTCATCAGCACTCAAAACTCCTATTTTCACAAAGCGCGATCGCGCTCAATTAATTCTCATCTTTTCAGCAGTGATTAAAGTGAAAGGCAAGCCAAGCCTAAGTTACATCCCCCTTGTCACCCCCTCAGATGATTTAGGCTGACGCAGGGACGCAAAGACACACCTGAAGCTGTGAGGCAGCGCAGTCTTGGACGCCACGTGCTTTTCGTAGAGTACCCGGAGGGCTTCCCGAAGGGTATGCGAACTGCCGTTGGGCGAAGCCTCAAATTTTGTTATCAAGTAGCTTGATCTTAATCTTCCCGAAGGGTATGCGAACTGCCGTTGGGCGAAGCCCTTCTCGAACAGTACCCGAAGGGTGATTGTTTTTGAGGCAATTAGACATCTCCGAAAAAGAAGATAAAAGCCTTGTGCAGTCAGGGTCGATACTTCATTTCTGGAGATGTCTATTATAAAATCATGCCGCAATTATGCAACACCAAAAATTTTAGTCAACGGCAATCATGACGTCTGATGATTTGACAACAGCATATACCTCTTTACCTTCACTCAGTTTCAGATTTTCCACTGATGACTTGGTAATAATTGCAGTAACCTCTACTCCGGGTGCAATTTCTATTATTACCTCATCGTTGACAGAGCCAACTTGAATTTTTTTGACAGTACCTTTGAGGGCGTTACGAGCGCTAACTTGCATATTACTGGTTTTCCCTGGTAATCTCACGACTTCTCAATGGTAGCAATTACTAAGTTTGAAGCCTATTACTATAGGTATGAATCTAACTAATTTTTACTTTATCTTAATCAAATAAATAATTACTGTGCAGATATGATACTGTCAAAATCATGTCAGTAAAATTAGCTATGGCTGATTTCTTAGTAATCTACTTTCACTCTCAACCTGTTGGAGTCAAGGCGATCGCTTCTGGAATTATCTTTTGCTCAAGTGTGATCGCATGATTCAGGAATTTTTAGTTTATGTTGGCTACTTAGTTCTTCGGCAGAATACCTTTGTTCACCTTCTAATTTTTTCACAAAGAACTTATACAGTAGGAGCTAAAATCGGCTTTCAGTCTAAACATTTACACTTTTCTCATGTCAAATAAAAAATCGAGTTTTCCTGACTTTATTGGTAACAGCTTTCACATTTAGAAAACGTAACTGCTGATACTTTTTTACTAACTAAGTTGGCATAACCTCAAAAGTGGGTCAAAGTCGCCAAAAATACTTAGGTTTTAAAGGGGAAGCAGGAGCAGAGAGTACTAGGATGTTTCTAACGTTGCTAATGTAACGTCCTCCTGCTTTATCACCAGGAACCACTAGACGAGCAAAGCCTTCATCGGTCAAATCTTGAATACTACCATCGCTGGCTTTCTTTGCGTATGCGACTAGTACTTGTTTACCTTCAAAATTTGGGTGGATTTCGCCAATAGCCACAGTCGTTCCATAACAGTCAGTCGCTTCAATAAGAACGTATTGTCGGAGGAAGGCGTTTTTTGTATTTGGACCAGAATTACCAGGTTTAAGTGGCCCTGTAGCGTTCTCGTTATTAATTAATTCCCACAGAGGGACTCCGTAATATGTTTCTGTTTTCAGTCCTGCTCCTGTTTGGAAAGATACAGTAACTTCGGTAACTACAGATGGGTTTTGGTTCTTTAAATCCTCTTGCAAATTTTTGAGCTTTTGCAAGTTAAAGATTGCTGGATTACTGACCTCACCGCCTAAGCGAAATATCTGTGATGTACCACCAGAACAAGCATTCTCTTCCCAAGGAGCTGGTTGGTTTTCTGATTCCCAAGGAGCGCGGTTTCCTGGGTCTGCTAAAGTAGGTTGCCATAACCCAAGTATCGATAGAGTTAGGGACACAATAGCAATACGACGAGTAAAATGCATACAACACGCCTCAGTTTAACTACAGAAAAATTAGGAGCAAGTTTTGCTAAGAATACTGCTGCTAAGTTCTAGTTGAAAGTACAGAGAAAGTAGAGAAAGTAACTATCGAAGTTACTACCAACTTTATTGATAATACCAACTTTGTCCCGTTGTTGTCATCAACTCCGGTCGGCTCGCTTTCTCGGTTTGGGCGCTTGGTGATATCCACTCTCTTTTTTCCACTGCTTACGTCCGACGAGATCGGCGGAGATTTTCATCTCTTGGATGTATGTAGCAGGGTTTTACCGATAAATCTCCTATTTGCAATAAATAAAAACCGCTCTACTTTTGGTGAAACTTCCTTTGCTAAAAGTTATTTTTTACGGCTTACGCCTCAGAGCGGACTGATTGCCAAGCGACACCTTAAAGAAGTTTTTGATTGGAATGAATTTAAAGAGCGGTTTGCAAGTGATTTTGGCAAGCTTGAAGAAAAGCGATATTCTCTAGAACAATTGCTTGAATACGCAAACCGTAAGTTAGGTAAAACCCTTGATGATTTGATAGTGCAAAATCAAATATCTTGGCAACGTAGACAAGAATATGCCGAACGTATAAATGCTAATCTTCTGCCTCAAATAAGTGAAGAGAGTGAATGCTAATGAATTCTGAAAATTTGAGTTAGATGACGTGAGGATTAAATTTTGATTAATTGAAGCCTTTCACCATCTAATGAGAATTTGAATAATAAAGCCAAAAACAGGGGAGTGGATCATATCTTATCCCCTTTTTACTGTCACAAATTTGGTCAACGCTTCATTAACTCAAAAAAATTCAATTCATTCAATCTCAAACATCTCTGTTATCACTATGTTACAGAATAGCTACATCGTTTGGGAAGGAGCATCTTTGATTAACGGTTCACCAATAGCCCTGATTTTGACAGGATTTGTTTTGCCTACATCCAATCGTAAAACTGGACGATTAATTCAGTCTTGGATTTTGCAACAAGAATTTGTCCCCACAGATGCTGCAAAAAATGGTTTAGACATAGGCATTTGTGGTAACTGCCCTTTAAAGTTGAGTAATTTGGGTAGCTGCTACGTAAACTTGTTAGGTATCAACAATATTTATCGCAAGTATGCAACTGGAAGTTATCCAAAATTTAGCGCCAACGAAATAGAAGTATTGAAACGATATCACTATCCGATGAGAATAGGCTCTTACGGAGATCCGACAGCAATACCAATTGAGGTGTGGGAGCCGATGATTTTGGCATCTCAAAAATATACTGGATATACCCATCAATGGCGAAGTTGCGATCCTCGTTGGCAACAATATTTAATGGCTTCGGTGCAAAGCGAAACTGAAGCAAAAGAAGCTCAACTTAGGGGTTGGAGAACTTTTAGAATTATCGCTCCTAATACTCCTTTGATGTCTAACGAAATTCTTTGTCGTAATACAGAAGACGACAGAATTCAATGTGAAAACTGTCTGTTGTGCGATGGAGCATCGTCTAAACCAAATATAGGCGATCGCGTTCATGGTTTAAACTGGAAGGTTTCAAATTTCTCGAAATATATCAACTCAACAGCTGTTTAAGCAGGTGAAGGCAGACAAAGTAGCTTTTCTGCCTTCTCAAAACTGTGAAGCTTACGCTGAAAGAATTGAAAACCAATAATATTGCAGATAG